>JBJMNK010000039.1:0-160203 GCA_045804265.1 Gemmatimonadaceae bacterium | reverse complement strand
TCCATCGCGGCGCGGAGCTTCTTCAGCACGACGTGCGTCTCGGGGAGGTTCTCGCAGTTCGTCCCGTCGCGCTCGATGAGGTACGGAATCGCGTCGAGGCGCAGCCCGTCCACCCCCATGCGCAGCCAGAAGCGCATGACGTTGATCACCGACTCGAGTACCGCCGGGTTGTCGAAGTTCAGGTCCGGCTGGTGGCTGAAGAAGCGGTGCCAGTAGAACTGGTCCGCCTCCGGATCCCAGGTCCAGTTCGACTTCTCCGTGTCGGTGAAGATGATCCGCGTCCCGCTGTACTTCTTCGGGTCATCGCTCCAGACGTAGAAGTCGCGCTCGGGCGATCCCTTCGGCGCCGAGCGCGCCCGCTGGAACCATGGATGCTGATCCGAGGTGTGGTTGATCACCAGCTCGGTGATCACCTTGAGCCCACGCGCGTGCGCCGCCTCGAGGAAGCTCTTGAAGTCTTCGATCGTCCCGTACTGCGGATGGATCGCCTCGTACATGGCGATGTCGTAGCCGTCGTCCTTGAGCGGCGACGGATAGAACGGCAGGATCCACAGCGCCGTCACGCCTAACGATGCGATGTAGTCGAGCTTCTCGGTCAGCCCCTTGAAGTCACCATAGCCGTCGGCGTCGCTGTCGCGGAACGCCTTGACGTGTGCCTGGTAGATGATCGCGTCCTTGTACCAGAGCGGATCGGTCGGCGCGTCCTTGTTGGGGTCCTTCGTGGTCGGAGCGCTCATCGGACGACGCGGAGGAGGTGGCCGGGCTGCTGCGCCGGATCGAGTCGCACATAGTTGCGGGCACCGCGCCAGGTGTAGCGCGCGCCGGTGAGCAGGTCCTCGACGGTGTACGCCTGATCAGGCGCGATCCCCATCGCCGCGATCGGCACCACGACGGTGGTGTGATGCGGCCGCTTCGGGTCGAGGTTCACGGCGACGAGAATATCCGAATCTGCGGGGCCGCCGTTAGGCACCCCGCCGGCCGCCGCCATTCTCTCTTCTCTCGTCGCACTGTCGACAGCCGCTCCAGTGCGATTCACCCCCGCCGTTCTCTCATCTCTCGTCGCAGTGTCGCAAGCTTTTCTGTAGAAGAGGATGTTGGGATTGTCCGTCGGATGAAACGTGAGGTTCGCGTAGCCCTGCAGCGCGCGATGCTCGCGACGCGCACGGTTCAGCAGCCGGATCTCCGCGTTCAGGTTCCCAGGCGCGTCGAAAGTCCGCGGGCGCAGCTCGTACTTCTCCGAGTTCAGGTACTCCTCACTCCCCGCTTTCACCGCCACGTTCTCGCCGAGCTCGAAGCCACTGTAGATCCCGTAGAGCGGGAGAAGCGTCGTCGCCAGCAGCAGGCGAACGCGGAATGCCTCGCGCCCTCCCGTCTGCAGGTACTCGTGCAGGATGTCGGGAGTGTTCGTGAACAGGTTGCCGCGCATGTACTCGGCCGCGTCGCCGGTGAGGTCGGTCATCAACTCGACGAGCTCCGGCCCGGTGTTCTTCCACGTGAAGTACGTGTACGACTGCGTGAACCCCGCCTTCGCCAGGTTCTTCATCTTCTTCGGCCGCGTGAACGCCTCGGCGAAGAAGATCACGTCCGGGTGCTCGCGCTGGATGTCGCGGATCACCCACTCCCAGAACGCGGTCGGCTTGGTGTGCGGGTTGTCGACGCGGAACGTCTTCACGCCGTGGCGGATCCAGTGCAGCAGCACGTCGCGGCATGCGTTCCAGAGATTCTCCCGGTCCTTGCACCAGAAGTCGATCGGGAAGATGTCCTGATATTTCTTCGGCGGATTTTCCGCGTACTGGATCGAGCCGTCGGGACGGATGTGAAACCAGTCCGGATGCTCCTTCACCCACGGGTGGTCGGGCGAGCACTGCAGCGCGTAGTCGAGGGCGATCTCCATGCCGAGCTTCTCGGCGGCGGCGACCAGCCGGTCGAAGTCGGCGAGCGTGCCTAACGCGGGATCGATCGCATCGTGGCCGCCAAGCTCGTTGCCGATCGCCCACGGGCTCCCCACATCCTCGGCCGTGGGCGTGAGGCTGTTGTTCTTCCCCTTGCGCGCGGTGCGGCCGATCGGGTGGATCGGTGGGAAGTACACGACGTCGAAGCCCAGCTCGGCGAGCCGCGGCAGCTGCGCGATCGTGTCGGCGAACGTGCCGTGCTTTCCCGGGACCGGGCTCTGCGAACGCGGAAACAGCTCGTACCACGAGGCGAACCCGGCGCGGGCGCGATCGACCACGACCTCGAGCGGGTAGGCGAATGTCGTCAGGTCGTCGGGCTGATAGTTCGCGTCCACCGAGCGCCGCAGTGCGTCCGATGTCGCGACCGTCTGGCGTGAGGCCGGCGTTGCTGATTCGTCGCGCAACGTGAGCGCGGCCGCGCGCAGCGCGACTTTCTCCGCCGGATCCTTCGTGCGGCGCGCCGTTCCCTCGACCAGCACAGCGCCCTCGATCAGCTCGAGCGAGACGTCCACGTTCGCCGCGATCTTCTTCTCGAGCCCGGCGCGCCACGTCCCGAACCGGTCGGTCCATGCCTCGACGATGAAGCTCCATCGGCCGAGCTGGTCGAGCGGGAACCTGGCGAGCCAGCGATCAGCATCGGTCTCGTAGCGCATCGCCACCGTGCGCGAGTCGCCGTCAGGCGCCTCGAAGCGCACGCGCGCGGCGAGCAGGTCGTGTCCGTCCTTGAAGATGTCGGCACCGACGAGAAGGCTGTCGCCGATGAGGCGCTTGGCGGGATAGCGCCCCGATTGCACGTCGGGCGAGACGCATTCGATGACGATGGGCACCATCGGCCGTCGCGCCTGCTTCGGCATGCTCGATTTCGTATGTGTTGCTTTCACGTTCACGTGGTAGATGCATCGGCGCGAGCGCCGTGATTCACCTCTGGCGAGGGTTTCTTCCGTTCGGGCAAGAGCCGTTCCGGTACTCGCCATCATTGTCGCTTGCATCATCCCGGCGCAGACGAAGGTGGTGTGCGACGTTAGAATTGGCGAATGTCGCCGCTGCGCTGGCTCCTCATCGCACTCTCCTTCGCCGCCGCGCTCGGCGTGTCGGCGTGGGTCGTCGTGTCGAGCTGGCCGCAGGCGGGCGGGTCGATGTCGCTCCCGCTGCGAGCGCATCTGTTTGCGCTCGCGCTCACCGGTCTCGACATCGCCGCACGCGCGACCAAGCTGCGCTGGGGAGCGCGGGCGATCGGCTTCGAGCTCCCGATTCGCCCCGCTCTTCGCGCGACGCTCGGTGGCGACTTCGGCGGCGCGATCACTCCGTCGCGCTCGGGCACCGAGCCGACGCGCTTCCTCATCCTCACGGAAGCGAAGATCGGCGCCGGCAACGCGATGGTGCTGCTCTTCACCGAGCTCACCTTCGAAGTGCTCTCGCTGGTGATCTTCGTGATCGCCCTCGCGATCGCGCTGCCGCATCTCGGTGGTGCGCTCGCCGGCTTCGCGGGCGTGGTCGGCGGCTTTCTCGCCTTGCTCATCGGCGGGCTCGCACTGGCGTCGATCCTCTCGCGTCCCGATCGCCGTGGACCGCCGCCGCGTTGGGCGGGGTGGGTCGGGCTCAACGCGCTTCGCTGGCGGCGACTGCAGTCCACCCTGCGACAGCTGCGCGAGCGACTCGGCGCGCTGCGGCGCGCCCGACGCGGCTGGGCACTGGCTGCGCTCGCGATCTCGCTCGTTCACGTCGCGGCGCGCATCTCCGTCCTCGCAGCGCTCGTCCTCACCGTCGCGCCGTCAGTCCCGGTCGCGCCGCTGGTCCTCTGGCCGTTGACGCTGTACTACGGCGCCGGGATCGCGCCTGCACCCGGCGGCGGCGGCGTGGTCGAGGTCGCGTACCGAGGCGCGCTCGGAGGGATCATCCCGCCTGCGTATCTCGGTGCATCACTGGTCTGGTGGCGCTTCTATACGTTCTACCTGCCGATGCTCGCCGGCGCCGTCGTCGCCGGCCGCGCCGTCAGGCGGGCGATGCAGTCGAAGGCTGACGACCCCGAGCAGCCCGACGACCCCGACGACGTCAGGCCTAACGGTGAGGAGCGGGCCGCCGAGGACCGCGCCCGCACCGCCTGACCTTTCGTCGCTCCCTGACGGCCGGCGCTACAGCTTGTGAACGACGAGCGGGCCGTTGGTGGTCACCGCCCGCACCGGCGCCCCGCCACGACCGACGTCGAAGCTCAAGCGTCTGGTGATCTGCCCCTGGATCGTGACCGGGAAGTCGATCGCCATCGGGCCGTTCACGGTTCCCGTCTCGACGTGCGCGTTGTACCCGCTGGCGATGCTAAGCGTCACCGGACCGTTCCTCGTCTCCAGGTCGAGTCCCGCCCCCTCCCATTTCGTCCCGCGCAGCTCGGCGATGATCGGCCCGTTCTCCGTGCGCCCGGTGACGTCGCCACCCATCTCGATCACCGAGACGGGGCCGTTCACCGCCCTCGCCTCGACTTTTCCGTTCAGCCCTTCGAGGCGAACGCCGCCGTTCTGCGTCGTCGCCGAGACATCGGCACCGCGCGGGAGGACGACCTCGAAGCTCACGTACCATTGATGCCGATCATCGCTGCGCGGCCCGTTCGCTCGAACCGAGTTCGGCGTGACCTCGATCCTGACCTGTCGCGCCACAGCGAGCGCCTCGTCCGCGTTGTACCCCGACGCCGCGACCAGCGCGACGACGACCATGCTGTCCGCGTCGCCGCCGATGACCGAGATCCCGCCGTTCCGGCCCGCATCGATGGTGACGCGCCCCTTCGGCGCCGCGACCGCCGTCCGCCGCACCTCGCAGCTCCGCGCGCGATCGTCATCGTTCATCCCGTTCCGCCCGTCGCGACAGTCCTCGAGCCATTCGCTGGTGTCGGTCATCGCGCTGCGGTGGCGTTGCGCACGGAGCGGCGTCGCGGCGAGCACGGTCAGGGTAAGGACGGAAATGGCGAGGCGCATGGCATTCACACGGTGAGCGGTGATCCGGTCGGGCGGGATACCAACTGTGACAGTTGCCACGCGCCGATGGTTGGCAGCCTTCCGATTCGCCGTATCTTGTCGCATGACCTTCGACCCCGGCCTCGTCGCCCGGATCGCCGACCTCCTCCCCGCCGCCGGTATTCGCGGCGCGCGACAGAAGAACGTCTTCGGCGGGCGTGGGTTCCTCCTCGGCAAGTCCACCTTCGTCATCGCGTGGCACGAGGGGCTTCTCGTGAAGACGACCGCCGATGACTATCCGCGTGCGCTCGCCGAGCCGGGGGTCATGGCATTTGCTCCCGGCGGTGAGCGCCCGATGAGCACCTGGGTCGTGGTCCCCGCGGAGGCGATCGCCGACGACCCCGAGCTCACTGACTGGCTCGCGCGCGGGGCGCGGGCGGTTCGTTAGCGAGTGGGGGTCAGGGGTCAAGGGTCGGCGGACTGCATCCCGTGGCCGTTAGCCATTGGCCATTGGCCATTAGCCGTTAGCGGTTAGCCGTTAGCCGTTAGCCCTTAGCCATTTGCCGAAAGGCCCGCGGCCGCGCGTTAGGCCTTACGGCGCCGGGCAGGATGCCCTGCGCCCGCGCAGCTGTGTCGCCGAGTCGCGCCGGCCGCTCACGTACGACTGCGCGAGTCCACTCACGCTGTCGCCGGCGATCTTCAGTCGCGCCGCCACCGAGCGTGCGCCGTCGTCGATGTGCATCTCGATCACGTTCGCGCCGAGTGTCCGCCATCTGCCGCGGGCGCTTGCCGCGAACGCGGGCTCGCCCGGTGCGGGGCGAAGCACCATCGCCGTTGCGTCGAGGTCGTCGGCGCGATCCGCGCGCAGCTCGATGCGCGCCGGCAGCAGCGACGACGATGGCTGCGCGCCAGCCGACGCCGCGTCTTCCGTGCGTGCCTGTGCCTTGTTCGTCGATTGACCCTGCTCCTCGAGCACATAGCAGCCGAGCAGCCGGCCGAGCGCATCGCTTTGCAGAATTGGTGCGGCGGCCAACGCGGAGCTCATCTTGGCCATCGGCTCAGCCGCGCTTCTCGTCATCGGTTCCATGATCGGTGGCGCCGATGGAACCGCCGACGGCGCCACCATGCGCCGTTGCTCTGTCGCTGCGCCGCCCGCACTCGGCGGCGGCGAGATCACGCCTGAAGTCGCTGCATAGCTGCGCTCCGCGCCCAGGCTCGCCGTGTCGCCACGCGCCGCGTTCGCACTCACCGAGCCTGCAGCCGCCATGTCCGCGATCGCCGACGGCGCTGCTGGCCGCGCTGCCGACCGTGCCGCTGACTGCGCCGCCGACTGCGCCGCCACCTTCGCCGATTCCTGGCGAAGAGGTGCTGCGCGCGAAGCGCCGGGTGCGAGCTCCGACACCCGCGGCGGCGGGAACAGCCCCGGCGCTGCCGGCTGCGCAGCTTTCTGCTCCGACTGCGCCGCCCCCGATGCCATCGCAAGGGTATCGGCCGCGACCGCGCGATCCTCGGCCGGCGTCATCACGATCGACGGAGCCAGGGTGATCTCGTTAGGCACGCCTCGCCGCGTAGCCAGCCAGCTTACGCCGCCGACGAGCAGGATCGCCGCCGCCGCGCGTAGTGGCGTCGAGCGCCACCACGATGCCTGTGGACGCCGCGGTGCCTGTGCGTTGCCCGACTCTTCGGCCGGAAGTGCCGCGGGCAGCACGCCGCCCGGCACCGCGTCCAGCGCCGACAGGATTCGCGACGACGCTGCCACCAGCCCGCGCGCTTCGGCGATGACCGCCGCACACTCGGCGCAGCTCGCCGCGTGCTCCTCGATCGAGCGCGCCTCGGCCGGCGGGAGCGCGCCGTCGAGCCAGGCGTGGATGGTCCCTTCGTCAGGATGCTGCATGTCCTCCCCCTCCTGCTGCGTCGCGCCTCTGCAACGCTTCATATGCTTCAACGAGTCGCCGCCGCGCCCGTGACAGCGTAGTGCCGATCGAACCCACCGACAGGCCTAACGCTGCGGCGATCTCCGGATAGTCCAGCCCTTCCTCGCGCATCAGCAGCGCGAGCCGGTCCCGCTCGGCGAGCGCGTCCACCGCTCGCCGGGCGAACGCCGCCTCCTGTGCCCGCTCGAGCGAGGTCGGCTCCGGCTCCGCTGCTTCTTCGGCCAGTGCTTCTTCACGCAGCAGCACGAGATGCTTCCTCCGCCGCGCGTCGCGGCGCGCTTCGTCGCGGACGAGGTTGTTCGCAACCGTGAACAGCCACGCCCGCTCGTTCGTCAATGATCTCTGCCGAAGCGCACGCACGAACGTTTCCTGCGCGACTTCCTCCGCCCAGTCGCGGTCGCCGAGCCGGCGCGTCAGGTAGCGCACCAGCGTGTCGTGATACGTCCGGAACAGCTGCTCGGCGTCCATGATGAGGCTGAGTCTACCAGTCGGCCGAGAGCGCCGCGACCTGCGCGTCGCTCAGTCGCTCGCTTCCGTCCGCGGCCAACTCGATCGCCGCCGCACGACCGATCACCAGGACGCGGTCGCCGAGTGCAAACGGCTCGCCGAGGTCGGGGATCGCACGGATGAGCGCGAAGTACGCATCGGAGTACGGCTTCACCCGCACGCGACGGATCGTGCTGGCGCTCGGCGCATCGACGCGCGCGTCGGTCCACTCGCCGTCGCGGAGCGTGAAGAATCGCGCGCCGATCCGCCGCGCTGCTGCCGTACCCGCACCCGCCACCATCGCCGAATCGGCCACGGCCAGCGAACGGCTCTCACGCTGCATCGACGACACCTTCGCTTCGGCGAAGCTGCGGTCACTCGCCGACGCCATCGGCGCCGCTGACGGAGGCTGCGACCGCAGCCGACCGGCCGTACCCGAGCCACCCGACTGGTTCTGCAGCAGCGGCACATTCCCCGCGACCATCCCCGGCTCCTGCACCAGGTATGACGTGAACTCGGTCGGGATCGCGTAGCGCTCGCCTAACGCGCGGATCTCGTCGTCGATCTCGGTCGTGCTCCCCCCGCGCCGCTTCTCGGCCGAGAGCCACCCCACCCGCTGCGTCGCCCAGAGCCGCGGCACGAAGGAATTCCCGCGCTCGCGCGCCGGGAAGTTCACCCGCTCACTCCATTCGACCGGCCCGTTCGCCGAGCGCCCGGTGAAGCGGAGCGTCGCCGCGCCGTCGCCCTCGTAGCGCGCGAGCACCACCAGGTCCTGACCGGCGAAGAGGTCGATCCCGCCCGCGGGAAGCACCCGGTCGAGCCGCACGCCGTCGGCGTGCACGCGCAGGTCGGTGACAATCGGATCGGTGAGCCGCGACGCGACCACGCTCACCGCCCGCTCCACGTCTTCCTCGGGTCGGACGAAGGTCGCGGTGCCGTGTGCCTCGAGCGCGAGCCGTTCGACCAGCGCGGCGTTGACGTCGGCACCGACGCCGAAGGTGAACACCCGCGCGCGCCCACGTTCCTTGGCCGCCGCGGCCGCGATCGCATCGGGCTGTGTCTCGCCGACCGTCGGCGCGCCATCGGTGAGGAAGAGGACGAGTGGAAGACGGTTCTCCGGACTCTCGACACGCAGTGCCTCGTCGAGCGCGCCCGAGATGTTCGTCGATCCCTGCGCGTCGAGCGCATCGAGGTAGCGCTGTGCTTCGCGAACGTTAGGCGCCGATGCGGCGACGAAGTCGTCGCGGAACGTGCGCACGTCGGTCGAGAAGTCGATGATGCGGAAGCGGTCGCCCTCGTTCAGCGTCGCCAATACCTGCCGCCCGGCGGCCTTCGCCTGGATCAGCTTGCGCCCGCTCATCGAGCCCGATACGTCGAGCACGAGCGTGACGTCGCGCGGCGTGTGCCGCACGGCCCGCGTCGGCGGCGTCAGCGTGATCAGCGCGAACCGCTCGCTCGCGCTCGTCGCGTTCGCGAGCACCGAAACCGATGCCGCGCTCGAGCTCCGCAGCGGCACGAGCACCGTCACGTCGCTGTTGTTCCCTTCGGCCTCGACGGTGATCCGCCCGCTGCTCAACCGCCGCACCAGCCGGTGCGTCGGCGAGCACGGGGTGCCTAACGCGTCGTTGTCGGGAATGGTGAGGGAAAACGTCTCATCCTCCGATGATGCCGTTCTCTCATCTCTCATCCCTCGATCGCGGTATCTCTCATCTCTCATCGCCGTGTTATTGCCCGCCCGGCGATAATCAACCCTGAGTGCATCGCCCTCGCGCCTCGCCACCGCGTCGAACCGGACGACGACCCGCTTCTCCTCGCCCGCCCGGATCGGGAAGATCCGCGCGCGCAGCATCCCGCGCCCCATCCACTCCACCAGCGCCGGGTCGCGCTGCCGCCTGACGATTTCCTCGTAGATCCCACGCGCCTTGTCCGCGCTCATCGTCTCGCCCGCCACGAGCTGACCGTCGATCGAGAGCTTGAGATCCTGGAACGCGGCGTCGACCGGGAGCGGGAAGATGTAATCCGCTTCGGCGATCCCTCCGCCACGATTGGTGAACCGCTCTTCGACTTCGTAGTGAAGGACGCGGTCCTCCATCGTCACGCGGACGTTGCTGGCGGTGCGCACCAGCCCCCACTGGACCGGTGGGCAGATACGGTTAGGCAGGCACGGAACGGGGATGAGGATTCCCTGCGCGCTCAACGTGAGCGGCAGCATGATCGCGGCAGCGAGCGCGATCGACGGGGCGGACAGGACACGGCGCATGATTTCTCTCCGAGAAGGCTGCAGAGAGACGCCGGCCACCTCCCGGCTTGCACACCACACCGGATATCAGCTCGCCAATGGCTTCTTTTCGGTCCCGCTGCCGGCCGTCGCGACCCGCTGGTCCCACCCGTGCACCATCTCGATGAACGATCGGGCGATCTTCGGGTCGAACTCCTTACCCGCGCGTTCCGCGAGGTAGGTGAGCGTCGCTTCGGATTCCCAAGCCGCGCGATACGGCCGGTGCGTACGCAGTGCGTCGTACACGTCGCAGACGTGAACCAGCTCGCTCGCGTGGTGACACCCGCGGCCATAGTGAGGACGGGGGTAGCCGCCACCATCGAGCATGATGTGGTGCTCGTACGCGACGACCGCGGCAAGGTCGAGATTCTTGTCGCTGGCCACGATCAACCGCGCGCCGTCCACCGGATGTCGCTGCATCACCTCGCGCTCGGCCTCCGTCAACTTCCCGGGCTTGACGAGGATCTCCTTCGGGATGCGCACCTTGCCCAGGTCGTGCAGCAGCCCCGCCACACCAAAGCCGCGCACGTCGCTCGCCGGCAGCTTCAGGTGCTCGGCCAGCGCCATCGTCAGCACGCTCACGTTGAGCGAGTGCGTGGTCGTGTACTGGTCGAACTCCTTCATCTGCATCAGCGGAAGCACGATCTGGCTGTCCCCATGCATCGCGACCGCGAGCGATCGCACCACGGCTTCTGCCTCGAGCAATGGCAGCTCGCCGCGCGTCGCGACCTCGTCGTGCATCCACCGCACCGCGTCCGCCTCGGCGCCGAGATCGTAGGTGATGCCGCCTGACGATGTCGTCGCGGCTGACTCGTCGCGCGGCGTCTGCGGCGCGTCGCCGCGAATACCGATCGCCCCGAATCGTATGCTGTGGCGTCGCCCTGGTCGGGCTTCGACGGTGCTCGGCCCGTTCGTCGCCGCGAGCCGGCTGGCGACGTCGTCGAGGAAGTCGGCGTACTCGTCGCGGGAGACGATGTCGACGATCTCGAGGCGCTGGATTCCCGCCGCCGCCAGCTTGCGCCCCCAGTCCCACGCTCCAATCTCGCGCAACGCGGCCTGGCCGAAGACGACCTCGTCGCCGAGGAAGGAGAATTGCGCGTAGGGGTCCGTGCGCTGCAGCCGCACCAGCTCCTCGTACGCGACATCCACCGCTCGCTCGCGCGCCGGGTGGCCGGCGGTGTAGAGCCCCAGCGCCGAGAGCGCCTTCGCCAGCGTCGTCAGCAGCCGGACCGGGTCGCTCATCCGTCCTCCTCGACCGGGCGCGGCACCGACGGCCGCGCGTTAGGCAGCGGCCGCAGCACGCTCATCGCCGCGCTCCGGATCTCGGCGTCGGGAGACTTCGCCGCCCGCTCCAGTGTCGAGAGGACCCGCTTGTCCCTCGACCAGTAGGTGCCTAACGCGATGAGCGCCGCCAGCAGCTCGGGGGTCTTCGGCGCCAGCCGCTCGCCGCCGAAGAACCGCTTCCGCCCGATCATCACGAAGCGCAGCACCCAGTCGACGACGTCCGGGGACTTCACGCTGGCCACCGCGCGGATCGCCAGCGCGCGCAGCGACGCCGGGATGTCGTCGCGGTCGACACGACTCATCAGGATCGGCACCGCCGAGCGCGGGCAATCGCTCGCCGCCTCGTTCAGCGCCGCGAGCACCGCGCGCTCGTCGACGTCGACAAGGCCTAACGTTATTCCCTGCTCACGCGTCGCCGCCCGCCGGCAGAGAATCCGGATCGCCTCGCGCCTGACCGACGGATTCCGGTTTCGTGCCCACTCGGCTGGATCGAAGCCGGCCGGCAGAATGGCGAGCTTGCCGAGCAGGACGAGCAGCTGCGCCTGCACCGCCGGTCCCGATTGCGAGAGACGTCGCACGATCGCGTCGCCGACGTCGTCGCCGAGCTTCGAGAGCAGGGAAACGATATGACCGCGGCGACGCGGATCTTCCGTCTCCTCGAGCGCATCGGTGAGTGCGTCGGCCGCGCCGAGTCCGACGCGTGCGACGAGACGCTCGAGCGCGTCCCAGTCCGGTTGCGCTTCCTCGACCATCGCGCGGATGCGTTCGGGGGTCGCGATCCGGTCCCAGATCTGCTGCGCGATGCGCGGCCGCGGCGAACGCTCGAGCATCGCGACCAGCGGCGAGAGACGGCGTCGCGCGACCATCGTCTCCACCGCCCGCCACGTGCCGTCGCCACCGACCCCGATCTCCAGCGCCATCTGCACGAGACGCTCGTCCTCCACGGGGTACGCCGCGACGAGCGAGCCATCGAGTCGCGGTCGCGACCTGGACATTCCTTCGAGCACGGCGCGATAGGCATCCGGATTCGGGTCGTCGAGCGTCCATTGCCCGACGAGCATGCGCACGTTCTCGCGGAGCGCCGCGTCCGCATCCGCACGCCGGTCCGACCCATGATGCTCGGCGTGCACCGCGAGCTTCGACAGCAGTCGGAGCATCGAATGCGAGATCGTCTGCTTCGAGACGTCGGCCGCGGCGCGCAGCAGCTCGATCACCGCGTCGACCGCCATCCCCTGCGTCGCATCGAGCACGAACTTCTGACGCTGGCCGGCGTCGTTCCCCATCGTGAGGAGGTTCCGAAGTGTCTCCGGCTTCACCGAGCCGAGAAGGCCCGAGACGCGCCGGCGCAGCGCCACCGCATCACGGCCGTCGGCCGACCGCAGCTCGTCGGCGATCTGCAGCAGGTAGCCGACGATGACCTGGTCGTACGCCTCCTCGCGTTGGTGCTCGTCGATCGCCCGCGCCACCTCCGCCGGGTCGGCGGCCGCAGTCTCTTCCGCTTCCGCGGTCGCGGCCGAGGTAGGTGGCGTTTCGGGCGTTGACGTCTCTGTCGATGTCGCTCCGGTCGATGCCTTGCGCGACGGCGCCTCGCGTCCGGCGAGCGCCGCACGCGCCAGCCCAACCCATAATCGCGCCGCCCTCGCGCCAGCTGCTCGAGTTTTCACGCCAGCAACCGGAGGCGTGGCGTTGTCCTCGTCCTCGCTCAGCAGCTCGAGATGTTCGTACGCGAGCGGGTAGAGCCGAATGCTCGGCCACTGTGGAAGCTCTTCGATCGGAAGCAACCCGATCGGCATCGCTTCCTTCCCCTGATCGATTCCGATCGTGACCAGCATCTCGCGCAGCTCGGTCGGCGTCACCCGCTGTGAGATCTTGAGCGCGCCGAGGTGATGATGGTGCAGCCGTTCGGCGAGCTCGCGAAGAACAGCGTGATGCTCGTCCGTCGCCACCCCTTCGATCACGAGCTGGTTGCGCGCTACCCCGAGCGAGAGGGTCGAGCGCTGGTCGAGCAGCGGACGCAGGCGGCGCTCGAGCCGCTCGACCGTGGTCGCCAGCATCGGATGCCCCGTTGGATAGATCGCGAACTTCTGCAACGCGATCGAGAGCTCGATCAGGAAATCGATCAGCTCTCGCGGCAGCGTTCCGCGCTCTGGTGGGGTGACGCTTTCGGCGGACACGATAGTTCGATTCGAACCCGGGATGGAGACACGGCGAGCCGCGAGCTGTGGCAGCCCGCGGGTGGCATGTGCGTTGCCCTCCTACACTTATGGACGCGCATGTCGCGCGACTCGACACGGAGATGAAGCAATGGCCGACCAGCAGCAGGGCAGCGGACGCCCCACGGGCGCCGGAAGCGAGGCATCCGAGGGGATTCACGGGGCGCGCGGAGAGCGGGGCGAGGGCGACAAGACGAGTGTGACCGAAGACCGCTCCGCCGCCGACCGGAAGAAGGGCTCGGAGCCCCTGGATCAGGACCGGAAGAACGAACACCGAAGCGGATACGGCGGCAGCGGCGGCGCACCGGTGACGAGCTCGGATCAGCGCGAGGATGAGAACCGCGGCCGAAAGCCCTGAACGCCGGCTGCCGGCGGTGAGACGCGGCGCAAAAAACCGCGAATCGGGAAGACGCCATCACCTCGCGCGGTTAGGTTCAAGCTCATGCCCCAGGCCGACCCCGACGCGCGCCTCAAGCTTCTCGAGGACCGAATCGCCAAGCTCCAGCGGGCGGTCTACTATCTCGTCTGGCGGCGTGGGGGCTTCGGCGACCACTGCATCCATTGCGGCAGCGCCTACCCGAAGCACGAGCAGCGCTGCAAGGCGGCCGAGATCGAGGAGCTCGTCCGTTAGGCAGGCGCAAGCGGGATCCGTTCGCGCATGGGGCTGGCGGTCGGACGGTGCTCGGCGAATTCTTATACATGATCTCATCAGTGACTAACGGCGCAGACAGGGGCCGGAGCAACGGTCTTCCGCAACTCCCGGATTCTCCCACGGCGTTCATCGATGCGACGTGGGATGACGTCGCCCCCTACTACGCGGCGCTCGCGGACTACGAGATCGCCCGGGGACAGGAGCACGAGTGGCTCACCGTCTGGTCGCGGCTCGACGCGATGCTCGGCGAGGCGGGGTCGCTGGCGATGATCGCCTACACGGCCAACACCGCCGACGAGGCAGCCGAAGCGGCGCACCTGCGCTTCGCGATGGAGATCTACCCGAAGGTCGACGAGCAGGAAGTGCGGCTGGCGCGGAAGCTCCTCGCGTTAGGCTACACGGAGCCCGGGCTCGAGACGACGTTGAAGAAGTTCCGCACCGACGACGCGATCTTCCGCGAGGAGAACGTCCCGCGCTTCGCGAAGCTCGAGGAGCTCGAGGCGGGGTACGACAAGGTCGTCGGCGGGCTGTCGGTCGAGTGGGACGGCGAGCGCAAGACCATTCCTCAGCTGCAGCCGTTCCTGCAGTCGCGCGACCGCGGTGAGCGCGAGCGCGCCTTCCAGCTCGGCGCACGCGCGTACCTCAACAAGCGCGATGAGCTCGAGGACATCTTCGACAAGCAGTACGCGCTGCGCCAGGAGGTCGCGCACGCCGCGGGCTTCCCCGACTACATGCGCTTCAGCTTCGCGGCGAAGTACCGCTTCGATTACTCACCCGACGATTGCCGGCGCTTCCATGCCGCGGTCGAGGAAGCGGTCGTCCCCGTCGCTGCCCGCCAGCACGAGTACCGCCGCCAGCGGCTCGGACTCGACACGCTGCGGCCGTGGGATCTCGCGGTGAACCCCGACACCGACACGCGACTCCGCCCGTTCGAGGACGTCGAGGGCTTCGTCGCTCCCGCCGAACGGATCTTCACCCGCGTCGATGCCGACTTCGGGCGCGAGTTCCGCATGCTCGAGGCGGAGCGGCTGCTCGATCTCGAGAGCCGGGCCGGCAAGGCGCCCGGCGGCTACTGCACCACCCTGCAGTGGCGCGGCCGTCCGTTCATCTACATGAACGCGGTCGGCGTCCATGACGATGTCAGCACGCTCGTGCACGAAGCCGGTCATGCGTTCCACGCCTTCGCCGCGCACTCGCTGCCTTACGTCTGGCAGCGAAGCAGCGGACACGAGGCCGCCGAGCTGGCCTCGATGTCGATGGAGCTCCTCGCCGGTCGCTACCTCGCGCTCCCCGAGGGCTACTACTCCGCGACCGACGCGGCCAACGCGCAGATCGAGCATCTCGAGGACGTGCTGTATGCGCTGCCGCACATCGCCTGTGTCGACGCGTTCCAGCACTGGATCTACACCAGTGGCGCCGGTGGCGACCGCGACGCCCGCGACGCGGCCTGGCTCGAGATCCGCCAGCGCTTCGAGCCGAGCGTCGATTGGACGGGCCTCGAGCCCGAGCGCGTCGCCCGCTGGCTTCGCCAGTCGCACATCTTCACCAGCCCGTTCTACTACATCGAGTACGGGCTGGCGCAGCTCGGCGCGCTCCAGGTCTGGCGCGACTCGCTCCACGACCACCCGGCCGCCGTCTCCCGCTACAAGCAGGCGCTCGCGTTAGGCGGGACCGTCTCGCTCCCCGAGATGTACCGCACCGCCGGCGTGAAGCTCGTCTTCGACGCCGCGACGATGCACGAGCTGGTCACCCTGGTCGAGGAGCGCATCGCCGGCCTCCGCGCCAGCCTCCGCACGGGCGAGGTGGCGACGGTCGCCTGAACGACGACGCGTTAGGCTGCAGCCGCGCTCCTGGCTGCGGCCGCGCGCTCGGCCGTAAGCGATAAGCTTATCGCCAGCCGGTGCGCCGGCGAGGCAGTCCGCCGTCGCTCGACCCTGACGGCTGACGGCTAACGGCTGCTGTTCACCTCGATTCTCGGCGCGAACTCGACGTGCGCCGAGTACCCATCGGTGCTCAGCAGCTTCTCCAGCAGCGCCCGCGCGCTCGCTTCCGCGTGCTCGAGGATCTTCATGTCGTACGCCGAACGGCCGAGCTGCACGCGGGCGAGGCGGATGATCGCGTCGCGGTCGGCGGGGGTGAACGGGTTCCAGAGTCCGCCGCGCTCGTCGTAGGTTCGCATGTCGGTGATCTCGATGCCGAGGATCTCCGCCTTCGGCAGCGTCAGCGTGATCGTCTTCGTCGTGTCGTTGATCGCCACCGACGTGCCGCGGTCGAAGTTGACGCCGGCGTTGATCTTCCCCGACACCACCACCAGCGAGCGCTTGGTCGAGCCGTACCATGTGTTCTCGTACGTGACGACGTCGCGCACGAACGTCTCGCTGCTCACCAGCTTCGCCACCGCCTGCATCCGCTCGACCACCAGCTGCTGCGTCACGTTCGTGCGTTCGTGCGGGCCCAGCACTCCGCCCAGCGTGGCTGCCTGACGCGTCATCGCGACGCCGATCGCGGCGATCACGAGCAGCAGCGCAACCGCGAAGACCATCAGGCGCCGCGTCGGCATCACTTCCCTCGGCCGAACAGCCCACGCACGACGTCGCCGATCGATTCCGTCTTGAAGTCGCGGAACTCACCGGCATCGAAGAAGACGCCGCCGCAGATCGCGCACTGCTCGTAGTGGATGTGCGGCTGGCCGAGCGCGGTCATCCGCGTCATGCGCTGGTTGTCCTTCGGGCAGAGCACCGGTTCGATCTTGTCGTACTTGCGACCGACCCCCGAGCTTCCGACGTCGAGCTCCTTCGCCGCTGGCGCCGTCACGTCCTGGTGCTCGAGCATGTCGAACCACATCCCGCGACAATGTGTGCACCGGTCCACCGTCGCTTCCGGCGTCCGCACTCGTTCCATGTTCGCCGAGCATTTCGGGCATTTCATCGATCACTCCCTGTGGCTGCGCCCTGATACTAACGATGCGCGCTCCTCGTTTGCGAGTGACGCGCGGCACGGCACGCGGTACTTCCGTGCGCCGCCGTGCGCTGCGATTGGCCGTAAGCGATAAGCGTTAAGCAGTCAGCGGACTGCGGAAACCCGCTGGATCAGCCGCCGTTCGCTGACTGCTTGCAGCTTACCGCTTACCGCCTAGTGCCGACTGCGGATCGCTCATCTCTGACGAGCGTACTGCCACACCCGCTGGGCGGGGGCTAACTTTCACCGATCAACGCGCTGTCCGCGCGCGTCGCCCCGCCCGACATACTCCGGAGCCATCCGTGGCTACTTCCGCGCCCGCCCTTCCTCGCCCCGTTCCGGCGACCTCGTCGATCGACCAGCTCTGCGTCGACACCATCCGCACCCTCGCGATGGATGCGGTACAGAAAGCCGACTCGGGGCACCCCGGGACGCCGATGGCGCTCGCGCCGCTCGCGTACTCGCTCTTCACGAAGCACATGCGCCACAACCCCGCCGATCCGCACTGGGCGAATCGCGACCGCTTCGTGCTCTCCTGCGGCCACGCGTCGATGCTGCTCTACAGCAGCCTCTATCTCACCGGCTACGATCTCACGCTCGATGACCTGAAGCAGTTCCGGCAGTGGGAGAGCAGGACTCCCGGACATCCGGAGTACGGCTACACGTCGGGCGTCGAGACGACCACCGGCCCGCTCGGCCAGGGGATGGGCAACGCGGTCGGCATGGCGGTCGCCGAAGCACACCTCGCGGCGAAGTTCAATCGCGAAGGACATGCGATCGTCGACCACTACACGTATTTCATCTGCAGCGACGGCGACTTGATGGAGGGCATCTCGCACGAGGTGTCATCGTTCGCCGGGCACTTCGGACTCGGGAAGCTGATCGGCTTCTACGACGACAACCACATCACCATCGACGGTTCGACCGACCTCACCTTCACCGACGACACCGGCAAGCGCTTCGAGGCCTACGGCTGGCACGTCCTCCATCTCGCCGACATCAACGACCTCACCGCGATCGACGCGGTCATCGCCGCGGCCAAGAAGGTCACCGACCGCCCGACGATGGTCGTGATGCGCACGCACATCGGTTATGGCAGCCCGAACCGGCACGACAGCTCGAAGGCCCACGGCGAACCGTTAGGCGTGGACGAGATCAGGCTGACGAAGGAGAATCTCGGCTGGCCGTCGCAGGAGCCGTTCTTCGTCCCACCCGAGGCGCTCGCTCACTGTCGTGCCACCCGCGAGAAGGGACGCGCGCTCCAGGCGACGTGGCAGAACGCATTCGCCGATTATCGCTCGGCATTCCCCGCCGACGCGGCCGAGCTGGATCGTCGCCTCGCCGGCAAGCTGCCTGATGGTTGGGAAAAGGCACTGCCGACGTTCACCGCCGAGAATGGCGCGGTCGCCAGCCGCGCCGCATCGGGTATCGTGATCAACGCGCTCGCCGCAGTCGTCCCCGAGCTGATGGGCGGATCCGCCGACCTCGCGCCGTCGAACAACACGATGCTCAAGGACATCGACACGTTCACCGCGAGCACACCCGGCGGCCGCAACATGCATTACGGCATCCGCGAGCACGGGATGACGGCGATCCTGAACGGCATGTCGCTGCATGGCGGCGTGATCCCGTACGGCGGGACGTTCCTCGTCTTCTCCGACTACATGCGCCCGGCGATCCGCCTCGCCTGCTTCATGAAGCGCCGCGTCGTCTACGTCTTCACCCACGACTCGATCGGGCTCGGCGAGGACGGACCGACGCACCAGCCGATCGAGCAGCTCACCGCGCTCCGAGTCATCCCGCAGATGACGACGATCCGCCCCGCCGACGCCGGCGAGACGGTCGAGGCGTGGCGCAACGCGCTCCTCCACGACACCGGGCCGACCGCGCTCGTGCTCACCCGGCAGAAGCTCGGCTTCATCGATCGCACGAAGTTCGCGTCCGCATCGGGAGTGAAGCAGGGCGCGTACGTCCTCGGCGATGCGAAGGGCGGCAAGCCCGACGTCGTGATCATGTCGAGCGGCAGCGAAGTGGCGATCGCGATCGCCGCGTACGAGAAGCTCGCCGCGCAGGGAATCGCGGCCCGCGTCGTGAGCATGCCCAGCCACGAGATCTTCGCTCGCCAGCCCGTGAGCTACCGCGACAGCGTCCTCGTGCCGGGCTCGAAGAAGGTCGCGATCGAAGCCGCACACCCCATGTCCTGGCACCGCTGGGTCGGCGGCGACGGCGAGATCATCGGCATCGATCACTTCGGCGCCTCGGCCCCGTACCAGCGGATCTACGAAGAGTTAGGCCTCACGGTCGACAAGGTCGTCGCCTCGGCGCTGCGGCTGCTGGGTCGTTGACGCGCTGAACGGCGCGCCGCGGCGTCGTTCGATCCGCGGTGGCGGCGATCACCCGCGATGCCGGCGATAAGCTGTAAGCCACAAGCAGTCAGCAACGGCGGCAACGCAGGCGGTGCCGCCGTTCGCTGACTGCTTGCCGCTTATCGCTTACAGCCAGCGGCCAGCGGCCAGTCACCGCCGGCCAAGAATTAGTAGCTAATAGATACTAATTCCCGCCGGCGTGCCGACGCTCCAGTGTGACACCCGTCACGTGCCACGAAACCACTGACGAAACGCTGCCGTACTCGTCAATATTGGATATGTCGCTCGTCGTCTCTACTCTGGTCGTCCAGGCGGTCGGCGCCCTCTTCATCGGCGTCGTGTTCGCGCACTTCCAGCGCGTCTTCCAGCACGGATATCTCCGGCACTGGACGCGCGCGTGGTTCGCCGCGGCCGTCATGCTCTTCACGGTCTCGGCCTCGTCGATGCTGCGCGACTCGGGACGCGCCGACGGCGCGCTCTACCTCGCCCTCTCGATCACGGCGATGGCGACGGCACTCCTCCGCGTCGTCTGGCTGGCGTTCGGCTCGTACGAAGTCACCGCCCGCCACTCGGTCGCCGAGCGCTGGCAGCGCTGGCTCGTCACCGCGGCGATCGTGATCGGCATCGTCCAGCCTCTGGCCGTCGTCGCGATCGGCGGCGCGCTCAACGCCCCCGTCCCGACGCTGGTGCGGGCGCTGATCCGGACCGGGTTGAGCACCATCGCCTTCGCCGTCGCCGCGCGACTGATCCTGCGCGCCCGCCCATGGAACGCGGGGCTCGGTCACCGGCTGGTCGGCATCTCGTTCGTTGCCTACGCGCTGCAGCAGCTGCACTACCTGGTGCTCGCCGTCTACGCCTATGCGGTCGGTCACGCCGCGTCATACACGGCCGCGCTCAACATCGTCGACTTCCTGCTCCAGTTCTCGATCGCGCTGGGCATGGTGATCTGGCTGCTCGAGGATGAGCGTCGCACGGCCGTGGACGCGGCGACGCAGATCGAGCATCTGGCCTATCATGACGCGCTCACGGGGCTGCCTAACCGTCAGCTCTTCCTCGATCGCCTCGACGTCGCGATCGCCAGTGCACACCGGAGCGGTATCCAGCTCGGCGTCTTCTTCCTCGACCTCGACCGTTTCAAGCTGATCAACGACTCGCTCGGCCACTCGGTCGGTGACAAGCTGCTCCAGGTCGTGGCCCGCCGCATTCGTGCGCTGCTCCGCGACGACGACACCGTCACCCGCATCGGTGGGGACGAGTTTACCATCCTCGTCTCCTCGGTCGACAAGGTGGACGAGGCGACGCTGGTCGCGCGCCGCGTCCGCGAGGCGCTCAAGCTCCCGATCGTCATCGACGGCCGCGAGCTCTTCGTGTCGGCCAGCATCGGCGTCAGCCTCTACCCGAACGACGGCGACGACGCCGAGACGCTGCTCAAGAACGCCGACACGGCGATGTACCGCGCCAAGACACAGGGACGCGACATCGTCCAGCTCTACGCGCCGGCGATGAACGCCCGCGCCCTCGAGCAGCTCACGCTCGAGAACCGGCTGCGGCGCGCCCTGCCTAACGGCGAGCTCGAGCTCTTCTACCAGCCGATCGTCGCCATGAGCACGCGGCGCATCTGCGCCATGGAGACCGTGCTCCGGTGGCACCATCCGGAGCTCGGGCTGCTCACCCCCGATGCGTTCGTCGCCCTCGCCGAGACGACGGGGCTCATCGTGCCGATCGGCGAATGGGTGCTTCGCACCGCCTGCCGCCAGCTGCGCGAGTGGCAGGAGGCCGGGCTCCCCGAGCTCCGCGCGTCGGTCAACCTCTCCGTCCGCCAGCTCCAGCAGCCCGACTTCGTCTCGGTGGTCTCCGACATCCTCGGCGAGACACGGATCGCGCCCGAGACGCTCGAGCTCGAGCTCACCGAGAGCATGGCGATGCAGAGCGACGGCGACGCGTTAGGCAAGCTGCGCGAGCTCAAGCGCCTCGGCGTCCGGATCTCCATCGACGACTTCGGCACCGGCTACTCGTCGCTCAGCGCGCTCCGGCTCTTCCCCGCCGACTCGCTCAAGATCGACCGTTCGTTCGTCGGCGAGATCGCCACCGACCCCGACGACGCCGCCATCGCCGAGGCGGTGATCGCGCTCGCCCGCTCGCTGAAGCTCCACGTGATCGCCGAGGGCGTCGAGACGCGCGAGCAGCTCGAGTTCCTCCGCGACCATCACTGCGACTACTGGCAGGGCTTCCTCTTCTGCCAGCCGCGTCCCGCCGCCGCCTGCAGCGCGATGCTCTCGCGCGAGGTCATGGTCCGCCAGAGCCTCGGCATCATCCGGCCGGCTGGGCGGTCAATCGGATCGCGTTAGGCGCGCCCCTCGACGCCGGCTGTAAGCGATAAGCGGCAAGCAGGCAGCGAACGGCGTCGAAGTGGCGCGGTCCGCTGACTGCATGGTGTTGCTTACCGCTTACAGCTGCTTCTCAGCGGTGCCCGAAGATCTGTCCGAGCAGCCCGCCCAGCTGCGGGGCGCGCGACTGCGCCTGCTGCTGCGCGGCCTCGCTCTCGCGCTTCAGGTCCTCGCTCACCTGCGCCGGGTTCGACTGCGCGGCCGCGTGCTTCCGCGCCAGCACTCCCATCACCACCGGCGCGAGGATCAGCAGCAGCTTCTTCGCCTGGTCGGGATCGAGGCCGCTCGCCTTCGATACGCCCTGCTGCACCGGCGCCTGATGCTGGCCGAGAATCTTTCCCAGCAGTCCACCGCCGCCGCCATCCGCGGTGCCACCGAGCATCCCGCCCAGCGCGCCACCAACTCCGCCACCACCGAGCATCCCGCCGAGATTGCCGAGCAGTCCGCCGCTCGACGTCAGCGACTGATGGATCGCGTCGGCGCCTCCCGGCTGCGACGCGTTGCTCGCCATCCCGCCGACCATCAGCGGCAGCGCCGCGCTGACGGCGCTCTGCACCTGTCCCGGATCCGCGCCGATCTGCTGGCTGATCTGGTCGATCTCGTTGGCTCCGAGGTGCTGTTGCACCATGTCGAGAAGCGACGCCATGACGACCTCCGAAGCGGTGTGATCACTGAAGCGTTATGAAATCCGGCAGCCGGACGCGGCGGCCGATTCGTCGTGCGCATCGTCGGGGAAGAATCGCGCCATCGTGCCCACTTTCGTGTTCGATCGTCCAGTACAAGAATGGGCAATTACCGCCTATTCTTGTTGACGCCCGGACGCATCGAGGTTGCTGCGCGCCGGGCATCTCACTTTTCTTCCAAGAGGGATGAAATGATGAAGCGCATCATGTTGGGAGCGGCAGTCGTCGGACTCTCGCTCGTCGCGGCACCGACTGCGCGCGCGCAAGCGGGCTTCGGTGTGTCCGCTGGCCTCAGCATGCCGACCGGTGATTTCGGCAAGGCGTTCAAGAGCGGCTACAGCGTGAATGGTCTCCTCGGCTTCTCGATGCCGATGTCGCCACTCGGCTTCCGCGCTGAAGTCGGCTACAACTCGTGGGATGGCAAGAGCGGTGTCGCCGACGGCGTCACCATGTCGTCGCTGAGCGGCACCGCGAACGTCGTGCTCCAGGTTCCCGGTATGGTCGTCGCGAAGCCGTACGTCATCGGTGGCCTCGGGTACCACCACCTGAAGGCGGACGCGGGCAGCGCCGGCAACGCCACGGACAACAAGCTGGGTTGGAACGTCGGTGGCGGACTGGGCTTCGGCCTCGGCACGCTGCAGACGATGGTCGAGGCGCGCTACGTCACCGTGAACACGGCCGACGCCTCGACGCACTACGTGCCGGTGACGTTCGGCATCATGTTCTAGCTGGTCGATCGACGGGGTCGTGCAACCCGTCAGTGATAACGCCGCGCGCCGCCATTACTCATGGCGGCGCGCGGTGCATTATGCTGTTGGAGTACTGCTGAAATGCGGCTGGCACACGACGCAGGAACTCGTTGCGCGTCGCGCAGTACCAACGGACGTGATCGCAATGGGTCCCATCATCACGAGGATCGTCCCATGACAAGGCACATCGTTCTCGCGGTCTCGGTTGCAGCGCTGTCATTGACGCTCACGACCACCGCGCACGCGCAGGCGCAGGCCATGCCGCACTTCGGCATCTCGGCCGGTGCGAGCATTCCCGAGTCCACCTTCGGCGAGTCGGTGAACACCGGCTACAACCTGAACGCGATGCTCAACTTCACGGTGCCGCTTTCTCCGCTCGGCTTCCGATTCGAGGGTGGCTTGAACCGCTTCGACTTCAGCGAGGGAAACGGGACCGGCAACGTCCGCGTCATCAACGGCGCTGCGAACGTCGTGTTGACGCCGTCCGCCGTCATGACCGCCAAGCCGTATCTCATCGCCGGCGTCGGCGCGTACAACGTCAGGACGTCGATCGACAACACCGGCGGTGTCCTGACTGGGGCGTTCACGAGCGAGAGCAGCGACACGCGCCTCGGCTTCAACGGTGGCATCGGCCTCTTCTTCGGCCTTGGCCCGGTCGGCTCGATGCTCGAGGCGCGCTACGTCACGGTGAACGGGAAGAATGGCAGCGGTTCGCTCACCTACATCCCGGTATCGTTCGGCGTGACGTTCTGAGCTGAATCACCGGCGTTGCGCTGGACTCCGCGGACAATCGCCCTCGCGCTCGCACTGGGAGCGCAGGCGAGCGGCGCGCAGGTGCCTGACGCCGGCGCGGGCGTCGTGATCAGCGAGATCATGGCCGACCCGCGCGCCGTCAGCGACGCGCGCGGCGAATGGTTCGAGCTGCACAACCGCGGGCGCGCCGCGGTCTCCATTCGCGGCTGGACCATCCGCTCCGGCGGCGACGCCCCGCTGCTGGTCGACGCCGCCATCATGATCCCGGCGGGAGGATTCGTCGTGCTCGCGCGCAACCCGTCGGCGGGCGCCAACGGCGGCGTTCGCGCTGCCTGGTCGTACCGCGGCGGGTTGACCCTCGCCAACAGCGCCGACTGGCTGGAGATCAGCGACGCGCGCGGCATAACGGTCGATTCGGTCGCCTGGCGGCGCACCGTTGCCGGCCAGAGCTGGGAGCTCACTGATGAGGGGGCGCCCCACGCCTCGGTCGAGCCACCGAGCTGGCGACTGGCGACGACGGCTTTCGGCCGCGGCGATCGCGGATCGCCGGGGGCGCCTAACGGCGCGTCAAACGGCGCGTCAAACGGCGCATCAAACGGCGCGCCCGCTGCGCCGCCTGGAGCCCCGCCTAACGGTGCGTCCGGGCCAGCATCCGAGCTGGTCGTCCGCGTGCTCGACGTCGGACAGGGTGACGCGACCTACATCAGCAACGGCACGAGCAAGGTCATCATCGACGGCGGGCCCGACACGGCCCGCTTCGGCGTGCTGCTCGATTCGCTCGGCCTCGATGGCGCGACCATCGATGTCGTCGTCCTCACGCACGAGCATTACGATCATCACGCCGGGTTGCGCGAGCTGTTCCGGTCGTCGCGACGGATCACCGTGCGCTACTTCTTCGAGAACCAGGATCCCTACAGCAACGCCGCGCTGCAGCGTCTCCGCGACTCGGTGGACGCGCGCGTCGGGCGCGGCGAGACGATCCTCCGCGACACCGACGACCCCTGCGCCGATGGACGTCCCATCTGCACCATCACGATGAACGGCGGCGCGAAGCTCCATCTCATGCGCCCCGACCCCGGCGGCTCGTCGCCTAACGACCGGTCGGCTCCGCTCAAGCTGGTCGGCCCCGACTCGGCATCGTTCACCATGTGGCTCGCCGGCGACGCCGAGCACGAGGAGATCGACTGGTTCGCCCGCTCGGGGTACGATCGCGCGCCCGGCATGAAGGTGAGCGTCCTCAAGGGCGACCATCATGGGAGCTGCAACGGCGTGAGCAGCTGGTACCTGCGCGCGACCGATCCCGAGTGGGTGACGTTCTCGGTCGGTCGTGACAATGGGTACGGGCACGTGCATGCGCAGGCGAAGGCGCTCTACTCGAGCTTCGGGAAGCGATGGTACCGTACCGACGAGAACGGGACGATCGTCTTCCGTACGCCGGGGACACGGGGCGGCGGCTACACCGTGAGTGTCGTTCGCGGGCAGTCGTCGATGAACGGGCACTCCGATCGCCGCTCATCGCAGCCGGACTGCAACCCGATGCCCTGAACGGCGCGCACCCCGCAGGCGCGCCGTCAGGCAGCGCTCAGAGCACGATGTCGCCGCCGCGATCGTTGCCGGCACGGCGTTTTCGCGCCGCCTTCCTCGGTGCGTCGGCGGCCGCACGATCGATGCGGACCGAGAGCGTGACCTCGCCGGCGGCGGCCCCGGTCACCATCACGGTCAGCACGTCGCCGTCGCGCGCGTCGGGCGGCAGGAGGTAGCGCGGGATCTCGTAGACGTGATCACCGTCCTGCTCGACCGCCGCTGTCCCTTCCTCGACGCGGTCGATCGCCCAGCGGTGTGAGGGGCGCGAAGGCTCACCGCTGCCAGTCCCCGCGGCGCTGCGCTGCCCGTCGCCTGTCTTTCTCTGCTGCTCTCGCGCCATGCCGCTCCTCGTCACGCCACCGGGACGTTGCCCGTCGTTAGGCAGGTGAGATCGCGGTCGGCCGTCGGCAGGCGTGGCGGCGAGCGCGTTGCGCTGCGCTTGCGTCAGCGAGCTTCGGCCGGGATCCGATCCTCGACCGACGCGATCAGCGCGTCCACCACCGGGTGGTGTCCGAGCCGGCGCGCATGACCGAGGTGCGACCACGCCTGTGCCGGCTCACCGCAGCGGATCGCCATGTCGGCGAGCTGGCACTCCATGATGCTTCGGTCGTTCTCCGTGCGGAAGCGCCACCGTCTCGCCTGGAGCAGGTGATCGCGTGCCGGCGCGATCCGTCCCTCGACCGCGAGCGCCACGCCCTGCAGCCAGTGATAGTAGGGACGCCACTTCGCGCTGAGGAGCTGCGGCCATCGCACTCGGCGCACGTGCTCCCCCATCCGCTCGACGTTTCCTGTCCGGTACGCGGCCAGCGCGAGCCAGAGGCTTCCGCTGCGAAAGTACCCCCACGTCAGCAGCGCTCCCGCCCCGAGCACGATCGCCCCGTCGATGCGATCACCATCGCCGACCCAAGCCGCTCCGAGGAGCAGCGCCAGCGTGACGAACAGGAGGCGAAGACGTGGAGTGAGCATTTGCCGGTCAGGGAGTATGCGGCGGGGATGCGCTGTCGAGTCCGCTCGCTTCGTGTGTGAAACGACGCACCGCCGACACTCGCAACGTGTGAAATTTCTGCCGCCCGAAGCCACTCCGAATTGCGCCGCGGAATCGTTGCCGCGTGTCCGCGGAAGCGTCAGGCAGCGCCTTGTGCGAACGCTCACACGCGGTGAGAGCTGCACCAGAACCAGTGCCGGCTCGCGATTGCACGCGGGCCGCGGGTGTTTTGCCGTTAGGCTCGGTGTCATCGCCAGGCGATCGGCCGTTACTCGACCCTGATGGCTGACGGCTGATGGCCAACGGCTCGTGTCTGATGCCTCGTGGCGTTCTCCTGTTCGCTCGCTTCTCGCACGCACCCGGCCAGCTGCTGTCGATGCCGCCCCGCTAGCCGACTGCGCCAGCGAACTGCGAGCGCCGATCGCTGGCGGTGCGACGCCAGCGTCGCACACCGCCGTTGACGGGTCGTGGCGCGACGTCAAATTGGGGGATGCCAACTGACATCATCGAGGTTCGCAACCTCGTCAAGCAGTACGGTGATTTCGTCGCGGTCCGCGGACTCTCGTTCACCGTCGCGCCGGGTGAGGTGCTCGGACTCGTCGGGCCTAACGGCGCCGGCAAGACGAGCACCCTCCACTCGCTCGCCGGCATCATCCGGCCGACCGGCGGCGAAGTGCGCATCGCCGGTCACGACATCGTCGCCGACCCGGTCCCGACCAAGCGCGCGCTCGCCTTCGTCCCCGACGAGCCCCAGCTGTTCGAGTACATGACGGTCGATGATCACCTCACGTTCATCGCCCGACTCTACGGCGTCCCCGACGCCGCTGAACGGATCGAGCCGCTCCTCCGCGAGCTGGAGCTGGCCGACAAGCGCAGCGCGCTGCCCGCCGAGCTGTCGCGCGGCATGCGACAGAAGCTCGCGATCGCCTGCGCCTTCCTCCACCAGCCGGCCGCGCTCCTCCTCGACGAGCCGCTGACCGGCCTCGACCCGTTAGGCATCCGCCGCATGAAGGCGGCCATCCTCGCCCGCGCGCACGCCGGCACTGCCGTCATCCTCAGCTCGCACCTCCTCCACCTCGTGGAGGAGCTCTGCACGCGGATCCTCATCATCCAGGGTGGCCAGTGCATGGTGCTCGGCACCATCGCCGAGATCGCGGCCAGCCGACCCGACCTCGAGGGGCGAGGGCTCGAAGAGCTCTTCCTCGCGATCACCGGCCAGGACACGCCCGACGCATCAGGCGCCGGGATCGCCGGGCGTTGAGCACCAGCCTCGACGCGACGCGCACCGTCCGGACCGGAGCGGCCAGCGCGCTCACGTTTCTCATCCTGCGCTCCGGGCGCAACCGCCTCCGCGCCCAGGTCGCGCGGTTGAAGAACGTGCGTTACGTGCTCGGAGTCCTCTTTCTCGTCGCCTACTACGCCTTCCTGCTCCGCCCCGACCGCCTGCTCGGCGTCAGGCGGCCCGGCGCGGGCGCGCCTCCGGCAGCGGTGCTCGGCAGCAGCGGGTTGATGATCTCGGCGCTGATGCTGACGATTCTCGTCGCCTACTGGTGGACGTTCGGCACCAAGCTGTCCGCGATCGCGCTCTCGCGCGCCGAGTCGCGGCAGCTGCTCCCGGCGCCGCTGTCGCGGAACGAACTGATTCTCTTCAAGCTCGCACGCGCGAGCATCGCCACGTTCATCAGCGCGATGATCCTCGCCATCATCAGCCGGCGCGGGTCGGTGGCGCTTCCGTTCCCGCTGCGCGTAGTCAGCTACATGGTGATGTTCGGGACGTTCCAGCTGCATCAGCTCGGCGCGACGCTGACGAGGAGCGGGGGGAAGCCGGTCGGCGAGAAGCTCGGGCGCCGGGGCTGGATCATCGGCGGAGTGGTCGTCGCCGTGATGGCGATCGCGCTCGGCACCAGCCTGGCCGCCGTCTGGCCGCGGCTCGGCGGGACCAGTGATTTCGGCGACGGGATCGACCGGGTGCGCGAGGCGCTGTCGAGCATGCCGGCGATCCTCGTCATCGCCCCCGCTCGCGCCGTCGTCGCACCGTTAGGCGCGGCATCGGTCGGCGAGTGGTTGCGCGTGTTCCCGATCGCGGTCGCGATCTGGCTGCTGCACGTGCCGTGGATCCTCCTCAATCGCACGCCCTTCGAGGAGGCCGCGGTCGCGGCCGGGGAGCGGCGCGAGGCACTGCGGGCCGCGATGCGCGCACGCCGTGCCAGCGGCGGTCGCGGGATCGGCGCGCTGATCGCCGCCCGCGCCGCGTTAGGCAAGAAGACGTGGGTCGCGCGGCGGACCTGGCTCCCCCTGCCGCCGACGGGCCCGGCCTGGATGGCCATCACCTGGAAGAACTTCATCCCGACCGTCCGGCAGTTGCGCTGGGCGACGCTGGCCTACACCCTGATCGGCATTGCGGCGATCGGGATCATGGTCACCTGGATCAGCTATCAGAACACCGCCGACCTCGCGCGGTCGATCCTGATCGCCCGCAACACTCTCGCCGGGGTTGGCGTGGCGATCGCCGTCCTCTGGACGATCATCGGCCCCCTCTACACGCGAAACGATTTCCGCAGCGACCTGCCGTACCTCCGCCTCCTCCGCACCTTCCCGCTCGACAGCGGCTCACTCGTCGGCGCCGAGATCGCGGCGTCGACCGCGCTGATCTTCGCCTTTCAGATCATCTGCCTCGTCCTCGCGCTGGTGCTGCCAGGTGGCGAACGTGTACCACTGATCGGCCAGCGGACGCTGATCTTCTTTGCGCTGCTTCTCGCCCTCTTCACGCTCGACGTGCTGAGCGTGACGGTGCGCAACGCAGTCGCGCTCTTCTTCCCCGGCTGGGTGAAGCTCGGCAGCGAAGGCGGCGGCTTCGAGGTGATCGGGCAGAACCTGCTCGGCACGATCGGCTCGTCGCTCCTGCTCATCCTGCTCCTCATCGTCCCCGCCGCGCTCGCCGGCGGCGTGCTGTACACCATTCACTCACTCCCGACGGCGATCAGCGGACGGATCGTCTTCGCGCTGATCGCCTTCGTCGCCGCGATCGCCGCCGAGCTCTGGTTCCTCTTCCGCTGGCTCGGCTCGATCTACGACAACATCGACGCAGGTGAAGTACTCGACGCCGCTTGAACTGCGATGCACGATGCACGAGAACGCGATGCATGGTGACGATACCGCGATTCATGATGCATGATGCACGGGAGGGCTGGATGCATCGATGCACGAACGACTGCCGCCCCGTGCATCAGCCCCGTGCATCGCTCGTGCGTCACGCATCACTGTTCATGCATCGTTCATCAGTTTCGTGCATCAGGTATCCAGAAGTCCCGTGCATCATGCATCGTGCATCGCAGTATCGTCACCATGCATCGTCGTTTCGCGCATCATGCATCTCTTCCCCCTTGCCATGTAGAACTGTGCAACCAAGACACTCGATCATAACGCTCGCCGTCATCGCCGCGGCATCGACCGTCGCGCCGCGTGCGGGCACCGCCCAGTCCACTGTCGCCACGACCTATCGCGCTGCGGCGGACTCGCTCATCAATGCGGCGCTCAAGGACAGCGCCGCGTGGAACAGGCTGGCCAGGCTCACTGACACGTTCGGCAACCGGCTCAGCGGGTCGCGCAGCCTCGAGAATGCGATCGACTGGGCGCTCGCCGAGATGAAACGTGATGGGCTCGAGAACGTGCGCGGCGAGCCGGCGATGGTGACGCACTGGGTACGCGGGGAAGAGTCGCTCACGCTCGTCTCGCCGCGCAATGCGCCGTTGCGCATGCTCGGGCTGGGGGGAAGCATCGCGACGCCGAAGAAGGGGATCACCGCGCCGGTGATGGTCGTGAGCAGCTTCGACGAGCTGACGACTCGCGCGGCGGAGGCGAAGGGGAAAATCGTGCTCTTCGACGTTCCGTTCACGAGCTACGGGCAGACGGTGCGCTACCGCGTCGGCGGAGCGAGCGCGGCGGCGAAGGTCGGCGCGGTCGCGGCCCTGGTGCGCTCGGTAACGCCGATGTCGTTCCGCACCCCGCACACCGGCAACATGCGCTACGACTCGACCGTCGCGAAGATCCCGACCGCGGCGATCACCGTCGAGGACGCGCTGATGTTCCGGCGCATGCTCGACCGCGGCGACAAGGTCGTCGTCACGCTGAAGATGAATGCGCAGACGCTGCCCCCGGCCGCGTCGCGCAACGTCGTCGCCGAGCTGCGCGGCTCGGAGAAGCCCGATGAAGTGGTGCTGGTGAGCGGGCACTTCGACTCATGGGACGTCGGGCAGGGCGCAATGGACGACGGCGGCGGCGCGGTCGCCGCATGGGAAGTGGTGCGCCTGATGAAGCAGCTCGGCCTTCGCCCGCGACGCACCGTGCGCGTCGTGCTCTGGACCAACGAGGAGAACGGCGGCTTCGGCGGCCGCGCCTACCGCGACGCGCACCGCGCCGAGGCCGACCGGCACCTGCTGGTGATCGAGTCGGACAACGGCGTGTTCAAGCCGCGCGGTGTCGGCTTCAGCGGCAGCGACAGCGCGGCGGCGGTGATCCGCCAGGTCGCGACGCTGCTCGACCGCATCGGCGCCGGCGGCGTCGCGCCTAACGGCGGCGGATCGGACATCGAGCCGATGATGGAGCTCGGTGTCCCCGGGATGTCCCCCGACGTCGACGAGTCGCGCTACTTCTGGTACCACCACACCGAAGCCGACACGATGGACAAGCTCGACCCGCACGAGGTGGCGCTCTGCGTCGCGACGATGGCGGTGATGGCGTACGTGGTCGCCGACCTGCCGGCGCCGCTCCCCCATGGCGCCGCCCCGGCCGCCGCGCGTTAGGCCTTGCGACCGGCTGCTGCCGCCGACGAGCTGACGAACTCGGCGTAGTCGCGGATGTAGTCGGCGGGGTCGTGCCGCTCGGAGGCAAGCATGAGCAGCACGGCCCCCTCGGTCCACTCGCCGGTGTCGATCCAGACCCGGGGCGGGATCAGCAGCCCGGTGGCCGGCGTGTCGAGACGGACGCGCTCGCGGTGTGCGGTGTCGTCCACGGTCACCGTCAGCGCCCCGGCCAGCGCGACGAAGAGCTGCGCCGTGCGGTGGTGCGCATGGCCGCCGCGCTTCGCCCCGGGCGGCGCATCATAGACCCAGCGCGCCCGCGTCATCGTGAACGGGACCTGCGCCCCGCTCTCGCAGATCGTGATGCTTCCGCGCGGGTCGGAGTTGGTCGGCAGGTGGACGATCGTCCAGGGGCGGTCGGTGGCGGCGGGTACGGACATGCGTTAGGCGTGCTCGGGAAGTCGGACTCCAGCGGTCAATACTAACGCTGCCCGTGCCGTTAGGCTGTCGGGCCAGGCGCCCCGTGTCCCCGTCGCCGCTTACTGTAGCGTTCGCATCACAAATCTTGCAGGCACGACCATGTCGGGGCGTTTTTCCACGTCGGCACCCCTCTTGCCTCCACTCACGTCGCCGCCGCGACCCCTCTGTAGCGGACCGGTCTTCACCTTCTCGCGGAGTCTCCGACGATGGCCTCGATCTGGAAGGGCTCGCTCGCATTCGGGCTCGTCAACATTCCCGTCGAAGCGAAGACCGCCGTTCGTGAGGACCACATCTCCTTCCGCATGCTGCACGAGGAGGACATGTCGCCGGTGAAGTACGAGCGCGTCTGCGCCGCGGACGGCGAGCCGGTGCCCTGGAACGAGATCGTCAAGGGCTACGAGTACGAGAAGGGAAAGTACGTCGTCATGAGCGACGACGACTTCAAGGCGGCCGCGCTCGAGTCGTCGAAGACGCTCGAGATCCTCGACTTCGTGAAGCAGGAAGAGATCGATCCACGCTTCTTCGAGACGCCGTACTATCTCGTCCCCTCGAAGGGCGGCGAGAAAGCCTATGCGCTGCTGCGCGAGGCGCTTCGAACCTCCGACGCGGTCGGCATCGGCAAGGTCGTGATGCGCCAGAAGGAGCACCTCGCCGCGGTCCGCGTCGTCGGCGATGCGATCGTGCTCGAGATCATGCGCTTCGCCAACGAGTTGGTGGACGTCACCGAGTTCAATTTCCCCACCGGCGAAATGGTTCGCCCGCAGGAATTGAAGATGGCCGAGCAGCTCGTCGCATCGCTCGCCGAGACCTTCGACCCGGCGAAGTACACCGACGACTATCGCGCGAACCTGATGAAGATCATCCGCGCCAAGATGAAGGGTAAGAAGATCACCGTCCCCGAACCGGAGAAGGAGCCGGCCGACGCGCAGGTGTTCGACCTGATGTCGCGCCTCGAGGCCAGCCTCAAGGAGAGCAAGGGGAAGGGACGCGCCGTCCGCGCGCCGCGGAAGAGCGCGGCCGCATCCGAGAAACCCGCCCGCGCCCGGCGGGCGAAACGGAAGACTGCCTAACGGTCCGGTTCGGTGGCTGCCGCGAAGAAGTCATCCGGCACGTCGGCGAAGCGCGCGCCGTCCACGCGCGTTTCGTCGGCACGGGAGAAGCTCGCCGAGTATCGTCGCAAGCGCGACTTCTCCCGTACCGCCGAACCGTCAGGCAGTGAAGCCTCGTCCGCGCGCGACGAGAGCGCGCAGAGCAAGCTGCGCTTCGTCATCCAGAAGCACGCCGCGAGCCACCTCCACTTCGACTTCCGCCTCGAGCTCGACGGGGTGATGAAGAGCTGGGCGGTCCCGAAAGGCCCGAGCTACGACCCCGGCACCAAGCGGCTGGCGATGGAAGTCGAAGACCACCCCATCGCCTACAACACCTTCGAAGGCACGATCCCCGCAGGTGAGTACGGCGGCGGCACGGTCATGCTCTGGGATCGGGGCACGTATGGCGCACCCGGCCTCTCCGGGGCCGCCGGCGTGCGGGCACTGCGTGAGGGCTACGCGAAGGGACGCCTCGACCTGGTCATGCACGGCCAGCGGCTGCAGGGCGGCTGGTCGCTCGTCCGCATGCGCGAAACAGGCGGCAAGCCGCAGTGGCTGCTCATCAAGCGCACCGACGATACTGCCGATCCGTCGCGCGACGTCGTCGCCGAGACGACGACCTCGGTCGTCACCGGGCGCACGATGGAGGAGATCGCCGAGGGTAAGGGAAAGAAGCGCGTGTGGCATTCCAATCGTGAGCCGAGGAGCTCGGTGACGACGGCGAAGAGCGTCGCGAAGAAAGCGGCAACGAAGAAGACCACCGCGAAGAAGACCACCGCGAAGAAGACGACCACGACGAAAACCGCGGCCAAGCGGTCCTCGGCGAAGACCGCTGCCCCGCGCGAGGCGTCGCGAAAGGTCGCGCGCAAGCGCGTGGCGAAAGGCGCGTCCTCGGTCGCTGTCGCAGAGCCGCCGGTGCATCACGGCCGCCCGAAGGCGGTGCGGGCATCGAAGCGGCTGTCGGCGATCATCCCGATGAAGGCGTCGGTCGGCACCGGCGTCCCCAAGGGTGAGGGGTGGACCTACGAGCCGAAGTACGACGGGATCCGTGTCATCGCCTATGCGACCGCTGACTCGGCGCACCTCGTCACGCGCAACGGCAACGACAAGAGCGTCCAGTTTCCCGAGGTCATCGAGGCGCTGCGCGAGCTCGCGGAGAAGGCGAAGCGGCCGCTCGTCCTCGACGGCGAGGTCGTCGCGCTCGATGGCGACGAGGTCGCGCGCTTCCAGGACCTGCAGAGCCGGATGCACACCACCGATCGCGCCTTCATCGAGACGGCGCGCGTGGGAGCGCCCGCGGCGCTCGTCGCCTTCGACCTGCTCGTCGACGGCGACGACGTGATCACCAGCCTGCCGTGGACGATGCGCCGCGCCCGCCTCGAGCAGCGCCTTCGCAACCGCACCGCCGGCGCCCTGCGCCTCGGCGAGACGGTGCCTAACGATGGCGAGGAGCTGCTGCGAAAGGCGGAGACGCTCGGCTGGGAGGGAGTGATCGCCAAGCGGATGGACGAGCCGTACGTCCCCGGTGCGCGATCGAGCGGCTGGCTCAAGCTCAAGATCGAGCATCGCCAGGAGTTCGTCATCGGCGGCTGGACCGAGCCGCGCAAGACGCGTGAGCACATCGGCGCGCTCCTGCTCGGCCACTACGACGACGAGGGAAACTTCGTCTACGTCGGCCACACCGGTGGCGGCTTCACCAGCGCCGGGTTGCGCGACATGTACCGCAAGCTCGCGTCGCTCGAGCGGTCGACGTCGCCCTTCTCGGAAAAAGTGAAGACGAACGAGAAGGCACACTGGGTGACTCCGAAGATCGTCGTCGAGGTGAAGTTCGGGGAATGGACCGCCGACGGAAAGCTGCGCCAGCCGATCTTCCTCGGGACCCGCGATGACAAGCCCGCGCGCGAGGTGACGCGTGAGGCGGAGAGCGTGCAGGAGCGCGGCAGCGTCAGGCGCGCGAACGCGAACGCGGGCGCGGCGGCGCGGGCGGCGACGAAGACCGGCCGGAAGACGGCGAAGCGCGCGACGGACGCGAAGAAGGGCCTCGAGTCGTCGGCGAAGCGCGGGGCGAAATCGGCGAAGACTGCGAAGCGTTCCAGCCGGAAGGGCACCGCTGCGATCACCGACGTTCCGGTCTACGCCAACGCCCCGATCGTCGAGCGGCTGCTCGAGATCGAGCGCGACGGCGGGCGCGGCCGCGTATCGTTAGGCAGGGGTGCCTCGCTCGACGTGTCGAGCCTGGACAAGGTCTACTTCCCGAAGGACGGCATCACCAAGGGCGCGCTGATGCGCTACTACGCGACCGTCGCGCCGCTGATCCTGCCGACGGTGAAGGATCGGGCCCTCGTCCTCAAGCGGACGCCGGAGGGGATCGAGGGAGAGACCTTCTTCCAGCAGAAGGCACCCGACGATCCACCCGCGGGCGTGCGCGCGGAAGACGTGCCGGAGTCCGATGGCGACATGAAGAATCGCCTCGTCGGCGGCGACATCACCACGCTCCTCTACTGTGTGCAGCTCGGCTGCGTCTCGACCGATCCCTGGCATTCGCGCGTCCAGAGCCCGGACAACCCGGACTACACCTACATCGACATCGATCCACAGCCGAAGGCCGGCTTCCAGCGCGTGCTCGACTGCGCACGGTGGGCGAAGGAGGAGCTCGACGCGTTAGGCCTCCATGGGGCGCTCAAGACGTCGGGATCGCGCGGGCTCCATATCGCCATCCCGCTCCCGCCGTCGGCGACCTGGGAAACCGCCGTCACGCTCGCCCAGATCATCGCCGCCCAGGTTGCGCAGAAGCACCCGAACGACGCGACGATCGAACGCGCCGTGGCGGCGCGTTCGACGAAGACGGTGTACATGGACTACCTGCAGAACATCCGCGGGAAGAGCGTGGCCGGAGCGTACTGTGTGCGCGCCAAGCCCGGCGCGACGGTATCCACCCCACTCGAATGGAGCGAGCTGACCGACGATCTCGATCCGCACGAGTACACCATCGAGACGGCGCCGCTGCGCTTCAGGAAAGTCGGTGATCTCTGGCGCGAGCAGATGAAGACGCGGAATTCCGCGACCGCGCTGAAGGGACTCTCTCGCGTGAAGAAGCGCTGACGTCTATCATGCGCGAGTGAGTCCACTCGAAATAATTGCGGCACTGGTCGGCGCGCTCAGCGTCTGGCTCAGCGTGCGCCAGAACATCTGGAGCTGGCCGACTGCGATCGTCAACGTCGTCCTCTACGCCATCGTCTTCTACGAGGCGAAGCTCTACGCCGACATGGGGCTGCAGGTCGTGTACGCCTTGCTCTCCATCTACGGATGGTACGAGTGGCTATATGGCGGCGCGGGGCACACGGAGCTGCACGTCACGCGCACCGGACCGCGGCTCGGGCTTCTGCTCGCGTTGATCGCCGCCATCGGCTCGGTGATGATCGGTCTCTTTCTGCATCACGAGACCGATGCCGCACTGCCCTTCATGGACTCTTTTCTCTCGAGCACGAGTCTCGTCGCCCAGTGGATGATGACGAAGAAGCTGCTCGAGAACTGGCTCGTCTGGATCGGGGTGGATGTGCTCTACGTCGGGATGTTCATCTTCAAGGGACTCTTCCTCACGTCGGCGCTGTACGCGGTCTTTCTCGCGCTCGCGATCAAGGGCTTTCTCGACTGGCGGCGGTCGATGGCCGCAGAGTCGGGGCTCACTCCTGTCGTGGTGTGAGCTCTCCGCTGCGCCGGATCTGCGTCACCGGCCCGGAGTCGACAGGCAAGACGACGCTCGCCAGCCGCATCGCCGAGCTGGCGCACACCGAGTGGGTCCCCGAAGGCTCGCGTGTGTACGCCGAGCGAGTGGGCCGCGAGCTGCTGTTCTCCGACGTCGCGCCGATCGCGCGCGAGCACATCCGCCTCGCGGACGCGGCCGCCGAACGTGTTCGCGCTGAAGGGAAGACGCTGCTGGTGCTCGACACGGACCTCCTGAGCACCGTCGTCTACTCGCGCTACTACTACCAGATGGTCCCGCCGTGGGTGGAACGTGTCGAGCGGTCACGGCGTGCCGATCTCTACCTCCTCTGCGACGTGGACGTCCCGTGGATCGCCGACGGCATCCGCGACCGGCCGGCGAACCGCGAGGAGATGTTCGCGCTCTTTCGCGCCGCGCTGGTGCGCCGACGCGCACCGTTCGTGCTCGTGCATGGAAGCTGGGACGAGCGCTGGGCGATCGCTGCGGGAGCGCTCGAGGCAGCGATGGCGAAACGTTAGGCCGTCCGGCGATCAGAACACGACCCGCGCGCTCACGGTGAGGTTGCGCGGCGCGAGCATGTAGTAGTAGGGCTCCATCGCTGACGGGTCGGCGCTTCCCGGGACCGCTCCCGGATACCCGCCGGTGTACACGCGCTGGTCGAACACGTTGCGCACCGCGACCAGTACCGATTGCCGAGCGACGCGGATCGTGACCCCGGCGTCGGCGTACCAGCTCGGCGGGACGACGAAGCGCGCGTCGTTCGTGTTCGTCTCCATCATCCGTGAGGTGTAGCGCCCGTCGAGGTCGAGCGAGAGCCAGGATGCCAGCTCACTCCTGATGCCCTGACCGCTGACGAACTTCGGCGTGAGCAGCGAGGTCGCGTTCCGAAACACCTCACCGGTCGCGTCATCACGATACTCGCGGATGCGTGCGTCGGTGAGCGACGCCGTCGCGACCGCCGTCAGGCGGGGCGTCACCCGCCACGTCAGGTCACCCTCGGCTCCGCGCCGCACGCTGTGCCCGACGTTCTTGTGCAGCACATAGCCGATCTCGTTGATCTCCCCGATCGGCGCGATCTCGTTGCGGAACTGCATCCAGAACAGGTTCGCCTGCGCACGCACCGTCGGCCGCTGCCAGACGACGCCGGTCTCGACGTCGCGCGCCGACTCGGGGTGCACCCGTGTGAGTGGGTATGCGGATGGGGCGTTGGTGCTGTCCACGTCGTCGGCGCCGGCGAACATGTCGGCGCGCGTCGGCTCGCGGCCGTTCATTCCGGCGCTCGCGTACCCGGTGAGCGCGCTCGTGAGACGGACGCTGGCACCCGCCTTCGGATTGAAGAACGACCAGCGCACGCTCGCCGGCGCGACGCCGTTTCCGGCCGTCGGCTGGTAGCGGAACTGCGCCAGCCTTAGCTGCAGGTCGCCGAACAGCGTCGTCCGTCCGCGGACGAGCGACCCCTTGGCGAACGCGCTCTGTTCACCCTTGTAACCGGTGTTGTCGTACAGCCGCGTCGCCAGGTCGGGGCGGGTGTAGAGCCAGTGCTCCCGCGCGTAGCGGCTGGCATGGACGCCTAACGATGCGCTGCCGGACACGCCCGTCCACTCGATCGCGCTGATGACGCCGCCCCAGCGCGAGTGCAGGTCGTAGCGGTAGATGTCGCCCGCGTACGGGACGTCGTACCATCCTCCGGCGTCGAAGCCATACACCGTCGTCGCGACGCTTGCGTTGGGCGCGAGCGCATGCGTCCACTGCACGCTCGCCATGTCCTGGTGGAAGCGGTCGTCCACGGCGTCGGTGCCGGCGTTGCCGTATGGATTGTCGCGCGGCACAGAATCGAGCACCGAGCGCGGCGACGCGAGATATGCCTGCTCGTTCGACGACAGCCCGGCGAGCAGCGTCGCCTTGATCACGTCGCTGGTCCCGAACCAGCCGCCGCTGGCGAACCACGAGTTCGACCGGTTGCCGGAGTTGTAGCGGTATCCGTCGGTGGTCTGCGCCGAGCCGCGGACGTAGCCCGCGAAGCCGCTTTGCGTCAGCCCCGACTGGTATTCGCCGCTCACCCGCGACGTGTTGTACGATCCGCGCGTCAGCTGCACTTCTCCTCCGCGCCTGACGCTGGCGACAGGCACCGACTCGAAGTTCACCGAGCCGGCATACGACGCGACACCGTGCGTGCTGCTCCCCACCCCGCGCTGCACCTGGACCGAGGCAATGCTGTTGGCGAAATCGGGGAAGTTGGAGAAGTACAGCCCCTCGTCTTCCGGCTCGTTGAGCGGAATGCCGTCGAGCGTGATGTTGATGCGCGTCTGGTCGATCCCCCGTATCCGCATGTACGAGTAGTTCGACCCCGACCCGCTCTCGGCGTACGACGTGATCCCCGGTGACAGCTGGAGCAGGATCGGCATCTCCTGCCCGGTGTACCGGCGCGCGAGCTCGGCGCTGCTGATCGTCTTCGCCGAAATCGCCGGCGCGCCGGCCCGGACCGCGGTGACCTGCACCGCCTCGAGCCGGTGCACCCGCGACGTGCGCGCCGAGTCGGCAGCGATGGTATCGCGGCGCGCGCTGTCGCGCACGGTCGGTGTTGGCGTGGTGTCCGGCGACGCTCCCTGCGGCGTCCCCTGCAGGATGAGCATGAGTGCGGCTGCAAGCACGGCGGTGCTCCTTCGTATCTCGCGTGATGCGAGGGGAGCGGGCCGGCGGCGGGATGGAGCGGCAGACCGTTAGGCGGCGAGCGCTCGGACCGTACCTGCGGCAGTGACGCTCCCTTCGCTGGAATGACCCAGATCAGGTTCGACGGGTGTGATCTCAGCCCGCGCGCTTTCACGTCCCGCGCGGGCACCCCGTGCCACTGTACTGCCTACTTCCTGCTGCGAACTTGTTACTGCGTGCTGCACATTCACGCTAACGGGTCGCGCGCCGCGCGCGCAACCGCCGCTTCGATGCTACGCCGTGCGCGGATCGTCGGCGGCGGCGCGCATCGCTTCAGGGTCGAGGCCGACGCTCCGGCACCAGGCTTCGTATTCCGCTGGCGCGATCTCCGACGGCTTGATCTCGCTCCGTCCCCCCCAGAACACGTTCGTGTACGACACCGGGATCCCGACCGACTCGAGGTGCGCGTCGATCGCCGCCTTGTGCGCGAGCACGCTCGACTTCTCGGTGCCATGCGCCACCGCCATGATGTTGACGTTGGCGAACTCGTCGCCACCCTCGCGCCAGTAGGCGTGCGTGAGGATGTGATGCCGCCCGACCTCGCGTCCCGCCTCGATCTCGCGCCCGGGCGGAACGCGCCAGTGAAAGAGCGCGTTGTAGCGCGTCACGCGCGTGCCTTCGCTGCTCGGCTTCACGTGCTCGAGGAAGGTCGAGAAGCGCCCGATCACGCCGCGTTCGGCGAGCGATCGCGCCACGCGGAGGAACTCGTCGTACGAGACGCCGGCTTCGACTGCGCGTGCGCGCCAGGGTTCGGGGCCGATCTCATTCGGCGCCAGCTCGCGCTTGAGTGCGGTGAGTACCCGCCAGTCGAGCGGCGAGAGCTCGACGATGTTGGTGTCCATCACCCGCCCGGGCTCGGCGGTCTTCGCCCCGGGCTCCATTCCCTTCCGCCTCACGTGCCCGACGCCTAACGCGAACAGCCGCTTCGCCGGCATGATCCGGTACGCCTCGGCGCCGACCGTCTTCGCGAGGAACTCGCAGTGCTTCCGCATCGAGAACCCGACCGGGACCTTGAGCGTCGTCCACAGCCGGTACACCGAGCCGCGTGTCTCGCCGTCGGTCGAGCGGATGACGACATGGCCGGAGAACGGGTCGTGCTTCGACATGTATTCGAACGCCGCCTCGAGCTTGTCCGGCGGCACTTTCCACGCGATCAGCGCGCCCGGTGCGAGGTTGGTGGCCATCAGCGTCTGCCGGACGCGCCTGACGGTGCGCGCTTCCAGCATCGCCCTGATACGCTCGTGCACCGTCTCTTCGGGCACTGCGGCGAGCCGCGCGATCTCGGCGAACGGATCGGGGAGGAACCCGGCAATTTGATCCTCGGAGATCGCGAGGATGCGTGCGTTGGTCGGGTCGGTGATCTCGGTGGGAAGGACTGTCGGCACTGTCATCGGGTGGCGGGTCGCTCGAAAGATACAGCCGGCGCGCTCGCCGCGTGATCAGGCGCGCGCGTCCCGACCGTGAGCTTGCGCCGGTCAGCTGACGGTCTCAGTTTCAGCATCCCCCCGAAAGGAGAGCTCGATGCTTCGCAGCGTGCTTGCCATCATAGTCGGCTTCGTCGTGATCTTCTGCCTGGTTGGACCGACCGATTTACTGATGCACTCCTTGTTTCCCGGCCGGTTCGCGGCGAACGGCGGGGCGACTGACACGACTGTACTCGCCCTCACGGAGATCTACGTCTTCATCTACGCGGCGTTCGGCTGCTACCTCTGCGCCCGCATCGCCAGGCGGCGTCCGATGCTGCACGCGCTCATCCTCGGCGCGATGGGCCTCGTGTTGAACGTCGTCGCTTCGTCGATGATGTGGTCGTTGTATCCGGCGTGGTACCACATCGTCGCGATACTCGCCGCGATGCCCGCGGCCTGGGTCGGCGGGCGAATCGCCGAGCGGCAGATGTCAGCGCGGCCTGTGACCCTCGCCAGCGCGGCCGCCTGAGGGGCGTACCATGAAGCGTGTCATCGAGCACCGCGCCACATGAGCGCGCGTCCGTACATCCTCGCTGAGTCCTACTGGGGCGACGTCCGCGACACTGTCTACGACGTCGCCATCCTCCCATGGGGCGCGACGGAGGCGCACAACCTCCACCTGCCCTACTCGACCGACGTCATCGAGTGCGATGTCCTCGCCGCCGAGTCGGCGCGGCGCGCCTGGGAGGGGGGCGCGAAGGTGATGGTGCTGCCGACGATCCCGTTCGGCGTGAACACCGGCCAGCTCGACGTTCGCTTCTGCATGAACATGAACCCGAGCACCCAGGCCGCGGTGCTGCGCGATGTCGTCGAGGTGGTCGAACGTGCGGGTGCGCGCAAGCTCGTGATCTTCAACTCGCACGGTGGGAACGACTTCAAGCAGATGATCCGCGAGCTGCAGCCGCGGACGACCGTGTTCCTCTGCACCGTGAACTGGTGGCAGGTCGTGGACGCGAAGCCGTACTTCACCGAGCCGGGCGACCATGCCGGTGAGCTCGAGACGAGCATCCTGCTCCACTTCACGCCGGCGCTGGTCCGGCCGTTAGGCACGGCCGGCGACGGGAAAGAGCGGAAGTTCTCCGTACCAGGGCTGAGGGAGCGCTGGGTCTGGGCGCAGCGCGAGTGGACCCGCGTCACCGCCGACACCGGCGTCGGCAACCCGAAGGATTCGGCCGCCGCGAAGGGCGCGAAGTTCGCCGACGCGGTCACCGCAAAGATCGCCGCCTTCCTCGTCGCCCTCGCCGCCGCCGAGCCGGAGACGCTGTACGAGAAGTGAGGCTGTACGCGATAAGCTCTAAGCGATAAGCTGCAAGCAGGCAGCGGACTGCGTGAACATCGCTGGGGCGCCGTCCGCTCACTGCTTAACGCTTACCGATTATCGCCAGCAGTTGAACTGCGTTAGCCCGCCCGCGTCGACACCGGCACCGGCCTCTCCCCCGTCACCATCAGCTCGTCCGCATTGTCCGGCGTCTCCGCCCGCGGGAGATCGGCGATGAACCGTGCCCCGCCGTTAGGCGCGTCGGTCACCTGCACCGAGCCACCGCTCTGCAGCACCAGCTCGCGAACGACGGCGAGCCCGATCCCGGCCCCCGTGGCGCCGGCGGCGATCGACGCCTGACGCCGATAGAACGCACGCCAGACTGCCTCACGCTCCGCCTCGGGCACACCGGGACCCTCGTCGTCCACCCAGATGCGCACGATGTCATCGACCCGCTTTGCCCCGACCGTGACCGTCTGGCCGTGCGGTCCGTACTTGACGGCGTTCTCGAGGAAGTTGAGCAGCACCTGCCGCAGCCCGAGGGAATCGACCGTCGCCCAGAGGTCCGGCTCGATCTCGGGGAGGATGTGAACCCCGCGCTCCGCTGAAAGCGGCGCGAACGATTCGATCGTCTGCCTGACGGCGCCGGTGACGTGGGTGGGAATCGACGACACGCGCTCGGCGCGCTTCCGCAGCCGCGTGTAGTTGAGGATGTTGTCGACGAGGATCGTCAGGCGGCTCGCTTCCTTTTCTATGATCCGGAGCGCGCGATCCGCGTCCTGCGGCGTCCGCATCGAGCCCTTCCGCAGCAGCTCGGCGAACATGCGGATCTGCGCCAGCGGCGTCCGCAGCTCGTGCGAGACGCTCGAGACGAAGTCGGCGCGCAGCTGCGTCAGCTCGCTCGTGCGTCGCGCCCGGACCACTCGCACTCGGTTCTGCACGAGGAAGGCGAGCGAGAAGAAGAGCGCGAGCAGCAGTGACTCCTCGATCAGCAGCGCGATATTCACCGTGTGCATGATCTCCGCGCTGTCCAGCTCCCGGACCACCGCCCACGGCATCCCCCTCACCGGCGACGCAGCGTAGATCACGTCCACGCCGAACAGCCCGCGCCCCTGCCCGCTCGAGGCGCCGCCGCCTAACGCTGTACGGACGTAGTCGGGAATCCCCGCCCACGGCAGCATCCGCCTGACGGTCTTCCCCGAGTTGCTGCGGCTCGCGAGCACGGCGACCGAATCGCCGATCCGCGCGACGAGCGAGGTCCGGCCGCTCAGGTTCGAGCGCGCTGCCGGGTTGAGCCCGCGGAAGGTCTCGTCGGTGACCGGGATCCAGAGCACGATCCACCCGGTCCGCGCGCCGAACATCGTCGGCTCCCGCAGCACGACGCATGTCTTGTCTCCGCAGCGCACGTTGCCGTTGACGTCGCGGTTGCCCGGAAAGCTCCACTCCACCGGCTGCGGCAGTGCGATGCCGTCGCCCGCGGTCGCGATCACCGCACCCGCCTCGTCGGTTGCTTCCGACATCGCGTCAACACCATGCGTGCGCAGCCCATCGACCATCGCATCGAGGAGCGCGACCAGGTCACGCCGCGCGTCGCTGGTCGACAGCTCCCGCCCGCGCGCGAGCTGTGCGGCCATCGCCACCCGGTCGCGCTGGGCGCCGGCCCACGCGCCGGTCTCGCTCCGCGTCGTCGTGAGCGAGATCTCGAGGATCGACCTGATCTCGGCGACGCTCGATGTGTGCACGTACGTCACCCGCCAGACGACCCACGCCGCCGCAACGAGCACGAGCATGGTCCACGTGAACCGCGACGAGATGCGGGCCCAGGGTTTCAACACGCCACCACTTGTATCAGGTCGATCACGGATCGAAGCGATAGCCTGCCTTCCACACCGTCATGAAGTGACGGGGCTCGGCGGCGATGTCCTCGAGCTTCTTGCGCAGCTCACCCATGTGGATGTCCACCGTTCGCGTCATCACGTCGGCCTGGTGACCCCACACCTCACGCAGCAGCGTTACTCGCGAGAGCACCACGCCGGGACGCTGCACCAGCGCGAGCAGCAGGTCGTACTCGCGTGGCGTCAGCGCGACGCGCTCTCCACCCTTCGTCACCACCCGTGCGCTCGGCGTGATCTCGACGTCGCTGAAGCTGTATCGCTCCGACGTCGCGCCGCTCCCGCCGGGGAGCCGCGACCGGCGGAGCTGCGCCGAGACGCGCGCGAGCAGCTCCGAAAGTCCGAACGGCTTGGTGACGTAGTCGTCGGCGCCGACACGGAAGCCGTGTACCTTGTCCGCTTCCTCCCCGCGCGCGGTCAGGATGATCACCGGCATCTGCAGCCCTGCGCCGCGGATCGACTCGAGCGTGCGATACCCGTCCATCCCGGGCAGCATGAGGTCGAGGATCACGAGGTCGGGCTTTTCGTCGCGCGCCCGCTGTGAGCCGCGCAGTCCATCGGACGCGACTTCGACCGCGTAGCCCTCGTCCTCGAGCGTGCGCCGAAGGCCGAAGGCGAGATCCTCGTTGTCCTCGACGATGAGAATGCGTGTCATCCTGCTCCTCTCGTGAAGTGCCGTCCCCGCACTTTTTTCCCGTGCGCGGCGCCCGCTCGCCGGTTGCATGGGATCACTAAGATCACCCGGACCGTGGCGCGCGCGACTCCCCGCTGAGTAGGTAATCTGTAAGAGATTCCGGCCTGAGGCACACCACCCCCGGCGACGAGCCTATGGCGCCCGCGCGCTCCTCGCAGCAGTTTCGCTAGCCCGATCGGCAGCACGTCAGCCCAGATTCCCGTGACGGATCGAGATACCGACAAGCTGCTCCGCGACGCCATCGAGGCGCGCGACCGATTGGCCCGGCAGACGGCCGAAATGGAACTGCAGGCGCAGGCAGTGCAGGACCAGGCGGCGGAAATGGAATCGCAGCAGGCGGAGCTCGAGCAGCAGGCCGAGGAGCTCCAGACGATGAACGAGGAGCTGCAGCAGGCGAACGATCGCCTGCATGCCGCCGAGCAGTTCGTCAGCGGCATCCTCGCCGCCATCGCCGACCCGTTCGTCGTGCACGATGAGGCTTGGCGTTTCCTCTATGTCAACGACGCCGCGGCGAAGATCTTCGAGCGCGCCGGCCGCGGCGGCCCGTCGCTCATCGGGCAGGTGCTCTGGGATCTGTACCCCGACATCGTCGGCACGAACTTCGAACGGCAGATGCGGCGCGCCTGCGAGACTGGCGAGCCGGTGGTGTTCGAGGATTACTACGAGCGCGGCGGCAACTGGTCCGAGATCCGCTGCTACCCGCTGCCAGGCGGTGGTGTCGCCACACTGTGGAAGGACACCACCGACAAGAAGCACGCTGAGGAAACGATTCACTACCTGACGCGTGCGAGCGAAATCCTCTCGTCGTCGCTCGATTACCAGAAGACGGTGCAGTCGGTCGCACAGCTCATCGTTCCGCGACTGGCCGACTGGTGCGCGGTCGATCTCGCTGACGGGCCGGATCGGGTCAAGCGCATCGCGGTCGCGCACGTCGATCCGAAGAAAGTCGCCTGGGCGCACGAGTTGAACGAGCGTTACCCCCCCGATCTCCGCGAGCCGATGGGCCTTGGAAACGTGCTCCGCACGGGGCGCCCGGAGCTGTACAACGAGATCACCGACGAGATGCTCGTCGCCGCGGCGCGCGACGAGGATCATCTGCGCATCACGCGCGACCTGGGGATTCGCGGCGTGATCTACGTCCCGCTCCTGACGCAGGGTCACGTCATCGGCGTGATGACGCTCGTCGCCGCGGAGAGTGGGCGCCACTACACACATGCCGATGTCACGCTCGCGCAGGAGCTCGCGCGGCGTTCAGCGACGTCGATCACCAAGGCGCGGCTCTATCAGGAGGCGATCAACGCCCGCGAGGACGTCGAGGCAGCGAGGGAGGAGCTCGAGGTCATCAACGAGGAGCTGCAGGAGGCGAACGCGGGGCTCGCGGAGAAGACCGTGATCGCCGAGCAGCAGCGTCGCGCTGCCGAGGACGCGAACCGCGCGAAGGGACAATTCCTCGCGCACATGAGTCACGAGCTGCGCACTCCCCTCAACGCGATCGGCGGCTACGCACAACTCCTGCAGATGGGGCTCCACGGTCCGGTCAACGAAGCGCAGCAAGAGGCGCTCGAGCGGATCCAGCGCAGCCAGCGCCACCTCCTCGGCCTGATCAACGACGTGCTCAACTTCGCCAAGCTCGAAGCAGGGCACGTCGGTTACGACATCCGCCCCGTTCCGCTCAACGACGCGGTCTGCAGCCTCGAGTTGCTGGTCGCGCCTCAGCTGCGGGCGAAGTCGCTCTCGTATGAATGTGTCCCGATCGAGCCGGACGTCGCAGTCAGGGCCGATGCCGACAAGCTGCAGCAGATCATGCTCAACCTGCTCTCGAACGCGAGCAAGTTCACTCCGGCCGGCGGCTCGGTGCGCCTCACGATGAGAGCCAGCGAGGACAGCGCCACGATTTGCGTTGCCGACACCGGCATCGGCGTCCCGGGCGATCGCTTCGAAGCGATCTTCGAACCGTTCGTGCAGCTCGGCCGCTCGATGCACGGCGGCACGGCCACCGGCCAGGAAGGCACCGGACTCGGTCTCGCGATCAGTCGCGACCTCGCCCGCGCAATGGGCGGTGACCTCACCGTCGACAGCACGCTCGGCAAGGGATCGGTGTTCGCGCTTCGCCTTCCCCGGTCTTGAGCCGGAGTGAGGGTGCCGCGGCGCCAGCGTTAGGCAGCAGTGCCCCGGGCCTCGCGCAGGCGCTGTTCGACCAGTCGCCGTTCAGCAGCGTCCTCTATGACGCGAGCGGTCATCCCGTCGCGCTCAATGCCGCATTCACCGCGCTCTGGGGAGCGCGCCTCGAGGACGTGCCGCCGGGGTACACCGTCCTCACCGACCCGCAGCTCGAGAAGCAGGGGATCATTCCCGCCATTCGCCGCGCCTTCGCCGGCGAGGCGGTGATGACTCCACCCGTGCGCTATTCGATGGCCGAGGCTTCGGCCACTGGCAAGGGCCGCACGATCTGGACGGAAGCGCACTTCCATCCGATCCGCGACGTCGACGGGACCGTCACGCATGTTGTCCTGACGCACGTCGACATCACCGCGCGGATGACCGCCGAGCTGGCGCTGCGCGACGCCGTCGACCGTACCACGCTCCTTCAGTCGGTCACGGCGGCCTTCGCTCGCGCGCTCACCGCCGACGAGGTCGCGAGCATCACCCTCGCCGAGAGCGTTCGCGCACTCGGCGCGTCCGTCGGTCTCGTCTATCTGCTCGCGCCTGACGCTGAGTGGCTCGACCTCACGGGGCATCACGGCGTGATCGGCGCGGCGCTCGACTCCTATCGGCGAATCCCGATCAGCGCTGATCGACCAGGCGCCGAGGCGACACGGACGCGCGCTCCCATCTATTTCAGCGACAGCGCGGCCGTGGCTCGCCGCTACAACGACGTCACCGATTTTCTCGACGTCGCGCCCGCCGAATCCTGGGCGACGCTGCCGCTGATCCAGAGTGGGACGACGTTAGGCGTCTTCATCCTCGGCTTCCCCGAACGGCGCGAGTTCACGGCCGCCGATCGCGCGCTGCTCGAGTCGTTCGGCCAACAGTGCGCTCAGGCACTCGAGCGCGCACGACTGTACGATTCCGAGCGCGATGCGCGGCGTGCCGCCGAACGGACCGCTGAGCGCCTCGCCGCGCTGCAACGCGGCACCGGCGAGCTCTCCGGCGCGATCACCCCCGGCGAAGTTGCCGACGTCATCATTCGCTCGGCGCTCCCTCCGCTCGGCGCACCGCGCTTCGCGCTCGCGTTGCTCGATCACGAGCAGGACGCGCTGGAGGTCGTCGGCGCCGCCGGTTATCCGCCGGCGGTGCTCGAGCGCTATCGCTTCATCCCGATCGAGACGCAGTTCCCACTCTGCGACGTCGTGCGCACCGGCGAGCCGGTGCTGTTGCCGTCGGCCAGCGCGCGGGCGGCGCGATACCCGCAGCTCGTTGACCTCCGCAGCGAGAACGGCAGCGGCTCGATGGCCGCGTTTCCGCTCCGCGCCGATGGACGGATCATCGGCGCACTCGGCTTCAACTGGACCGAGGAGCACGCCTTCTCGCCCGACGACATCGCCTTTCTCGATGTCCTCTCGCAACAGTGCGGGCAGGCGATCGAACGCGCACGCCTCTACGAGGAGGAGCGTCGCGCACGCACTGAAGCCGAGCAGGCCAATCGCGCCAAGGGTGACTTCCTCGCCGCGATGAGTCACGAGCTGCGCACACCGCTGAACGGGATTGGCGGCTATGTCGAGCTGCTCGACATGGGACTGCGCGGGCCGATCACCGATGCGCAACGCGCCGACCTCGATCGCATCCGCCGCAACCAGCAGCACCTGCTCCTCCTCATCGAGGACGTGCTGTCATTCGCGCGCGTCGAAGCCGGGCATCTGGAGGTGGATGACGCTCCAGTTGCGGTCGACGAGACGCTCCGCTCGCTCGAGGCGATGATCATTCCCCAGGTCACCTCCAAAGGGGTGCACTTCCTGTACGAGCAGTGCGACCCCGCGCTTCGCGCGCGCGGTGACCGCGACCGCATCGTGCAGGTCGGGGCGAACCTGCTCGCCAACGCGATCAAGGCTACGCCCGCCGGCGGACGCGTCATCCTCTCGGCTGTCGCCGACGATGAGCATGTGCGCATCAGCGTCGCCGACTCCGGCGTCGGCATCCCGGCCGACAAGCTCGATGCGATCTTCCTCCCCTTCACGCAGCTCGGTCGCTCGCTCCGGAATCCGCGCGCCGGGGCGGGACTCGGCCTGTCGATTTCGCGCGCGCTCGCCACCGCGATGGGCGGCGCGCTCGAGGTCGAGAGCACTGAGGGCGAAGGCTCGACCTTCACGCTTACACTTCGTCGCGACCACGGCCCCCCGGGACGGGCCCGGGCATTACCTGACGCGCCTGCCTAACGGCGCGTCCCTCGCTGTCCACGACATCGCAATCGCATCCCGGCGCATGCATGCCCGAGCTTCCCGACATTACCGTCTACGTCGAACGGCTGGCCGCACTCATCGTCGGACAGCCGCTGCAGGAGCTCGACGTCCGGAATGTATTCATCCTCCGGTCGGTCGCGCCGACACCGACTGATCTCACCGGCCGTCGCGTCGAGCAGGTCCTCCGCATCGGGAAGCGCATCGCCATCGGGTTCGAGGGCCAGCTATTCGTCGTGATGCACCTGATGATCGCCGGCCGCCTCCGCTGGCGTCCGCCGGGAAAGAAGCCGCCAGGAAAGATCGCGCTCGCAGCGTTCGTCTTCCCCAACGGCACCCTCTTCTTCACCGAGGCCGGGTCGACGCGTCGCGCGTCGATGCACATCGTCGCCGGTGTGCGTGCGCTCGATGCGTTCGATCGCGGTGGTCTCGAGGTGATGGACTCCACCGTCGAGCGCTTCGCCGAGAGACTGAAGTCGGAGAATCACACCCTCAAGCGCGCGCTCACCGATCCTCGCCTCTTCAGCGGCATCGGCAACGCATACTCCGACGAGATCCTGCATCGAGCACGGCTGTCGCCACTCATGCTCACATCGAAGCTCGATCAGGAGCAGCTGCGACGGCTTCATGACACGACGGTCGCTGTCCTTCGCGAGTGGACCGAGCGGCTCCGCGCACAGGTCGGTGAGGGCTTCCCCGAGGAAGTCACTGCCTTTCGCGATGAGATGGCGGTACACGGCCGCTACGGGCGTCCGTGTCCCGTGTGCGGCTCGCCCGTCCAGCGCATCCGCTACGCCACCAACGAGACGAACTACTGCGCGCGGTGCCAGACCGGAGGACGCCTTCTCGCCGACCGCGCACTCTCGCGACTCCTCAAGCAGGACTGGCCACGTTCGATCGACGAACTGGATTGAAGTAATCGTCCCGTTCGGGCTGGTCGATCAGCATCTGGCCGGGCTCTTGCGAGGTCGGCACGCGCGCGTCGTGCACTCCCCTCAATGCAATCGCCGCCGGACCGGCATCACGATGACCACGAATGAAACAGGGGCCACCAACGCCCGGGTCATCACGATCGATCACGAAGAGTGGCGCGTCTACGAGCTCGGTCCAGCGGTATACGACCGGCGTGGCGCCAACACCCTCGTCTTCGAGTCCGACGGTGTGATCCGGCGCGTTCGCAGCTACCCCAGGGAGTGGCGCGAGCTATCCGCCGAGGCACTCTTCGCCCTCAGCTGGACCGTCTGACCGCTTCAGGACCCGAAGAAGCGGCGCAGGTCACCGAAATCTGTGGCCTTCGGGGCGGATCACTCGTCTATCGACGATGCCTCCGCACCCGTCCGACCAGCTTCCGGGGAACGCCCAGACCATTGCCGGTCAAAGGCCCATCCCGCCCGAAGCGGCGGCGCTCTGGGAGGCCTCGCTCGAGCACGCGACCCGCGTCATAGCGGCTGCATTGACGCGCTGTTCCGGCGAAGCTGAGCAGCGCCGCACCAGCTCGGCCGGCGCAGCCGCCAGTGAGCTTGCGATCCAGCTCTTCGTGCTTCCCCCGTCGAGCGACGCCTACACCTCGTTCTGCCCCGATCTCCGTGCGAAGGCAGGGGACGGCAGCTCCTTCGCCAAGTCCGCCGGCGACATCGGCGGTGCAGCGTACGCCGCGGTTCCACTCGTCCGGCGCGACGACACCGTTGGCACTCCGCGCGCCGCCGGGCAGCCAGTCGGCACGCTGCTTGTCGTCGTCGATGAGCCGCATCCATGGAGCGCCGCCGAGGAGAGCGTCGTTCGCGACGTCGCCGCAATGCTTGCGATCGATCTCGAGCTGCATCAGGACCTCGCCGACCATCTGATCGCGGAAGAAGAGCTCCAGGAAAAGGCGTTGCGCGACACGCTGACCGGGGTGCCAAACAGCTCGCTCTTCCTCGATCGTCTTGCCCACGCGCTGGAGCGCGGCCGACGTCATCCGGAATTCCGCTTCGCCGTCCTCGCGCTCGACCTCGATCGCTTCCAGTCGATCAACAACAGCCTGGGGCGTGAGGCCGGCAATGAAGTCCTCACCGTCATAGCTCGACGTCTCGAGTCGTGCGTGCGCGGTGAGGACATGATCGCCCGCAATGGCGGCGACGAGTTCGCGATTCTCCTCGAGAGCCTGTCCGACGACAGCGACGGCAGCCGCGTCGCCGAACGCATGCAGCAGGCGATCGCGACCCCGATCGAGACGAGCGAAGGCGAAGTCTACACCTCCGCCAGCATCGGCATCGTCCTCAGCTCGTCCGGACTCACCACCCCGGCGAAGATGCTCCAGGAAGCCGGGATCGCGATGTCCCGCGCGAAGGGCGCGGGCCGCAATCGTCACGAGATGTTCGACAGCGCGATGCACGCGCGCGCGCTTGCCAGGCTGCGCATGGAGACCGACCTCCGCCACGCCGTCGAGCGGAACGAGTTCGAGATCTACTACCAGCCGCTCGTGACGCTCGAGACGGGACGCATCACCGAGCTCGAGGCACTGCTTCGCTGGCGTCATCCGCACCGGGGACTGATCCCGCCGCTCGATTTCATCCCGCTCGCCGAGGAAACGGGGCTGATCGTCCCGATCGGGCAGTGGGTGCTCGCCCGTGCCTGCGCCGACATGGTCGGGTGGCAGGAGCGCTTCCCGCGCACCGCGCCGCTGGCGATCAGCGTCAACCTCTCGCCGCGGCAGTTCGCGCAACCGAACTTCGTCACCACGGTCGCCGGGACGGTGTCCGCGTCGGGGCTCGACCCGCACACGCTCAAGCTCGAGATCACCGAGAGCTTCGCCATCGCCGAGCCGGCTCGCACGCGGGAGCTGCTGACCGAGCTCCGCGCGTTAGGCATCCAGATCTATCTCGACGACTTCGGTACCGGCTATTCGTCGCTTGGCTACCTGCACCAGCTCCCGCTCGACGGCATCAAGATCGACCGGAGCTTCGTGATGCAGATGGACAGCGGGCCGCTCTATCGGCAGCTGGTGCACACCGTACGCGACCTCGCGGTGAACATCGGGGTCGCCGCGATCGCCGAAGGCGTCGAGAACGAGGACCAGCTCGCCACCCTTCGCGAGATGGGCTGCTCCTCGGCGCAGGGGTATCTCTTTTCCCGCCCGATTCCCGTCGCCGAGATCGAAGTGCTGCTCGGCAACGACCCCCGCTGGTAGCGCCGCTCGTTTGCTGTAAGCGATAAGCGGCAAACAGTAAGCGGACGGCGCCACCTCGACGCCGTCCGCTTAGTGCATGGTGCTGCTTACCGCTCGACCGCGCCACCAATGACGAACGGCCCCGCCTCGGCCGATGGGCGGCCGCGGACATGACGTAAATCTCGCTCGCGCGCGCCGGGACGAGCTCTGGCTCGACCAGAGCGAAGCTGTGAAGTGCGCCGCGCGCGCGCAAGCGTGGTAAGCCGCGATGTGGCGCTTCCGCTGCGTCGGCACCGTTAGGCGCCGCGTTGAGCCCGCCACACGGCAGCGCACCCACCCTCAAAGCGTCTGCAGTGCGCCGCTCGCAGCCTCCTTGTGCAGCACCGGTGCGACCTGCGTGCCGAGCATTTCGATCGCGCGCATCAGCTTCGCCTGAGGTAGCGAGGCCACGTTCATCTGGAACGTCACCCGGGCAATGCCACGCAGCGACTCACTATGACGGAGGATCTTTTCCGTCACCTCTTCCGGTTCGCCGATCAGTAGTGCGCCCTGCGGTCCGAGTTGCGCATCGAACTGGGCACGCGTCACGGACCCCCAGCCTCGCTCCCGGGCAACGCTCGCGATCGCCGCGGCATAGCCGGGAAAGAATTCGTCCGCAGCCTGCTTCTTCGACGCGGCGACGTAACCCATCGAGTGGACGCCCACCTTGAGCATCTCGAGGGAGTGGCCGAAGCGTTCCGCGGTCTCGTAGTAAAGGTCGATCAGCGGCCGGAACCGCCGCGTCTCCCCGCCGATGATCGCCACCATGAGCGGAAGTCCGAGCGCGCCGGCGCGCTCGAACGACTTGGGCGTCCCGCCGACGCCGAGCCAGACCGGCAACGGCTGCTGCACGGGTCGGGGGAACACGCCCTGACCAGTGAGCGGTGGGCGGAACCGCCCCGACCAGGTGACGTTTTCCTGCTCCCGAAGCGTGAGAAGCAGGTCGAGGTGCTCCTCGAACAGCGCATCGTAGTCCTCCAGCCGCAGGCCGAAGAGCGGGAAGGCGTCGACGAACGAGCCACGTCCCGCAACGATTTCTGCGCGGCCATTCGAGAGCAGGTCGAGGGTCGCGAATTGCTGGAACAGTCGAACAGGATCGATCGCGCTCAGCACGGAGACCGCGCTGGTCAGCCGGATCCGTCTGGTGCGCGCAGCAGCCGCACCAAGGATGACGGGTGGCGCGGAGTCGAGATAATCCTTCCGGTGATGCTCACCGATTCCGAAGGAGTCGAGGCCTACCTCGTCGGCGTACGCGATCTGCTCGATGAGGTCATTGAGTCGCCGCGCGGGACTCTGCGCCAGGCCTTGCTCGGTGTGGGTCGCGGCGAAGCTGTCGATTCCGATCTGCATCTGAAAGATCCTCGAGTGAATTCGTCAGGCGGCGACTGCCGCAGGGTTGGCGGTACCGTATCCGCGGAGGGCCGAGTTCTCGATTGTGACTTCGCTCGTATTGCGAGTCATGAGATAGCTCTTGGGGATTGGGGCGTAGCGAGCCTGCGGCACCAACACTATTTAGTTTTCTAACTATCAAGGCAACGAGTAAACGCTTCGAGAACCAGGTGAGAATCAGTCGACGGGGATCGTCCTCGCCTGCCGGACAAGCTTGCGCATCAATTGAGCAGCCGTGCGTTTCTCCGTCGGTGACAGTCCCGCCATGAGCTGCCGCAGTTGCTCCACATGAGCAGGGAACATGTTGCCGATCAGCTTGCGACCCGCCGATGTGATCTCTCCGAAGACTACCCGTTTGTCCTCGCCCGATCCTCGACGACGCATCAGGCCGCGTTCTTCGAGCTTGTTGACGACGTACGTAGTGCTGGCTCCGGTCACCAGGATCCGATCCCGGATCTCGCTGAGCGGCAATGCTCCCTTGTGGTAGAGCACTTCGAGCACCGCGAATTCGGTCATCGCGAGCCCATGACCGGCCAGATGCGGTCGAATCCCTTTCTCGATCGCCTGCATGGCCCGGCCGAGGGCGACTACCAGCTGCAGCGTCGCCGCCCGATCCAGTTCGGTTTCGGACGACTCGCCTCCGCCGATTTTCCTGTCAGAGGGCCTGCTCATATAGTTAGAATTCTAATTATATATGGCGGCCTGTCAAGGGCCGGCAGGAAGGGTGTGCGCGGCTCTGACAGGTGGATCGTTGTCGCCGCATGTCGGGTAGTGCTACGCCTTGCGCACCGGGTAGCGCAGGTGCGTAACGCCGACCCCAGGCACTACGGTCGGGTTGCCAAGAACCGCTGGCGTGTCGGCGAGACGGTCGAAGAGCCGCACGCCCGAGCCGAGAAATATCGCCGCGATGTCGACGGCGATTTCGTCGAGGAGCCCGGCGTTCAGGAGCTGCTGGATGGTGTCGGCGCCGTGAACCGCGACCGACTTCTCGCCGGCGGCGGCCTTCGCCTGCCCGACCGCGCTCTCGATGCCGTCGGTCACGAAGTGGACGGTCGAGCCCGGGCGCGGCCATCCGGCGGGGATCTGGTGGGTGAGCACGAATGCCGGCCCCCAGGCGTGATTTCCGCCCCAGCCTTGAGCAACCTCGAAGGTGCGTCGGCCGGTGATCACGGCGCCGAGCTCGAACCAGAGCGCGCGCAGGTGCTCGGCGCTCGGCGCCGACACCTTGAAGGTCATGGGGTCCGACCCACCGGTGTCGAATTCGACCTGCCCCGAGTTGAAGTACCAATCGAACACTTCGCCGACGCCATCGTTGCGGTCGGCGACGTAGCCGTCGAGCGACATGGACATGAGTGCGACAACCTTGGACACTGCGCTCTCCGTTCAGGTTAGAGGTCGACGAAACCGTAACCGATGATTCCCGCCGTCGTCGGTCACGTTTCTTCGCGGGCGGGATGTAGACAGTAGCTCGCGAAGGCCGTCAGGGGACGACCACCTCCAGTTCGTGCGCCGCGAAGACCGCCAGCCAGATCGGTCGCGCATCGGGATGCGTGAAGGCCACTGTGTAATGGCGTCCGCGCCCACCCAGGCGATCGGCGATATTGACCACGATGCCGGTGTCTCCAATCCGCGGCGGCCGCTCCGCAGTCACGACGATCAGATGGTCGGCAGCTGAACCGGTCAGCGCCACGATCCGGACTTGGTCGCCCGTCGCGATTTGATGCGCCATGTTCTCGCTGCCTAACGCCTGGCCGTCCTGGCGCGCTACAGCGTGAACTCGAGCTGCACCGACTCCTCGGGGACAGGAGCGAAGTGCCGGCCGCCTGGGCCGGGGTACTTGAAGAGTTCCGCGATGAACGTGCCGCCGTAGGGTTTGGCCATGGGAGATTCGTATCCGCCTAACGCCCGTTGCAAAGCGGCCGGGATCTCTCCCGGCCGCATCCTGGCTAACGCTGGCCCGTTCGCTGCCAGCCGCCTCTACTTCTTCGCCCCGCTCTTGAACAGCGCCGCGTACTTGCCGTACCCCTCTGCTTCGAGCTTCGCGACGGGAATGAATCGCATCGACGCGGAGTTCATGCAGTAGCGGAGTCCGGTCGGCGCCGGACCGTCGTCGAAGACGTGGCCCAGGTGCGAGTTCGCCGCCTTCGAGCGCACCTCGGTGCGCTCCATTCCGAGCGTGCGATCCGAACCCGTCTTGATGTTCGCCGGCTCGAGCGGCTTCGTGAAGCTCGGCCATCCGGTGCCCGACTCGAACTTGTCGAGTGAGCTGAACAGCACCTCTCCGGAGACGACATCCACGTAGATCCCCGCCTCGTGGTTGTTCCAGTACTGGTTCCGGAACGGCGCCTCCGTCGCGTCGTGCTGCGTCACCGCGTACTGCTCCGGTGTCAACTTCTGGCGGAGCTCTGCATCACTTGGCTTCACGAACGCCACCTCCTGTTTCAGCTGCGTGGTTGCCTGCGTCGTCGGTGTGGTTGCCTGCGTCGTTGCCGGCGCGGGGGCCGGCTTCCCCTTCGTCGCCGATGTCTGCGCATCGAGTGAGTTCGTGGTACCGCAGGCCAGCACACCCAGCACCAGCCCCCCGCCAGCGACAACCCGGCCCAGCTCGCGTAAGTTTGTCATGCAGGATGAATCCCCGGCAGCTGGCGGAAGTTCCGCCTTTATAGTGCCATCGCTGATGCCACTTGTGTGCGCGCTGCCGGGCGGGCGGCTGCCGCCGCTTCCAGTGACGCCACTGCCTGGCACCATGGCCCCTGACCGGCTGAATGGTGTATCACGACTCTGCTCCGCTGGCGCGACTCTCGCCATCGACGGCTGTGCTCCCTTCTCTGTCGCTCGCGCCAGCGGGCTACTTCTCGAGCCCGTTCTTCTTGATGACTCGTTCGTTCATGATCCCACGCGCCGCGCGCCGGCTCGGCACCGCGCTCTTCGTTGCACTGAGTGCGCTCGCCGCGTGCAACAAGCACGACCCGAAGATCGAAATGCGTCGCGGGCTCGCGCTCCCCCCCGTCGACACGACGTGGGCACCCGAGTCGGTCACGAACGTTCGTGGGGTACCCGCTGATTCCGTCCGCGCCGCGATCAGTCGTCGACTCGCCGCTCGCGCGCCGTCGCCGCTCGAAGCAGTCGCGTGGAAGCGCACGGCGGATCTCTACGCGAAGTACGCCGACAGCCCGCTCTGGCTCGACGCGAATGGCGTCCGCGGCGCCCGGACGGCGGCGCTCCTCCAGGCCGTCGCCGCGGCTGACAGCGACGCGCTGGTGCTCAGCTCCTACCCGCTCGGAGCGTTAGGCGGCGCGCTCGCTGCCGCACGCGCGAAGGACAAGCCGAGCGCTGACGCGCTCGCCGACGCCGACGTGCTCCTTACGGCGACGTACGCAGCACTCGGCGGCGACTATCTCACCGGCCAGGTCGACCCGAAGTCGATGTCGCAGGACTGGCACATCAATCCGCACGAGAAGGACGTCGACAGTGCGCTCGTCGACGTCGTCCGGTCGGAGGATCTGGTCAAGGCGATTGCGCAGCTTCGTCCACAGGAGCAGGACTACGACGCGCTTCGTCACGAGCTGCAGCGCTTCCGCGCGATCGTGAAGGCTGGCGGCTGGAAGCCGGTGCCCGCCGGGCGCTCGCTGAAGCCGGGAAACGTGGACTCCGCCGCGCGTCTCGAGGCGCTCTACGACCGCCTTCGCGTCGAAGGACTGCTCGCCGCCGGCGCGACGCCTCCCGCCGCGCCGACCCCGCCCGACAGCACGATGCCTGACGGCCTGCTCTACGACGATGCGCTCGCCGGTGCGGTCGCGCACTTCCAGGCGACCCACGGCATCGCGGTCGACAGCGTCCTCGGGCCCGGCACGATCCAGGCGCTCAACGTCAGTGCCGAGTACCGTCTCGGGCAGATCGCGGCCAACCTCGAGCGCTACCGCTGGCTCCCGCGCACGTTAGGCAGCCGCTACATCATCGTCAACGTCCCGTCGTTCCGCTTCGCGGCCTACGACAGCGGCCAGCTCGCCCTCGAGATGAAGGTCATCGTCGGCGCCGAGTACAAGGACAAGAACACGCCGACCTTCGCCGACATGATGGAGTACGTCGTCTTCCGTCCCTACTGGAACGTGACGCCCGACATCCAGGCGAAGGAGATCGAGCCCAAGGTGGCGACCGATCCGAATTACATGGAGGCGAACGACTACGAGTACTGGCAGGATGGCTCACGCACCGCGATACGCCAGAAGCCGGGTCCGAAGAACTCGCTCGGTCTCGTGAAGTTCATGTTCCCGAACGACTTCAACATCTATCTGCACGATACGCCGGCGCGCGGGCTCTTCGAGCAGGATGTGCGCGCGTTCAGCCACGGCTGCATTCGCGTCGAGAAGCCCGCCGAGCTCGCGCAGTGGGTGCTCGGCTGGTCAGCCGACTCGGTGCAGTCGGCGATGAACAATGAGCCGAACAACAAGACCGTGCGTGTGAAGCAGAAGATCCCCGTCTTCATCGTCTACTTCACGACGTACATGGCTGACGACGAGCTGCACTTCGGTCCCGACCTGTACTCGCGCGACCAGCAGCTGATCGCTGCGGTCAGCGGTGGCGCGACGCCGAGCGACGAGGCGCTGCAGGCCGCTTCGGCGCTGCGCCAGATCGCGTCGCAGCTGGCGGCGTAATCGCAGGCGCCGGCTGCACTGCAGTCGGCGTCGTTGCGCGGTGCCGGACGACTCCGCTCGCCCATCCTGCCGCGGCGAGCAGTGCGGCCGACACCAGAACCGCCGCCACTCGACGGACCGCGCGCCATCGCCGTGTGGTGCGGTTCGCGGCCGGATCGATCGCGCGCGCGAAGTCGTCCATCGTCGCGAAGCGGTGTGACGGCGCCTTCATCAGCGCCCGCGCGATCGCCGCGGCGATGTGCTCCGGCACGTCGGCACGCAGCGCGTTCACGCGCGGCGCCAGCTCGTTCACGTGGCGGTGGATGATCGCATGCGACGTCTCGTCGTCGAACGGTACCGAACCGGTGAGCATCTCGAACCCGACGATCGCCAGCGCGTACTGGTCGGCGCGTCCATCCACGCTGCGGCTCAGCGCCTGCTCCGGCGCGAGGTAGTGAGGCGTGCCGAGGACGGTACCGTATTCGGTCAGCGCCGCGGCCGTGGTCGCGCCGGTGCTCGCGACCGCGCTCTTCGAGATGCCGAAGTCGGTGAGCAGCACGCGACTCTCGCCGTCCAGCATGATGTTCGCCGGCTTGACGTCGCGGTGCACGATCCCCTGCCGGTGCGCGTACGCGAGTGTCTCCGCTGCCTCGCTGAGGATCCGCGTCACCGCCGCGACCGGAAGCGGGCGCTGAGCCGCCTTGCGCTCGCGCAGCAGCGCGTCGAGCGAGCACCCCTCGACATACCGCATGACGAAGTAGTGCAACCCTGTCTCGCTCCCCACTTCGAGGATCGGGATGATTCCCGGATGGTCGAGGCTCGCCGCGATCTCCGCCTCGCGCTGAAACCGCGCGACTCCCATCTGGTCGCTCGACAGCTCGGTCCTCAGGACCTTGATCGCCACCAGCGACTCGTCGGCGCGCCCCTCGGCGAGGAAGACGATTCCCATCCCTCCCTTGCCGAGCACTTCGCGGATCGTGTAGCGCTCGCCTAACGCGTGGACCAGTCGCGCCTGAACCATCGCGATGAGGGCATCCTCGTCGCCGGCCTCGGGCGCGACCCCCTCATCCGCGAGCTCGCGTCCGCAGATGAAGCAGAACCGCGCCGCTTCTGGCAGCGCGACGCGACACTGCCCGCATCGCTTGCCCTCGGTGTTCGCCGTCAGCGCCGGCATCGGCCGCGTGCCGGAAATGTTGGGTCGAAACCAGAAGGAAATTGGCATCGCGTCGGTGGCGTAGGCGCGCGAGGACGATCATCCTCCGCGTTCCATCAAGACGCGCCACCGCGCTCCCCCGAAACGTGTGCCCCTCGTCCCGGGTTGCCGATGACGACGGCGGGCGGCGGCCAGGGCTGGAGCGACGAACGGACGGGCGACCGCGCCCTCGCCGACGTCACAGGCGGATGGTCTGCCGTCCGGGGTGCAGCGCCGCGCGCTTCGCCCGCCATTCGAGGGTGCCGGCAAGTCCTGGCGGCAGCGTGATCTCGACGTGCAGCCCGGCTGCGCCGGCTCGCGTTAGGCGCACCGTGATGTCTCCCTTCGGGTGCGGCACCGTTCCCTCGGCATGGCTGAGTGGCCCGAGGTGCGGTGCCACGATCACGGTGCGAAACCCCGGCGCGCCGGGGCGAACGCCAAGCACCGTCGCCAGCAGCCCGTAGTTCGGGTGCGCGCTCCACGCGTGCGAGTCCGAGCGCGATGGTTCCGGTGCCTCGGGCGTGGTGGTCAGCCCGATCGCCAGCATCTGGCGCCAGGGGGCGAGCTGCTCCACGTACCGATCCCCGAGCCCCGCGTCGCGCATCGCTTCCATGACATAATAGCTGAAGTAGTAGCTGGCGCGTACGAGCGTGGTGTCCGCGAGCACCCGTGTCATCAATGCCCGCTGCTGGGATGGCGGCACCGCGCCGGCCAGCACCGCCAGCACGTTCGTCTGCTGGCTGTACATCGCGGAATCGGGCGAGTCACGAAAGAGTCCGCGTGCGCGGTCCCATCCCCGCGCCCGCGCGGCGGCACGCAGCGAGGATGCACGTGCGCGATCTCGCGCCGCGAGCGGAGGCGTGCCTAACGCGTCCTCGAGCTCCGCCGCTCTATCGAGCGCGTACGCGTACTGCAGCGTGACGGTCACCGAGCGACCGTGCTCCGCGCCCGGCGGCGCACCGCGCTCCCACTGGTCCGCCCAGTCGACGAAACCCCACCACGGCTCCGCGCCGGCGGCGACCAGTCCCGTCGAATCGATGTGCTGCTCGTACCACCCGACCACCCCACGAACTCCCGCGAGCCGATCGCGCACGAACGGCGCGTCATCGCGGAGCATCCAGTAGTCGTGCACCATCGCCACCCAGAGCAGCGAAAAGGGAGGGATGTATTGCGGCAGCGCCGAGGGATAACGGCTCGCCGTGAGCCCTTCGGGGATGCGCGATTGGTCGAACTGCTCGATCGCGTTGCGCACCAGGCGGTCGTCCCCGGCGACGTAGAGCGCGATCAACGCCTGGATGCGTGAGTCGCCGACGTACTGCAGTTGCTCGTAATACGGCGTGTCGAAGAACGTCTCCCACGCACAGAGCCGCGCGGTGCGCCAATCCATCGTCCAGACGCTGTCGATCCACGGCGCGTCGCTCGTGAACCGGCCGCGTTCATGATACGGATATCCAGTGGCGATGCCGTGCACGTCGTGCACGCGCAGGGGTTCCGCTCCGGTCTCGATTTGGAGCTGTACGTAGCGGTAGGTGCGAAACCAGAGCGTCCGGAACTCGCGTCGTGCGCCCCCGTCGAGGCGGATCACGTCTCGCACACCGACGATCGTCTTTCCATCGACGGCATTTCGATTGCCTTTGCGTCCGGTCGAGTCCCGCAGCGACTCGGCGTAGGTGAGCGTCAGGCTCGTTCCCGCTCCACCGCTCGTCACGAGCGACAGGTATGCCTTTGTGAGGTATTGCTGGTCGAGAAGAATCACCGCTCGTGTCCGCGCGGGGACCACCAGATCCCGCGCACCACGCAGCACGCCGGCGCGCGAGCTGTCGAGCGATACACCGCTGGCGCGGCGGACCGCCCCGAACCGGACTGCTGTCTCCTCCATCGCTGGGATCGTCCGCGCCTGGAGCTGCCAGCTCTGGACGACGCCGTACGGATCAGTACCGTTAGGCTGCGCCGCGCCCAGCGTCATGGCTGCGATCCAGCCGGCGTCGTCATACGCTGCCGTCTCCCACCCCCACGGATATCGCCTCGCGTCGACCGACTCTCCCGGCGGCGCGGCATAGTAGCCGCCCGTCGCCGCACCGGTCACGGGAAGCGGCTCGTAGCTCGAGTCGCGAACGACCTTCCATCCGGGTTCGCCAGTGCTCGCAGCCGAGCTGGCGCTGTCCGCGCCCGCAACCAGAAACGCGGTGCGCAGACTCACCTGCCCGACCGGCCTGTACGCACCCCAGTTCCAGACGATCGCGGCGAGGACGTTTCGCCCCGGACGCAGGAACGGAGCGATGTCCACCGTTTCGTAATGCCAGTGCATCAGCTCCGAACGCTGCGGGCCATCGGCGACCGGTTCACCGTTGACGAAAAATCGGTAGCGGTTGTCCGCCGACAGGTGCAGCATGAAATGCTCGGGTCGCGCCAGCAACTCGAGGACACGCCGGAAATGGAAGACACCGAAGGAATCAGGCGCTGCGTCAGGGTGTGTGACCCAGTGGGCCCGTGACAGCGCGTCGGCCTGATGCGCACCTTGGGACCCGACCAGAGTCGGCGTGGTCAGGAGCGCGGCGAGCAGCAGCACCGTCCGCGCACTTCTCACCGGTGCGACGGAGGACATCGAGCACCGGAGTTCGTCAAAATCAGCTTCGCGCTCGCGGCGCCAGGGGATCACAGCGACGAATGCACCAGGTTGACGACGTCGGCGAGCCAGTCTTCCACCGTCACCCCCTCGCCTAACGCGGCGAAGTCCAGCCCCATCTCGCGAACGTAGCCCTCGAACGCCTGCAGCTCCGAATCGACGGCGAGGATTGCCCGCGCGTCGCTCGCCGTCTGCAGCAGCGTCGGGTGCGACTCGGTGAGGATGAAGACGAGCACTGCGTCCCGGTATCGCGCGCCATTGCGCGCGGTCTCGAGCGAGAAGTACTCACCGAGCAGCTTGGTCAGGTCCGGGTAGAGCTCGGGGATCGTCATCCCGCAAGATAGACCATCGCGCCCGGCGTGTCACACCGATTTCAGCTGACGCGGTCCATGGCAGGACTATCGCCGGCAACGTCGCACCCATGCCTGCGGTGACGTTGCCGGCGATACGCGAGCCATCGCCGCGCCTAACGGTATCCCTCGCCGGCTTTACCGCCGCCCCTCAGCGCACCGCCGTCGTTGCCGTCGTCGAGATCGTCGCCAGCCGCTTCTGGAGCTGCGCGATCATCGGCGCCGGCAGCGGTGCGTAGTCGAGCGCCGCTGCCGACTTCTCGCCGTCGCGATACGCCCAGCGCAGGAAGTCGACCAGCTTTGCTGCCTTGCCGCCATCCGCCATGTGCTGATAGATGAGCAGCCAGGTGAACGACGCGATCGGATATGCGCCCTTGCCCGGCGGATTGACGATCGAGAGGCGATAGTCCGTGTTGGCCGGCAGCGACTTCGCCGCGCCTGCCGCGGCCTCGGTCAACGCTTCGATCGACGGCTGGACGAAGCGCCCGGCCGCGTTGCGCAGCGCCGCATACGGGAGCTTGTTCTGGCGCGCGTACGCGAGCTCGACGTAGCCGATCGCACCCGGCATCTGCTTCACCATTCCGGCGACACCTTCATTTCCCTTCGCACCGAGACCGGTCGGCCACTGCACGTCCTTGCCCTTGCCCGGCCCCGCCTTCCACTCGGCGCTCACCGTCGAGAGATAGTCGGTGAAGATGAAGCTCGTGCCGCTGCCGTCCGAGCGGTGCACGACGAGAATGTCCTGCGCCGGCAGCTTCACCCCGCGATTGAGCACGGTAATGCGCTGGTCGTTCCACTTGTTGATCGTCCCGCGATAGATGTCGGCGAGCACGTCGCCGGTGAGGTTGAGCGGAGCCGTCACCCCCGCGACCTGGTACGTGATCACGACCGCGCCGAGCACCGTCGGGAAATGGAGCACCATGCCGCCCTTCGCCTTGCTCAGCTCATCGTCGGACATCGGCGCGTCGGAGGCACCGAAGTCCACGGTCTGCTCGGACAGCTGGCGGATTCCTCCACCCGAGCCGATCGACTGATAGTTGATCTGCACGCCCTTCAGCTTGGCGTAATCGTTGAACCACTTCGAATAGATCGGATAGGGGAACGTTGCGCCCGCGCCTGTCAGGTCGTTGCCCTGCGCGCCGGCACTGGCTGCCACGGTGCAGAGCATGGCGGCAATCACGGTCGTGATGATTGAACGTTTCATGTAATGAGCTCGATGAAAGAGGTTGATGAGGCGATGTGAGGACGCGATCAGAACGACGCATTCCAGTGCAGGTACCACCCTCTGGTCTCCGTGATCGGGGCGGGACCGTTGTAGTCCTGAGGCGTGACGTCCTGGTAGTCGAGCGCCAGGGCGGTGCGCGACGTCGGCTCCCACTGCAGACCGAGGATCGCCAGTCGCTGCACACCGCTGCGGGTCGTGCGCGGCGTGAATCGGTCCCATCTCGCCACGATCCCGAGCTTTGCGGTGTTCTTTCCCGACGTCCACTGGATCGGGCGGACGACGGTGTACGCGCTCCACAGCGTGCCGCTGCTGTCCGGCGCGGCCACTCGCGGCGACGCGAGCGTGTTCGCGCCCGTCTCGAATCCCTCGGTGCGCCGCGCATAGTGCGCCGCGACGACGAGGCGCGGATCCTTGATCCCGGCGAAGATCCCCCACCGGTCACGCGTCAACCCGTCGGTGACCGGGGCGACCTGGCCCCTGCCGCCAGCGGCGTACTTGCTCGCCGTGCGGCCGCGGTACACCCACGGCGAGATCGCCAGCGTCTGCAGCAGCCCGGCGTGCGTGCCTAACGGCGTGAGCGTGACGCGGAGCGCGAGGTCCTTGAACCGGTCGACTTCGGGGCTCGTGTAGCCGGGACCATTGGTGATCGTGCCGTAGATCTCCCCCATCTTGCCGGGCAGTGAGAGCTGCGACGCTGCGCCAAGGTCGGCTGAGGAGAAGAACCCGAAGCGTTCCACCGCCGTCTGGCTGAGGTACCTCGGCCAGAATCCTTCTTCGTGGTCGATCACGACCGTGTGCAGCATCCCGACGCGAGCCAGTGCATTGAAGCCCGGATGCCCGCCGAGGTTTTGCAGGAAGTTGTACTGGAGATAGCCGTACTTGAGCCTGACGCTCCAGCCATTGTAGTACGCGCCGTTCGCATTCTGGACGATGTCGGTCGTCGCCCGGATGCTGGCGCGATCACCGACCGGCATCCGGAAGGTCAGGTAGACGCGGTCGATCACGAACTGGTTCGGGCTCTTTCCGCCCGTCTGCGCCTTGGCCAGCGAGTCGGTCCGGTACTGATAGTTGCCGAAGATGACGCCGGAGAAATCGAGCGCCGGTGCCGGCGCCTGCGGAGCCGCTGCCGGAGCAGGCGCCGGAGTTGGCGTCGTCGCCGGCGTGGTCGCTGGTGTCGATTGTGCCGACAACGCGGTGGCACCGCCGGCGGAGAGCATTCCAGCAATGGAGAGACCACGAAGTACACGCGAGAGCATGGTACCACCATGTTGGGGGGAGTCGTCGGCGCGTCAGGCGCACGGATCCGGGAGGATTCGCGTTAGGCGCGCGAACCCCGGAGGATCAGGCGGAAAGGTCGCGGCGCTTGGTATCGGATGTCCGACCGATGCGCAACGAACGTGTCACGGTCCGCCCCCTTCGCCCTCGTGACAGTCGGCGCGCCGCAGACCGCGCCGCGCGCTTACCTCGCGTGACCTGCCGTTCGCCCCGGGCTATTTGACCGCGAATGCGTGCCGTCGCGATGCTGCAGCGCGTGATTCCCGCTGCTCGGGGATCGTGGCCGCACCGTCTTCCGGAGGAGTCCATCATGCGGTATCCGCTCGCCCTCGCCACTCTCGTCATCGCGTCGCAAGTCGTCAGCGCATGCACCGATTCCTCGGCCCCCGCGACGACTGTGCGCGTCTCGGCGCTCGATCAGTGCGACTCGACGTCGTTCAATGCGACGCTGGGCGCGGGCACATGCAAGAAGAACGGAACCGTCACGTTCTCCCAGTTCAACAGTGAGCTCAACGCGACCCACAGCGTCGCCGCCTGGCAATTCTCACCGACGACGTTGAACGCACGCGTCGGCCAATCGATCGTCGTGACGAACACCGGTGGCGAGGTTCACACCTTCACCGAGGTCGAGAATTTTGGCGGCGGCGTCGTCCCGGCGCTGAACACCGCATCGGGGAATACGACGGAAGCGCCCGAGTGTGCGCAGCTCGCCGCGGACGACTTCATTCAAGCCGGCGCGACGGTCACGGAGAAGCCGGAAGATACGGCGGGTACCGAGCGCTATCAGTGCTGCATCCATCCATGGATGCGGGCAGTCGTCACTGTCGCGAGCCGTTAGGCAGGCATGCGAAGCAAGGCGAGCATCCGTGGCCATCCGCTCCATCCGGCTCTGATTCCATTTCCCTTTGCATTCCTCGCGGGCGGTTTCGCCTTCGATCTCGCGGGACGGTTGATGAATCAGGCCTCCTGGTGGATGACGGGCTATCACCTGACGTTTGCCGGTCTTCTCACGGCCCTGCTCGCGGCGATTCCGGGTTTGATCGACTATGCGTACACAGTGCCGCCGAGGAGCAGCGGGAAGATGCGAGCAACACGCCATATGCTCTTGATCCTTGGTGCTGTCGCCGCGTTCGCTGTCGCCATCTGGCTCCGCGGAGATGGAACGACGGTGCCGACGGCATCCGTGCTGGCAATCGAGATGGCCGGATTTGCGTTGCTCATGGCTGGCGGCTCCATCGGGGGCACGCTCGTCACGCGTGATCAGATCAGCGTCGATCACCGGTTCGCTGCAGGTGGGGAACTGCATGTGGCGTCTGCAGCGCCGAATGAGGACGGCACGATTACCGGCGCGATGTCCTCGGAGCTTGGCATCGACCAGATGAAATTGCTGCACGCCTCGGGGAAGCGGATCGTGCTGGCCCGCACTCTCAACGGTTACGTCGCGTTCGACGACGCCTGCCCGCACGAAGGCGGCTCACTTGCCGCCGGTGTAATGGTCTGCGGTACGGTGCAGTGTCCGTGGCACGGATCGCAGTTCGACACCCGGACTGGCTGTGTCAGGACAGGTCCCGCCGAACGTGGTGTCGGTATCTATCACGTCGAAGAGGTCGACGGCCAGCTTCGCATCAGGCTCTGACACCGTGCAGTCGCCGTTGCTCCGACCGTCGCTGCGGCGGGCTCGCGCCGAGCTGCGGATCCCGATCCAGCGGTGATTTCCGGCTGACCGCCTCCTACCACGACCGCCCGCCAGCTACGTCTCTTTAATCCCGATTGAATTTGTCGGTGTTCTGGTTTATCTCTCCACGCTCCTGGGAAATCAGACTTCGACCATTCGCTGTTTTCGGACCGTTGATCCAATGTCTTCTCATTGTTGGCTGACTGGAGCGCGTCGAGGCGCGCTGGCTCTCGCCGTCCTCGCCGTCGCTCCCGCGCTTTTCGCGCAGACACCATTACCGCAACCCGCGCCGCCGGCTGATACCGCGAGGCAGGTCCGCCAACTCGAAACCGTTCGGGTGACCGCGCCAGCTGCGCCCCGTACGGTGACCTTCCTCCCCGAGCGTTATGGGACGCTGCTGCTCACCGGCAAGCGCACCGAAGCCGTCCTCGTCGACAGCGTCGGCGCAAACACCGCGCAGAACGTCGCACGCCAGGTGCTGGGACGCATCCCCGGACTGACGGTCGCCGAAACGGAAGGCAGCGGCTTCCCATCGAACGGCATCGCGCTGCGCGGGCTCAACCCGACGCAGTCCGTCGAGATGAACGTTAGGCAGAACGGCGTGATGATCGCCGCCGATCCCTACGGGTATCCGGAGACGTACTACTCGCCGCCGATGGAGGCCGTCGAGCGGATCGAGATCATCCGCGGCGCCGGCGGGCTCCAGTTCGGCCCGCAGCTCGGTGGAGTCGTCAACTATGTCATGCGCCGGGGAACGACTGCGAGAACCGCCGCGATCGACGTGCAGCAGACCACTGGCAGCTTCGGTCTGACCAACACCTATGGCGCGCTGGGTGGCGAGAGCGGCCGCTGGCGATGGTTCGCCTACGCACAGCGCCACCGGCAGACCGGCTGGCGGCCCAACTCGGATAACGTGCAGACGAGTGGCTACGCGGCGATCGAGGTCGCGGTCGCCCCGACGTTCACCGCGTCCGCCGACTATTCGCTGCTGCGAAACCGCATCCACATGCCGGGCGGGCTGTCCGATGCGCAGCTCGAATCGGGTGCACGCCAGTCATTCCGCGCCCGCAATTGGCTCACGTCGCCGTGGAACGTGGCTTCCGTTTCCCTCGACTGGCACCCTGCGAAGAGCCTGCGCGTGCAGAGCGTGACATCGGTGCTCGGCAGCTCGCGGTCGCTCGTCTGGCGCAACGAAGACGGTGGTCCTGGTGCCCTCGACGAGATCGATCCCGGGACCGGAGCGTACGTTCCGCGGGAAGTCGAGCGCGAAGGGTTCCGGAACGTGACCGAAGAGCTTCGCCTGCGCGCGGACTATCAGCTCTTCGGTCTCCGCAGCTCGCTCGCCACCGGCGTACGCTGGTTCAACGGGACCATGCACCGGCAGGGCGGCGGCGAAGGCACGACCGCCTCGGACTTCGACCTCTCCCTCGTCGGGCCGTACGAGTACGACATCCGCTTTGCCAATGCGAATGTCGCCGGGTGGGCGGAGAACGCGGTGCACCTCGGCCCGCGTCTGACGCTGCTGCCTGGCGTCCGCATCGAGACCCTTCGTTCCCGAGCGGACGGTTACACCGACACGACGTTCGCGCCGCAGTCGAGGGCCCGCGCTGTGCCGTTAGGCGGACTCGGCGCGAGCTGGATCGCGTCGGCGACGACTGGTCTCTACGCCAACGTGACGCAGGCCTATCGGCCGATCGACTACTCGTCGCTGACGCCCGTCGGCAGTGTCTCTCGCATCGACCCGCGGCTGCACGACACGCGAGGGGTCAACGCCGATCTCGGCGCGCGCGGCACACTCGCCGATGATCGCATCCGGTTCGACGTCGGCGTTTTCCGCCTGTCGGTCGATGGCCGGATCGGCCTCGTGTCGCGCGCCGACAGCGTGGGCGTGACGTTCACTGAGCGAACCAACGTTGCGAACAGCCTCCATCAGGGTGTGGAGAGCTATGTCGAGGTCACGCCACTCCTGGCACGCGGTCCGGGCGACGCGGTCCGACACTCGATTACTCTCTTCAACTCGCTCGCCCTGATCGACGCGCATTACACGAGCGGTGAATTTGCCGGTCGCCGCGTCGAGTATGCACCGCGCGTCGTCGAGCGGGCCGGGCTGACGCTGGCCCGCGGACCGTTAGGCAGCACCCTCCTCGCCAGCATCATCGGGTCCGCCTATGGCGACGCGAACAACACCGAGCGGAGCGACGACGCCGTGGTTGGCCGGATCCCCGCGTACGCGGTGCTCGACTGGTCGGCCACGGCGCACATTGGCGCACATTGGCGCGCGCAGGCAGGCATCAACAACGTCGCCGACCGGCATTACTTCACTCGTCGAACCGATGAATATCCGGGCCCCGGGATCATCCCGGCGATCGGGCGCAGTGTCTACCTTTCGATTCGCGTGCTGCCCTAGCCGCGCTTCGAAGGCCTCGTCGACATTGCCGATCCCGGCATGATCCCCGATTGCACTGGCGGGCGCCCGGTGGCGAGGCGGGAGCGGTTGGGAGTCCGTCGACGATTCGGCCGCACTTGTCGCGGCGGCGATGATCGCTGTCAACGGCCACGATATCGGCGATCGACCGTTGCTTGGTAAAAAACCATCGGGCGCAGAGCCGTGCGGCGACTGATGCCGCGACATGCTTGCGCCCGATGCCGTAACGTCCCGTAAGTGATGCGCTGCTGAGTGGCCAGGGACGGAATCGAACCGCCGACACGCGGATTTTCAGTCCGACACGGGGCATGACTTCAAAGCGCGCCACTCGCCCGCTTAGAGTGAAATACGACCCGCGAGCAACCGAGAAACACCGTGAAAATACCTGCGTTTTAAGGTACACTCCCGCACATACTCCCGCACACCTAACGGTAGATTTTAGCGTATCGGGCCGGGCGCGCGACGTAACCGATGGTTCGGTCCCGGCTTGCCCGGACAATGCAGATTAGATCGTTCTGCCTAATTGCCGTTAGGTGACTGCAAAAATACTATGACTATCTGGCGCCGCCTGCTCCTTGCAATTGCTGCCGCCCTCGGTGGCGGGGTCGTTGCCTTTGTGGGCATCGCGTTCGTTGCGGCGCGTGTGGCCAGCTGTCCGCCAGCAGTGCGGCCGTGCGATCTGCCGGCGATCGCGGCGGTTGGTCTGGGCCTTTTGGCTGCGCCACTCGTAGCGATCGTGCTGGGCACTGTAGTGTTCTGGCGCGCCGGGCGCGACGGGGCCGGGTCCGCCGCGGGCGTCACCTAACGATCGCTGAAGCTGACAAAGCTTCTTTACTGATGGCTCGCTGCGATCGCATTATGAGGCAAGCCTTGCAGCTTAGCTCTAGGCGTTAGCCAGTCATTGAGTTATCCAGCGAGATCCTCGTATCTACGCGCAGTCGCTTGGCCGATCTTGTTTCTCGCAGCGCTCTTGGCGCCTGAAGTCATCGGACGCCTGCGGGGGAATTATGATGCCCAGCACCTGTTCAATCTGCTGGCCCTTCTCGTCGTGGCGGCGTACTTCCTGGCAGCTACGCGCGATCGCGCGTGGCTGCCAGTAGTGGCGATAACGACGGCGATCGGCGTGGGTTACGGCAGCGCCGTGGTGGTAATCAGTCACTGGATTACGCGAGACGATCGAATGACGAACGGCGGGTTGATCATGTTTGCGGCTGGATCAACGCTATTCCTCGCCCGTCTCGTTCGCGCGAATGAATGGGAACGAGCGCGCCGGGCGAAGCGCCGTGCGCCGCTGGCTAACGATCGCTGAAGCTGACAAGGCCTCTTCATCGATGCTCGCTGCGCTCGCAACTATGAGGCAGTCCTTGCAGCTTAGCTCCAGGCGTCAGACCGCAACGAGCATCGTGTCGCAGGAAGCGACAAAAGCAAACCAATTATGGTCAATGTGAGCAGTCGGTCGCGGCGGCGAATCTGGATGTTGCTTGTCGGCATCGCGTTGCTGCTTAGTGGAGCTGTGCTGTGGTGGATGTGGACCTTCAAGATGCCCTGATCGCCGCGGAGAATCGGTTGAAATTGGCTCTCCTCTAACCACCTCTTGAGCTGATAGGGCGCATCGACTGAGTCTGAAACAGCGCATCGGCCACCTTTTTCCCCACAATTGCCGAGTGTCGGCGCCGCTGATACCGCGCGGTCGTCTTGTAATCGGAGTGGCCGAGTGCATCTCCAACCTGCGCGGTCGTCGCGCCTTCGTCCGTCGCGACCTGGCCAGTGACATGCCGCAGATCATGCAGACGAAGCCCAGCGTACCGCATCATTGGTTTCTTCTCCCGAGTTCCGTCAGCGCGCGTCGTGATCGTAACCTGTGGCACGCCGTTCTTCACCACCTGCTCGTAGCGCCCAAGCCCCAGCGCGACACACGCCCGCCACCAGTAGATGTGAATCCACCGTGACTGGAGCGGCGATGGAACGCCCGCTTCGATCCACGGCCAGGCGTTAGGCGCCAACTCGATGACGCGTTTGCTGCGCCGTGTCTTTGTTCCAGGCACGCGGATCGCACATGTTGCCGGCACGAGATGCTCGGTGGTACACCGAAGGTATTCGCCCAATCGCATCCCCGTTGAGGCAAGAACGACGTAGCACGGACGCGCGTGCTCGGGCATGGCGCGCACCAGTTGCCAGAACTGCGCAACGGTGAGCTCAGGAACGCGTTCCTCTTCATCACCGACCGGGATCTTGCCCATGATGTCGAGTCGCGTTGGATGGTGGGGATGGCCAAGCAGCGTTGACAGCAGTCGTGATACGGCGCGCCGCATGTGGTTCCAATCCGTGCCGCTGTCCGGCCACCGTCGGAACAGACTCTCCCAGTCAACGAGTGCCAGATCGCTCACCGTCGCCGTGTCGGGAAGCTCCTTCCTCGCGACCTTCCGCAGCTTCGCCAGCGAGGTCGCGTATCGGCGGTTTGTCTGCCCCTTCCCCATTCTCGGCAGGAGTCGATCGACGGCGCCGAGGCATTCCGCGGAGTGATCGATGACCGCGCCGTAGCGTCGGGCACACAACGCGTCCTGATGCCAGAGTCGACCAAGCATCGCGAGGTCGGCGAGCAGTGTGTCGGATTTCAGGCGTCCGAGTCGCTTCGCCTGCTTGAGCGCCGCGACAGTGATATCGCCCCTGGCGAAGCGCCGAAGAATCTCGACCTGGCCATTCGCGCGGAGCTCATAGAGGGCGCCCACGAGGGCATCGTACTCGCGCTTGATCTTGGTCTCGGCCGAGCGGTCGATGCGAAATCCAAGCGATGCGGTCCAGTCGATTTCGAATCGGTAGGAGCCGGTCCCGCGAATGCGAGTAGGCGACATGCGTGTTGCTCAGCCGGCGCGGCGAGCACCTCGTTGTGCGTCGATCCACGCGAGGATGTCGGTCTCGTACCACGCCCACGCGCGGCCGATCTTGAGCCCCTTGTTCCGCGGGAGGTGCTCCCGGACCCAACGGATGCTCACGCGTCCCTGGAAAAACCGTTCGGAGATCTCATCGTCGTACCAAAGGCGCCCGCGCTTCGGAAGCGGCGGAATCGACGTGTCGTGGTCATCGCCGGTGAGTCGTGATCCTGCGCTCAGGCGCAGCCTCCTATCGTACGAATCGCGTTAGGCTGGCCGGCCGAGAAAGCTCGCGTACACGCGCACATGCATGCGTACCATTTTCTCGCAGCCGCTACCAATCGCCGTTACTCTGGAATACACGGCGACGTCGGCTGCCGTTCTCGCAGCATCAACGGCTCGTCGCGAACGGAACTGAGGGGCTAACGCCGCGGCAGAGCGCATAGCGCGAGGAGCCGTTCGAGGGGTTTTTCCTGGCGAGATCTGCGGCGTTGCTCGGCACGCAGGCGAAGGAATCGGTACCGCTCGCGGGACGGACTCGAGATATCCCCGTTCTGCGCGATGCGTTCAGTGCGAGATATCTCCGCACTAGCTTGCGCGTACCCCAGGCATTTCTGCCCGGGATATCCCGCTGTGCTTCACGTCAGAGGAGTCCGGCCTCGGCGAAGCTCACATAACACCCGCAGCCGATGATGATGTGGTCATGGACCGGGATGTCGAGCAGCCGTCCGGCTGCGACCAGCTGCTCGGTGACGACACGGTCATCCGACGACGGCGCAGGATCGCCGGACGGATGATTGTGTGACAGGATGACAGCCGCCGCGTGCGCGACGATCGCAGCGCAGAACACCTCGCGCGGGTGCACGAGCGACGAGTTGAGAATCCCGCGCGTGATAACAGTCGGACCTGCACCGATGAGTCGGTGCTGACTGTCGAGGGGCAGAATCCAGAAGGACTCCGCAATCTCGCGCGCCGCGAATGGGGCCATGAACGCGAACACGTCAGTTGGCGAGCGGATCGCCACGCGCTCCGGCTGATAGCCCTCAGGCGCCGGGAACGCGCCCTCCCGAACCAGTCGCAGGGTGACGAGCCGTGCGCGGCGCCTACGTGTCTCGGCGGTGGTGGCGCGCGGGTCGGTGTTCCGGTCGGTACGCATCACGCGGCCCTCCCGGTCAGGTGCTTCCCGCTCTGCGCCGCGCGTTCGCCGTGTGTGGCCCGGAGCGGGTCGAAGGTGCGAAGCGTGTCGCGATATGGATCGATCAGCGCAGCCCGGTAGCGGTCGAGCATCGCGGCGCCGTCAAACTGTTGGCGGAATGTCGAGGCGGTGACGCCAACCATGTGGCGCACCATGCGGCCGAAGCTCTGCGGCGACGACGCGTCGAGTCGGTGCGCGATCGCGCTGATCGGCATGCCCGGCGCCTCGGCCAGTCGCGCAGCCCAGACGAGGCGCGCGTGCGCAACGTAGCATTTCGGTGACGGAAGCTCGGCGCGATGGAAGCGGCTCGTCAGTGTGGAGCATCCAACGCCAAGGATCGCGGCGACCTGCTTCGCGCTGCTGACGCGGGGCGAGAACACCGTCGACAGAAAGTGCGACCACCCCGCCGTGCACGATGCTTCGCCGATCGTTGGGCCCTGTGTCAGTTCGCGGATCGCGCGCTGCAGGAACGCATCAGGCAGGCGCCGCACGTCGAATGCGCTCCGGAGCGCAGCCCAACCGGCGGCGGTGCGTCCGTCAATCAGATTCCGGACACCAGCCTGACCGAAGGCGAGGGCGCCGGCCAGTGCCTGCGATTCATCGATGTCGGCGACGAGGCCAACTATCGGCGTGCCGGGGAAGTCGCGAACGATCGCGGACAGTGTGGCAACGTCAGGCGGCCGCACCAGCGCGGTGGAGATGAGGACGGCGTCGACCCGTCCGGTGATCAGATCGCCGCGCACGGCGTGCAGCGTGTCGCGGTGGATGAAGTTTGCGCCAACGGCGACGTCAACGCGTGCCCGCTCGCGCGGCGCGAGCCATGTACCGACGCGTGCACGGGCGCTCGACGTTGCCTCGCGCTCGCGTGCGTCCTGGCGCCGTGCCTCGCGGACCATGCGCTCGGCCGCCCAGCGGCGTTGCAGGTCGGCGTCATTCTCGCGAGGGTAGTACGTGCCTTCGACGGTGCGGGGGCCTTCCGCTGCGATGATGTGCCACTCGTACGCGGTGACGGCAGTGCGATCGGAATCCTGCATGATGCCCTCCCGGGTTGTCCCGGCGGGGCGGCCGTCCTATCTTGGAGTCGCGCCCCTTCGGGGGTGTGGGGGAGGCAGTCGGCCAACTTTCCTAGGGTTTCCGGCTGCCTCTTTTCTGTTATACAATTATAACAGATTAGCTATAGCTTGTCAAGAGGTAGCTATAGCTTTCTGGCTATATGTTTCCGCCTAGCCTGAGGCAAGTCCATGTCGGTACGTTTCCGGTTGCGCGAGGTGCTCGAGGATGCGGGGATTGGGCAGAGCGAGCTGTCACGATCCTCGGGCGTAAGCTTCGCGACGATCAACCGCATGTGTACCAATGCAACGCGCCAGATATCGCTCGACGTGTTGAATGATCTGTGCGCCGCGCTGAAGATCGAACCGGGCGACATAATCGTGCGCGATCGCAGCAGGCCCACCGGCCGAGGCGATCAACGGAGAGCGTAGGCTTAGGCTCGGCCGGTCGCTTTCGGCCCGCGCGGCGCGTGAACGCTCAGTCGCCGACCCCTCGGTCAGCAGCACTTCCGCCAGTTAGGGCGATAGCGAGCAAAGCGAGCGTGGAGAGGGTTCTTCGCCCGCTCACGTTGGTAGCACAGGCGCCTGCCCGCGACTACTGATCCTTCTCAATTGCTAGAGCAGTCGCCTAGACGGCGGCGCGCGCTAGGAGCGGCAATTGTTCATCCCGGGGCGCAAATACAATCCACAGGCGGGCGCTTGCTAACAGATGCTTGGCGATCATTTCAGCGACATTCAGCTACGCCGAACTGGAGGACTTGCGCCCGGCAAAACACTAACGCGGGTCGCGGGGGTTCGGTCGAGGCGGATGAAAGCTCGCTGTGGCGGCGCCTTATTTGTGATTCGGCCACAGCTCGGCCGTAGGCGCTAGATGACTGCGACTTGCACACCGCGGGAGTGATAGGAGAATCCGAGGCCGAGTTCGAGTTGTCGCCGGAACAGCGCGCTGCGCTTTCGCCGTGCTACAATCCTAATGCGCTCAAGGCAGTGCTGCGTCGTGTGCCGCTCGAGGTGCGCGCGGAATGCCGGGGCCGCAACTCGTCCGAAGGCCGGGCCTGCGTTCTCGCCGATTTGAGGTTCTTCCAGCGCCCAGCAGTCGGTGGCAGGCGTCCGTCGGGGTGCACCTCGAGGATTTCCGCTTTGATGATCTCACACCCCAGCAATTTCTTAAAAGAGTATGGGTCTGCGGCAATCGTCATCGGTCAAGAGTGCACCCGTGTAAGCCCGACGACTGCCGTAGCATCGTGAAGGCGCGCCAGCGGATCGTTGTCGTCCCACGCCCAGCTTACACCTAAACCGAGCACCTGGTAGTCATTCTGCCAGCGGATAGCGTTTTGAGCATTCAGAACGAGTGGCTCCTCTCCATCAACCTTGAACAAGAGACGAGCACGTGGATATTGCTCCTGCGTCTCCAATCGATGAGCGAACGATTCCGGCCAATGGCCCGTTAGACGATGCTCGAGCGGCCAGGCAGCGATGGCGAGAATTCCGTCAAGTGCAATCGCGGTGCAACGGACAGGCTTCGGCATCACGGCGAGTGCGTTTACTGCAGCCTCGCGCTTCATCGGAGCCAATCTTGGCAGGATGGCGTAAAGCCCACTCAAGGCTTCCTGCGTCACCGGCAACGCGGCGCGCAAAGCGACGAGCGTGACTTGCGCCAAGAGCCGATCTTCGGACTCAGGCATGACTAGTCCCTCGTGAACGAGAGTCAATCTCTCGCAACGTGTCCTTGGATCTTCAGCGGAGACCCAAGGACGTCGTTTCGTTGCGACGTGCTAAGATGATGTAAGCTAACCCGTCGCAGGGCAAACCAATTTAGTTAGCAGACGATCAAGGCACTGACCACCAGCCCGGCCAAAAGTTCCCCATGTGATTGATTTCGTTGGCTGGCCTGCCCGCACAGTGAACAAACCCGTGGATCCTTCCGCCCATTTCCCCCAACCCTCCGGCAATATCGAAGTGCACCCACCCATTCACGTTGGCGACCTTGTACTCGTTGCCCTGTTCCCAACTGGCGAAAGTGAGATTCCAGTCCGCCCACGCATCGACGATGTAGCCCATTGGCCAATCAAGGTCAACATGGGATTTCTCTCCGAATTGGGCGTGGTGCGAAGGACCGCACACCGTCGCAAGCTGCGGGTTATCGGACCAATACCTCGGAAGACCTGCCTGATCAGCTAGGTACGATATAACAAGGCGGCGCGCCGCCGGCGTTGCGAATATCCAAGGTGCGTATTCAACAGCCGCCCCTACTCCCGCGCCGACCGCCGCACCCGTCAGCGCGGCTTTTCCCGCGCCCCTGAGGAAGGGTTTGTGGTGTAGCGTATTCCGCACGCCGTGGACGACTACGTTCGCGACAGCTCCGATAAGAGCAGCGACGCAAATCGGGCACTGCCCACTCGGGTCACTCAGATTCGTCGGATCGTCGTAGTTGAATGCGTACTTATTGATCCCACCGGCCAACCCAATCGGATCTTCCGAGGCGAATCGCCCAATCGCCGGGTCATACCACCGTGCTCGCACGTAATACAACCCTGCATCTGGCTCCCACAGGAGACCCTTGAAGAGGAGTCGATTGTCCGCGCTTCCCGTCGTCGTTGCGACACCCCAATCGTCGTACGTCGTCGCCTGGCTAACTGCCGTACCGTTAGTGATCCCGATTACGTTGCCGGCCTCGTCCAGGACGTGATACCGGACTGAGTCGATCGATGTCGCACCCGTGATGAGTGCGAATGGCTGATCAACGCCCGGGAGGTATGCGTACTCCGAGATCCGCTGTGACGCGCTTGCGTTAAGCTCAGCGAGAAGCTGGTCGCCCACCCAGAGGTAAATTCGGTCAACGGAGCCGTTCGTCGACCGCCGCACGAGCTGTCCCTGGGCGTTGTAGTCGAACTTCGTCTTTTCGACGCCGTTGATGAGCACGCGCGTTAGGCGACCCTCAGCGCTCCACTCGAAGCTTTTCCGCAGGCCGGACGCAAGGTTCAGCTTCAGCGTGTCGTTGCCATCGAGATCGTAGGAGAAGCTGTCGCCGGCGAATCGAAAGACCCGGTTGCCCGCCGCGAACAAGGTAACCGACGCAACCGCACGGTTTCCGACCCGATCGTAGCTGACGGTGGTCTGCAGCGACACAGGACAGACGAAGCCGTTGTTTGCGTCCTGCGGACAGCTCGATCCGGCGTACACGTTGTTTCCCAGCCCACCCATTCGCCGCATCCAGTCGAACGTGCGCTGCCGCGTCCTGAAGTTGCTTCCCTCGCGCTTCTCGTAGTCCTGCATCCCGAAGCGGCTGTCGTAGCTGTATCGACGGAACAGCGCAGTGTCGATCTGCGCAACGTTGAACGATTGCTCCGCCGGCCGGTGAATCGACGTCCATTGTTCGGTGCGCGTGACCGATGGCCAGATGGTCTGGCGCGGTAGGAGGTCCTTGTTGTGGACGAAGCGAGTCGAGTACCCGTTCACGATCATGGTGTCGAGTTCGCCCGTCTCTCGGTTCCACCCGTAGCGCCGCGTCGCAAACGTAATCCCGCCGCCGTTGACGCCAATCGAGTCGACTTGATTGATGTTGTTGCGGCGGTAGCCGACCTCGAATCGTTGACCGCCGATCAGTGTCACAACCTTGTCGACTGCACCGCTGGTCGAGAGGTAAATCGAATCCGTCGATACCGAGTTGCGTGCGACGATTTTCAAACCGTCACTCGAGTACTCGAAATAATCGGAAGTGGTGTTCGCCCCGCTCTTCGACGTGATCCGATTGAGTGAATCGTACGTGAAGCTGATCTGCTGCCCGCGACGGTTTACCTGCGCGACGACGTTGCCCGCTCGGTCGTAGGCAGTGCTGTCGAAGCGAGCCAGCGTGTCCGCCGGGTCGTACCGCTTCGTGAGCCACCCGAGCGCGTTTGGTTCGAACTTGTAGACCTGGCCCTTCGCATCCTGCACGCGAACAAGGAACAGCTTGTCGTACGCGTACTGAGTCGGAACAGCACTTACGCTGTCGTAGACGGCGATGACGCGATCTACAGAGTCATAGGCCATCAAGCGTGCGGGCTCGTCATTCGATTGTTGGGTCGACAGCCGGCCATACGCATCATAGGTGAGGTGTGTGAAGCGGTTGCCGGGGCTGATCGTACTGTCTGGATTTCCCGTCACTGGATCGTAGGTAAACCGGGTGACATGACCCATGGAGTCCGTCTGCACGGAATCTCGTCCACGCGAATCGTACTTGTAGGACATTCGCAGCGAGTCCGCGGGGCCGATGCGAGTCCAGTCCACACGACCACCGGGCCCGACTGACGCGCGCACCGAAGGCCAACCCGTCCCTCCGACACTATCAGGTTGCGCCCAGCCAGCGTAGCGGATGTTCAGACGATTTTCGCCCGCGCGACGCTGTGATGTGAGCAGCCCATTTGTGAACGTGGTCGAATCGATGCCGCCCTCGGGGTATTGCACGCTCGTCGGATACAGCCCGCTCCGACTGATGGACGTGACGCGCCCATATGGCTCGGCAACGCGTAGGGGCTGTCCCCATGGATCGACGCTGAACGAGTTGAGATTGCCCAACTCGTCTCTGAGCGTGTCTACTAGACTAGTAGCGAGTACCGGGGTCCACGGCGTCGTGGCCGTCGACGTGGTAGGCACACCCGACATTCGCGAATCGAAATAGCTTCGCCGCGGACGGACAAGCCCGGAATCGGTCCGCACGCGCGGGAGATCCACGTACTGCAGCCGGCCGTTCGCGTCAAGCGTAAACGTGGTCGTATCACCACGCCTATTGATCACGTTCTGCAGTCGTCGACTGGCGTCATACGCGAACCGCGTGCTATCACCATCGGGATCCTTGATTGCGCGCAGCGTCGAGTCGGATGCCACCGTGAAGTACGTGATCCGCCCGGCACTCTTTGCGTTGACGGCCGTCGACGGATTCTGCACACTCGCCAAGCCGTATGTACCGTAGGTCAGTACGATTGCCTTCTTGCCGCCGGAGTACGTCAAGATGGGGTCCTGGACTTCGGTAAGCCGTCCACTCGCGTCATATGCGAATGTGGTCTGGTTCCCGAATGCGTCGGTGATCGACGTCAACTTCCCTGCTGTGTCGAACATCGCCTTCGTCGAGTCGGGATAGCTTCGCGTCCACGTTGTTGTGGCTTTTGAGAGCGTCGAGACATCACCACCTGAATTGCTGAAGCAAATGCTGCACGACGGGCTGACTACGAAGTAGGCCGCCGACCCGTTCCCGTCTGTGATGAGGACGTTGCCGTTGGCTTGGGTATATAGATGCTGCAGTCCCTCAATCGACCAGCCACGGGCTATGGCGGACTTCCGCTCGTCGATGACCATGATCTGCGGAGAGAACCGCTGTCGTTGAATGGTTCCATCGGCGAACTTTGACGTGATCAGCGTCGAGACCTGGTTCATCGCGTTCCCCGTTAGGGAGTCGGCGTACAACTGCCCACCGAGTCGCACCTGTCCGGCATTGGTGCCCGAGAAGCGGATGATGGTATCGCCGTTCGTAAACCTGATGTGCGATCCGTTCGATCGCGTCGCCTCGAGCCAGTACTCGGAGACCGTGCGGCTCGTGGAGATCGATGCGTTGGTGTATAGCAATGGCGTTGGGGCGGCACGATCGCCATGATAGACGAGCGTGATGTTGCGCGCCGCACCTAACGTGTGATATGGAACCGTGCTCTGCGAGTAGATGGGCGTGAAACACGATGCCGCGCACAAGCCGACGTCCTGGTTCGTGTTATTGTTGGCTGTCAGGTCCGAGACGAGGTCTGTCGGGGTCACGGTGACGTTGTACCAGCCCGTGTCCGTTGGGGTCATCCCGGCCTTGTAGGCCTTGAGCGAAATCCGTCCGGGCCCACCCGTGTTCGTCGTCTGGTACGTGACATAGATCGTCATCTGCGACGACGTCGCGGTGAACCCCTGCGGCGTGTGCGACCCGCAGTTGATTGCTTCGCCGCTGCACTGGATTTCGCGGAAGTAACCTTGGCCGCTGACGAGGTTGACGAGTCCGAATCCGACGCTATCCAGGGTGATACTCGTCGACTTGCTGATCGCCTGGCCGTCGGGGTGGACGGCGAATTGCGCCGCAGCGCGCTGGGGAACCGTCGCGATCATGGAGAGCGCGCCGGCACCGAGCACGAACCGGCTCCCGACTCGGGCAACGATGCTCCTGATACGCTGACCCTCCGCGATTCTTCGTCCAAGTCTGGAGCGCCTATCGGAAGCGGCGACGCTCGAATTGTGCAGTGTGTTGGATATCATGGGTTAAGAATCCTCCGGGCCGCACTGAGCGCCGCGTCAAGAAGTCGTTGATGGAGCGAGCGCCCCGCTGCCGGCGCCGCGTTGGCCGGCGGCGACGTCGCGGCCGGAATGGTGGAGACGGTTGCCTGCGTTGTCGCGCAGGCGCCGCGCGAGGAGCAAATCCTCGCACTGATGTGATGGGGTCCGGCGCCTAACGGCGGCTCACCGGTGGAGGCGGAGCCGAGGGGACCCCATGCCTCGGATGCTGAGGTCTGGAACAGCTTGGTCCGATCCGCCCCATCGACGTCGATGGTGAATGAGCTCGCGTCGATTGGATCGGTGGCTTCCCCGATCGCGAAGCGAAGCACGACCACCGGGCGGTCCTGGTAGACGACGCCGCCATCGAGCGGTTCGACGAGCGCAATCGATGGCGATCGGTATGGCACGATCGCGGGTGTCGGCCCCGACGCGGGTGGGTTCGGAGTCTGCGCGTGGAGCGGCCGCGCGAAGCTGCAGGCCACGAGCGCGGCAGCGATGCGCGCTGTTGGCGCGCGCCGACGGAAAAAGTGGGTGAAACGTCGGTGTGACATGACAGGCCTCCCGAAGAGCGTGGTGACGGGCCGGTAGGTCCGATCCCTCACCTAGTCTCACGCGAGGCCGTTACATGATCACTCGGTCACCGTTAGGCCTGACGACACACGCCCGGCGCTCAAACTGGAGCGCCGGGCGTGCGACGACTTCCCCTGTTTCGAATGACTCAGGCCCGGCGTGCGCCCTGGGCACACCAGCGCAATACGACCGTGCCGAGGACCGCACCTGGCCGTCGTGGAATCCGAATCGACGGAAAGTCGGGGTTGAGCGAGAGCAACTCGATCTCACGGGTCGCGACGTCGCCGAGACGCTTCACGACGTACCCATTGTCCGGTCGTCGCGCGACGACAACGCGGCCAGGCTCGAGGCGCTCGTTCCGCTCGCCGATCCGCACGAGGATCGTGTCTCCACCATGGAGGAGTGGTGTCATGCTGTCACCTGACACGCGGAGCGCCAGGTACCGCGCGGGCGGCAGGCCCGGCGGAAGCTCGACCCACTCCGTGCAGACCTCGTCCCAGAGCTCGCGGCCCTCGCCCGCCGCCACGGCGAGATCAACGTATGGCGCACGTCGTGCGGCGCCCGCGAGCTCGAGCGCGTGCGCGGTACTCGTTTCGACCGGCGCCGCTTCGCGGGGCGGTACGGCTGGCGCTTCCTCAACCCCGATTACCTCGGTCTGCCAGCGCTTCCTCATTCGCTCCGCGAACTCGCTCGCCAAGCGATCCGTATCGGCGCGCTCACCCAGCGTTTGGCGCTCGCGTGCGTCCTTGGTGAGCCACTCGAAGAACGGGACGTTACGCGGGTCATCCGGAAGGAGCTCGTTGAATGCCCAATCGCAGGCGAGCCTGAAGATGGCATCCGCCTGACGCTCCTCATCTGGCGTCCGGTGACTGGTCGGCTCCGCGTCGTCGCGGTCTCGTCGGTTACTCATACGTTCTTCTCTCCACCTGGTGTGTCATTCCCGCCCTGAGCGCGGACACTGTTCATTCGGAGCGCGCGCGGGGTATCCAGAAATTGTGCGAGCAGAATGCCGTCCTGCACTGGCAGGGCACTGATGTACGACACAGCCACCTGCATGAGTCGCCCCCGCAACCGGTGAATACGGACGCGAGCCGCGGTTGGCGTGATCCCGAGTCCCGCGGCGATCTCGCGCTGCGGGAACCGCTCAGCCACGTGCCCCATCAGCTGTCGTTCTTCCGGACTCATCGCGTCCGCGAGTGCTTTCGCTAACCCTGTTCGTGCCTCACGCACTGGGTCGGCAGCAGCGTCGCCTAACGGTTCGGATAAATTGTCAGGCTTGCTACCTATCAAGGATCCAGACGCCTCCGACGCGCCAAGGCTGGCCGTGCGGATCGCGTGCTCCGACAAGCCTTCCGCGACCACATGCTCATAAGGTGCTGATGCGATGACCTCGAGCCGTTGCGTGCGCGCGTCGTCCGCCTGACGGCTACGCCAGGCGGAGATCAGCCGGCGACGAAACCCTGCAGCGAGATAGGCGCCTAACGGCGATGGTATCGGTCGCCGTCCACGCAAGACGGGCATCAAGGTGTCCTCGAGGTAATCCATGATCAGAGTCTCGCGCTCGCCGTCAGGCACTCTCCGCCGGCGCGCCATGCGTGTCAGGAGCGGCGCGAATCGGCGATAGACTTCAGCGAAGGCGGCATCGTGACCGCGGCGCATTGCGTCGACGAGCTGTGATTCCTCTGCGTCGCGCCAGCTGCCGCCTGCGCCGTTGCTGCCGACATCTACTTCGACCGACACGACTCATACCTCGCTCTCGTCCGCGATTTGGGGGGCAGGCCGCTGCACCGGCATCGGCGAGCGATTCCCTCCACTAATGCTCACGCAAGGGTGTTACATCCGGGGTCAGAGTGACCGCAGTGTCAGTCATCCAGGCGGGCGAGCCAGTGGCGAAGTACACGTTCGACGCGGATCAGGGACGCGATTGTCGGACGCGTCCGCGCGAGTCGTTGCCGGAGCCGTCGGATCCGGAGGGTCTCCAGCTCCGCGCGCTCGAGTTCCGCCGCGAGCGAGTCCACCTCGGCGACGCTGTCCGCGCTGGCGCGGCCGGACAGTTCTCGCACGGGAGGCTGCGCGCGGAAGGTGCGGGCGCGGTACGATGAAGCTGCGCGTTCCGCGATGCGTGCCCGTCCGCGCTGCGCCTTCTCCATTTCCTCACGGCTCGGGCGGGTCGATGTGGCGAAGCCGAGGTTCGCGAGCGCACGCCCGATCGCCGAGGTCTCGGCGTTCTCAAGGCAGGCGACCGCGTTGATCTCGCCGTCGTCGTCGCGCTCGGAGGCCCAGCCGGTGGCGGCTGGCTCCGCGTCGGTTGCCGCGCGGAAGGCAAGCGCGCGGAAGGTTACGACCGTTACCCCATCGCGGCTGTCGCTCGAGACGAGTTCCGTAACGATGCGCCCGGCGGGATACCGCTCGTAGAAGAGCCGGATGCGTTCGGCGACCGGCGTGTAACTAGTGAGGTCGAAGGTGGGCGACGCTTTCGGCATATGGCTCGGCAGGTGACGAAGGGGATATTCTGTCCCGAATAAATACCGAAAGCAAATATTGAGCCGAGCTGCCTCTGCCGTTCTTTGCGCCGCTATCCCGTACTTGGTCGCGAGTTACAGGGTGACTTGTTGAATAAACCAAACTATGAATGTATTGTTAGTTTGGTTTATTGAATAAGCCAAACTATACGAAAGCCCAAGGATGGGATGCCTAGTCGTTACCTCTCGCTCATCTGGCCTTCTGAGCCTACCCTGAACGCGCCCGCGAAATATCGACGCGCGTGCCGATACGACGCGTTTGTCCCCGAGTTCCTTGTCGGGTTGCCCTTGCACCTGGAAGGCACGCTGGCCGGAGTTGTGTCCGAAGCGGAAGACGCCATCCGGGGACTGAACGCTGTCGCGAAGCCTGGGCTCGTACCCCTCGCGCGGCTCCTCCTTCGCACCGAATCGATTGCCTCGTCAAAGATCGAAGGGATGCAACTCGGCGTTCGTGAGCTTGCACGGGCCGAGGCGAGGATGGATTCCGGGCGGCGGCCTTCAATCACCGCGCGGGAGATCTTGGATAATATCGCCGCCATGGAGCTGGCGGTCGCCGACGCGGCGGCCGTGGACCGCTTCGGCGTGTCGGACATCATCGCCATCCACCAGCGCCTGATGGCGACCGCGCCTAACGCTTCCATCGCGGGTCGCGTCCGGACGCGACAGAACTGGATTGGCGGGAACGACTACACGCCATGCGGCGCAGATTTTGTCCCCCCTCCGCCCGACGACGTCCCGCGTTTGCTCGACGACTTATGCGCTGCCGTGAACGATGACCTGCTACCACCTCTGGTGCAGGCGGCGCTGGTTCACGCGCAGTTCGAGACGATTCACCCCTTCGATGATGGCAACGGGCGCGCAGGGCGGGCGCTCATTCACGTCGTCCTGCGCCGGCGCGGCATTGCCCCCTCGTACGTGCCACCGATCAGTGTCGTCCTCTCCACCGCACGCGATCGCTACATCGCGGGGCTCACCAATTACCGTGCGGACCGGATCACGGAATGGATCGAGCACTTCGCGAGTGCCGCCGCGAGGGCTGCGCGTTTGGCGTCGGCGTACCTGCAGGCGGTTGCGCAACTCTGCGCCGAGTGGCGGTCGAAACTCGCTGCCGCGTCGGCGCCGCGCGTCGGCGCCGCGGCCTGGGCGATCATCGAGATCCTGCCAGCACACCCGATGATCACCGCACCAGTGGCCGCAGCAGCAACGGGTCGGTCGAAGGCGCCGATCTATCAGGCACTCAAGGAGCTCGAAGAGGCAGGTGTCTTGCTACCCTTGTCAGATTCGCAGCGCAATCAGGCGTGGGAGGCGGCTGGATTGCTCGACCTGCTCGCCGGGCTCGAGGCGGGTGAGCTGCCGGATGACGATCGGCAATCCATTGCGTGATTCGGATGCAGCATCGCTACCAGAAACGGATGCGACGTGTTTCGTCAATGAATGTTGTGCGTACGACGCTCATGCCGTGCTCACCTCTCGAGCAGCCGGATCCCGCGCACGCGATGAGCGCGCCCTGCCTTGGAAGCGGGAACGCGCTCATCACCAACCACGCTGGTTAGCGGGACTTCCGCAAATACTCGGAAAGCGTCGCAGCACCGCTCTCGTCCAGTAGTGTTCCCAACTTCATATCCGATCTCCGCCCCTTGGCAAAATCATCGCCGTAGGTCTTTCGGAGTGTACCGATTTGAGTATCGCTGCGCTTCTTGTCGATCTCTCCATCCCGATCGCGATGACGCCCGTCAAGCCCAGGTTGTTTTGGCATTGAGACCTCCATTGGTGATGGTCACTCCGCTCGTCCAGTCGAGCAGATTATTGAAATCAGCTTGAAGATCTCGTGTGATGGAGGTGATCAAGCCTGCCCCGGCAACTGAGCGCCCGGCCGATTATCATAACGGTGCGCGCTACACGTCGATGTAGTGAGTCCAACGAGGCACGCCGCTTCGAGCGAGATAGTCTACCAAAGCGGGAGTACCATAGAACCGAATCTGAGCACCGCTTCTAAAGGCTAGCGCAGACTGGTCGATCTTAAGGCCTAAGGCTGCGGCGGCGACTGTGAGTTGGTGAAGCAGCCGCGCGTTATCCGCATCGGTTCCTGTTGCCGACTTCGCATCGAAGACGGCGAAATCAATCCACCCACCTGCTGCCGCACGTTCACGAACGTGCGCAAACTCGATTCTCATAGAAAGTCTCGTTTCGTGCAATGGGATTCGCAGATTTCTTGATGCGATTGAAAAACAGTTGCACTGCTAATCCTTCAGCCACGCTTCGCGGCTCGGCTCGAGATCTTCGGTCACGTGGATAGTTGGGCTTCGTTAGGCGGTTTTACACTCTCGATATCCCACACGCGTGCATATGCGAGTCTGTAATCGGGGTCCTGACAAAGGCACCGCCCTGACGGATGCTGAGCAATGGGGACTGTCAGGTGATCGCCAATAGGCCGAAGTAAATCGATTACCACCTTTCTGCCGTCGGGTACGGCACGCCCAACCACCTCCGCCACGAGTGCCGCGCCGAGAAGGATACCAGCCATGGCGGACTGAAATGCCATGGGGACCGCCGCGCCTCGATCGCTAGGTAGACCAGTGACCGGCACGGGCGTCGCCACCTGCGGGCCAGGCGATGGGGGCGACGGAACACGCGCACTGGAGGCCTGAAGCCGGAGGACAACTCCACCGCACACGGCTTCGCTGTACAGCGCCCGGAGCGGACGGTCAGCATACGCCGTTAGGCTAAGTATTGCGTCGGGTGTAAGACCGAGCGCAACGCCGATCTGCTCGAGCAACGCAACGCCGACAGGTGCGCCTGACATCAAGAGCTGACGAATCAACATTTCTTGCCCGACAAGTCCCAGTGCTTCGCCGATCATCTGGTCCTCGTTTTTCACCACGCCGGTCGGAAGATACTGGCACGCCAAGCATGCGCTTCGAGCACCTCCGCTCGTCGACAGACCGAGGCCGCGGTGTGTCGACAGCCCGAGATCGCCAGGCTGAGTCCACGCGTTCGCGACCCACGCGGGGAGCGCCGCCTGCACGGCGATTCGATCGCGTGCAGAGTCGAGGGCGACAAGTACACGATGAAGGCGCCAAGGCTGCGGCCTGACTGCCAAGAACTGGCCCCAGCGCACTTGGTGCGGCACTGCGATGAGGTTCGGATTGCCCACGAACCCTCGGACGGCAACCGCAACCTTCGCCTCCCCGACATCGGACGCGCGCGTTAGGATGTAGCGTTGCGGATTCATGGCATCGATCGCCTGATCGTCGATCACACGGATCGTTCCCGAGACGCCTAACGTTCGCGCGAGGGCCCAAAGCGATCCTTCGCCAACAGCGCCAGCCCCGACAAGACATACCTCGCCAACATCAACACCCAGCGGGTCCCACGTACTGGGGGTAGGTGGCGACGGTTCTGTGTCGCCGTCGTTCACCAAGTCGCGTGTGATCCGCAGCGTGTCGGTCGAGAGGGCGAACTCGGTATCGGGTCCGCTGCTCGGCAGCTGCATCGCGAAGATCTGGCGGAACACGTTGGCCAGCCCGATGCAGGCGGCCGCACCGGCGCCGAACGGGAGACCCGTCCCACCACTGCCGACGGGTCGTCGTTGTGAGAAGAGGGCATCCCATCCGCTCGACCCGAGGTAGAAGGTCGGGGTAGCCGCAGCGATGCCGGCGTCCGCAGCCGGAGTGCGCCCGACGGCGATGCACACAGTCACGTGTTCCGACGAGGCAAGCTCGATCAATGGATTGACCAATTTCGCGTCGTCGCCCAAACACGCTGCAACTGCCGCTGCCCTCTCACCGATCGGCATTACCGCGATCGTTGGGTATAGCCGCGCGGTTAGGCTAACGCAGAGCGATATGGTGTGCCTGGCTTCGACGCTGTCGGCCGCTGTGTCATCGAAGGCGAGTCCGACCACGTGCTGCTCGAGGGTAGAAGCGAAGGCATCCCGGTCGAAGCCCTTCAGCACCGTCGCAGCCGCCAGCGCCGCTTTGTCGAAGTATGGAGCGAGTGCCATCGTGCTACGGCCTAGCCGTCAGTGAGGTAGACTACCGCCCGTACTGCAGTCGCTGGGAACTCGAGCCAGCCTTGCCCCGGCACTAGTCGATAGACCGCACAATCGTCTAACGCGAAGTCGCGCACTGCGAAATCAGGGATGACGAGAGAGAACGCGCCCGCCGTCGTTGCGATCGGATACTCGTCGTCCGTCTCGCTATGGTATGCCTCCGTAGGATGACTGTGCAGCTGCGCAACCAACAGCCGGCCAATTGAGTACAGATGGCGGTTGATGCGAAAGAGCTCATCGCCATCCACGCGTACGCAGACGCCGGTCTCGCACCGCATGGCGTGTTGCGCCGGAATGATTGTCTCCTCGACGACGAACTCGCGCCCTTGGAATCGCCCCGCCCATAACGCGAAGCCTTCGTTCCCGCTCCGCCCCACCTTGCGCAGATGGCGCTGCGCGCTATCTGCGAGGGATCTCGGAACCAGCAGGCGGTCCAGCAACATGAAACCCGCACGAGCGGCGGCGACGTCCGACATCATGTCGGCACCTCGGGGTTGAGCGCGACGCCTGCGATGTGGAGTCCCAACTGGTACCGCTGGATCGGCTCGAGACCGTATCGAGCGAGTTTTTCCAGGAGGAAATGGAGCGTTCCTTCGCCCCGCCCCCGGTGCAGGAGCCAATCGTCGCCGCTGTGCGCAGGATGTTCATGGTATTCCCTGACGCCCGGGATGCAGAAGAACGGAAGCTCATCGGGCCCGTGCGTCTGCAGGAGGGGAACATCAGTCACCTGCTCCATCTGACCGAGGCCCGGAATGTTGACGACCCCCACCGTGCGGCGCGTCAGATACAGTGTCGCCGGCACGTCCCGGTGACGAAGCGGAACGCTCGTAAACGGGTCGACGAGCCTGACGCTTGGAGCCCAGAGATCATAATTCTCGAAGTTGATGCGCGCGCCGAAGATGACCGCCGCCGGCCGAAGCTGCGGCGCGACGAACGCGACGGTAACGTTCGGGAACTCGGCGCTGAGGATCCACCAGCCACGGCGATGATAGTCGGCCTCGATTGCGCGGCAGGCCGCAACCTCACGGTCGAATTTGAGGCGCGAGACTGTCGGATCGACCAGCTGATCAGCAGGGACCCATGCGCCCGGTGCCTGTGAGGTGACGGGCCCGGGATTCGCCGGGGATGGTGCCTGCGGGGTCATTCCGATGCTCATGGTCAGCAGCCTCCGACGCCTGCCTTCAGGCTGAGGTACAGGACCGTCCCATCGGGAAACCCGAGGTCTTCGATTTTGCGCGTGATATCGAGCGGAGTCCCGCTAGCGTCGCGGAGTTCCCAATTCTCTGGAGCTTGGCCGACGTTGCCTGTTTGTTCGAGCGCCCGTTCGATCACGGACCGCAAGGGTGCGTTCATGTTCCGCTCGACTTCGGTCGACACACCGTTCACGATGATTGTCAACGTCTTCTTGCTGGTGCCGGGGGTATGGTGCTCGTCGTCTCGTGGCATGGCCGGGCTCCTCGGAAACCTGATGATTAGATATCCAATGTCGGTGCCGCGGGATTTTGGCGAATCCACAGGCGACTTGGAATGACTGCAACTAATGGCCGCCTATCAGTTTTGTCAATGTACAAGCTTCCGGCGGCGTATTATGCGTAATGTTTATAACATAAACATTGGTGGGGCCGTTGACCACCCTCTTGACAGCAACCATCTTTTATAGTAATGGCCCCACACCCGCTCACGGCCGCACTCTACCGCGCCGTCGGCCTCCGTATTCGAGAGCGCCGAGACGCGTTAGGCATGACCCAGGAAACTCTAGCTAACGACGCCGGGATCTCCCGATCCTCGCTCGCAAACTTGGAACGCGGCCGGCAACAGATTCCCCTGCACGTCGTACTTGCACTGGCGGAATCCTTGAATGTTGAGATGGCCGCCCTTCTGCCCACACGAACCGAAATCACGCCAATGGGTGGCGTGTCTGTCCGGCTCGGCGACGCCTCCCTCGTACTCTCACCCGAAACGTTGAAATTGATTGCCGCACTGCGCACCGCACCGAAACCCGTCACTAACGAAGACCCCGAAAAATGACTAGCGCCACCACACGATCCGCATGATCCGGTACAAAGAGGCTGAGCGTAGCGCGCTTGCGCTGCTGCACACTCACGGTGTTGACCAACCGCCTGTCGACGTTCGGGCGATCGCTGAAGCCCAAGGGATCCAGGTCATCTATCAAGAATTCAAGGATCAAGTATCTGGAATGCTTGTGCGTACTGAAGAAGGCAGTTTCATTAGCGTGAACAAGCGGCACCATGAGAACCGGCAGCGATTCACGCTTGCGCACGAGCTGGCACATTACGCGCTTCACCCGAATACACCGACCGTGTATGTAGATGGCATGTTGGTACATTTTCGAGCGCAGGACGTCTACCCCGCGGATTCAACAGAAGAATCGGAAGCAAATGCATTCGCCGGCGAGTTGTTGATGCCGCGAGAGTTTTTGCGTGGGGACCTGCGCAATCAACCGGTCGACGCATTTGATGAGGATGCGGTGAAGGCCTTAGCAGCACGCTATCGCGTCAGTGCGCAAGCGTTGACGATCCGGCTTGTCGAAATAGGCCTATTGCGTGGAATGCCACAGACTCGAAGCAGCGCGCTTTGACCCGAGGATTGGCTTTGATACCTACAGAGGCTCCGTCAATTGACGGAGCCTCTCTCGTTTCCCCAAGCAGAGCTCCGCCTTGGGCGGGCCTTCCTCCTCGGGGTCGCTGTCGCCGTTCTCGGGGGTGTAATCGGCGAGGCGTGGGCATTCGCGTTGCCGATCCACTCAACTATCACGCAGGACTTGCTCTACGATGCGTGTTTGGGAGTGTAGACGCTCCCTTCGTAGTGTGGCTCGGCCAGAGCGCGCGTAGACTGCGGCAATGGCGGGTCATCATCGACGAGCAGACTGTGTAACGATCGCTGAAGCTGACAAAGGCGCTGATGGGACACGCTACCGCTGGATCCTTCAATGGGTCAAAGTGCCCATTTTCTCCGGCATTTGAAAAGGCTCTGTCGACTGCCGAGACCACGATTCAGTTGAACCGTCAGCGGCCAGAACGAATCGATAAACAATCGCGGTCCATCTTTGGCCAAAATCGTGCACATCTCTCGACAGGACTGATTCCACCAGGACATGCGCCCCGCCCGGCATTTCGAACACTGTGTCACGTGGCCACGACGGGGCAACGCCTCGCGCCACCGGCGGACGAAGCTCGAATCAATTGTCTGCCGGGGTGCCGGGCTTAAGGCGAAGGCAACGTGCGAACCGCTGTAGGGGTCCGCGAGTACCGCCAACAGCCGCGCTCTCGCTTCGAGATCTCGTCCGCTGCGGCCGAGCATGCGCGAAATACTATACAGGTCCGGGTTCGGAAAGCCGGCAAGTGGAATCGCCCGCGTTGGAGTGATCGCGACGAGGTAAGAGTTGGCATGGTCGGCTGGAAGAATTACTTGCCAGAGCTCCGCCCTTGGAATCCTTAGGGAATCGCGTTCGGCCCCAAGATTGGCGCGCGTGACGATAATCTCCGCTTCGTCTGCGGCGATTTGGGCAGCCACCAAATCTCGCGCCCGCGCTGCTGCGCTGTTTGAGGAGCCGGGCACAAGTCTGGCGGTACCACCAGCACGGCGATCGTCTGGGTGTACGCGAGCACGAGAACGCTCCTGTTTAGAGACTCAACGGGGGTGATTAGCATCTCTTGAAATCGACGACTTCAACGACTGCGGCCCTGCGTCGCGCGCGTTCTGCGGCAGCCGAGCAGGATTCGAATGGCGCCATCCGCTTCTTCCGCGTAGGAAGGATTGCGTGCGAGGAGGAGTAACTTCGAGTGGATCTGACGCAGGAATGCACTCCGACATGGCCGTTGGCTGCAAAGTCTTCCGTGCCGGGTTGATCAGGGCGCGGTGCCGCCAGCTCGCGCGCGTGCAGGCTTCGTTACTTCCTCCGCCTCCGCATCATCGCGGATGACCTGAGGCGTGATGAACAGGTACAACTCCGTCTCCGTTGCCGTCCGACTCACCCGCCCGAACAATCCACCGAGCCACGGAATACTGGACAACACCGGGACACCTCCCTGCGAATGGTCCTTCTGACTGTCCCTCAAGCCTCCCAGAATCACCGTCTGTCGATCCTTGATCAGTAGCTGCGTCTGCACCGACCGGGTCGAGATCACGGGGGCATCGACACCAGCAAGTCCTGACGCCTCGTTCGTCGCCTGGTTTACCTCTTGTGTCACCTGCAGCATTACGTACCCATCCGGGCTGATGGTTGGCCTAACGGTCAGCTTGGTCCCGACATCCTTGTACTGCACCACTTGGTCGCGCGCGGTGTTGTCGGTCGGCAAGACGCGCGACACCTGCACGAACGGCCGCTGGCTGCCGACGTTGAGCTCTGCTTCTTCATTGTTCGCCGCGATCACGACCGGACGACTCAGGATTGACACATCCCCTCGCGCGGCGGCCGCGCTCAACGTGAGATCGACGTCGTGGGGCCCGAGCTTGAGGATGTCGACGATCAGATCACTCGCTGTCGAGCCGGTCGTAGACCCGCTCGCGGTCGCATCGTCATGTCGCCTGATGCGGGATTGTGGCGCCTTGGCCCCGACGCCGAACGAAAGGCTGCGATCCTTTCGCACTTCGGCGATCGTGACGCTGATCAATACTTGGAGCGGACGTATGTCGAGCTCCTTCACCGCGGCATTCACGAGCTCGAAGTCGTGCTGATTGGCGCGGACGAGCAGACTATTCGCTCGAGGGTCGGGAACGATCGTGACCTCGCCGGCAAACGACGCCGACCGACCGCCGATGCCCGCGACCGCTTCGGGTGGATTGCCGGTCGTCGCCGGCGGCACGCGGTTGTCTTCGAGCTGGCGGCTCAGCGTTGGACGTCGGCCGCCGGACTCGCCTAACGCACTCCCTCGGCCGTAGAGCGCATTGACGGTCGCCGCGACGTCCTCTGCTCGCGCGTGCCGCAGATGGATCGCGAACAGCTGCACGGTGCCTTGCGGCTCCGACGGAGTGGCGTTGGCGGTCGGCATGAGGGGTCGCGCGGCCTCACGCTGTCGCACGCGATACAGCCCTGCCGTCGTGTCGTCGAACAGCTCGTAGTTCTGGCTCTCGAGCACGCCCCGGAGCAAGCGCGGCACTTCGGTTGGGCTGACCGCGTGTGGCGTCTCGATCGTCACGCGATTGCCGCCGACGCCACCGAAGACGACGGGCTTTTCGAGATATCGACTCAAGGCCTGCACCGCTGCGCGGAGATCGACGTCCACCAGTTTGATGGAGACGCTGTCACCCTTTGCCGTCACGGGGCCTGTGTCCTGGGCGGCGAGCGCGGTGCTCCCGATGCCAAATGCGAGAATCGCCGACGCCATCAGCCGCCACCAATGCCTGTCGCGGCTCACCATGCCCGCCTGACGATCAATCGCCACGTCGTGTCTACCCCCGTTATAACCACTGAATCCCGCTTTACCGACCGAACGCGCAATCCGCCTAACGTGTCGCCTGGGTGGACGACGATGCTCCCTTGCCGTCCCGGGATTCCTTCCAGCACCGCGGCCCACGGTGGTCCGCCGATGATCCCGCTCACGCTGAGCGCCGGCACGGGCGCGTGCGGGGGCGGTGGTGGTGCGCCTTCTTGGTTCGGCGTGTATGGGACTGGGGACGGATGCCGCGCGGCGCGGAATGGATCCGTCTCCGGAAGCGCAGCTGCCGCGTCGTCGATCTCGCGCATCGTCGACGAGGTCATCACCAGCGACGGCGATGCGATACGCGACGCTGGTTTTGCCACATGTGTTGGCAGTTGCACGCCGCCCAGGATGACGGCCGCCGCAACTCCGGTTGTCGCTGTCCACAGCGCGAGCTCGAGTCGTGACACGCGCATCATCTCGGCGCTCGGGCTGGATTGGCCATGAGGCCTTCAACCGTCAACTCCCCGCGCAGCGCTTCGGGGCGATCGTCACCCGCTGCAAGATCGGGCTGAGCGAGCGACAGCTCACGCACCGCAACGAGCGTCCGTCCTCGCTCCAGCGCAGCGAGCATCGTGGCCAGACCACTGACGTCGCCGATGACATCCGCATGTACGCGGATGGCGACAAAGGCATCGGCATGCGCTGTGTCGGCCTTGATCTGCACGCTGCCCAATCGCACGTTCGACTCAGCGGCGATAGAGGACACGAGCGAGGCGAGCACGGCTCCTGCACCTGCTGCGGTCTCTCCCTCGAGAAGCCGTGGCGTGATCGCGCTATATTGCGCTCGCCGTATGGCGAGGCTGTCCCGCGTCCGCGCTGCATCTTCGACGCTGCGCTGCGCTCTCGCCGCTTCGTCGCTGAGCTGCGTGGCATTTGCTCTCGTCTCGCGCGTCCAGCGTAGCAGCGTGGGGACGCCGCGCGTGCCGACCACCAGCGTGAAGCACATAAGCACCCCAATGGCGAGCACGCGGCGGTCTCTCGAGCTGAGCGCAGCACTCATCTGTGTGTCCCCGGCTGTGTTGACCGCCGCCACGTGAAGCGGACCGTCACCCGTTCCTTTTCTACGTGGCCAACGAACTCGCGCGTTACCGGTCCGATAATCGCGGGTGACTCGATCCTGCTCAGGCGCTCGACCTTCGCCACCGCATCCCCTGCCTGCGGCGCAAGCAGGACCATGGTCCCACCAGCGCTGTCGATGCGCACCGCCGCGACCTGGGCCGTCGGCGGCAGCGCATCGGACAACTCGGCCAGGAAAACGGTCGGTGAGCGACGGCCGACCTGAAAGGCGGCGAGTTGCTCCAGCGCGGACGTGACGCGGCGCAGCTCAACTTCATCCCGGACCGTCACCGTACGACGCACGGCGAGGACGCCTAACGCGCTCCGTGCTCGGCTTGCCGCGCGCGCGGCAGCAATTCCTGGCGTGAATGCTGCGGCGATCGCCGTGAACGTCAGTGCTGTGACCGCAGCGATCAATCGCCAGCGTGGGGGGTGCAGTGTGTGGTGCGCAGCCGCTCGGCCCGGCCGCGCAGCGATCGGCTCATCGTCTCGTGTCAGCGCCGCGGCAAAGGCATCGGCGAAGCGCCATGACTCCTCGCCTAACGCGCGGAGTTGCGGGCGCACGACCGGCGGTGAAGCTTCGTGTTCGCTTCCCGACGGCAGGCGCCTGATGTCGGTCAGCGCGCCACTCTGGAGCGTTAGCTCCGCCGCAACGTCTCCATCGCGCCAGACGATTCGCGCGTCCTCGAGCGAACGGCCGAGGACAAGGGCCGTCGGCACGACCACTCGCAGCGGACATCCATGGTGCCGGCAGGCGTCGCTGATCGTTCGCACTACGGGCTCGTCGAGCGCACCGCTCCATGCGTCGCCATCGCCTGTTAGGCGAACACCGGTCATCGCCAGCGGTATGCCGTTCTTGAGGAAGAATCGTCCTGGACTTTCCTGCACGAGTTTCGCGAGGACGCGTGCATCGTTCACTGCGGGTAATCCGGTGAGGCGCTTCACCTGCGCCTGCGCTGGCCCGATCGCCGCACTGACGGGTGGGCGCGGCCAGCGCGGCATCGGGATCGTCGCAAGGAGCGTTGCAAGTGCCTGTTCGAGCGGAACCTCGTCGTCGACCGGCGACTCCCTTGCCCAGACGATGTGACCATCGCGCACGCTGACGGCGCGGACGCTGTCCCTCGAAACGGCGACGCCGATGCGAAGGCTCACCACGTCCTCCGCCTGACAACCGCCGCGCGCGTTCCTGCCCGGACGAGGCGGACTTCGATCGTCGCCCCAACATGGTGCGCGCCGTCCGTCGCACGGCTCGTCACGATCCACGCATCGGGCATCGTCGTGACCAGAGCCACCAGCTCGGGGTAACGCGCGAGCAGCACTCCTCGCGCGTCGCCGGAGAGCGACGCGGTGAATGCGAGCAGGTCGCTCGGCGATTCGCCACGCGTGCGCAGCTCTTCGAGGCGTGCGATCGCTTCATCGCCGAAGCCGGGGAGCGAGGCGAGCGCCGCCAGTGGCGCGCGGCCCAAGGGGATACGGCCGGGTTCAACACTGAATATCGTATCGAACCCTTCGACATCGCCGAGCCCGCGAATCCGCCGCAGTTCGGCAACGTTCGCGATCGGGCCGTTGCGCGGCAGCAGCTCGTGCTGGGTGCGGTACCAATCCGACTCGGCGCCGTTCGGACGCGGGCTGTCATCGCCGTCGCGCCAGTCGAGCACCGCGTCGGTGAGCGAATCAGCGCGTGCATCGCTCGCGCCCAACGCGAGGAACACTCGACGGAGACGCTCCGCGTCTACCACATTGACGTCAATCGCGCTGCCGGCCGCGCGAGCGGTCACTGCGCAATCGCCAGTGCTCAAGTCGGGTGATGCCCTGAGTGTCGAGTCGAGCGCCAGCCACATCGCGGCTGCGACGTGTTCGTCCGCAAGGCTCGAGGCAAGATCCGCCCGCGCAATCTCAAGGCACCCCTCGGCGCGCCAAGCAGCGCGCGTATGGTCGACCCGGTTCTGAGCGGTGGCGATCGCGTCGCGTGCGGCCAGAGTTCCGGCGAGGGTCACGACGGCGACACCGACAATCACCCAGAGCACCGCGGCGAGCGCGAAACCGCGGCGTTTCCTCGAACCCGGAGTTCCCCGCGTCACCCGCGCTCCCCAATGCGCACGATCATTGTGTCGGAGCCGGAGATGACAGCGACAGCAAGCGGCGCCGTGATCCCCGCGCCCCAACTCACGAACCACCGTCCGCCCGCGCGTGGGTCATTGAGGTAGCGAAGCTCGATCGGTTGTGCGCGAGTGAGCAGTGTGATGCTGTCCCCTGGCGCGAACGTCGCAACGAGCCGCGAGCGGCTGCGGTCGTCCCTGACGACAAGTGCCACAGCGCAGCGCTCCTCCCAGCCGGAGGGCGTATCGCACCACGACCCGAACCGCGCGGCATTCGCTTCGCCCGAAAACTGCGTCGCTGCATCAGTGCCGACGTCGAGTCGCCCCGCCAAGTCGCGCAGCACCTGCTCGCCGTTGGCCTCTTCATCCGCGTATGCTGCGGCCGCGACGGTGCGCGATGCGTTCTCGCCAAGCTGCTCTAGCAGCACGCGCGCGCCGAGGAGCACGACGGCGCTGATGAGGAGGGCGACCATCACCTCAACGAGCGTGAAGCCCGCTCGCCTCACCTCCGTCTTACGGCGCATCGTGCGCCGCCTCGGCACGATACAGCACCGTGTGCAGGAGGACATGTGTTCCCGTGCTGTCGGCGAGCGTGACGTCGTACAGCATCGGCGTGGGACGGTCGACCACCAGGCGCCATGCGCCTTCATCACGTGCCCCGAGGTGTCGATCGAGGTCTTCTCGAGGCCAGAGCGCGACCGCATCGAGGAAGGTGTTGGCCTGCTCTGTTGCAGCATCAGCGATGCGTGCACGGTTGACCGCCCGCGCCGAGTCGGTCGCGAGCGCGACGACGGCTGCCCCGGCGATCGCGAGGATCGTCATCGCCACGATTGCCTCGAGTAGGATGACGCCGTCGCGTCTGCCACGCCTAACGCGCCGCACGATTGCTCCGGCCTGACAGCTGAGAGATTCCGAGTCGCGAATCTGCGGCTACGCGACCGTCGGGGAAGGCGGTGACGAGGTATGGAGCGCTGTCGACGTCAACGACCACCGCGGCCTGTTGTCCGCTGCGCACCGCCGAATCACGGACGGCGGTGATGCGGGCGAGCGTGACGTCGGCCGTCGGCACGGGCGCTCGCGTCGCGAGTGCCATACCCGTCACCGCCGCCATCACTCCAAGCACCGTGATTACCACCATCAACTCCGCGAGCGTGAACCCGCCCCGCGATGCGCGAGCCGCAGTCATTGCGGGCGTACGCTGTAGATCGCCTGAAGCAGCGACGCCGCGACAAGGGCTACTATCCCACCGAAAATCAGAATCATGCCGGGCTCGATCAGTCGGACCGCGCTCTTTACCGCCTGCGCCGCCCGCTCACGTTCGAGCTTCGCAGCATGCGCGAGCATGGGCGCCAATCGCCCGCTCTCCTCGCCAGCGCGCACCAGTCGAATGGCTGTCGGCGTCGCCGCCTCGTGCTCGGCGAGCGCCCGGGAGATGCGGCCGCCGTGGATCACACTGTCTCGTGCCGCGAGCAGGCGCGCGGAGATCGCGGCGTCGCCAGCAGCGCCCGCAGCGTGGTGCATCGCGGTGGCGATCGGAACCCCGCCTTCGAGCAACGCGGCAAATGCCCCCATAGTCCGCGACGTCGCCGCGGCGCGGCGCACGCTGCCTAACGCTGGCAGGTCGAGGAGCACGCTGTCCCAGCTGCGGCGGCCGGTCGGGGTCGAGACCCAACGGTACCAGACCACCCCGCCGATCGCGCCCGCGGCCAGCGCGGGGATGGCGGCAGCACGGACGAACGCCGCGACGCCGAGCACGAGCCGGGTCGTTGGCGGGAGCGCTTGACCGAGGTCAGCGAGTATGCTCGCGAACTTCGGTAGCACCACGCCGACGAGCAATCCAATCGACCCCGCGCCGGCACTCGCGAGCACGATCGGATAGGCGAGTGCGTTCCGAAGCGCAGCTCGGGTCGCCGCCGTCTCCTCCATCAAGTCGGCGCTGCGCCGTACTGCGGTCGCGAGGCCACTCCCCGCCTCGCCCGCCTGCACGATCCCGATCACGAGCGTGGGGATCTGCACTGGTGCAACTGCGAGTGAGGTCGCGAGCCCCTTCCCTTCACGAACCTGTTGGCGAACAACAGCGAGCAGGGGCTTCCACGCCGGCGGCGCGAGCTCGTCGAGCGCGGCCAGCGCGCGAGAGATGGGCAGTCCCGACTCGAGCAGATCGCCGAGCACGCGAAGGCCTAACGCGAGATCCGCGGCTGACATGCGCAGCTTGCGGCCTTCCTCGGCAGCCTGTTCGACGATTTCTACAGGAAATAGCCCGCGGGTGGCGAGCAGCCCGCTCGCCGACTCCCGGCTGGTTGCGTCGAGCACCCCCAGCTCGAGTGACCCGTCAGGGCGCGCGGCGCGATAACGATAAGAGAGCGTGGGGCTCACGGCTGGACCGGGCCGCCCCACGAGGTCACATCGGCGTCCTCGCCATTGCCGCCCGCCTTGCCATCCCTGCCTAACGTGTAGAGATCGAACGAGCCTGGATTCACCCTCCCGGGCGCGGCATAGACGTACGGGCGCCCCCACGGGTCGCTCGGGACCAGCTTACTCAGGTAGGGGCCACGCCAGTTCCGTGGCAGGTCGCCGCTGGTCGGCAACGTCCTCAGCGCCTCGAGACCCTGTTCGGTCGTGGGAAAGACGTCGTTGTCGAGCCGGTACGAATTAAGCGCGAGGGCGAGGAGATCGACATGCGATTTCGCGGAAGCATCCTTAGCGTCGCCGACGTTTCGGAAAATCGCCGGCGCGACCACCGCCGCCAGTGTCGCGATAATCGCGATCACCACCAGCAGCTCCATCAGCGTGAAGCCGCGCCGCGATTCATGTCGCGACACGCGATCGCTATTGCTGGACGACACGCAGCACCTCCTCGACGGTGGTGAGCCCGGCTTCGATCTTCCGCCAGCCATCGCTGCCTAACGGGCGCATCCCGCCCTCCTCGGCAAGCGACCGCAGCGTCGAGCGCGAAGCGTGGGCGTTGATCGCGTCCTTCAGCTCGTCCGTCATCACCAGCAGCTCGAAGATGCCGACTCGCCCGCGGAACCCCGTCCCGCGACACGCCGCGCACCCTGCGCCCCTTAGCAATCGCTTCTTTCCAACCGGGCGTCCGGCAAGCAGTGCGACGCTAGCGGCATTCGGTGCGTACTCCGCATGGCAGCCGTCGCAGATCCGGCGCACGAGCCGCTGCGCGAGCACGCCGTCGAGGGTCGCCGAGATCAGGTACTCGGGCACGCCGAGATCGAGCAGGCGCGGTATCGCACCGATCGCGTCGTTCGTGTGGAGCGTCGAGAAGACGAGATGCCCTGTCATTGCCGCCTGTACCGCGATCTCGGCGGTCTCGGCATCCCGCATTTCGCCGATCATGATCACATCCGGATCCTGCCGGAGGATCGAACGCAGCGCGGCACCGAAGGTGACCCCTGCCTGACGGTGCACCGGTACTTGGGTGACGCCGCCGAGCTGGTACTCGATCGGGTCCTCGACCGTTATGATCTTCTCGGTGGTCGCCCCTCTACGCTGCAGCGCGGCGTAGAGCGTTGTGGTCTTGCCGCTTCCGGTGGGGCCGGTGACGAGCAGCATCCCATGCGGGCGCGAAGCAAGCCGTGTCATCGTGTCGAGCATCTCACTCGACATCCCGAGCTCCTCGAGCTCGACCGGTCGCCCGCCGCGATCGAGTAGTCGGAGGACGACGCTCTCCCCGAACATCGTCGGGACGCTCGAGACACGGAGGTCGAGCTCGCGCGATTCGAGCCGAACGCGGATGCGGCCGTCCTGCGGACGCCGGCGCTCGGCGATGTCCAGCTCGGCGAGGAGCTTGATCCGCGAGACTACCGCGTGGTGCAACTCGCTGGGGGGCTCCGGCGCGGGATTGAGGACCCCATCGAGTCGGAAGCGCGCGGAGAGGCCTGTACGCGTTGCTTCGAGATGGATGTCACTCGCGCCGGCATCGTACGCGTCTCGAACGAGCAGATTCACGTAGCGAACTACGGGTGGTTGATTCGCCAGGTCCCGGACGTCTGTCGCGAGCGCATCGTCGCCGGCATCCGATTCAATACGTGCGAGCTCGATCGTTCGCTCCGAGCGCGTCGTCAGGCGTTCGATCAGCCGCTCAACTTCATCGGCAGTCGCATCTTCGGCGACGACGGTGCAGCGATAAGCGAGACTCAGGTCATCGAGTGCGTCGCGAATCGCATTCGGCGCGGTCGCGACGACCAGTTGCCCGTTGTCAGCAAGTAACTTCGGGCAGACATGATGATGTAGCAGGTACTCGCGCGACACGCCATCGGCGAGCGATATCTGGGATTGCGCGGGAGTCGGCATCGACGTCGACAAAGGCAATCACAGGGCCGCGCGGCCCGCGACGATGTATGTGCTTGCCTACGCGCGCGTTAGGCGTTGGTGGTTACCTCGTCACGTCAGCCGCGCAGGTGTAACAGTTGCAGGCCGGATGTGTCCACCGGATATGGATGGGACACATTCAGACTGAACCGTTTGACTCACATCGCCAAGTCGGTCGCGATCGCCGCGGCGGCCACGACCGCGGCATTCTGCATATAGCGATACACGGTCGTCCGGGAGAGTCCGAACTTCCGCGCGACGCCGGCGACGTTTCCGTCCTTCCGGACCTCAGCGAGTACCTCGTCGGGCGTTGCGCGCGTGGCTTTCGACGGACGCAGATACAGCAGTGAATCGGTGCAATGTCCAAGCGTGATGATAGGCGCACCCTGGGCGTCGACCAAGAGCCGACGGACCGTGACGTCCAGTTCGCGGACGTTACCGGGCCAGTCGGCACCACAGAGCGCCTCCATCAGGTCACTGTCGATGGTGGGCGCCTTCCGGTATCCGTACCGTTCGTGACGAACAGAAACGAGGTGCGCGACGAGGAGCGCGATATCATCGCGTCGTTCACGGAGGGGAGGAATTCGCACCGCGAATCCGTCGAGGCGGGCCAGCAGATCTGGAAGGAACTTCCCCTGATCAACGAGATCGTGGAGATCGACGTTGGTTGCCGCGACGATGCGTACATCAATCCGGACGCTTCGATCCGCGCCCAATGGCACAATCTCATTGCGCTCGACGGCATCGAGGAGTCTGGCCTGGACGACTTCTGAGGCCTTACCGATTTCATCGAGAAAAAGTGTGCCTCCATGCGCGGTGATGAAGTGTCCCGCGCGCTTCGAGCGGGCGTCCGTGAAAGCGCCCGGCAGGTGGCCGAACAGGGCGGAGGGAGCGAGCGTATCGGTCACCGACGCAAGCGACACGCGGTGGAAGATCCGATCGGCGCGCGGCGAGCATGCATGGAGCCGCTCGGCGAACACCGTCTTACCCGTTCCCGATTCTCCAAGCAGGAGCACGTGGTCGTTGCCCTGCTTCGCGAAGCGCTCGAGCTGCGCGATCGCGGAGCGAAATCCTGGGCTACGACTGGCGAGGAACGGCCCCGCTGGCGCTAGCGTCGGGACAGACGAAACGTCGCGCGTCGCTTGACGCGAGTGTTGGTCGCGAAGCGACTCGTGAGGGTGCAGCATGCAACCGGTGGTCGGGGGGGGGACCTATACGCCGTTAGGCTGGCACGCCGTGGGCGGCGCACCGCAGGCACAACCGCGCCTGCCGCTGAAAGCGGAAGGAAGATAGAACACATGCCCCGCGGCGTGCAAGCGAAGGCGGCCGTTAGGCACGATTAGAAACGATTAATCGCGCGTACCCACTTCGTGGGGGAAATGGATGTGGACACGCGCTGGCTCACTAGCACGCGCCGCATCCACTCTGACGGTTTCGGCCATGTTGCGTGCAAGAGGTCAGCGAGGACAAACAGTCCTACGGTGCCTGTCACCGACCTGCCGGGCCGCGTCTGCCGCAGCCGAGGATCCCATCTTTGAGCTCGAACAGCAACTCAATGCTGATATTTCTTGCGATGCCTAACGCGTGCGTGGTGGTGTTCCGGATGTGCTGAGCAACCGGATCCCGCCAATGCCTGGTGCGTTTCAGTGAGCAAAGCACCTTGGCGCCTGGCCATGACCGCCGAAGGTCTAGTTAGCGCTGCGAAGTCATCCGGTGTAGGGCGGCTGGTTCTTCGCATGGCTCGGTGAGGGTAGCGTCCCCGCCACTGGTGGTTGGAGCGCCCGGTCAGCGTTAAGTGGTCTGAATCAGCCGTTCGTGCGAGCCTTGCGCGGGAGCGGGGCCGAGACCACCGAAGCGACTGGAGACGATGATCTCCGCCCAAGACTCGTCTGCGATTGGCTCTGCCTCGGACCGGAAGCGCCCATGAAGATGTGTCGCGCCACAGCGGTGTGTACCGCGGCTGAGCGCCCATGACTTGAGAGTGTCGCGCGAAGGTTCCGAAGGCACGCTGGAGGACGGCGCTGACTGACAACGGACCGTTAGGGTAGTGGTGGGCGAGGTCCGCTGTAAGACCGTGCCTACGAGGCTCGACCAGCGTCTGGACCCACCTGGCACTCTTTGGATGAACAAGGAAACCGTGCCCGATGCGGATGCATGAGACACGGCTCCAAGCGGCGACGGTGAGGTCCGGGGGGATCCGAGGCGCCTACGAGGTCCGACGAGAGACTAGACCCACCGTCGTCGAATGCATTCCCCCCCCCGGATAGTGGGTGAAAAGAATGAAACGGATGCAGACGGTGGACCTAGGTGTTGTGTTGAAGCCTGAGGATCAACTCTTCAGAACGAGAACCCGTTAGGTCGCCTTCGAGCTCAGGATTTGCCAGCGCGTGTACGATCTCGCCCAACTTGCCTTGACGTCCTCCTGAGAATGCGATGTCATCGCGCCCCTCGAGGAGGTTGGCCCACTGCTCGACGTCAGGTGCAGTGACTTCCCCGCGCGTGTACCGAATCAAAACGTCCCGAACGTGACTGTTTCGTAACGTCACTAGCTCCTCGGTCGAATCCCAATCATGCTCTGCGAGTTCGGCTGCCAGAGCGGCGAGTGGCTGGTTCCACGCGATTAGGTCTTCAAGGACGGCCGCGCGATTGCGCATTGCTAACAACCTAGAGGTTGGGGTACGTGTAACACCGGCTAATTCCGGGGCTCCATTTTGGGTTTAACGTGGACAATGTTGCCTTGCGGATCATACGTTGTCTTGGTGTACTGCAATGTCCTTCCAGCCGCATCCACTTGCTTTTCGTAAACAGCTTTCGATCCAGGAATATTTCTAGCAGGGACGTCTGCTTGAAACGCTTTTCCGCCAAGAGGCAGATCGTAGATCTTCGTTGGCTGCGCGCCCTTGGGAAGATTCTTTTCGAAGCGGGCTAGATTACTCGCTTGACCCGGGCTCATCTCTCCACCGCGCCCTCCATCAAGCGTAAGCCCAATATCTATCGCTAGAGGCAGCGCGTCGCTCCACTTATGATCGCGGAGGGCCACGCCAAGGTCTGCGGTCGCGTTGACCAAATCTCCGTCATTTACCATGTCTAACACGGCTGCAGCATTCCCAACCCATCCTCCGTTGTTGATGGCAACTTGAAGGCTACACTGTGGCCACGGCGTACAATCCGGCCATAGTCCAAACGGATCACTATATGAGACCGGATCCCCATTCGCGAAACCGTAAGAATTGAGTCCGCCCGCAAGCCCTATTGGATCCTCCTGCGTAAATCTCCCCGTCGCCGGATCGTAGTACCTATTCCGCATATACATGTTGCCCGATGCGTCGCGTTTCTCCTTGATCAGATTTCCGAACCAAACGTGCTTCACCTCATCAGCGTGACGGTCGAGATGAAACGATTCCACGCGGTCCCCCGGCCAGTCAATCAGATAGCATGGCGTCGTTCGGTCGACCCAGTCCTGACAGCCTACTACGTTGTGGTCGATGACCGACGACCGAACATACAGGCCCCGCCAATTGGCGTGTGGCATCAATGTGATGGGATCCTCGATACCTCCGACGTAGCCAGTGCGGGTAATGAGCAGCGGCTCGTCGATGCCTAACGCATGGAGGTAGGTGACTCGGCCGTAATACTGCGATAATGCCGGAATAGTGTCCACCGGACACATGTCGTTTCCGTTCTCGTCGGTTGAGGGCCGCACGCACGTCGTCTTGTAGCGGTCCCGCATTGTGGCTGTGTCTTCCTCGAGATAACTGGTGATCGGCCCATACAGGGAGTCCTGACGAATGGCGTCGGCATCCGCGCCGCCGGGATAATGAATCTCGTATAGCACCTGATCCCCATCCCAGACCATTCGCTCGATTGCACTTGTGCAGTCACTCTGGACGCAGACCGAGTCGCGGCGCGAACGAACGAGCACACGCCGCCCAATCGCGTCATACCGATATTGCTCAAAAGCCCCTTCCCATCTCGGCTTCGCACTGCCGGCGGGTTGGTATGATGGATCGCATCCACCGTCGGGAGTGAGATCGTAGTAAACCCCGATGCACACGCGATGGTCGACGACACGAAGTTTCTCGTCCGCGCCATAATAGGAGCGGCTGTGATCTGCTGTCGTTCCATCGGTTGTCTGGCGCGATCGATTTCCGGCCGGGTCGAAGCCATAGAGACTCGACGTCTGGACGTACGAATCGCCCACCACCGTATCAGGGACGTATTGATAACCCCCAATAGCCTGTGTGAGTCGGCCGGTGTTGATTTGATATTGAAACGCGCTTGAATCGCTGATCGGGCGGGCGCCGACCGCTCCTGACGTCCAGTGTGAGAGTTGATTGCCTAACGCGTCGACCGTGAATCGTTCGTCGCTGCGCTCAGCTCCTGCTGGTTTGGTCTCACGCGACACGCTGACCAAGGCACCGAGCCCCGTATACCCGTTGGCGACGTCTTCGCTCTCCGTCGTAACTGTGATCGCCTTGGACCGCGCGTCGTAGGTAATCGTGTCACGGTCTGTAACGCTGTCTGACCCCGCAGCGGTGGGGAGGCCTTTGACTCGTCGAATGAGTCGCCCGTCGTCATCGTAGCTCCGCTTCTCGTAAATGCTGCCGGGCGCCGCCAAGCTGTCGAGCTGACCGCTCGGCGTGTAGAAGAAACCGAACGCATCGCCAAAGCCGTCGGAGATGGATGCCAATCGGCCGGCGGCATCATAGCCATATTGCACCGGACCGTATGTATCGCCGCCTTCGTAGCGCGGCGCGAGCTGCGCTGGATGTTCGAGCGTCTTGCGCCGCCCATCGAGATCGTACGTGTAGCGTAGCCCGTACTGATGCGTGGCGAAGTCTCCACCCGAGTCGAGTGTCGCATATGTCCGAATTCGTAGCGAGTCCGTCGCGATCAGTCCATTCGGGTAATAGCTCCGTTTGATCCGCGCATCCGCGTTGTCGGCGGTGAGCATGCGGCCGGCGAGATCGTAGGTAAAGCTGCTCGTATCGGCCGGGATCAGCAGGCCGTTACCGTACATCGGGTACGTCCCGCCGAAGTAGAATGCACTGCCGGCCTCCTCCGGATAGGTCACCGCAGGCGTGTATCGATGCCGCAAGCGCCCGACCAAATCGTAGTCCATGGTCAACTCGAAGCCTCGGCGGGTCCGCGTCCGCAATGCGTTTCCCGCATGGTCGTACCAGATGGAATCAACGTTGCCATCTGCCGCAACCTCCCGCACTTTGCGGCCTGCGTTGTCGTAACTCCACTGCGTGGTAATCGTGCCTGCGTCTGCTGCCGGCGTCGACCATCGCGACAGTTGGAGCAACTGACCGGCGGTGTCATACAATTTCCGGACGTGGAGCGTCTCGGCAGGTGCGGTCAGCGCTCCCCCGTGACCAGACAGCGGTGAGGTTTGAATGGCCGGCGCCATTGATAGGACGAGCGTGTCTTGGTCGGCCTTGTCGTAAAGCGTTCGGACCATCACGCGAGTCTGGTTCTCGAGGTACGAAGTGCTCGAATCTGTCCCAAGGATCGGCGTCGTCGTCAGCGTATCGCGTCCAGCCGCATCAGCAAGTGTCGAGGTCCAATAGCCTAACGCCGACCGTGTCTTTGTCAAATTCCAGCTCGACGTGTTATACACAGAGAGCTGATCGGTGGTCGTGCCAGGCACATGGCTCGTCGCCAGCAGCTTCGTCGTTGGATCGTAAGTGAAGATCACTCTGCTCGTCGCGCCTCGGCCATCCTCCTGCCAGAGGCGATTGCCGTTCGCGGAATCGTAGAACATCCGCGTCGAATCCCCTTCGGGATTCGTCATTTTCGTCACCATGTCCCACTTCGTATCCCACCGATACTGCGTCGTCGCGGTCTTGCCATTCTGAGGGGCAGTCGTCGAGTCGGTGGCCGAAAGTAGAACGCCGCGCGTCACGTCGTATGTCGCTAACGTTACCTGGCCCATCGGGTCTTGCGTCCGCGTCGGCAATGCCGGCCAGTTGATATCACTGTGCGCAATGGTGGTGATGCCGCCTTCGGCGTTGCGGATACGCGTGACTGCGCCGAAGCGGTCGAGCCAGAAGAGCGTCGAGTCACCGGTGGAGAGCGGCCCGTCGACCAGGGTGTACGCGAGCGCAGTGTCAATCGGCGTGACGTAGCCCTGGCCCTGCGACGCGCGGAACGTCGTTACAATGTCGGCGGTGTCCGCGCCCAAAGCGCCCATATCAACGGTGACCTTGGAAAGCTTGTGCGCCGCGTCGAAATCGTAGCTGGTCACGTGCGCTCGCTGATCGGTGCGCTGCCGCACGAGTGGAGAGGATCCAGAGTACCCGAACTGAATGGTGGTATTGTCGGGATCCTGGAGCGTCGCAATGCGACTGTCGCCACTCACGGGCGTGACGGTCACGGTTCGTTGCTCGGGCAGCCCTTGCAGGGCGATGACGGAGCTGAATCGCTTGGTGGTGGCATCGTAGCGGAAGCGGTACGTCGTATCCACCGGCGAGCGTGGAACGATGATCCCGCTCAGCGAATCGCTCGTGCTGCGGTACGTAAACGTCGTGATGTGCCCGAGCCGATTCGTCGTTGAGATATGACGGCCTAACGCGTCGAACCTGATCCGCAAGCCGTTCGACGCGTGACGCACCCACGACCCCGCGCCCGTCGTGTCGTGCTCGAGAGTGTCAGCATGCGCAAGGTTCGGGGCGATGAAGATCAGCGCGTTCTGCAAACTCTTCCGATACCGGTGGACACTGCCGTCGCCGCCCACCCACATCACCGTGTCTGCTTGCGGGTAGACGTGCTCGAGCCCCGCGAGCCACCAGCCGGCGCCAAACGGGCTGCTCCGCCGATCGACGACCGCGAGCTGGTCGGTGACAGTCGTGGTCAGAGGGCCGGTCGAATAGTGATTCGTGACGGAGAGCGTGTAGTTGTAGACCCCAGTCGGGAGCTGGGCGGTGTAGACGGGGACAATGATCCGTGCGGTCCCGTTCAATGGGAACGTATTGCCCGCCCACGTCTTGGTTCCGTGATTCCCGCTGTTGATCGTGACCGTTGCCGTGACACTGTCCGGCACGGCTCCGCCGGATGACCTGCCAATGATGGCGGCGATGTTCACGACGGTGTCCGCGAGTGCACTGTTGTAGACCAACACCGGCGTCCGGGCCTTGTTCGCCGTACGGATGGATGGCAGCGGGTGGATCAGTCGCAGGTCGCCACACTCCATCGCCGCGCTAGCGCCAGCGGACACCGTTAGGCACTGCGCTCGGTCATACGTCGTACCCTGATTGAGCTGCGCGACCGTCACCGTCGGCGCGAGCGGCCCTGTCGCCAAGATGGTGACCCCACCCGTATCCTGCACCGCGCTGTTGCCCTGGTACGTGGCCTTGAAATGCAGGTGGGGAGCCGAGCCCGCAGCACCCGCCGTCACGGTCACCGTCACAGTCTTGAGCGGGTCGTTCGGCGCAATGGTGGCCGACAGCGGACTCGCCGAGCAATTCGTCAGTGGCGTATCACAGGTGACCGTGAAGTTGTAGGCCGCCGTGGTGTTTCCCGTGTTATCCACGGAAAAGTTCACCGACGTCGGATTGCCGGCGAGCGCGTTCACGGTGCCGGTGTCGGGCGTGACCGCGACGGTATAGGTGGGGGCCGCGGTGGCGGAATAGGTGTATTGCGTCGTGCCTGTCCCCGTGTTCCCCGTCATGTCGCGCATTTGCGCTTGGAGCGTGTTCGTGCCAGCGACCAGGGTGATTGTGCCTGTCGATTGTGCGTGCGCGCCGCAGCCACTCAGAGCCGACGTCGCGTAGGTGAAGCTGCTGGTCACGTTCACACCATTAAACGTGATAGCTCGACTCGTCGCATTCAGGTTGTTCTCGTCACACCAGTCAATCGTGACCGCCAGCGCGTACGTCGACGCCGCACTGCTGTAGCTCGTGTAGTCAGGCGTGAATGTCACTTCGGGGCCGGAGACGTCTCCGGGGCAGCTGACGCAATGCGTCTGCGCATGCGCAACCCGCGGGTGGAGCATCACCCCGGCGACGGAGAGCGCGAGGATGCCGGCGAGCACGAACAGCGCACGCTTGAACGCGACCACGATTAACACTCCTGGCTGGACCTGTCATGACAGCGCAACGACCTGCGAGCGATGACAGTCCAAGGCAAGTCGACAGCCAAGAGTCAGTGGAGCGCCTAACGTTCCGCCGGCGTGGAGGTTACGTGGTGAGCCTTCACCTCATGTCGACCTGTGCATCGGGTGAAGTGAACATTGCTCCCGTGTAACTGTTACACTGGCCGACGATCGCTGGAATCGAGCAGATTATTGGTTGGACCTAAGGCCTCGCGGCGCGCAGGGAGTCTGAGCCGGCGCATGGTCAATATCACCGCACCGCCGCGTCTGAGCTCTGCACTCTTTCCGTCCGACGGAGCTATTCAGTCAGACGTGAAATTCACGGCGAGTGGCGCCAATGTAATGCTGGCGAGGCCGCGCGTGCCCCGTGTTGTGGGCTATCGATCCTTTCTTGCGGCGACCTCGGATTCGAACGGAATGCTTGTTCTGTCGTCGAACTTCAACGACGGAACCCGACACTACGCGGCCGGGAGCCAATCGCTGCATGCGTGCAAGCGGCTTTCTGACGCGGGCAAAAGCTCGTTGTTATCGCAGGACGTTAGGCGGCGCTCCTCGGATCGCGAAGGGAATGCTTCCGTGCACGTGACGATTTGATCGAGCCTCCAAGCGAGATACCACGCCGGCTATCGGGCGAACAGATAGCGCAAGTTTGTAGGGATTCGCCTCGCTAGCTCGTGTGCGCGCGCGAAAAACCCCAAGGCGACCGGATCCCCACGAACGTCCTCTCGCGGCGGCGGGCGAAGATAGTGCATCGAGAGTTTGAGTACGAACGCATAGTATCCCAGCGACGACAGGCTTGCGACTCGGATAATGTATCCGTCGTCGATTTTCCGGTGTAAGGCCGCGCGGTTCACCGATTGAACGCGGGTGAAATCGACGAAGTAATCCTCTCGCTTGGCCGGGACGTAGGGCAAGTAGAACAGGCTCGTAACCCTGTTCTTCCTGGCGTTGGGAGCGACGCGTGTGTTGCGCAAGAGGCGGAATGGCTGGCACTCCGCAATGACGACAAACTCGTCTTGGTCGAAATCGCAGGAGTGGGAGAGAATCATCCCGGCTGCATCGCGCGCCTCGAACGTCCCGTCTTCTAGTTCGTCGTAGAAGGTGAACGGCTCGAGGATGTCGCCTTGGCACGGCGCATCCGGAAGTGTCGCAGCATACAGCTCGCCAGACGTCCTGCTCCGCCCGGCGACGCTAGTGTCTGTTTCTTCGAGGGCATCGAGAAGCCGCCGCGCCTGTTGCGGATCGATCGAAGGGAAAAGGCTCTCGGCGAAACGGGCTAACTCCGCGAGCATTACGCGGGTGGACGCTTCCTCACGACACGATTCGAGGGCCGATTGAGTGTTCGAAACGCAGCGTGCACCTCGGCGCTCTCTTCTCGGGTTAGGCCGCGAGCTCCTGGGAAGATCTCTTGCGCTGCCAAGCGCGGACCGTGACCGACGATAACCGTCGTCGCTGTCTTGATACCAAAGTGCACTGGTTCGACCACGTTCTGCGCGGCGCGCCTCACGTCTCCTGCATTCGCACCAGGTCGCGTGGCGCTGAGCTTCTGCTCATTCAGGATAAACTGCTGCCACACTTGCCCTGCCTCACTGCCTGGTAAGGCGTCAGTGATCACTTCGACATTCGTGCGCATATCGACCTCGCATGCAGAGGATGCGCCTAACGGCTGAAACATCATTCGAACAATGCCCTCGCCTTGTCAGTGATACTGTTCTCGAACGCGTCGTTGCCTAACGTATGCAGATCCTCAATGGACCGGAAGAGGGTCGCACTGTCCCCGGGCTCGATTTCAACAGGCCTTGATACGTCTAGGTCCAGCACAATAAAAATTCTGGCCGGATCGGGGTTGAGCTCTCGCCCTTCGGTGATGATCAAACGAGTTCCGGGGTCCCCGGGATTCACAATCTCAAGACGAAGCAGAAACTGCCCGATCCGGTTAGGCAGGCTATCGCCGATTGCCGGAACGACATGAAGGTACTCGGCCAGGGGAACCCCTTGGTATGGCAGGGACAAGCGGTTGATATACCGTACGGCGATGCGCGTGACGGTGATGGCGTGCGCGACAGCTCGAAACCGGTTCCAGTGAGCTTCCGTCGCTTTGAGCAGCGCTTCCCACCCGCGATACGGCGCTAAGCTGCTGACCGTTAGGGATCGGTGCCGCACCTGCACTACCTCGGTGCCATCGACGGATGCGAACCGATATCCCTCGAGCTCCATCGGAGTGCTGGACGTCGCCCAGGTCGCGGCATCAAACGCGAAGTTGCCAGTCCGAAGCTCTTGGGCCTCTTGGTAGCGCGTTTCAGCAGAATCGAGCAGCGTCCGCAACGAGGACGCACTGCTCTGCTGTAGCGTTGATGTTACGTGAATGTCGACGAGCGCCTCAACAACTGGTGGGCGCTTGTATATGCGTCTCGTCAAGGACTCGAGGGTGCGCTGCTGCCGTATGGAAGCTGTGGCCATCAACAAAGGGACGCCCCAACAGCTGTGGTAGTTCCGCGACGGCGCGTGGCTCGAAGATGGGCCCTGTGCACAGTGCGCGCCAGATCACTGTCAGCCAAGAGCTTACACCTTGGGGACCTGTTCGGTCCGCTGCTCCAGCGCTTAGCCCGCCGACGCTTCCGATCGATTGAGCAACTCGCGCGGCCGAGCTTGCGTGGCTAGGCGTTAGGTTGCCCGCGATGAGCATCGGATAGAGCGGCAAGCGTTTCGCTTGCAACCTCAGGCAGGTGATGTGCAGACCATGCGGCAAGGCCTGGACGCGGTCGCCGGTCTGGGCCGCGCTGCCCCTCGGGCCCCCCCGGCTCACTAGCTCTTGTGAGCGCCGGGCGACGAAGCCCTTGGCTTCATGATGGTCCCTTCCCGGCCCTGTCCGTTCCCGGCCCTGTCCGTCAGCGCCGCCCACTCCTGGGTCGGCTCGTATTTGCTCGCCTGATCGGTGAGGTCGACCATGGTGCGGTGCGGAAGAGCGCCTCGCGTTGGTATGCCGCAGCGAGTGCGACCGCCCGCGCCAGGTGTCAGAGGTGATCCTTGTCGACTTGCACCGCATCCTTGTTCGTCGGCCACTCATGAGTAGTTGCTCATCCGGCGCTAGACATCCATGATGCGCCAGTCCGGGGTGACGACGGCTGGCTACTGATGTTCGCTCCACTCGCAATGGTTCGCGACGACCGCCTTGCCGCTCGCCGGCTCGGCGCGGGGGAACCGGTCGCGGGCGACCGCGTCGCTCGCCGATGGTTCCGGGAGGTGAGCTCGGGGCGCGCAGCATCGTGATAGCGCGGCACGACGCCGGAGCGAGATTTTGCCGACGGCCCGGCGCTCTCCGCGTTCACAAAGTCCTCTCCGACGCCTCCCGGCTCCCGTTCCCACACCCCTTCCCTCTGGAGGATCCCGCCATGCGTATCCCCATTGTCCTCGTGCTCCTCTGCTTCTGGGTCTTCCTCGCCTACCGCGCCTTCGAGAGCGGCGACACTGCCTACGCGCTCGTCCTGGTGGTCGTCGGCATCGCCCTCGCGGCATGGCGCCTCGGCATCGGCCGGCGTACAGTCTAGCGCCCCGCAGCGTAGCTCGCGCCGGGGCCTGCGCCGGCGCGAGCACGTCACCCGACCCGGGCGCCGCGCACACCGTACTAGCACAGTGGAACAGGCGAAGGTTGTTCAGTGTCATGTCGTGCGCGCCGTACAATCTAGTCCCGGCGCAAACGGTCCGAGATTGGATACGTTCTTCCATGGCGGCATTGTCGTACCGCAAACCGACGCTGATCTCGGGACGCGTATCGCCTGCCGAGTTGCTTGATCCGCGCCCACACCAACTGTTGCGCGACGTGCCGGCCTGTCCGTGGATTGATGAAGACGAGAAACCCCGGAGTTGCTCGACGACGTCGAGCGCTCTCGTGACGCGTCCGCGATCGATTGCCGTGGAACCGCGCGAGGTCGAAGGGGTTCGCGCGATAGGCCGTTAGGCTGGCTCGGATGAGGCGCGTCGCCCGGAGGTTGAGGTAACGCTCGACGAGCCGGATGCTCGTCGCGTTAGGCGCCGCCGTGAGATACTCTTCCCCTCGCTACGCACGCATCGCCGTGTCCCGGCTCCGCTCGAGTCGCCTCCAGGATACGTAGGCTGGCGCCCGCACATTTCACGGATTTCTTGCGGGGAGGAGCGGTATCGAAAGGAATGCTTGTACTTTCCTTCCTCGCATGCATGACAACTATACGAGCCACAGGTTAGACGTTATCGCGCTGCCTGCTTCTCCTCGGCCTGTGACTCGACGTAGCGACGTATGTAGGAAGCGCCGAAAGTTGCGGAGGTTCAATAGCACCGTGTCCGGTGCGACTCCTTACCCCCGATATGGGTCGGCCGGCGTTCGGAAGCCGGCGCGCGTTCAGTGAACGGTGCACTGCCGGTCAGGAAATATCGTAGGATGTGAGGAGTGCCACGAGTATCGGTTTGGAGTCCTTGTAGGCGGATCACACCGCGGCGCACCAATCGTGGATCGCACGGTCTCGGTCCGGCCCTGCTGGCGCAGCAAGAACATCCATCGCCGTGAGCGAGCCTCGGTGGTCCGGAAGCCGAAGCGCCGGCCACTCGCGTCGTCGTCTTGCCAGCAGCGTGTGAACGCGCTGCACCTGGCGCCCGGTGAAACGTCGCTCGACGTGCAAGTACAGGCCGATGAGCGCGAAGGTGAGGCGGATTGGCTTCGTCTCGGCGGTCGCAACCTGCGCGGCATACGCATCCAGGATGTGTTGGTGGAGAAACGTCGTCGCAGGGTGTCCAATGGTGTAATAGAACAGTTCTTGGTAGGCGTCGTCCTCGGCGCTCAAGGGGCTCTCCGGTCGGGGCTCTGTGTTCGGGCTGCGCGGAAGTTGCCTTAGTCAGTGAGCTCGGTTGAAGATTGCGTGAAGGAAGTGAAGCTGCAGCGCGTGCGGCGATCGCGAAACGAGATGGCATGCGATGCTGAAGAGCGCCGTCGCGCTTACGGGCTCGGTCCGCCCGTTCGACGTCCACTTGTCGGGATGTAATGTCGTAGGTTCGCATCTGGTAACCGCAAGCAGCGATCCCGCACGAGCGGCCGCGAACCATGACGGCCGGTCCGTGGATCGATGAAGACGAAACCCCGGTGCCGCGGATTGGAATCGAGCGGTCGCCGGACGTCGATCCACCGCGTACACGCATCGTGCACCACGCCACTGAGTGGATATGTTTTCGGCTTGTTACCTTTCTTCATGCTCCTGACGTGGAGCTCACCCGATGCGCTGGCTACGCTCGATAGCCGGATGTTGACCGCCTCGGACTTCACCCAGCGCGAGTCGATCCATCGATGCAGGATCAGAACGTCGAGGATCGTCCGATGGCGGCGAATGCCACCCCAGAAGCAGCTCAGCGATTCGGCGATGGTCTGGAGCATGTTGACCTGCTCACGGCTGACTACGACAGGCTCCAGTCGAATCGCACGAAGCAATTCCACGCCGTCGAGTCGGTCGCCCTGCCGCGGGCCGCTCCGTCGCGCCCACGCATAGAACCGACTGACCGCGGCGTAGCGGCGGTGTGCGGTCCGCACGCACCAGCTGCGCATCGTCGCGATTATCCGACGCGTACGCGTATACAATCGATCGCGCGCCGAGAGGCGCAGTCGGAGGACAGCCTGATTCACAGCCCGCTCACTCGGGATGACCTACCCCGGACCGCCACACTCCGCGTTAGGCTCATCGCCAATCCGGGGTCGGATGCGGTCAATGGTCGTGGGGCGGGCGACGAGGATCCGGATGGCATCTCGCCCTCGCCGTCGTTCCGCGACGGGTCGGTCGAAGGACTCCCGGAGATCGTTGCCCGCCAGATCCTCGAGCGACGCATCGACCACAATGGCGTCGCGCGCTCGCCACGGTCGGTTGGGCACGAAGCGCCATTCACACTCTGTGGCGGCGACGGACGCTGCTCCCGGCACCGGCGTGCCGTGGTCATCGACGACGGCGATCGCTTGTCCGAGCAGGAGGCGATCCAATGGCTCACCAAAGCGGAGCGTGAGCGCCTCTCGGCTATCCACGTGCGGTACGCTGATCGCCCAATCCCGCTCATTGAGTGGAGCGCGGTCCTCGCGCGCGGCGCGGAACGCCTTCACGTATGCTCGCTCGAGCGGCACTCCATCAGCGTTGGGCCAGCCAGGCAATACGGTGAGTCGATACCGGTGCCCCGCGCGCAGCGCGCGACCGAGGCGGGCGTTTGCACGGAGCCCAGTCTTCACACGTGCGGGATCGAGGAACATCGTTATCGTGCGATCCTCGGAATCCCAGAGCTCCACATCGCGGCGCAGGAATGCACGCATCGCATGCCCCGCCTCATCGAGCAGCGCGACATGCGTGTCCGCGAAGCCGTGCCGCATCGGAGTCGAGAATCGCACGTAGAACTTGAGCAGATTCTCGGGGACGACGTGTGCACTCGGATACACCGACTCGACGTGTGGCGCCGGATGCGCGTGCGCGGGCACGCGGAGCAACAGCGCCATATCCATCGTTGCGGTCGGACCGATGGCAACTGCGTAGCTTGCCCCCTCGGCGAGCGGATACGCCGGCCGGAAGTGCGCGGTCTCGCCATCGAGCCAGGCGTGTCCGGCGACAGGTGTCGCAAGCGGAGCGTGCGTCAGCGCATCGATCACCCGCACCGTGAGCGCGGCAGGATCGCGGCGCAGCGCATCGAGTCGCGATCGCGAAAGCCCTCGGACAGCGATCCCGGCTGGCCCAGCTCCCGACGAGTCGATCATTACCAAGGGGGCCGCGCGGCTCGTGCGGCAGGCGGTCGTCTGGACAACGCCTGCCGCAGACATCGCCGCGCAAGCGATCAGGAGCGCGCGGCGTGGCATCCCTCACTGCCGCGTGTCGGGCGATATTGGGAGCCCTTCGTCGCGGGCCATGCGCTGCACATTGGCCTCGAGCTGCCGTTGCATCGGATCGTTCCCCGGGTAATGCTCGAGCCCCATACCATTCACGAAGTCGCTCGCCCGAATGTACATCCCCTTCCGCCACGAGAGCAGATCGTATTCTCCGGTGTCAATGTTTCGACGCAGCGTGAGCAGCAACTGGTCGTCCTGGTTGTCGATCCGCAGCACGCCGGCAAGCGGCAGCGGGCGGTATGGCACCCCGGCGGGATCGAACATCGACGGCTTCGTCATACCCGGCCCGCGGCTCGCCGCCGCGACATCGTCGAGCGCAAAGAGCGCCGCGCTCCGCTGCTTGTCAGTCACGAGCAGCACTGGTCGCTTCTTCCCGTCCGGGGTTGATTCCACGTACGAAACCATATCACTCGGGATGCTCGCAAATCCGATCTCCGCGACCGTCTTTCCGCTGATCTTGGCGCCGTTCGCGAGCGCGCGTACCGGGATCGTGACGAGCGGCGTGCACGTGTACGCGGCCACCACCGTCGGCTCGCCGTTCAGGTCGAGGACGGTGAACTTGTTGATCGGCGCCTTCGTTTCGTTCCGGTTGTGCACCGTATGGTACATCTCGATGTACGCGTCCTCGCTTGGGCCATCGGCGAAGGGGTAACGGACGCGCCGCAGCGTTGATCGGAATGCGCCGTTCGTGAGCCCGGAGATGTAGACGGCGCCATCGTGATAGACGATGTCCGTGATCGTGAGATTTTCCGGCGGGATCCGCCCCACCGCCATCCCGGGTTGCTCCGGAAGGGGATTCTTGAGTGGCATGCGCTGCGGGTGCGCGGCCGCGACATCGACCAGCCGCACGTCGCCTTGGCGATTTACGGTGACGATCGCCGGTTGCGCAGCAGCTCCTGTGCTGCGCGTGACGGCGAGGTACGCGATGTGGCTCGCCGGGTGGACCGCGAGGTCGTTGATTGTGAGCTCATCGATCGGCACGCCGAGGACTCCCGCGATCTTCCGCTCCACGCCATAGACATTGAAGAACGCGGACGTGGTATCCCGGGCATACCGCGTGTCCACCGTGTCGGGCGTCGCCATTGCGTACAGCGCGGAGCCTTTGCTGTCACCGATGAAGAGCACCCCGTTAGGGCCGAACGCGAGAACATCCGCCGAGCGCATGTCGGAGGGCACCGGGCGCGCGGCCGTGTCGTGTCGCGCCTCAGGATCGGAAGTGCGGGTGCCGCATGCAGCGACAATGACGATGAGGAGGGCCACACCGGCCCATGTCACGCTCAATGGCTGGCGGGTCATGCGACGTGCTCCACCACACGGCGCCCTGCCTTGAGCGCGGCCGCGGTTCGGGTGGCCCGTTTCGCCAGGTAGCGGACCGCTTCAAGGTCGGTCCCGTTAGGCGCGCCGTTACCGCCGAAATGGCTCGCCCCATATGGATTCCCCACCTGGAACTGAATCGGATCGGTGTAGCCCGGCGGCACGATGATGCCGCCCCAGTGATGGAAGACGTGCGACAGTGAGAGAAGGGTGCTCTCATGGCCCCCGTGCAAGGTCGCCGTCGACACGAATCCGGCGTACACCTTGTCGGAGAGCTTTCCCTCTTGCCACGCCGGCCCTGTGATGTCGATGAACTGCTTGAGCTGACTGGCAATGGTGCCATATCGGGTCGGTGTGCCGAGCAGCACGGCGTCGGCCCAGACCAGATCATCCAGGGATGCAATGGGGACGTCGCGTGTCGCTTCGACGTTCGCGGCCCATTGCGGGTTGCTCTGAATCGCCTCCGGTGGTGCGAGTTCGTGCACGCGCCGCAAGCGCACGGAGGCGCCCAACTGTTCGGCGGCTTCGGCTGCGGCTCGAGCGAGCTGGTAGACATTGCCCGTCGCGCTGTAGTAGATCACGGCGACCTTCACGTCGGCGGGATCGAGCGTATCGTAGGTGCTGGACGGATATGGGGCGTTACTCATGCGTAATCCTCAAGCTGAAGGTGAGCCGGAACGTGCGCCCGTCGCCCTTGCGGCGAGCGAGCGCGAGGACATATGCGTGGTCGGCTCGCTCCGCCCGCCACGCGCGTCAACCGCTTGGATCCGGTCGCGGTCGGCATTCGCCCAAGCCAGCGCGGCAGCGCCGAACGCGGCGACTGCGGTCGCGGCGGCCAGCGCGTGGCGCATCCCGGTGGTTTGGTAGCCTGACGCCGCCCACAGCGCGGTGCTGAACGCCGGGCCGAGGGCGAAGCCGAGCTGCCGGATGGCGCCCGTCGTGCCACTCGTCGTGCCGAACTGATCGCGCGGTGTGGCCGACATGACGAGCGTCATGTTCGGCGCCATGAACAGGCCGTTGCCAAGACCGAGCAGCGCGAGTCGCCAGAGGACGTCGCCTCTGCTCCATCGCGCGCCGAGCGGCGCGAGGAGCAATAGCCCGATTGCCTGCATGCTGCCACCGATGATGCCGATTCGCTTGGCGCCGAAGCGGTCGGCGAGCACGCCAGCTGCAAGCCCGACGACGGCCATCGCGAGCGGGTACGCGAGGATCGTCGCGCCCGCCGCGCCCGCGGACATCCTTAGTCTCTGCTCCAGGTAGAACGGCAGCAGAAGCATTACCGCCCCCGTCGCGACCGCCGTAGCCAGCAGCCCCACATGTGGGGCAGCGACGCCCGCTACCCGAAAGAGCCTCCGCACTGGGACACTCACGGGGAGATGGAGCCACACCGCCAGCGGGAGCAGCGCCACCAGGGCGGCCGCGCTCCACGCGCCACCGTGACTCGCGCCGAGCGAGAGGGCGAGCATCGTGATCGACCCGGCCGCGGCGAGCAGCAGTGTCTCGGCGAGCAACCAGCGATCGGGCAGGCGGAGCGGCTCGTCCGCGGTGAGCTGCGCAAACGCGAGACCGGCGATGGCCAGTCCGATCGGTGCGTTCAAGTAGAAGATCCACGGCCACCCCAGACGGTCCACCAGCACTCCGCCGACGACGGGTCCGCATACCGCGCCAAGTGGCCCGAGCGTGGTAATGACACCCATGGCGCGCCCGCGCGCTGCCGGCTGGACCGCGGTGGTGGTGAGGACCGTCGAAACGGAGAACAGGACGGCGGCGAACGCGCCCTGCACGACACGCGCGGCAATCAATGACCCGATATTGGGCGCGAGGCCGGCCGCGACGCTCGCGGTCACGAAGCCCAGCGTCGAGCCGACCATCGCCGGCCGGTGACCACCCCGATCGAGCCACCGACCGCTCGGCAGCGCGAGTGCAATGAGCGGCAGCAGGTAGCCAAGCACCACCCACTGACTGAGACTTGTACGCGTGCCGAAGCCGCGCTCGATGACGGGGAGCGCGACATTCACCACGCTCGTGTCGAGCATCCCCATGAAGACCGCGAGCCCGGAGGCGACGACGAGCCACCATCGGTTCGGCCGTTGTCCGCGGATTCCTTCGCGACTGGTGTTGGGTGGATTCACACGTCGCCTACCACTATCACAATCTTGCGCAAGACCTATGTTTACGCCGTGTGCAGATTTTATGTTCACACTGTGTGAAGATACATACAAGGCACGTGCCAACCACCGACTCCCAGCACGCGCGCACAGCGCGAGGCGCGCGTACACGCGCAGCGGTGTTCACCGCCGCCCGCGCAATACTTGAAAACGAAGGGTTCGAGTCACTCTCGATGGCAGCGGTCGCCGACCGCGCTGGGATATCGCGGCGTGCGCTGTACAACCACTTCACCTCGCGGGCTGACCTTGTCGCCGCGCTCTTCGACCACATCGCCGAGGCGGAGGGACTCGCGCGCTCGGTCCGCCCGGCCATCGATGCGCCGAACGCGGAGACGGCGCTCGACGAGTGGGCGCAGCATCTCGCGCGCTATCATCCGCGCCTTCTCGCGATCGATCGCGCCATCGCACGCGTGCGGAAGGTCGACCAGGACGCAGCCCAGCACTGGGAGCGTGTCAAGCGAGAGAAGTACGCCAACTGCCGGATCCTCGTCGAACGCATAGCACGCGACGGACGGCTCGCGTCGTCATGGACGCTGGCGAGCGCCGCCGACATGCTGTACGCCCTGATCTCGTCCGACCTCGTCGAGGCGCTGCTGTACGACCGGCGGTGGTCCGCGGAACGCTTTGCGCGCCAACTCGCGGTGCTCCTCCGCTCGACGTTTCTGCAGGAGCCGGGAGCGACAGTCCAGAGGCGCCGTGTCAGACGGCGGTAGCGACCCGCATCCGCGTCGCGGAAGAGGCGCCTTCCCGTCGGCTCTTCGCCCCGCTGGTGCCGTACACCTCATGGCTCGAGCCTCACGTGGACATAACACAAGAGCGCTTGCCCGAGGTGACCTCCTCGAAACGCGTAGTCATCGTCCCGCGGGTACGGCGATCGGACGCGCCGCTCCACTACAGTTCGCAGCGGCGCGCGCCGGCGTGTTCATCACCGGCCGCCCGGCGAGCGCGCTCCGGCTGACAGAGAGTCCGCTGGGATGGCGGGCCGAGGAGGCGGCCGAAGTCGTGCGTCAGATCGCGAGGCTGACGTCACCGCGCGACGCCCGAATCACGGGACAGTTTACCGGCGTCGATGGCGGCTGAGCGTCGTTCTTCCTGCGGAAGTTGGGGCTGCCGCATCGCTCGGTTGGCGGCCGTAACGTCCGCCACCGCACGGGGGGCCGCCGCGTCGTTCACTCGGGTGAGCGCGGTGGACGCACTGCGGCCACGATCTGACCGACCGCGCGCTCGCGCGCGCTCGCCGACGCCCCTAATCCCGTAATCACCCCATCGATGTCGGCCGCCGAACGATTCTGGCTCATCTTCCACTTTCCTTCAATACGCGTGATCTCGATCTCGACCCCAACAATCGCTTGGACGAGGGTGTCGATGTAGCCCGATGGCGCGTCGGTGATTGACCACCGGGGTTTCCGCTCCGCCTCGTGTTGGGCGGTAAGCGTCGCGAGGTGTGCCCGAAGGAACGCCTCGTCGTCGCGGAACCGCACAATCCCGTACGCGTGCACCGCGACGTAATTCCAAGTCGGTACCACCCGGCCGTCTACCGCTTTCGACGGATACCACGATGGGGTGATGTAGGCGTCGGGCCCCTGAAATAGAATGAGCGCCTCCCCCGCCGGATCGAGGCGATGGTGTGGGTTAGCGCGCGCGACGTGCCCCTCGAGCCTGCCGTACGACCCCCGGCTGGCATCGAGCACGAATGGCAGGTGCGTGGCGAAGAGCCCGCGGTCAGTCATCGTCACCAGCGTACCCAGTGCGTGCGTGCGCATGAAGGCGTGAAGGACATCAAGGCGGTGCTCGGCGTTGGAAGCAGGCGTGTACATGACAGATCAAATGAGACGATGGCCACCATCGACCTGGAGCACCGTGCCGGTCGTATAGCGATTGTGCATGAGAAACAGTATCGCGTCGGCGACGTCGTCCACGGACCCGATGCGCCCGACCGGGAGTCGTGCGGCCATCCCTTCCAGCACGGCGCCCTTTCGTTCCCCGGCAACGACTTCCCAGATCGGTGTATCGACCCAGCCCGGCGAGACAGCGTTCACGCGGACCGGCGCCAGCTCGAGCGCGAGTGCGCGGGCGAGCGCCTCGAGCGCGCCGTTCACGGCAGCCACTACGGCCCCTCCGGGGCTCGGGCGATACGCTGCGATCCCCGAGGTCAGCGTCAGCGAACCGGATGGCCGGATCGACGATGCGCCGCGGGCAGCGATGAGCAGCGCTGCGATGAGCTTGGAGTCGATGACGCGTCGTGCATCCTCGACGCACAATGCGCGGACCGGCTGATAGACGGCGTCAATCGCGGTTACGACGACATGATCCACGGGACCCACCTGCGCGAAGAGTCTCTCCACGTCCTGCTCGCGGCTCACGTCGGCAGAAAGCGTACGGACACCCGCGCCCAACCCGATCGCATCCAAGGCCTGCTCCAGGCGCTCCAGTGATCGGCCGACGATGGTGACGCGTCCCCCCTCACGCAGCACGGCGCGCGCTACACCGAGACCGATCCCGGAGCTTCCCCCGATCACGACGACCTCATCCCCCGCGAACATCGTCACGTCAGCGCACCTCCGGATATGCACTGCGTGCGGCTGCGCTCGAGAGCTCGGCGAGGCCCGGCGACGAGAGATGCAGCACCCGGTACACCACCTCCCCGGCCGGTGCGGCGTCGCTCCGCCACAGTGTAAAACGCACCAGTTCCCAGTGATTCGGATCGATCGCGACCGCAGCGGAATGCACGTTCGCGTCCTGCCCACGATCCCGGAGCTCGGTCGCCGCCCGGTCGACAACCGCGGGAACATCGGCATCGGGCGCGACAAGCTCCACGCATCGGCTGGCCACGGCAGGTGCGTCTGCTCGCGCCGGGCCGAGCACGAAGGCGACGCCGGTCCAGTGGCGCACCATGGGGCGTCCGAACGAGGCGCACAGGCCGCGGAAGCCTGCGCCCCAGAGGAACGCTCCCATCGCGCTCGCCGAGTGCCAGAGGTAGAAGGGCGCGTAAGCGTTGACTGGCGAGCCCGCGGCGCCGCGCTCACGCACGCAGTACGCCTTGAGCCCCAGGCCGGGCAATGCGTCCAGGAGCGCGCCGCGCGCTCGCACACGCTCGTGAACGATCGTCATGTCGTAATCAGCCGGCAGCGCGATCTCGTATTGCATCGCGTACATTGCACATCCTTGGGAGAGCCGGCGTGAAATGTGGCGTGATGCATCGCGGCACGACTGCCAGCTTCTTGCGCAACGCGCCATGCGCAATGACGGCCCGCGCTACGAGCCCCGCAGCTTCGTGACAGCCGGACCGCGCCCTCCCGCCGTACCTTTCGCGCCTGACAGCGGCGCCCTGCGCGGGTGATACGGGGCCGAGCCAGCAGTTTGCGCGGCTCGATCAGCCCCGGCCGGCCATGCGGAACTGCGTCCGCGTCGAACGCCGGCAGCTTCGCTGGCCTGCGCCGACGGCCGAGCATGACGGTCGTCCACCAGCACTCCTCCCACCAACGCGATGCGAACCTACGCCTTCGTTACCGTAGACGTCTTCACCGATCGGCGCTTCGGCGGCAACCCGCTCGCCGTCTTTCCGGACGCGCAGGGACTCTCAGATGTTGAAATGCAAGCGCTCGCGACAGAGCTCAATCTGAGCGAGACAACGTTCGTTCTACCGCCCGAAAAGCCCGAGCACACTGCGCGCGTTCGCATCTTCACTCGCACGGCGGAGCTGCCATTCGCTGGGCACCCGAACGTCGGAACAGCGTTTGTGCTCGCGACGGGTGGCCGCGTCGCGAGTGAGCCGCTCGCCTTCGAAGAGCGCGCAGGGCTCGTCACGGTGGAGTTGCAGCGTGACACTGCCGCCGCGGTCGTTGGTGCGACGATTGAGGCGCCCCGACCGCTGTTTCTTGGGGAGGAGGTCCCCGCCAACACCGTCGCCAGATGCGTAGGACTGGCGTCCGAGGACGTCCTCGTCACGACGCATGCCCCGGTCTGGGCATCTGTGGGAAACCCCTTTGTCATCGCGGAAGTGACGCCCGAGGCGCTTCGGCGGGCCGTGCCCGATCTGCGCCAGTTCCGCGACGCCATCGCTCGAAGGCCCACGGCTGATGGCCGATGGTCGATTTTCGTTTACGCCCGTGACGGCTCGCTCCTCCGCGCCCGCATGTTCGCGCCGCTTAGCGGTACGATCGAGGATCCGGCGACCGGGAGCGCCAACGCGCCGCTCGGCGCCCTCCTCCTCGCGCGCGGGAGCGGAGATCATGCGAGCTACGAGATCATGCAGGGCGTGGAGATGGGGCGGCCGAGCCTATTACATGTGACCGCGCGCCGCGCCGCCGACGGAATCCGTGCAACCGTCGGCGGCCGTTGCGTTCCGGTGTTCCAAGGGGAAGTGACGCTCGACTGAGGTGGGTCGCCGTCATCGCCTCGCGTGCAGTGGTCGGGAGGCGCTTCGCCGCGACTGAGGAGGCAGCCGCCACCGGCCGTCGTGTCGCCGCGCCGTGCACCGGCCCGCGCCCCGTGGGCTCGCGGACGGCGCCGACTTCGATCGCTCACACGCGCTTCGGAAATCGCGCACGACAGCGTCGCGTCGCGATGCAGTGTCTGACCTGAACTGCGAAGCGTGGCAGCGCCGCCGAGATGCCTAACGTCGCGACGGCCGTGGCGCCGGTGTGTGTGAGCTGTGCAGTCCGACGCGGCTGGTCGGCCGCACGATCGGTCATTGCGGTTTCGACCGTCACGAGACGTCGCCCAGTCGTCACCAGGTAACCGTTAGGCAAGCACGCGACGGCGCGCTCGCGCGCCCGGCGAGCGTGCGACAACCGAGGCGCGTGGCCGGTGCAGTCGAAGGAGTGTCGTGACAGAGCAGTGCCATCCGTAGCGCGGCGGTTCGCGTCGCGGACGGTCGACGCGCAATCCGGAATATCTAAGCAACAATGTAAGCGACACTTCGCGTGCCTGTGTTGTCATAATCGTGGGCGCTTGCGCGGTGGATTTATACAATCTTGCGCGAAATGCTCGAGGCACGCCGCCTGCGGTCCGCGTGCAGCACTCGCGTGAGGCTGACCGGAACCCGGCCGCTGCCTCGCTCTGCGCATGCTGTCACACGGAGCGCCCACGTCCGTCTCTGTCAATCGAAGGTGCGCGGTGATCGCACGGGTGCGGACCGCGCGGCACGAGCAAGACATTAGCCGATAGGAGTCGCATCTCATGAAGATCTTCATCACTGGAGCCACCGGCGTCCTCGGGCGCCGCGCAATCCCCGCGCTGCTCGCGCAACAGCACGCCGTCACGGCCGCGGGCCGCCCGTCGCCGCGTCTCGAGGCGCTGGCTCGACTCGGCGCGGCCGCGGTAGCGCTCGACCTCTTCGACCTCGGCGCGGCCGCGCGCGCCATGCGCGGTCACGACGTCGTCATCAATCTCGCCACGCACGTCCCGAGTAACGCGCGCATGTTCCTCCCCGGCGCGTGGAAGGAGATGGATCGGATTCGGCGTGATGGCTCGCGCACGTTGGTCGACGCGGCGATCAATGCGGGGATCGAGCGCTTCGTGCAAGAGTCCTTCGCCCCGATCTATCCCGATTCGGGCGACGAGTGGATCACTGAGCAGACGCCGGTCAATGCTGCGCGGTACAACCGAACCGTGCTGGATGCGGAAGCATCGACCGCGCGTTTCGCTCGCGCCGGAGGAACGGCGGTCGTACTCCGGTTCGGATTGTTGTACGGACCGGGCGACGCGTTCGCCCGGAGCATCGTCGACGGTGTGCAACGCGGATGGATGCCGCTGTTCGGTCGTCGCGAAGCATTTCTCGCACTGGTCACCCAGGACGACGCGGCGGCGGCGGTTGTCGCAGCCGTGGGCACACCGGGCGGTATCTACAATGTCGTCGACGACGAGCCGCTGCGACGTGGGGACCTCGCGAACACGCTCGCCGGAATGCTGGGCGTGCCGGCTCCGCGATTCCTCCCGCCCTGGATCGCGGCGCTGGCTGGGTCGCTCGGCGAAACAATCGCGCGATCGCTGCGCGTGTCCAACCGCAAACTGCGTGAGGCCTCCGGTTGGGCGCCGCACTACCAGAGCGCACGCGAGGGGTTTCGCGCCGTCGTTGACACCCTGCAGCGTGAGCGCACGACGGCGCACCCAACGCCGGGAACGCGCAGTCACGGCGTTCCGGAACGTTAGGCGCGCGGGTCTGCTTTCATGCGATGCACTGCGTTCGGAGCAAGCGCTGTCGAGAACGCGAGCATGGATGTTCACTCGCCGCGGCTGGCCGTCGCGCAGGTCGCAAGTGCGAAGCGGAGCGTGCGCTGCATCGCTGCATGTCGGCGCTGGCAAAGTCTTGCGCGTTTGCAGGGCGCCACGCGATTCGTCGGTTCGTTCGCCGCGAGTGGGCACGCGACATGAACGCCGGCGGCTCCGCATTTCACATTCTCGGAGATCACAGTCATGTCAGACGCATCCACCGCATCCACCGCATCCACCGCATCCACCGCATCCACCGCATCGGTCACCGGTGCATCCACGTCGGCACCAACGGTGTCGACGCAACCGGTGCAGTTCCCCCCGATTCTGCCCGCACACGCTGCCGTGACGACCGATGGCGAGATCGAGGAGCGCCCCGAAGGTTATCTCGGCCCCGACCTCGACCCCGCAGGTCTCACACTTCACCCGAAGCCACTCGGCGACGGAGTCTACGCGCTCCTCGCAAGCCAGATTCCGAAGGATAATGGCGGCGTCATAGTTGGTAGTCGCATCGCGCTCGTCGTGGACGCGGGCATGAACCTCGAGATGGGCCGGCAAATCCAGCAGATCGTTCGCCAGCTCACCGATCGCCCACTCCGCTTCGTCGTGAACACGACCTATCACGGCGATCACACGTTCGGCAACGCCGCCTTCCCGGCCGAAGTGCACATCGTCTCCTCGCGCCTGAATCGGACATCGATGCACGATCTGGAGCGCGAGAAGCGGATCCGTTCGCGGAATCTGCGCGGCAACCTCGCGGCGATCGAAGGCGTGGTCGCGTGGCGCGAGCCGGATCTTACGTTTGAACACTTCATGGAGATTGATCTAGGTGGGCGGGTGGCCCAGATCTGGGCGTTCGGGCAAGGGAATGGGCCCGGGGACGTCGTGGTCTACGAACCGGTCACCCGCACCGCGTGGACCGGCAACTTCCTCGGGCACGCGGGTGTTGCCCCAATGTTGCTCGAGGGCGGACCACGTCCGTACATCGAGTCGCTCAAGCGCATGCGCGCCACGCTCGACGTCCGCACGATCGTCCCCGGTCACGGCCCGATGGCACAAGGTGCGGAAACGATCGACTGGATGATCCAATATCTCACGGAGCTCGATCGCGAGGTGCGAGCGGGGATGGATCAGGGGCTCACGCTCGACCAGCTCCTCGCGCGCCGTCAGCCACCGACGGCGGAGCAGCTCCCGCCACAGGCGCGCCAGCACCTTGGCGACCTCAATCGAAACATGGATCGTCTCAACGTGCTCGCGACCTACCGCGATGTGGAGCGCCGGGCGGTGCGGTCGCCTGCCGGCGCTGGCCGCTGAGCGTTCAATCCGACGCGCCCGCGGGGTTCACCCGCCCGCGGGCGCGTCGTCTAGCGAAACGTCAGTAGGCTTTCCTGCTACAAGCCAGAGCAAACGGTGCTCGATCTTCGCCGCACGGAACGCCTCGCGCACGTCGAGGCACGACTCGCTGAAGTGCTCCCACCCCTCACAGTGAAGCGGCACGATCGTCGCGCGCGGGAACGTGCGCGCCACAGTCACCGTCTCGGCCGCGGTGAAGGTGAGTGGGAAATGTCCCGCCGCCGCGACCCGCGCAGCACCGGCGGAGAGCACTGCCGTACGGACGTCGAACCGCTCCCCCACCTCGCGTACACCGTCGAACCAGACCGTATCGCCTGACACATAGACGGTTCGTGGGGTGTCCTCGAACGTGAGCGCGAAGCCGATCACCGGCCCGCGGTCGCCCTGCGCTGGGCCGTGACGGGCCGGCGTCGCCGTCACACGGAGCACTGCCCCGTCAAACGCGCCAATCGCGTCCGTCTGCCATGGCACCATCCCAACGGCTCCGCCGCCGAGTCGTTTGGCTCCGGCGACCGTCGTCAGCACGCGCGGCGCTCGACGTACGAGCGCGCGCCCCCCGTCGTCCAGGTTGTCGCGGTGGTGGTCGTGGCTGAGCAGCACCGCGTCGATCCGACCAACCGCGTCCGGGGGGAGCGCCGGACCACTGGTCTTGCGCAGTGTGTACTCTGGGAGCGCGTAGCTCGTGCCTCCCGGGTCGAACGTCGGGTCGGTGAGCAGGCGGAGGCCGCGCCACTCAATAATCGCTGTGGGACCACCGATGTATGTGATGCGCAATCGAGAGTCGTTCATGCAACCATGCCCGGCAGGGCTGCGCGTCCGAGATCGAATGATTCCTGGGCGGTGCCCTGCGCGCGTCGCCGCTGGCACGGAGCGCGCGCGCATGGTATCAGCCGTTCCAGAGCCGCGTGACGAGGATCGGCCCTACGATCCAGTAGAGGAGCGAGGTGTAGATTCCCGGGAAATATCCCCTCACCTTGAGACAGTAGATCGGGTGCTGTATCGCATTGCCGACGACCCCCATCAGCGTCACGAACCAGACGACGATCATCAGCCACTTGATGCCGTACCAGATGCCCAGCGCGCCGACCGTGAACACGGCGTATGAAACCATGTTGATCACAACGTGCTCCGTCTCGCTCATCGGTGGCGAACGGAAGATCTGTTCCGGCCATCGCCAGTAGAACCCGGTTGCGAATTCCTCGCCCATGTGCAGGAACTGCACTGCGAGAGCAACCAGGTAGATCGGGAGTACGTTCGCCGGTGACGGCGTACGCTGGTAGCTCGTGAGGAAGTAGCACGGGACCGCCACCGCCATGGCGGGGACAAACGTATACCAGAAAGGACGTCCCTTTTTCAGGAACAGCACGATGTACGCGACCGCGATGAGAAGCGGGAGCGCGACGTTGACGAGCTGATCGTGGCTCATGGTAGGACGGGTCGTTCCGTTGTCGAAGGCGGCCTCGGTCCGCGCAAACTGTCACTGCGCGACTGCCGGCGCTTTCACCTTCTTGTCCAATCCAGCTCGCCGACAGCTTCGTCCGGAGAGGCGCGAAGACAGGCGCGTACACGCTGTGCCCTCTGGTCAGAGGAGGACGGTGCTAGCTGGCGCGACACCGCCCTCGTGCACCGGAGGCTCGCCGTTAGGCGTCGCGGCGATGCGGTCTCCTGGCGGCTGGCTTTTTCCGCGCGGCGGAGCGCTTGGTCGGGGCCGGCGCTGGCCCCGTCGGCGTCATCACTCCGTGCGTCGCGATCTCGAGCCAGCTGCGAAGGAAACGCCCGGGCGCGATGCGGCCGGGCGGCTCGCCGAACAGGGCTTCGAGCACGCGGTACATGGTTACGCTCGACATCAGAACTACTGCTGTCGCCTCCGGATCCTCGGTCCGGAACGCTCCGGCCATGACCTGCTCGCGGACCCACTCCGCTGCCGCCGCGTAACCATATTGGATGCGGTTGCGGCCCACGCGCGCCTGCAGATCCGGGAACTGGTCCAGCTCGCGCCACACGATGCGGAGAACGTCGCGCTCCTGTCCCAGCAGCCGCAGTAACTCGCGGCCAACCGCCTCGAGCGTCGTGCCCGCGTCCCGCGACGAGGCGCGCAGCACCGACCGTCCCTGCTCGATTTCTGCCACGAAGCGGTCGATCCCCGCGCGCAGCACGGCTTCCTTTGACGGGAAGTGCTTGTACAGGGCACCCGATCCCGGGTGCAGCCCCGCGGCCCGCTGAATGTCCGCGATGCTGGTCCGCTCATAGCCCTTGTCGGCAAAGAGCCGCATGGCCTCGCGGAGGATGCGCTCTGCGGCGTCGGAGCGCCGCGGCGTCATGAGGGACGGCGAGCAGTCATGGGTACCGCATCCTATCCGCGTCGTGGTCGCTCCGCAACTCGTCGCCGACTTGGGCGCTGCGCGTCCCGAACGAGGCATCACGTTAGGCGGCTGGGCCACTCAATCGTGATCGGCACCGCGGCAGCATGCGTTCGCAGGATTCGGATCCACACGCCGGACCGCTCGGTCGGCGCCAGTAGCGGCGGGGTGGATGCCTCAAACAGAGCTGAATTCGCAAGCAGCGCCCCGCGCACCGCGCTCGGCGTCTGCCCAATCGCGCGACGGAATGCGGCCGTGAAGTGACTGTGCGTGGCGAAGCCTAGGTCGAGCGCGAGGTTGCTGAGTGGGAGGTCCCGCTCGACCAGCCGCCCGAGTGCAAGCGCAAGCCGAAGCTCGAGGAGGAATCGATGGAGCGGAACGCCAGCCTCTTCCTGGAAGACGTGCTCCAGATGGAAGGGTGACGCGCTCACCGCGCGTGCGATGTCCGCAAGCAGGTGCGGCTGCTCCGGTGCCGATGCCAATAGCAGCTTCGCCGACCGGGTGAGCTTGCGATGCGCCGCGCGTGCCCGACTCTCTCGACGGCCTGGGCGCGCCGAGCGGGGAGCGTCGAGATTGGTCAGCGCTTCCTGAAGAAGCGAAACGAGATCGGCGCCCGGCGCGGAGCCCGCGTTCATCGTGTCGGGTTCGCGCTCGCGATGCGCCCGAGCGACAAGCTGCAGCCCAAGCATCAGCCGCGGCGACCAGCGGATTGGGATGGGACCGGGTCCCATGGCCTCCACTCCGCGGAGCAAACGCTGTCCAGCCGCTCCGTGCTCGATCAGCATGCGTGACGTGAATGCGAGCACGCCAAACTCCTGGACGGCTGGCGCCGCAGCCACGATCTCGCACGGCGACTCGACGCGGACGAGCAGTGCGCGCGTTGGATCAATGAGCGCAGACGTCTCCCCCATGTCGACACCTCGGACACTGGCGACGCCGGAGTGGGCTGTCAGGATCGCGTGCGTCGGCGTGTCCCCGGCCGCCTCAGGGGGAGAGTGATCGCTCACTCTCCAACGAGCGACGGGATACGCACCGCGTTCGTCACGGTGTCGGACCTCGGGCGTCGGGAGCCGCCATCGCTATGCAGATCGGGGTCGTAAGCATCCGCGAGTGGTAGATCGCAAGCATCAAGTACGCGTCGGATCCGGCTCGGGGGGACGCCGAGCGCGCGGCGGAACGCTGCCGTGAAATGGCTGTGCGTCGCGAAGCCGAGGTCGAGCGCGAGGCTGCTCAGGTGGACCTCGCGGCGGCTCAGCCGGCTCAGCGCGATCGCGATGCGGAGATCGAGGATAAAACGGTGGAACGGGACCCCTGCGTGCGCGCGAAACACGTGAGCCAGATGATGCGGCGAGGCGCCGAGTATGCGCGCGACCCTCGTGAGCGGGTGGGGACGCTCGGGCGCGACCGCAACGAGGCGCTTCGCCGAATCCGTCAACGAACGATGGGCGGCCCGCCCGTGGCCAGCCACACGCACTCGTGTCAGCGGCTCTCCTTTCCATGCACCGGGTGCTTCCGTGAGCAGTGGACTCGCCTTGACGAGGCGCCCGCGGCCTGGGAGGGAACGCGCGAGTGATCGGTCGTCGGAAGCTGTCCGGTCGAGCGCATCGGGGAGCGCGTGTTGGAGCCACGCGAGCTGGAGCAGTCGGCGAAGACCCCAGGGAATCGTGGCGAGCACCGGCCCAGGTGTCGCGGCGCCCGTGATGAGACCGGCCGCGTCGGCGCCGCGGATCCACGGTCCGTTATGGCTCACCCCAGTCTCCAAACCCCCGTCGCGGAAATGAATGACGGTGAATCCGCCGTCGAGGGAGCCCGCACGGTCAATGGACACACGTCCGCCGCGCGGGATGAGAATCGCCTGAGTTGGATCAACGGTCGCCGATGCCGCCGCAGCGTCCAGGCTCCGTACCGTGGCAACAGTGTCGTGCGCGACGAGAAGGGCGGCACCGGAGGCGGCCGCGATCCTTCGTTCCGCTTCGCTAGCGGACCCGCGCGCTGATAGATCCGCGACGTGTGGCGACGCCAACGGTAGCGGCACGACGGCAGCAAGTTCCTCTCGCGCAAGCATCATCGGGGTAAGTTCAAGAGTTGGTGAGAGATTACTCACTCACTATCCACGCGGCAATGGTCGGTGCTCCCGCCGGTCGCTCGGCTGCAGCGCCTGCCACCCGAAGCGGCGGCGCAGCTCGATGGGTCTCGTACCGAGCGGTTTCCGGGCTGTCCGTTCGTGACCGCGTTGACGCTGGCCGACTCCCACCGTACTCGGAGGCTGGAGGACCTGGGGTGGAGGCGCGCCCGTGAGTCGCCTTGACGCGTGCACGCTCGCGCCGCTCCGAGGTCATCCGCTTCGCGGCACGATGCGCATCGCAGCCGAGACACATCATTGCCGAGGCACGTCATTGCCGACACACCAATGCCACGCCCAGCATACCGCCACTCCCGGCTGGAATCGCCGGTCGAGACGATAGAACAAACAGGCGTCGAAGTGGTGAACACGCCGCGCGTGAACGATTCGCGATTCGTGCCGGCCGCTGCTGCGAACAGAACCGCTCAGCGGGCGACATGAGGCATCCGTCTACGAGCGTTTGCGCGTCCGATTGCAAGTACTCCCTGGACGAGCCGGTCGAAGTCTTCACGGCGACTCCGGTGGTTGGTGATTGCGCAGCGGATCGCGAAGACGCCGCGAATCCGACCGCTCGTCGGCACGGCGATTCCCTGCTCATGCAGTTCCACCAGGATCTCACGATTGAGCGCGTCGAGATCGATTGTGTCCGATGCAGCGGCGGCGGGTCTGTAACGGAAGCAAACAATGTTGAGCGGCGCGGGCGCGAGGAGCTCGAGCTCAGGATCGGCGGCGATGAGGCCGGCGAGATACGCTGCCTGCGCGACGTTCTGCTCGATCTGGCGGCGGTAGGCGTCGACCCCATAGGCCTTGATCGAGAGCCACACCTTGAGCGCACGGCACGCGCGGGACAGCTGAGGCCCGAGCTCGTTGAACCGATACTCGTCCGCCTCCGCCCCACGCGTCGCTCGCCCGATGTATCCCGTCGCACCCGTCGTGAAGGCCGCCCGGTGAAGCGCAGGGTCACGCACCAATACGGCGCCGACATCGTACGGCATGTACATCCACTTATGCAGGTCGAAGGCGACCGAGTCGGCGCGCTCGAGCCCCGAGAGGCGGGTGCGCAGGGTCGGCGAGAGCGCAGCCCACGCGCCGAACGCGCTGTCTACGTGAAGCCAGAGCCTGTGGCGAGCGGCGATGTCGGCCAGCGCCTGGAGATCGTCGGTGGCGCCCGAATTGACCGTACCCGCGTTCCCCACGATTGCCATTGGCACGCGTCCGTCCGCCCGGTCGTTGCGAATCGCGCGCTCGAGTGCTTCGACCTGTATCCGGTAGCCATCGTCGGTGGGGAGCCGACGGAGTGATGCGGTTCCGAGGCCAAGCAGGGCCAACGCACGGTCAATCGAGTTGTGCGACTCCGTCGAGCTGTAGACGACGAGCGACGTCGCGAGCGCAGCGATGCCATCGCGCCCCACGTCGGCACCGCACCTCCGGGCGATGGCGTGCCGCGCCACGGTCAACCCCACCAGGTTCGCCACCGAGCCACCGCTCACGAGCACTCCGCTCGAGCCAGACGGGTACCCGAGGAGCGTGCAACACCATTCAAGCACCTGTGCTTCGAGCTGCGACGCGGCGCTTGCCAGCCCGGAGCCGTTCTCGTTGATCCCACCCGCGAGCAGCTCGGCGAGCATTCCGACCACCGACCCTGTCCCCTGCACCCGTCCCCAAAACCGCGGGTGGATGTTTCCCACGCGGTATGGCAGCACGAGTTCGCGGAAGTCGGCATAGGCTCGCTCCGCGCCTTCGCCGGTCATTGGCGGTGGGACATGAAGCCGGTTGCGTATCTCGGCCGGCATCGGGCGCCACGCCGGCTCATCGCGGATTCCGCGGAGGAACGCGAGCATGTCATCCATCATGCGGTGACCAAGTGCGCTCATCTCCGCCCATTCGGCATCATCGCCCGGATCGAGCGATCGTTCGAGCGGCGCAGTCACGACCCTTCCCGCGACGCGGGCTCCAGCTCGAGGTACATCTCGAGGTTCGCGCGCGTGCGCTCCGCGTACGCTCGGACCGGAGAGTCGAGGAACCCGTGACGGCGGTAGAGCCGCACCGCCGCATCGAGCACGGTGTTGGTCGTGAGGAACACACGCCGCGCGCCACGCGCTCGAGCCGCGCCGATCACGGTCCGCACCAACCGATCGCCGATCCCGCGCCGCCGCGTCGCGGCGTCCACTGCGAGCTTGCACAACTCGTAAGTCTCTGCATTCTCGCGCCGCAACGCGACGGTGCCCACGACGGCGCCGCGGCAGAGCGCGACCCACAGCGCGCCGCCCGTTCGAACGTACGCGCCCACCGGATCAGCGAACACGCGCTCATCGCGAGGCTCGACCCAGAGTTGCTCCAGCCACGCGCGATTGAGGCGCTCGAAATCCGCGCGGTGAGTCGGCTGGTACGGCTCGATCACGCCGCGATTCGCGATGTCGAGCGACATCACCATCGCCGAAGCGGGACAGGCGTGCTGGAATTCCACAGTGCCAGCTATTCCTGGTGGCACCTTGGCGCGTGACGTCGGCATGAAGCCGATCCGCGCGAAGTACCCGTTAGCGCTCGCGGTGAGGAGGTAGACCTCCGAGACGCCGCGCCGGCTCGCCTCGTCGAGGACATCGTCGACCAGCCCGCGGGCGAGGCCTTGTGAGCGGTAGTTAGGGTGTACCACTACCGAACGCAGTAGCGCGTGATTGGCGTGCAGCTCAAGTCCCGCGACCCCGACTATCTCCTCGCCCGCACGCGCGACGACGAAACATCCGTTGGACGATGCCAGCGCATCGGCCACGCCATCGATGGGCAATCCCGCAGTGCGTAACAAGCATTCGATCGCCGCGCGAGCCGCGAGCGTCGCCGGCCCGCGACAGGGCGGCATGCCGAGCAACACGCTCATGCCGCTTCGCGGGACTGCCGCGCCAGTCGGAAGAGGAGGTGGCACTTCACATCGGGCCACTCCGGGAGCAGGATGCTGTACATGACGCTATCCCGCACCGTGCCATCGCGGCGCGCCTGATGGTGGCGGAGCACGCCGTCCTTGCGCGCGCCCAGCGCCTCGATCGCGCGTTGCGAACGGATGTTGAAGCGATCGGTCCTGAGTCCCACCGCCTGGCACCCTGCAGTTTCAAAGGCATGGGTGAGGAGGAGCAACTTGGCGGCAGCGTTGACGTGCGTCCGCTGACAGCGCGCGGCATACCACGTCCAACCAATTTCAACGCGGTCGATCGCGGGTATGACGTCGTGGTAACGCGTGGTGCCGACGATGTCACCCGATGCGAGGCTGCGAACAACCCAGGGAAGCATGTGGCCGGCGGCCTGCCCGGCGAGTGCGTCAGCGATATAGCGCGCGACGTCGTCAGGGTCCGGGACGGTGGTGTACCAGAGCTCCCAGAGGCGGCCATCGGAGGCCGCCTCGGCGAGTGGTGTAGCGTGTTCGGGGGCAAGTGGCTCGAGGCGAACGCCATACCCTTCGAGCGTAATGGGAGCGAGCGTGATCATGACATCGGCGATCGAGATCGGTGGCCGTGCGACGCGGCACTGGAGCGCGAGGTAATGAGAGGATAGATTCGGCGTGGCCCCATGAACAGCACCAGAATGCGCCAATGCATGGTACCAGCATTCCCGCTTCGCCGGGTGGGCGGATGACGCCCCGCCTCCGCTCCGGCGCGCCGGCACCCCCCATCGCGTCGGGCACAGACCGTGTCACGCCGCTTCATCGGCAGGTCTATGCGGGAATTCGTCGGTCAATCCTCGACGGCACGCTCGCCCCGGGAGCCCGGCTGGCTTCCGCTCGGGTGCTCGCCGACGAGCTGGCGGTCTCCCGCAACACGGTGCTCACTGCCCTCGCGCAGCTCCGTGCCGAGGGATACGTCAGCACGCAAGAGCGAGCCGGAACCTTCGTCGCGAGCACGCTCCCGGAAACGACGCTCGCCGCGCTCCGCAGGCCAACGTCGCCGAATCGACAAACGCGCCCCACTCCTGCCAGAGTCGGACTCTCAGCGCGCGGTCAATCACTTGCCGCCCTCGGTGCCGCCGGCTCCGCCGACCAGCTGGACGCCCATGGTGACGCTGCCAGCGCTGCTGGCGCTGGCGATGCTGGCGCCGAGGTGCGCGCCTTCCGAACGGGTGTTCCTGCGCTCGACGAGTTCCCGTGGCGGCTCTGGGCGCGCCTCACGGCGCGACGGCTGCGCGGCAGCATGAAGACGCTTGGCGGGTATGGCGCCGCGGCGGGGTTTGGCCCGCTTCGCGGGGCGATCGCTGCGCACGTTGCGACCACGCGCGGTACGAGCTGCGCACCGGAACAGGTGATCGTGACTGGTGGCGCGCAGCAGGCCCTCGAACTCGTCGTGAGGCTTCTCCTCGACTCGGGAGATCGCGTTTGGATGGAGGACCCCGGCTACCCTCGCGCGCGCAGCGTCTTCCTTGCCGCAGGTGCGTGTGTCGAGCCGGTGCCGGTCGATGACGAGGGGCTCGACGTCCGCGCGGGCGTGCGTGCCGCGCCCGATGCGCGACTCGTTTACGTCACTCCGTCCCACCAGTATCCGACTGGAGCGATCATGACTGCGAGCCGTCGGTTCGAGCTACTCCGGTGGGCCGCGTCAAGCAACGCCTGGATCGTGGAAGACGACTATGACAGCGCGTACCGCTACGCGAGTCGTCCGCTTGCGGCGCTCCACGGGCTCGATCACGCCGGACGGGTCCTCTATGTCGGCACGTTCAGCAAGACACTGTTTCCGGCACTGCGGCTCGGATATCTCGTCGTTCCGCCGCCGCTCGCCGAGGCGTTCGCGGCGGCGCGCGCGCTCACCGACCGTCACCCGCCCGGAGTGGAGCAAGCGGTGCTCGCCGACTTTCTCATCGAAGGGCACTTTGCTCGGCATGTGCGGCGCATGCGAATGCTCTACCACGAGCGGCGCGACGTGCTCCTCGAAGCGGCTCCGGCACTGCTCGGAGATCGGCTGACGCTGTCCTCCGGTGACGCGGGGATGCACCTGGTCGGCCAGCTCCCGCCCGGGGTGGACGACCAGGACATCTCGGCGCGCGCCCTCTCTCGCGGCGTTGTCGCGCCCGCGCTGTCGCGCTACGCCGTCCGTCGGCCCGAGCGCGGTGCGCTGCTGCTTGGTTACTCGGCGTTCCCGCCCCGTGTGCTGCGTGCGGCCCTCAGGCGGCTGGCGGAGACGCTTGAGCGGTGAACCGGGAGCCGACCTACGACCTTAATCCGCCCGATGCCCGGTTGCGTGCAGGAAGTATGTCGGCGTGACGCTCGCCTTCGCTGCCCAGCCAAGCGTCGCGAGCCGCGCGACGAGTGGGTCGGGTTCGTAGAAAATCTTGTAGATTTCGAACTCGCGTCCGTCGTTCAGTCGCCGGCGGAGCGTCGCGGTGTCTTCCGATGGGAGCCGGTGATCGATCGCAGTTGACGTGGGCTCGCGCCGTGAGTCGATCAGGAAGAAGCGCCCATCGGGACGCAGCGCATCCCGCACGAGTCGCCAGAACGCGCCGAAGCGCGCGGGCGGAACGTGCGAAAGCCAAAAGCCGAAGAACACCACGTCGTAGTGCGCTGGCGTCGGCCGCCACGAGAACAGATCCGCCGTTACGTACTCCACTGCGGGCGACTGCACCCGTGCACGATTGAGGACGAGCGCTTCCGGCGCCGAATCGACGGCCGTGATTCCCGAAGCATGTGCGAGAAGGCGTTGCGTCCACAGGCCGGTGCCGCACGCCAGCTCCAGCACACGCCCGGCTGGGTGAAAGTTGTCCAGGGCTTCCGTAACCATGCCCACTTCATGGTACCAGCGCGTGTTGAGCGCCGAACCACGGTCATAGCGTCCGTGACGGAGGAACCACTCGTCGTACTCCGGGGCCCGGGCCCGATAGTATGCGATCTGCTCGCGCTCGACGTCGGGCATGCGCGAGTGCTCCACGATGGTCGATCTCATTCCCGTATCGCTTGGCGTGGCGGAGGAACGGCGAAGACTTCTCCGGCAACGGACAATTGCTGCATGTAGCGCAGATGAAGAGTGCGGCGCGCGAAGCGCCACGCCCTCGGTTCTTCGTCCCGCACGGCACGATCAAGATAAAAGGCGACAGCGCACCACCCCCGGCCACCCTCCACCTCCCGACCGAGCTCGATCATCGTGCTCCTGATCAGCGCCTCGTCGTCGCCGAGGGTCTCGATGTGCACACCGGATGAGCTCTGAACGAGCATCTCCTGCTTGCCGATCGTTCCGCGAAGGCCGTCACGAATCGCCGCACGCCCTTCGAAGCGAAGGCCCACTGGTGGCATTGCTTCCCAGATCGCGTCCGCCGTGAAGAGCGCCGCCAGCTGGTCGAGGTCGCGCATGTTCACGGCGGCGTGATATGCATCGATGAGTTCACGAAGCGCCAGCCGATCACCGGCAGAACGGTCAAGGGTCTTCGCTCGCATGGGACAGTTCGTTCGCTCGCATCGTTGTCACACCGGTGACGATGGTCCGTCAGCCACCCGCTCACCGGCCCGACGTACAGCCTGGGCTCACGGACGATCGTCGGGCTACCATGATCTTGTCGAACAAGCCGTGGACGTACCAGCTGTGCCTCCCGCCGCTGTTAGTCGCCGCTCGAGGGATCGAGTACCTCACAGGTTCCTGACAGCGTGGCTGCGCGGGACTCTCATTAATTACCTCGGCCACATCGACGCTGATCATCCACGTGGCCGTTGCCCGCTCACAATCTTGTTCGCACTTGCACTCTGGGCTCAACCGGAACCGGGACCCGCATGGCTCGAATGGCTACCGAATCATGACTATCCAAAAAGACAAATCGAATGACGAAGCGGCCATCCGGGAGTTGTTGGACCGCTTTGCAATGGCCTTTCGCGACAAGGACGTCGACGGAGTCATGGCTGCGTTTGCCGCGGACATTGTGTCGTTCGACATCCTTCCGCCGCTGCAAACCGTAGGGGCCGGAGCGTTCGTGACGCACTGGCAAGAGTTCTTCGAGTCGCATCAGGGTCCGATTCACGTCGAGTTTCCCGATATCCGCATTGCTATCGGCGATGACGTGGCATTCAGCTATTGCCTCCACCGAATTGCTGGAACACTAAAGAGCGGTCAGCAAACCGACTGGTGGCTCCGCTGGACCGCTTGTTATCGCAAGACCAATGGCAAGTGGTTGATCGTTCACGAACACGTCTCGGTTCCAACTGATCTGAGAAGCGGGAGGGCAGTGATGGACCTCAAGCCCTAGCGTTGGGCGGACGCCTGACCCATCAACCGGCCGCACTAGCGATCGTCTAACGAGTCGCGCTGCGGTCCTTCGCCGCGTATCACGACGGCTGATGTACACGTCGGTGCGGAGATGATAATAAACGTGCTGTCCACGCCAGTGGAGGCAGGCGGTAGCTGGGAGCGGGATAACGCATTGCATCGGCGTACAGCGTGCAATCCGTGTTGACATCGGCGCTGAATCTGCTCGACTCTGCAGCCACCGCGCTCGCCTCCAGCTAGCCTCGCGAGGCGGCACGTCACTCAGTCATGAGGCCGATGACCTTAGTGCTTCTCGAGGTCGGTGAGTACGACGCGGCCAGCGCCGATGATGCGCGATGGCCCGGCCATCATTGGTTCGAGCAGTCGCTGCACCATGGGCGCCATCACCGGAAGCGCGGCAGTAGCGTCCTTCTCGGTGTCCCACAGATTTATGGTCAGCCATCGTCCGGAGCCAACTTCGATCACCACCGTGCCTGCGTAACCAGGCTGTCGAGCGTGCACGGCCTGAAACTGTTCGATCCGCTCGTCTCCCTGCTCCAGCATAGCCGGGTTGTATGTCGATTCTCGTACAATCGCGTACATTTCTCCTCTCCGTGGTTTTCCGGCCGGTCTGCTCCGGGCGGCGGTTAATGATCGCTCCCTCTACGCCTAGTCGCGGGCCGATGCTGCCGACGCTCCATTACCCGAAGGAGACGCCGGGACGTAGCATCAATTGGAAGATGGCCAAGAGCACAAGCAGGAGCGCGAGCGGTGTACGAATCGCCACGCGGCCGCGCGCGGGTCGCGGCGGTGAATTCGGCGCGCGCCACGCCGTCCCCTGCACCCACGCGACACCTATCAGCGTGACGGCGATCGGGACCATTACGACCTGATCAACGGGGCCCGGGATGCGAAACAATAGGATCACCGGGATCGCCGCGATGGCAGGCAACGTGGCGACTCGGAGACCGACCGTCATTCTCTGTGCGTAGCTCGCAAGCTGCACCCGGTTGCTCGCGACTTCAACGAGCTGCGGCGCGAGCCAAGTACCCGCTACGGCCATCGCGACCAGGGCCGCGAGGGCCGTCGTAATCATGGCTATCCATCCGAGATGGAGATAATCCATGGCCATGCCGACATCGTTCCGCGGAACGATGGCACCGGCTACGACTTGCGGGAGCGATTGAAAAAGACCGTTGAAGCCGATCCAGATCACGAGCAATCGTGTAGTTAGTCCGCGCGGTGGCCGGTGCGCGAGCACCCCAATCGCGAGGACGCCCACCACGAGAATCGCGAGCGCTCCGGATCCCTGCAACAAGCGCGCGATCGGATTCTCGCCGGTCCAGTTGTGGTTATTGTGGTACAGCGTCGGATGCAGACCGGGCGTCAACGCCTTGGGCAGGACGAGACAGATCTCCTGGACCAGGAACACGAGGTTGAACGCGATTGCGTAGAGCAGTGTCGATCCGATCGACAATCGCCAGTCCCACGCTGTGGGTCGTCGCGCGCTCTCGTTGATGCGGCGTCCATCTCGCGCGGTTCCGGTTAGCCCCACTACAAGGGGCGCCACGAACGCCAACCCGAGAAGCATCAAGAGCACGAGTGTCGCGTGAGGGCGCACAGGATTTCGAGTCGAGGCCACACCTGGTATGAGTCCCGGCCGCGCTAGCGTTCTGCGAAGGAGGTCTTGGTCGGGATCTGTATCTCGATCATTGCTGGTACCGCCCCACGCGCACCGCAAATGGCCATCGGATCAGCCGGCGCCGCTCGGGTGGCCCCCACACGGGCTGAAGGGCGGCCTCCAGCTCTAACGTGGGATCGTGGCCTTGTGCGGCGACGTAGCGCGCGGTCGCGGACCAGCTCTGCGCATAGCCGACGAGCAGCTCCAGCGTCCACTCGGTCTCGAGCCGGAACGAAGGAACCTTCAGCTCCGTGAACGGAAACGGCAGCGTGTAAAGCGCTTCGCCGACGAGCTCCCGGCCTGGTGGCCAGTACGGACCGAGCGTGGTCCGTTCGAAATGCTCAAGGATCGACGCGAGCTCCGGGGCGTCGACCACAGTGGCGCTCCCATAACTCGACACTGCCACCACGCCGCCAGGTTCCAGGACGCGGATGACCTCTCGATAGAACGCTTCGAGATTGAACCAGTGCAACGCCTGCGCAACCATAACGAGGTCGACCGATCGCGCGGCGAGGCCGCTCGCTTCCGCCCGTGCAACGCGGTACTCCACCCGTTCATGCGGCTCCGCCATGCGGAGTTGGTCCGCGCTCATGTCGGTGGCTACCACCCGCGCGAAGTGCGCCGCGAGAGGGACAGCCGCTTGGCCACTGCCGGTTGCACAGTCCCACGCCAGCTCCCGACACTCGGCCGCTGTTGCGAGATAGGCGAATAGTGCGGAAGGATACCGCGGCCTGTAGCGCGCGTACGCGGCCGACTGGCGAGAGAAATAATCTTTTGGGGTCGGATTAGTTTCGGCCATCACTGCCTAAACGCGCTGGCCGCGGGATGCGGCGCCACCCTGCCTGCGACAGGGAAATAGAACGAGCTGGCGATGAAGCACCGGTGGTGCGGGCGGTCACTGATAGCGTTGACCATCTCGGACTCTGTGGCTTGTCTAACGCCGCCGCCGGATGCAACACCACCTCGACGAAGCGCGCTCCGCCCTCAACGGTCGCCGTCATCACATCGCGTAGTTGGTCGAAGCACTTGATGACAGCCACCTCCGTTCCGACGCGAGGGCGGAGGGCGACCACCGCGTGACACGCCGATAGCCGCACGAGGAGCAGCTCGTCGGGCTTGTAGGTCTGTGATCCCCACGAGTCGCCGCGTTCGAGGAGTCGCGAAGCTTGGGCGCACCGCCCCGGCCGGGATTCGATACGCACAATCGTACTAGCGGCACGCAACGGCGCGGCCGCCCCAGTTTCGCGTCCACGTCGCAGGGAGCTCGTATTCGTGTGAGCTGGAGCCAGTCATCGCCACGCGCGTCATCGTGACACCCCGCGTTGCATGCTCACGCACGGCGAGCTTTGAGTGACCGCGGCCGCGCCGCCCGGACAGACTAGATGTTATCGGTCGCGGTTGTGGGTCGCTGTCCGAATCCTGCGCGCCGTTCGGCCCCGATTGATCGCCTCGCCCCTTTGCGCTGCCCGCAGGGCGTCGCACCCGCTCGTGTGCCAGGGGTGCGTCCTGCCGGAGCGGCGGTGTGGTCGACGCGGATTCAATATGACTCGCCGCCGGTCGCGCGATGGACTCTTGCATGACCAGCGCGGCATGTGGAGACCTGCGGCCGGCACACCACTGGTTCCTCCTCCCACGCGTACCGCATTTTCAGCCGCGCGGAACTCACCCGCGCGGCCGCATCGGCGTTTCCCCGTTGGTTCGGGCACCTGCCCGGCACACCGTTGGCTGGCGCTCAGGGTTTCGTTTCACGACAACTGCTCCGCAATCGAGCGCGTCCGCGCCGTTTCGACGTCGCCCGTATGTTTCGTTGTCACCGTCTCGATGAGGACGACCCAACACTCGTCGTCCGCGACCGGATTGTGCCGCATGCGCCGTGGTACGACCGCGAACTCGCCAGGCCCGAGATGCAACTCGCCGTCCTGGAGCTGAATCCGGAGGCGGCCGCGCACCACCAGGAAGAGCTCATCCTCGGCCTCATGCGCGTGCCAGGCGAGCTCCCCTTTTAGCTTCGCGACCTTGAGGAATTGGTCGTTCACACGCGCGACTACCTTCGGCGACCAGTACTCGGTCACACGGGCGAACTGGGCTTCGAGATCGACTGACGGAATCATAGTACCTTCCGGACGAGAATCGACTGCAGTCTGGCCGTGACGGCTGGCGTACCGCGGACTCGACGCGCGCGCGTGTCAGGTCCCGACGTCAAGCCTCTGGGTCGTACGCAACGACTACTGACGGTTAGACCGATGGATACCAGTGCACGATTGATTGGGCACCAAGAAATTCCACGGTTTCGCCTGCGACAGCGCCCAGTGATTGCGCGACCCGAATCGAGGGGTTGTTGGCAGGTCGGATAATGCTCGCGATCCTCGTGCGGCCCAGCGTCTCACGTGCGTAGCGGAGTGCGGCGGACGCGCCCTCCAACGCGTAGCCATGTCCCCACGCTGACGGGGCGAGCGTGTACGCGATCTCGAACGCCGGGAACCCTTCAGGCTCAAGGCAGCCAATGCGCCCAATGAACCGGCCCGTCGCGCGTTCCTCCACGGCCCAGAGTCCGTATCCGCGGAGGGCCCAGTGCCCGATGAACATTGCCAATTGACGCCATGCATCGGCGCGCGAGAGTGGTCGCCCGTCTGCGAGATAGCGACAAACGTCGGGCTGCGCCATCATCGCGGCGTATGGCTCGAAGTCCTCCGGCCTGAAGTCGCGCAGCAGCAGCCGGTCTGTGGTGAGATGCGGAATCTGGAAGGTCGCGTGAGAAGGCGGAGTCATTTGGAACGTCGAGGTTTGACTACCACGGTTAGAGTTCGCGCGATGCCAAGGTCATGCTGCTCGTCCTTCGCGAGCACGAAGGTCTGCTTGCCGATCGCGTGGAAGCCATGTTTCTCGTAGAACCTGGTCGCGCGCACGTTAGGCGCCCGCGCTCCCGGCCAGAGCGTCGTCGCGCCCTCTGCGGTTGCGCGCGCGGTGCATTGTCGCATCAACTGTTGTCGGAGGCCGCGGGCCGGAACGCCCCGCGCAAACGAGGATAGGCATACCCGACGATCTCGTCACCCCCTGACGCCAGGAAGATCACTCCTGCCCGCTTAGCAAGCGCGCGGTGTTGCCGCTCCGGCGTGAACGCCGGCGCCCGGTGCCCCGCCGGTTCCTCCCTTCTGTTCGCGTGGTCGAAAGTCAAATCGAACATGTCGGCGGCAACGGTCGAACGAGTGGCCGCGTCCTCAAGCGTCGCGGGCGCATGTGATAGAGATGGTCAGTCACGAGTGGCTTAGGCCCATTCCTGGCAGCCGAAGGCTTGGGTTTATCTCAAGCCTCTGAACCATTGGGTTTGAGGTTCCTCCCGGGGATGCGACTGCTTCCGCCGAAGCACCCGGCGGGCTCGGATGTCGGTCGCCCTGCATTGCGCTTACATCACAGCACGAGCGGACGGAATACACGCCTGGCCGACTACGTGCGGAATGATCAAAGGCATGCCCACGAGCTGCGCCCAGACAGTAACCGCGCGCCTAGAGGCGCACAGCCCGATCGAAGCAGAGCGCGTCAGGGAGCAGACCTTCGCGATACGGCGGGATAGGTGTGAATCCGAGTTGCCTGTAGAGCGCGAGCGCCGCCGTCAGTTCGGGAGCCGTGTCGAGGCGAACCCGCTCAAACCCGAGCGAATCTGCCCACTCGATGAGTGCCACCATGATCGCCTTCCCGATGCCACGCCCCCGCGCGTGCGGTCGCACATAGATGCGTTTGAGCTCGGCTACATGTGGGTGCTGCACCGCGCCTAACGCGCCGCAGCCGAGCGCACTCTCTGGTGTCGGTACCGCGACATTCGCTGCCTCCAGCGCGACGAGAAGCACTCCCATCGGCCGCACGTACGGCGTTGGCAGCGCCGCGATGTCCGCGGCTGGCGTCGGCCATCGCCCGGCGTTGTGCGGCAGGGCCGCATATTCGGCGACCAACGTGCGGGCTGTGTCGACGAGCGGTGACGATTCAGCGACGTAAAGGGCGAACGGACGATGCTCGCCGCCGGGTATTGAAATCGGACGGATCTCCGGTACGGGTTCAATGTGGTTCTCCCGAGCGAAGCGTAGCTCGCCGTCCTGCGACCGGCTGTCGGAATCGTGTTGGGAGAGAGCAGGCGTGCCCGCAGATGGACCGAGCACATGCCATCGGCTCGGGATTGCGGCTCCGCCTACCGCGATCACCCACCATCCCTCGTTGCCTGCTGGACGATACCGAGGCTCAGCCGACCAGCACGATTGTGGCCGTGATGGCTTCTTGCACGGTAGTGTAGGGGTGTCGCCGAGCGCACCTTCTGATTGTTGTGGAATCCCGCGGATGCTCACTACGGCACTTATTGGCCAATCGATGGATGATGAAGCCCGCGATCGACGGATCCGCGCTTCGCCACCTGCAGTTTGTCAGCAGGGTTGTCGCAATGCGCGAACGTTAGGCGCGCCATCGCGAGGCACCGCGACCGGCGCCACGTCGGTTCATGATCAGCCAGTCGGGATGACAACACGTCGACTCGACACCAACGGGCTGGCCTTCGGGTGATCGCGGCGGGCGATCCGCTGCAGCATCGCCAAGCGGGTCGTCTCCGGGAAGGGGGTGTCCAAGCATGCTAACCGCGTTCCCTCTGGGAGAATCGACTACGAACGGAATGACTGTTCTGTCCAGCTTCCAGTATTGTCTTCGTTGTACCAGGGCTTTCGCCCGGACCAGCGACACGGTTTTCTCGGCAACGAGCTTCCTCAGGCGCCACTGCGCATCTACCAGCGTCTCGGGCAATCCATGCCGGCCGCGTATGACAAAGCGACCGCCTTAATGGCGATCAATCGGCGGAATGACATCGATTTATGCCGTATCCGCTCGAGCAGCGTCGGCGCTCTGTTGTTACGGGATCTAGTAATCGAGTCAGGCGTCACACAGTCCCACGGCGCGTGCCTCGTTGGTGAGGTGTGGCCCGGCGCGAGCAGACCTGTTAGTCCACGGGTTGATCTCTCAATGAGTGTGCAGCTACGGCGTGAATCTACAAATTTCGGCGCGAGAGATTGCGGCGTCTGGGCAGGTGAATCGGCGCCACCGTAGTTGCGCCGATACGACACGTTGATATCGACCCAAGTTTTCGATCCATGTTATATCTCTTCGATCGCATAGATTTCCAACTTGGCGGCTGCCTCGACGGCTCTCACCGCGCAGGCGGAAGTGGGCTCGACCAAGCTTGGTCTGTTCGACCAAGCTGGGTACCAACCGTGAAGGCGCGAGTGCGAGAGATGCTCACGCTTCGCGCTCGGAGAACTGATACATGCCGAGCAGCTGGCTAGTTCGCCTTAGCGAACTCCGAGAGGAGCGTCTAGCGAATTGGTTCTCGAGCGCTGGCGGGTCATGGGCTCTGGTGGACCCTCGCCTTCCGACCATGGCGATCGCTCGTGCCATCGACTCCGCTCAATACCGCGGTTGGCATCTCGCTCGCACGCTCCGAACCAGCGGTGGGGTTGCATCGGATGTGAGCGGCTGGGAAGTAGCATTGGCCCCCTTCGAAGCATCTCTCGCTACAACGTATGACAATGTCGGCGCACCACTCTTTCCGAGTGATGCGGAGGTCGAGAAGTGGGCGGATAGCGCTCTGCACGCGTGCTCCACTGTGAGCCTACTTGACCGTGTCATGGCGCAGGGCTCGAGCGCGGGACTGGGCGGCACAGCAAACGACGCGGGCTCGGCGGCGTACGAGGAGAGCGCTGATGGGGACGACCTCGCGATCGACACGGAGGTCCTATTCACGGAATTGGGGCATCGAGACGACATCGTCTCCGTGCGTGACCTCGTACGCGAGACTCAGCGTAACGCGCTCGCGGGCCTTGCTAAGGAGAGGGGCAAGGTACTCGCCCTCATGCGCGCGCGTGCGCGCCCCTGGCAGACACACTTTGCTTCGTACGGCTCGTCACCTGCCATCGATTGGTGGTATTTCCGCCTCGGCGCCCTGTTGATGAGGCGGATGCTCGCCTTCTCGCATGTTCCTCAAGACGCGTCCTTCAGCGGTATTCAGTACCGTGTGTTCGTCGAAGTGATTGCGGACGAGATCACGTTCGCGCTCAAACACCTTGATTTCTGCGCGCTCCTCCGAGAGCGCCACCCTACGCTACGGTGGAGTAACCTGCTCACGATCTGGCAGGACGTGGCCGACGTGCGAACCACGGCTCAAGAACGGCACGGGCTGGACACCTCGGCAGCACGCACGGTGATTCGGACCCTGACGTGGGAAGCTGGACTGCGTGGAGGACCGCAGGAGTTCCGGACACTCGGTCCGACGACGCCATTCAGTCTGCGAGCTCCGCTTCCATTGTTCCTGCGTATCAGCAAGAACCAACACCTGTTCCTCCTCAGCGGGGTACTTGGCGAGCCGCTGCGGTACCTGCACAGTCGTCTCCGCCAGACGTACCCAGAAGACTGGGCAGCGGCGTGTCCGGGAATGGTACGCCAGCTGGCCACGCGCGTTGGCGGCATGCTTCCACCGGGGTCGTATCGCCTTCCATTAAGCGGCGCTGCCGCAGCTCCGGCCGTCTTCCAGATGATTGACGAGCCGCTCGTGATCGCACCGCACGTGAATCAAGATGACGACGAAACGCCTTTTACGCCCCTGAATGCCAGAACGATCGTTCGTGTGGCAGCAGAGCTGGACGTGCGCACATTGCCGCCGACCAAGGAGAGCGGCGACGAGATCGACATGTCGATAGAGCAGTTTGCCCGCACCGCTCTGAATGCACAGCCGCAGGCTGCCTTCTCGGATCGGCTCCGCCGTGAGGCCGGCCGCAAGCGCGAGCAACTTCGGGTAGAGCGGTTACCTATGGTGCTTCAATTGGAACGTGGCTCGCGGCCTATCACGCTGTGGTCGCCGGATATCTTCGCGCCACCAATGCCGCATGCGGCAGGCAGGTCATTACATCGACAAGCTATCGATTCGATGCAGCACGCGGTCGACGTCGAAGAGCGTGCGCTACTAGCACGGACGAAGGGCATCGATCGGCGACACATAGTGGCGCTGCTGCTGGGCGCTGTCGACCGTCGCATGTCCTTCTCTGGAGCACTTCGGAGCGATCTCCCCGTCGATAACGGCGAGGTGCAACCGGCGGAGGAGTCAAGACCGCAGGAAGAGGCCGAAGGCGAATCGTTGCACCTTGCTCCCGACCTACGCTTCGGGTTCGGGCTCACCCGACTCCTCGGCCTGTTCGCCGGCACCGATGTCGACCGGGAGTGGCCGCCAAGAGAGGCGCAACCCGTGCACAATGGCTTCTGGGCCGACGCCGCGGCGCGACGCGCGGGAGAGATCGCGTCGCTCGCGCAAGTCATCGATATGCTGAGGACGGGTCTCGCGACCGTGACCCGCGACTCGGCCCGGAGCTGGACTGTCCGTCTCGAGCACAGCCCGCGCGGCGTCGAACGACGTGAGGCCGCTCATCTCTTCGCACTGGGCGCGCGCCTACGGCGTACACGTCGCGATCTGGTCGAGCGTTTGGAGCGAGAACAGCGCGGACTCGCGAAGCGTCTTCTCAAGTACGTGAAGCTGACAAACGGGCGCGAGCTATCGATCTCACCGCCACCACGCGTATATAGGCACTTTCTCGAAGCAGCACTGCACAGCGCCGACCAGATGATCGGGCCCGACGCCTTTCCCGGAAATGCAGTATTCGGGTCGCTGCCTTTCAGCGTGTATCGATGGCTTACGTTGGCCACGGCGGCTGAGGCGCTACTCCGCGTCACCGCGTCCGAAGCCCTGAGCCATCGAGATGCATCATTGGGCCCGGCGGTTATACGCACCACTTGGTGGCGGCTGCCGGTGCTCGCCCGACGGCTCGGGGAGCTGACAGGAATATCGGAGACGGAGGCCCGCGCGGCGATTGAACCGTTGGTACTCGACCAGACAGGAGCGGCGGTGTTCCACAAATCCGCGCGCCCTGCACTTCCGCCGCTGGTGCGGATCGCCCCGGACGGTGCTCTCATGTCGACGTGGGGGTGTCTTGACGAGCCATTTCAGTTCCTACTGGTTCGGCTTCGGCAGCTCTATCCGTCAGACTGGGATCGTGCCGTCGACTCTCGGGAGCGCATCTTCCGAAATGACGTATACGACGCCCTCGTGAGTGACTCGAGCGGTCGGTTCTACACAAGCCCCACAGGAGTGAAGATCCGAGAACGTGGGCGCGTCCTGACCGACATCGATGCGATCGTCTATGATCGACTCACCGGCGACCTGGCTCTGTTTCAGCTCAAGTGGCAGGATCCCTTCGGCGCGTCGCTGGGCAAACGTGCGAGCGCAGCGAAGAACTTCTCCGTCGGCGCCTCCGAATGGGTTCGCGTAGTGTCAGACTGGCTTCCGCTCATACCACCAGAGCGACTCTGCGCGCGCCTCGGCGTTCAGGGCCAAGGCCACGCATCGGTACGGCCACGGCTGTTCGTCTTGGGCCGCTTCGCGTCACACTTCAGCGATCACGGCCTTCCGAGTGTGCGCGCAGCTTGGGGTACGTGGCCGCAAGTGCTCAACCTCACCGGGAGGACACGGGACGAGCCCTCTCTTCGCAGTGCCGCGTTGCAAGCCCGATCGCTTGGTTAGATCGTGAGCTCCGCGCGGGCAATCCTTTCGCCGCTGAGCAGGACGCGCCAGCCGAATTCGAAGAGCGACTCGCAGTAGGCGGAATGCACGTGCGACTGACCACCGCCGCCGGATGAGCCTCGGGTTCTCCGCAGCGTTGGCCCCAGGCATCACGCGCATAGCCCGTACATCAGCGTCACCAGTTCCCCGACGAGGAACTCGAAGCGGGTCTCCGCACCGGAGTGTGCGCCGCGAAGATAGCCTGGACCGTTTCGCTGCGACGGCGGCAGAGGCCGACCCGCGATCACCTGCCTCCGAAACCGTTGGTGTGCGTGCCTGCTGTTGTGCGCGATGAGATTTCGAAGGATGACCGCCGACTCCAGAACGTTCCGCTCTGCACTGCCGACCTCCGAGAAAGGCCGTCCCTTGTGGAAGAAGAGTTCTGCGCGATCGAGTACGTGACGGAAGGGCAGCCAGTCGGCGTACGGGCGCCCGGCCTCGATCACCCGAAGGGCACGTTCGCGCGTAGAGACGGCGACCAACCGACGCACTCCCGGGCGCGGGCTAACGTAGTCGCCTGCGAGCAAGCCGACGAAGAGCGCCTCCAACGCTCGCTCGTAGCGAGCGTGGAAGTCGAGGAATGCCCCCGCGTAGGTGCGGTCGATGTCCTGCGCCGTCAGCCCGCCGGCAGCCACAGCTTCGACGCGCCGAACATGCGCGACTGCCGCCTCGGCGTCGCTCTGCACCCGCCGCGCGAGTGCGCGCGCGGGTCTGGTACGGGACCTAGGCATGGCCGCTGGCAGCCACACGCCCAGCCAGGTAGTCGAGCCGCGTGCGCCGTCGGCCACGGTCCGCGGTGGCGCGACGCACTGCGTCGAGGACGTCCGGGGGCACGTTTCCAGCGGCGATGTCCTCGCTGGCGGCCACCAGCTTCCCCACGATGCCGTCTGGGAGCGATCGCTGTCGCCGCTTATCCAGCGGCGTGCCGAGCCCGTAGAGGTGATCGTACAGGCAAACGAACAGCGTGAAGAAATGCACCGCCCGGCGGTACACGGTCTCACGGACCCTACGTCCGAGGAGTTCGTCTATGGCATCCATGATCGTGCGAAAGCGGGCCGCAAACACCTCGGCTCCGGGGAATTCGTCGTCGAACCGGCGGTACAGCGCACCGAGCGCGGACTGACGCTTGGCCGACAGGCCATCGATCATCGTGAGAGCGAGATCGCTCGCGAGTTCGACCTCGTCCATGCGCGCTATCTCGTTGTCGTTAAAAACGCCCCACTCGCGCCAGCGTTCCAGTTGCTCCAGTGCGAGCTGGTACATAAGCGTCTTGAAGACCCCGTAGAACTCCGCGTTACGGAGCTCCTGCTCATTTAGACGCACGCCCGTCGCGTTGATCCGCGCGAACATCTGTAGGATGTCGCGGTCCTCGGTGGCAGCGGGCAGCACGTGCGTGCTGAACCGGTACTCAAGCACATGTTCGATCGTCGCCCGGTCGAGCTCGGAGAAGCGCTTCCCGGCGAGATCCGGGTTGTGCGAGCGCTTGACCGCAAACTCGTCACGCTTCGGGGTATAGTCAGCGAGCGTGGAGGGATCGATGTAGCTGAAGAGAGTTCTCAACCGCTGCTGTCCGTCGATCACCTCGCGCACGGTTCGCTGCGTCCGCCAGTCGATGAGGTTGCGAATCATGATCGCGGGCACAGGCAGCCCGCGCGCTACCGTATCGATGAAGTACGACTTGGCACCCGGTCGCCAGACGGGGCGGCGCTGAAAACGCGGACTCAGGACCAGCGAGCCGTCGCGTTGCCACCCGAGGAAGTCGCCCACCTTGAAGGTCTGGGGAGTGATGTCGATCCGTTGCACGTTGGTCAGTCCTGGATCTGGGTTTTCCGCGTCATCGTGCTGGATTCCATCGGTGCGTCAGATCGATTCCACGAGCTGGAGGATGCGAGCGATCTTGCCCTCCCGCTCGAGGTAGTCGCGATAGCTGTCACGCGTCTGCTTGAGCAGGTCGTCATAAGTGATGTAGCGCGCGTCGTACTGCCGTAGGAGCCCCGCAACCTTCTCGGGCGCGTCCGACCTCGGCTCGCTGCCGAGGATGCAGATGAACTCCGTCGACTGCGGCTGCTGTGGGTATTTCGCCGCCAGCACCTTCTTCAGTACCCCGTAGTATTTCCCGATTTGCTCGAGGAGTTCGTGGATGTCCACGACGCGATCGTATCGCTTCAGCTCGATCACGATGTTCTTCCCGGCTGCGGTCCGATACTTGATGTCGAGCCGCGCCCGCTTCTGCTCCTGGGTCAACTTGGCATCGACCTTCTTGAACGCCTTGCCGATGATGACCTCCATGCCCTGGTCGGTGCTCGCACGCTCCCAGGATGGATCGAGGAGCCACAGGTTGTCGAAGACGTGTTGTTGCACGACCTTTTCAAGCGCCTTGTCTTTCACCCTGTCAAGCTTCGTCAGGACTTCGAGGCGACCCTTCACTATCTGGTAGTAGTGGGCCGCCTCCAGTTCCTGCATGCCAGCGAAGATGGACGTCAGGCGCTCCACCTCATTGGGATCTTCAATCGCCGCGAGGGCGCCGAGGTTGTTCTTGAGCGCCAGCGTCTCGAAGGCCATGATGCTCTGCCGGTAGAGTTCCTTCTTTGCACTGGGGTCCGGTAGCGCCAGTGACTCGATCTTGCCGAACAGCTGCTTCGCGTACTTGCGGTTGTCCGACCCGAGACTCTCGAACCAGGCCTTGACGGCTGGGATCTCCATCGCGCGCTGTGTGCCGTGCTCGGTGCGCCAGTCCCGCCAGCTCCCCTGCACGTCCGTCTTCACGATCCGCTGCACAAAGCGCTTAAGGGCCACGTAGCGCGGATCATCCTCTCGAAGGCGCTGGCGGTCACTGGTGGCGATATCCTGCTGCTGGTCGAGGTCGACGAAGTCGGCGCGGATCTCGCCGGTGAGGTACTTCGTGAAAAGCCCGCCCTCCTCAAGATCCTTGAGGAGGTCCTCCTGCACCAGCTTGCCCCACGCCAGCACGACAATCGAGTTGTTTCCCTCCTCGATGCTCTTCCGCTCGTCGAAGGTCCCGATCCAGCCAGAGATCGCGTACTTGTTCGCGGCGTCGACCGTGCCGTCGAGCTGTAGTTTTTTCTTCGCATTCGTGCAGGCCTCGGCGTACTGCTCGCTGTCCTGACCGAAGTACCACACGTACTCGATCTTGGCGAAGTAGTCGCGATCCTCGACCGTGATCGGCGCGCCGTCGACTTCTACCTCGAACTGGTGCTCCGGTCCGATCACGCTGAACCGCCTCGCCAGGCGTTTGCGAAGCGACTTCGCCGTGACGTGGGCGCTCTTCTTCAGATCACGGAGGATGATGCGCGTGCCGCTCGTCAGATCCGCGGGGACGGGCTCAATCACCTCCGGCTCGTAGTGCGCGATGCCGTCGCCGCGCTCGATCGCCTCGCGGATACGCGACGCGCGCATGACGAACCCGTTCCGCTCGAGCACCCGGCCCTTCGAGTCCGTCTTGACGCTGTGCACCTCGATGATGTCGGCGATGGAGAACAACGACAGCTTGCCGATTCCTTTCCGGCCCATGACGTGGCGGCGGTGCTTCGGCGTGTGCGCCCCTTCGGTCTCGCGCTTTCGGTAGCCGACCTTCAGATAGCGGTGGTTGATCTCGTCCTCGCTCATGCCCGCGCCGTCGTCGACGATGACAACGGTGCCGGCGCCGGGGTCGATCTGGATCGAAACATGCTCGGCATCGGCATCCCATGAGTTCGCGACCACTTCGGATACGACTGCGGGGATGTTGCTGTACAGATTAATGCCGAGGTGATTCAGCGCATTTAGATCGATCGACAGCTTGTACTTCGGTTTTGTCTTCGCGACCATCGGAGTCTCGCCTCTAGCGACGTTCGGGTTCTGTCTTGTGAGATGACCGGGAGAGAAAACGCTGCAGGTTGGCCCGCAATGTGACACCATCGCGCGTCTCGCACTCCCACACGACGTGAACTTGAAAGCTGGCCAGTCGGAGTCGCTCGATGTTACGGTGGTCACGAGCCTCGTTCTGCGCGAACTTCTGCGTCCAGAATGCAACGTTGGTCGCCGGCGTCGTCGTGAGGCGGCAGCTGGGATGTCGGTGCCAGTAGCACCCGTGCACGAAGATCGCGAATCGCTTCGATCGGTTGACGACGTCGGGGGATCCGGGCAGATCCCGAGCGTTCACTCTGTAATGCACGCCTAGGTCTCGCAGCGCCGCGCGCACGGCCAGTTCGGGTGCCGTGCCGCGCTGTCGGACGCGGCCCATGAGCCGCGATCGCTCGGGGCTCGTCACAGGTCGGCCGGGGTTGACCGGGACGGACTCGGGTGCGGGGCTTGAGGGGCGGGCCGGGCCCTCGGTCGGCGAGCTCGGCGTCACGTACGACCACTCGCCGACTGAACCGCCGGGACCGCGATGCGGTCGGCGATGCGCCGGAACCACGTCGTGAGCTCGTCGATCGCCTCGGGCGACCCGACGCCAGTCGTTGGCCCTTCCAGCATGGCGACGTCCGTTGTGCGCAAGTCTGCCCAGGCCGGTCGATGACGTGCCCAATCGATATCGAACTCGTCCGTCTCGATTTCGTCACCGTCGGCCCCCACTGCCTCGGCCGCGCGCAGTGCGAGCTGCACACGAAGCCGTTTGCTGAGTTCCTTCATGTGACGCTCGGGCAGGCTTGGTGCGCCGTCGATGCCGGCGGCGACGCGCGTGAAGGCGATCGCGGCTGGGCGGTGCCACGAGTACACCAGTTCGAGCGCGTATTCGGCGGTCTTGACGCTCCGAAAAACGTGTGGCACGTACGCGTAGCTCGGGCCGTTCCGGACGAGTTCCGCGCCCCACCAGAGGCGCGCGACGCCGTTCCGAAGGATCTCGCCATCGTACCGCCAATGGTGGATGCCGGCGTCGGAGACGTCCTCGTCGTCGGATTCTGCGGCCCCGACGGGCGGGTCGAAGCGGAATCGAATGAAGTCGTCGCACTCCACGGCGAGCCAGGTCCACACGCCTCGGTCGTAGGCGACGCGCCGGGGCAGCCGAAGGGCACAGTGGAGGCGCGGTGCCACGAAGGCGTCGATCCTCCGCGCATCGTACTGCTCCATGGCATGGCGGAAGAGCGTGCGGACCAGGTCCAGATCGATTTCGTGACTCGTGGCCTCCGCCTCCCGCGCCCAGTCGGGTCGGCGTCCAGTCGATAAAAACTCGTGGACGAGCGCCTTCGCGCTCTCGAGCGACGGCACGCGCATGAGGGGCGTTCTGGTCATGCCACGGCCTCCCCATCGCGGCCTGCCTCTCCGGCGCGAACGGCCGACTCCACGAGTCGCCACGTACCGACGACGTCCTGCGCCACAGTACCGAGACGTGAGACGAATGCCCCAATCCCGCCTGCGTCACGAAAGTCGCTGGCGGCACGCTGCAACCGGCCATCATCATCGACCTCGGGATAGAGCCGAGGCAGAAGCTCTATGAGCGCGTCGCGCTTCCACCCCTCGTGCGGCAGGTCAGTATACTCGCCAGAATCGTCCGTCCTCGCGGCGCCCATGGCCGCGACGCCGAGTTGGATCCAGACCGATTGCGCGATGAGCGCGGCGATCGTGTCGCGCAGCACCGCATCCGCCCCCGTGCGTGCCCTGCTCTCCAGGACGTGGTGCACCTGCGCGTAGCGCGCGTTGAGGTAGAGCACAGGTTCGCGCGTGTAGGGTTCCAGTTGATAGAGGTCGGATGCGTGTTCGCGCCGCCACTCGTTCACGGACTGTCGGAAGTCCTCCCAGAGGATCTTGAAGTTTCCGTGCGCGAAGTCGGACGGTGCATCGAGGCGCAGCTGGATCGACGCACCCCGCGCGATGACAGCACCGGCATGGCGCGCCACACCAGCGCCGTCTCCGGCGACGTCAGGCAGGCTTGTGCGTCGCACGAGTACCGGCCGGAGCTCAAGCGCACCCGCGACATCGGCGCGCTGTACCGTCACGCAGCCCTCCCAGCAGCCCGCCGCGACCGCCTGCAGGCGAACGCCGTGGCGAAGCCGCGTGGTTGGACAGCGGACCGACACGACCAGCTTCGTGTCGCGCTCGAGGGCCGACGTGGGAGGGAGGATTCGTTCCAACTCGCCGGCGCTCAGCTCCGCGCGGAGACCGACCGTGAGCTTTTCCCACGCGGTCCCTTCTCGAGCGAGGTCGTAGACCTTGGGGCCAAACTCGGTGTCGTCGGCCTCTCCCAGCAGCGCAGGGACATCGAACTCGCGCCCACCAGAGGAGGGGTCGACGAAGTCGGTCGCCAACAGCTCCAGCTCATCGGACAGTTGGTACGGACTCAGTTTGACGGCCTTCGGCATGCTATCCCCCGACTTTGGTGAGGAGATCCAGTTGCGCACCGCATTCCGCCGCATCTGCAATGTGGCTCAAGAGGTCGCTCGCGCCCTCAAACGTGAACCCTTTTGTCTTCGGCGCCACTTGGAACCCGCCGTCCTCCGTCGCGACGCGCGGGTCGAGGGAGCGTAGCGAGAGCCAGCTGATGGGTACTGGGCTCCCGCCTTCCACCTGGAACGAGAGCCGCGGCGTGATGCGAAGCTGCTTCGGCGAGGGGTCGATCACGACCTCGGCACGCACGTGCCAAGCACCATCGGAGCCGAGGCGCGCGTCGACGCGCCGGAGGCGCGCGGCAACGTGTTCGCGCACACGCGACGCGGTCCGGAGCTGGAGCAGCTTCCGCAGTGCCTCGGGTCCGCGCCGCTCCTGAGACGGCGTCGGGAGGAGCACCTGCTGCAGCGCGGCAGTGACACGCTCGTGCAACTCTTTGATGCGGAGCCCGGCCCCTCGCGAATAGAGCTCGCGCAAATCGTCGTTGAATTCCCACGTGTCGTGCGCCGGCGGTTCGGCGAGTCGCAGGAACTGCTCTGCAGCGACCTCCGGGAGTCCGTCCCCGACAAACGTGCCCGCGAGGAGCATGGCATGAAATGGTCTCGCGCCGACGACGACGTTGCTCTTGGAAGTGTACCGCGTGATCATGCCTCGGCCACGCGTGTACCCGACGTGATTGAGTCGTGCGTCGCTCGCGGTCTCGTCCGTCTCCGCTAATCGCACCACCAGTCGACACTCGGACTGCACTTCCGAGTGCTCGACCATCCGCCTCGCCGCTTCCCGCGTGGCGGGAACAGTGACTGGGATCGGGACGATGACCACGTCGCCGGTCTCGTCCAGTCGCTCCTTCACGTCCCCGGCGACGTACTTCTCGTAGGCATCGCACAGCGCAGGCACGTAGGTGCGTGGATCGACGCGGACACGCGACGCTGGCGCGTCCTCGTCGCCGACGTACCGCTCGACGAGCACGGAGAGCTGGCTGCTCAGCATCGCGGGCCAGAAACTCGTGGCCGCCGCTTCCGCCACCTGCTCCGCCAGTCGCGCCGTGTTGGCCGCCGCTTCCTCCTTGGGGTCGTGAAAGGCGACCACCAAGACGCTGGTGCCGGACGACCCCCCTCGGAACTCCCGGGGCGGTGGGTCTCTGCGCAAGAAGAGCGAATCCAGGAGGGAGTCGTCGTCCGGCACGCGGACAGAGTGTACGGACCTCAGCTGGTCGTCTCCATGCGGCTCGCCGAGCCATCCCGGCCCCGCAAACTCCGCGGCCGGCTGCTCCGCCGCGTTCTCGTCCGGGGCGGCAAGAGAATGCCACCCGAGATCCGACTTACCGATCACGCGAACCCTGCCGGGGTCTTCGCCCACGACCTTCGAGGCGAACAGCACAGTCGAGATCTGGCTGCAGGCCCAGAAGGTCTTGCTGCCGAGCCCGAATGCGCCACCGGCGGTAGCCTTCGCCGCTTTCTGGGAATTGAGGTTGTCGCGCGTGAGCGCCGCGAACGGACTCTTGCTGTCGTGTTCCCCGCCCTGCAGACCCTTGGTGCCGTAATCATCCACGGCCACGAGCACGAGCGTGCCGTGTTTCAGCACCTTGAGGCCGCCGCGTAATTTTGTCGCGATCTTGTTGTCGAAGTCGGTGTCGGCAGTTGCGGAGTCGAGGTGTGGAAGCAATCCTCGCTCGTATCCCAGCGCGTTCAGAAACCTCCTGCGACGTTCCGACCCCGACGGGAGCTCGATCACGCGAACCCGAACGAACACCTCGCTCCCCTGGCGACGCGCGTCGCCGGAGTTCTGCAGCGCCTCGCGAATCATACTCCGCACGCTCTGCGGTGTCGCGTAGACGCCGGCGTTCCCGAAGTCGCGGCCGTCGAGAGGCGCCGGTCGAAAACTCCACAATAGAGTGACAGGCGCTTCGGGAGCGCGCTGGAACCCCGCTTCCTGATCTGCACGCTCTTGCCCGGTCGGGCCGTCGCTTGCCGATACTGACGCACCTATCAACCAGCCGAGCTCTACCTTGGTGATGCGCGCGATTTTCGTCGCCATCTCTTCCGGCGGCCTCCGAATTCCGCGCAGCCAGTGCGACACGGCTGGAGCCGTTACACCCAAGCGCCGCGCCAGCTCCGCACGGCTGATCCGCGACTGCTCGAGGGCGCGCAGCAGCCGCTCGCCGAACCCGTCCCTCACGTCGTCCGGCAGCGACTCTTCTTCTACGATCGATCCCACCATCCCTCCTTCGCGGAGCGTAAACTAGAACGGTGCTGACCGCGACAAAATATTTACTACTGCGCCCGGCGCAAGGGTAAATTCGCAGAATCCCTGCTCGCGCGATCCTCGACGCGTAAAGGGGTGTAAATAGCGGACCCTGGCCGAGGGCACGCCGGACATGACGGTGTCAACATGTTACCTAGGCACACTTTGGGTTCGCGACACTACCCGGTTTTGCCTGCGGCGGCCTCCGACGATGAGCGTGCCGTACTTTGCATGCCAGAGACCGTATCGCGTGGATGCGATACCGCACCTTGCGCGGGCCAGAAATCCCTAGGAGAGCTCGGCCAGATCCCGCAGAAGGATCGAGAAGTCTTGGCAGGGCGGGGCTCGACGCGTATCTTGGGCGCACGCGAGGCGCTGTGCCCGACCGCGAGGCCGGCGCGGCGCCTTGTCGCTTGCGGCGCCTCGGTCTGTGACTCCGGCGCCCGTCTGAGCTCACCGCCGACTCGAAGTCGACTTGCCACAAGCGAATCAGACCACAAGTCAACGCGCTGGATGGACGCCATCTTACGGGAGTGCTGCCGCCCGTGCGATCCGGTGCTCGACGGGTCTTCTTCGGTCTTCCCTGTTACTCGCTATCACGGCGTGAGTTCTTTTCTACCCCCGCCTCTCAAAGAACTAGTCGACCGGACCGCTTCCCCGTCCGACCCAGAGCTGCACCCCCGGGGTGGGCTGGCGGCAGTCTGCGAGCCCGAGCGAAAGTGGGCGAGCGTGGTGGCAGATCCGGGTTGTGTCGCCGAAGAGCACCCGCTCGATCGCGTACCGCTAAGCGATCCCTCAGAAGTCGCGCACGAATGCGTGCAGTTGCCGCGGGGTGAGGTCGGTGACTTGCAACTGGACGCACTCGCCACTCCGGCGGCGGGTCGGGCTGGGGAGGCGCCCGAGACGTACCAGCTCGACGCAGAATCGGGTGTGATCTCGAGAACGGTGCAACGGAATCGCGCCGGTGAGCCGGCAGTGACGACAGTCGTCGGCATCTGGCCAAACCCTGCGTCGCCGCCGACAGACCTCCGCGCCGCCGCGGACCTCGCATTCCTGCGCTCTACAACATCACCGGCCGTAGGTGATGGGGAGTCGATCCGCGTGGCAGATCTGTTCAGCGGCTGCGGCGCGATGTCCGTCGGGATCGCTGAGGCCTGTCGAGCGCTAGGGTTACGCTTCGAGGCGGCGGCAGCCCTAGAAATCGACGCGTTGGCCATTGGCGTGTACGCGAAGAATTTTGGTCTGCGTGGCGCGCGCGCGAAGCCCCGCGACTTGGGCGCCGAGCTCGCGAAGTATGCCCTGCGAAGGAAGTGCACGCGTGGCGAACGGGCGATGCGTCGACGAATTGGGCGCGTCGACCTTGCGGTCGCGGGGCCGCCATGCCAAGGCCATTCGGACCTGAACAACTCGACCCGCCGCGCCGATCCGCGTAACGAGCTCTATCTTCGCGTCGCGCGCTTCGCCAAGGTCTTCACACCGCGATGGATCATTGTCGAGAATGTTACCGCCGTGCGCCACGACAAGGGTAATGTCGTTCAGAGGACGACCGACGCGCTCGTGCAGCTCGGGTATGAAGTTGTTGAAGGCGTCGTATCACTGCAGGAGATCGGGGTGCCGCAGACGCGACGGCGGCACGTACTCCTCGCGGTGCGCCGGAAGGGCCGCGGGCACGTGGAGAAGCCGCTCGAAGCCGTGGACGCCATGATCGCCAAGTACCGCACCGACCGACGCACGGTGGAGTGGGCAATCAAGGACCTGGACGGCGGGATGGGCCCATGGACCGCTTTCGATACGTCGTCGCGCGCAACAGCACGCACACAGGAACGCATCGACTGGCTGTTCGACCACGATGCGCACAATCTGCCCGACTCGGAGCGCCCCGACTGCCATCGAACGAAGGAGCATTCCTACAAGAGCGTGTATGGCCGGATGTGGTGGGATCGACCGGCGCCGACCATCACTGGGGGGTTCGAGACCATGGGTCGGGGACGCTTCGTCCACCCCGGGTGTCGACGCACAATTACACCGCACGAGGCCGCGAGGCTGCAGATGATCCCAGACTTCTTCGACTTCTCACCGGCGCTCCAAGCGCACAGCAGGTTAGCGGTAATCATCGGAAACGCCGTTCCGCCGAAGTTGAGCTACGTTCTCGCGTTAGAGCTTCTTCGCTGACCAAGCGGCACTCTTCCTCTCAACCGTTGGAGCGCCCCACGGGGTGCAAGCACGGCGCGCGCCGACATAAGAAGGATTCCGTTAGGCGGATCCGTTAGCAGGCTTGCAGCGCGGTTCGGCTCCCCTGACTGCGCGAGAACTCAGACGTGATGTGGCGCCCCACCGTAGGCCGTACCGCCTAACGTGCGACGCGGTGTCGCGCATCGTCCAAGAGCGCCGTGCGGCGCCTTGCCGCTCCGCTCGCGCTGGCCAAGCGGACCGCCCCGGTTCATTATCAGCGCCGCCGGCCGTGCGGTGTCGTGATGTCTGCGACACGAGATGCCGGCAGCCGCGTCCGGGTGCCTGACGGCGCGCCAACGATCACTCCGACAATCACCGTCGCATGCATCGCGCACTCGTCATCAGCGTCCTTGGATCGGCGGTCCTGGCCGGCTGTTACCCGGCTCGCGCTACGCTTCCCTCGGCATCGAACGCCGAAGCGCCGACCGTCGTGGCGGGGCGCCTCCATGCGACCTTCGACGCAATCGCGCGCCGGGACTCCGCCACGCTTGGCACGCTGCTCAGCGACAGCCTGCGGTGGGTCTCGGTCACGTCGGGCGCGGTGTACACCAAGCGACAACTCCTTGGCGCAGCTGCGCGACTACCAGCGACCGTCACACTGGGCTACGCTGTCGACAGCGTCCGCGTCTGGGCCAACGGCCCCGCCGCCACGGCGGAGTACCGGCTCACGGACAGCCGCACGTTCGCGGGCCACACCAACACGTTCACGTCCCGCGGCGTCGACGTGTTCGTGTGGGGCGAAGGGGCGTGGCGCGTGCGGCAACACGCCCAGACGTGGACCCCGCGTTCGCCGACGACAATCGCGTTGGACACCGTGGCGCTCCGCGCCTTTGTCGGCCGGTACGATCGTGGGGACGGTTTCATCGACGACGTGCATCTGGAACCGTTCGGCCTCATGGCGACGTCGAGCGCCGAGAACGACATTGGCGCACCGGGCGCGCATCTCCTCCCGGTGTCCGACGATGCGTTCAGTCCAGAAGGCATCGCACCGTTGATTGTCTTCGAGCGTGACGCGGCGGGCCGTGTCACGGGTTACGTGCAGCAGCAGCCGGACGGCGTCGTCGCACGGCAAGACGGCTGCCGAGCCACTGAGGGGATACACGCGCCGCAGCCTGACGTGTCGCGGCGCGCCTCGAGGCCAGTCCGACCACACTCGCCCGCACCGAGGTCTCCATGAGCCGTCGCCTCGCCAGGGTTGCGATCTGCGCAATGCTCGCCCCCACCGTCGCCG
>JBJMNK010000038.1:0-7547 GCA_045804265.1 Gemmatimonadaceae bacterium | reverse complement strand
CTTGTTGCCGTACGTCCCGAACAGCGTGCTGGCCAGGTCGAACGAGTGCCAGCGCAGGTTCAGGTCGAAGCCGGCCGTGAACTTCGGATGCGGGCTGCCGATGATCGTCTGGTCGGCGTCGGTGATCTTCCCGTCGTGGTTCACGTCCTTGAACTTGAGGCGTCCCGGCGCAGCGCCATCCTGCGTTGCGTGCGCTGCGACGTCGGCCGCGTCCTTGAACATTCCTTCGGCGACGTAGCCGTAGAACGTTCCGATCGGGTGACCGACTTCGTTGATCACCGGGTGTGAGCTGAAGCGGAGACCGGTCGGGCCATAGAAGAACGTCTGGTCACCGCTGACGGCGATGATCTCGTTCTTGTAGTGGCTGCCGTTCAGCGTCGCGTCCCACCACGAGCCGTGATGTCCGACCGACATGTCGAAGCCGGTGTTGCGCATGCTGCCGATGTTCACGATCGGCGGATCGGCCTGGCCGGCCGTGGCCGGGAGGCGCGGATCGAACAGCAGGTTGTCCGTCGTGCGGCGATAGACGTCGAACACGACGTTGATGCGGTTCTCCCAGAGTGCGAGGTCGGTGCCGATGTTCTGCGACCGGTCTTCCTCCCACTTCAGTTCCGGGTTGCCGAGCGAGGACTGGCGGTAGCCGGCGACGATGTTGGTGTTGGCGCCGGTGATGTCGTAGAACGTGTTGCCACGGTCGCCGCTGAACGTCGAGACGATGCGCCCCGGGGTGATCTGCTGGTTGCCCGTGACGCCCCATCCGTAGCGGATCATCGCGTCGGAGAGCCAGTGGTTGTTCTGCAGGAACGACTCATTGCTGAGGTGCCAGCCGAGACCGAAGGCCGGGAACGTTCCCCACCGGTTCGCCGGTCCGAGGCGCGACGAGCCGTCGCGACGCACCGTCGCGCTGGCGATGTACTTGTCGGCGAAGTTGTAGTCCGCCTTGCCGAACAGCGAGAGCAGCGAGTACTCGGTGCCGCTGCTGCTCACATTCTTGGTATTGGCGTCGCCTAACGCGTCCTGGATGAACCGGGAGTTGAGCCCGGTGTTGAGCAGGTTGCCCATCGAGCCGTCGATGCGGCGGTACGTTCCGGCGTTCGCTTCCTGTCCGGCGAGCAGGTTGAGGGTGCTCTGCCCGTAGGTGACCGCGTAGACCGCGGTATTCGACCAGGTCCAGTCGTTCGACTGGCTCTGGAACTCGGAAATCGAGTTGGCGAACGTCGCCTCGGAGTTCTCCGGCGTCGGGGCGTTGTACTGGTTGTACGAGCCCTGCGCGATGTTGAAGCCGAACCGCGACCGGAGCGACAGCGCCGGAAGCAGTGCGTAGCCGCCGAACACGTTGCCGAAGATGCGGTTGTTCTTGCTGATGTTGTTGCGCGCCTCGTAGGCGATCTTCAGCGGATTGGTGTTGTTGCCTAAGGTCTGCGCCTTGCCCGAGGCGAAGTTGCCGGCGACGTCGCGGATCGGCACCACCGGCTGCATGAAGATGTTCTTGCCGATGATGGTGTTCTCGCCGAAGCTGTCGTCGCCCTGGCCGCCGTACGCGCGCTCGATGCCGATCGACAGGTTCTCGCCGAAGTTCAGCTTGTTGCGGCGGAACTCGGTGTTCGCACGGACCGTCCCGCGCTTGAAGTCGTTGTAGCGCGCCGTGCCGCCCTGGTCGAGCAGGTTGAACGAGATGCCATAGGTGTTGTCCGGCCCACCGCCCGACACCTGCATGTTCGCGTCGGTGATCTTGCCCGTGCCGAACACCGCCTTCCACCAGTTCGTCCCCTGACTCCCCGGCATGATCAGGTTGTTCGGGTACGAATAGGTGCTGAGGTCGACGTTCTGGCAGGGGTTGGTCGAGCAGTTGTTCGGGAAGATGTACTTCGGCACCGTCGGGTTGGTCACGCTGCCGTAGATGTTCGTCGGCACCGGCTGGCCCGCGTTCTCGAACGCGGCCCGGACCACCTTGAAGTAGTCGAGCGAGTTCTGGATCAGGAAGCTGTCGTAGCCGTTGGTCGGCTGCGCCCACCCCTGTCGCACGCGCAGGCTGGTACGCGGTGGCCCGACGAGTCCCTTGTGCGTGGTCTCGATCAGGATGACGCCGTTGCTGGCGCGCGATCCGTAGATCGACGCCGCTGACGCGTCCTTCAGCACCTGGATCGACGTGATGTCTTCCGGGTTGAGGAAGTTCACGTAGCTGTCCTGGAGCGGCGTTCCATCGACGATGTAAAGCGGATCGTTGTTCTGGAACGAGCTGATGCCGCGGATGCGGACGGTGCTGCGCGAGCCGGGTGATCCGCTCGCGTCCACCGTCACGCCGGGCGTCGACGCCGCCAGCTTCTGCAGCACGCTCGCGCCGGTCTGCTTGGTGATCGCCTCGACCGGGACCGTGCCGACGGCGCCGGTGATGTCACCGCGCCGCTGCTCGGTATACGAGGTCGTGACGACTTCCTCGAGATACGCGACCCGCTCCATCGTCACATCGACCGTGGTCCGTCCCGAGATCGTCACCTGCACCGGCCGCCGCCCGATCAGGGCGAAGTTGAGCGACCCGTCGGGCGGCGCGTTGTTGACGACATACTTGCCGTTCGCTCCCGTCACCGCCCTGATGTCCGTCCCGGGAACGCTCACCGAGACGCCCGACAGCGGCGCGCCCTCGGCGCCGGTGACGGTACCATTGACGATGATTCGCCCCTGTGCCGACGCTGTTCTCCCCAGCGTCAACGCGAGCAGGACCGCGCCAGCAGCACGCACCCAGCTGGACAGCCCTTTCCTGACCGCACTCCTTCCTAACGGCGTCTTTGCCATACCCAACCTCCTTGTAGCGCTCATGCGTTAGTCTCCTCCGTGTCGTCGCATGGACTTCGGGCCCTGCTTTCCCCTCACCTGCACTGCCTCGAAACATTCAGCCGGACGGTTCGCGGGTGCTGCATCGCGGAATCGTCCGGCTGTCATCGTTCCTTACGCTCTCCCCGACGAGTCGTGCTCGTCCAGGGACGGCGATTATTCGGGTTCTCATAGAGACAATTCGCATTCACGCCCGTCGACGAAGACGACGAAGCGGTCGGGCCGACGGCCGGCGCCTGCGAAAGACGGCGGCTATTCACCACCATGGCGGAAAAACGACGCAGCCGCGTACAACCCTCCGGGGGCAGAGGACTTCTGGTGGGCTTGCCTGTTCGTACGATCGAGGGCGCGCCCGCGCGAACGCAGGGGCGTTCGGCGGACACCCTCTATTACGGGCAGTCCCGGAAGTTGTCAAGAGTGAGTGCGAGCCCCGGGAACTGCGGCGCGACCAAACTGCTGCCTAACGCTCATCCGGCGCAAGGGGGGTCCTGAACTGCCCCCGACCCGGTCAGCGACCCAGGCCACGACCCGGCCCGGCGACCCGGCCAGTGACCCTCGCCAGCCGCCCGTCGTCACCACCACGCGCCACCGGCGTCGAAAGGGCATATGCGCGCATTCCTCTGCGTCATCTGCCCGCGCTCCGGAGGCGCCGGCCTGGCCTACGAGTCCATCTGGGCCCGGTACCGCCGAATTCTGGCTGTCGCCCGACCTCCGGCGCGAGGGATCCGTCGTGTCGCGGCTGCTCTTGGCCTGGATCATCGCCGCCGGTCAGCAGGCGGCCGAGCCGCGCGCCCGCCGTTAGGCGCTGATCGCTGGGGCGTGCCGGCGCGCGGTCAGCGACCGGCGCCGGGCTGGCCGGTGCAGAAGGCAGCCACCTGCTTGCCGGCGTACGGCTCGATCTGCGCGAGGTAATCGAGCGACTGCTTCGCCGCATCGGGCATGACCTCCTGCCCGGCCTCGATCCCGCTCCGCGCCAGCGGGATCATCTCGGAGCCGAGCTGCGCCAGCTGGCAGCTGTGGACCTTGTCCTTGTCGCTCGGCGCTTCAGTCAAGGCCCGCTGGGCCACGCCTAACGCGGCGGCGCCGACGAGGAATCGCGACTGCGGCGTCACCCGCACCGAGTCGGCGAAGGCGAGGAAGCGGAGCGCGAGCGCGAAGTCGTTCGAGGTCTTCGTGCCGTTGGCGGCGCGGTAGAGCGCATTGCCGCGGGCGAACGCGAACTGGGCGACGCGCGCCGAGTCCTCGCCGCGTGCCAAAGCGACCCGCAGCGCGGCCAGCGCGCTGTCCGGGCGCCCGAGGTCGATCTCGGCCTGCGCGATCATCAGCTGCCCTTCGTTGAGCGTCGAATCCACCGCCATCGCGCTCTTCATCGACTCGAGCGATGCGGCCACCTTCCCCTGCGTGCGCAACTGCTTCGCGTTGAGCGCGAGCAGCTCGGCGCTCTTCGGAAAGAGGGCGAGCCCGCGCGGCAGCACGGTGTCGGCCTCCTCGCGCACGTACTGCGTGTACAGCGCGTACAGGCTCGCTTCCCTCGGGAACGCGGTCACGCCGCGGGCGGCGACCTGGACGGCGGCGACGGGCTGCCCGTTCGCCCGGTAGGCCGTGGCCAGTCGCCGGAAGAAAGCGGGGTCGCCTAACGCTTCGGAGTCGCGGGCGGCCATGACCGCGCCGGCCGCGAGCGCCGGCTGCCAGTGGCGATTCTCGTAGGCGCTGCGCCACTTGAACCGCAACAGCGGCAGGTTGTCGGGATGGGCATCCGACTGGCTGATGGCGAACGCCTCGGCGTACGTCCAGCTTCCCGCCGCCGCGAGCGCGGACAAGACGCGGGTGGCGAGCTCCATGTCGGACGTGTCGGTGCGTGCAAGCCGGAGCCAGAGCTGCGCCGCCTCGTCGTGCCGACGCAGCGAGTCGAGCGCCGCTGCGGCCGCGCCTAACGCGTGGAAGCTGGTCGAGTCCACCGCCAGCACGCGGTCGGCGGCGCCGAGCACTTCCTCGATCGGTGACCCGTTCGCCTGCAGCGCCCACACCAGGCATGTGCCGACCAGCGTCGCGCGCGGGTACGCGGCGACCCCGGCCCGCGCCTCGGCGACCGCAGTGCGCACATTGCGGTCGCGAACCCCGTTCTCGCACCGGCGCATCGGCACCGCCTGCGACCGCGCGGCGACGATCGAGCGCGCCATCGCCTCTGCTGCCTCGCCGAGACCGGCGCCGACGGCGTCGGGGAGCGGCTGGATCAATCGCGGATCGCGCATCAGCACGAGCGAGCCGCTGAGCCGGACGGTGCCTCGCCCCACCGACTCCACTCGGCCCACCACATATTCGTCGGAGCGGAGCGCGCGGCCGAGCACGCGAATGTCACGCACGTCGAGCGCGCTGTCGGTGCGATAGCTCGCGCGCTCGAGACGGGTGGTGATCTCCGTCCCGCCGGTGACGTCGACCTCGTGCTTGTTGGAGAGGCCCGCCACGCGTGAGCGCACCTCGTCGGCGGCGTCCTTCGCCAGCCTGTGCGGGACGCCGGGCGCGATCGCGAAGCTGGTGATCAGCAGCCCCTGCCTGACGAACTCCTGTCCCTTCTTCTGCGCTTGAAGCGGCGCCGCGACGCCACCGAGGACGAGTGCCAGCGTCGCTGCAGCTCCAAGCCGCGCCGTGACGACGGCGGTGAGACGACTGATGTGAATCCCTGTCTGCATCCGCAACGATGAAATACGGGCGGCCTCGACGGGCCGCCGGTTTGCACTACCAGAGTCGCAATGTACACCCGATAACGTCGGCCCGGTCCCTAACGTTGGGCGCGACGGACGCCCGGGGCCGCCGGCCGCTGCGCGCGGCGATTCGTCGTTGGCCACGGGAAAATCGTCGTTGGCCACCGGGAATTGCGCGCATCGTCGCGCCCGTCGCAAACGTGGACGAGGACAGATCCCGCCGGCGCCGGCAACCCGGCGCCGGAGCGTTAGGCAGCGCGTTCGCCCGCGCGCGGAAAATTTCCCGAGGAGCGATCGAGGCATGGTCAGCACGCACGCATCAGGCGGTCTCCGTCGCCACTCGCGCCGGATCATGATCGCGATCGCCGCGACCGCTGCGCTCACGGCACTGGTGATTGCCTGCTCGTCGGACAAGCAGCCGACGCAGCCGACACGCACGATCGAGCAGTGCATCGCCGCCATCGCGCCCCCGATCCCGGGGACGACGCAGCAGGTCATCGCGATGCGGAACTTTGCCTTCGTCGAGGACTCGGTGCGCATCACCGCCGGGACGACAGTGACGTGGGCGAACTGTGAGCCGGCGAACATCGACTCGCATACCGCGACGGCAAAGGACGGCACGTGGCACTCCGGCTTCCTCGCGCCGGGCGCGAAGTACTCCAGGGTGTTCAGCGAGGTGGGACGTTTCGAATACTTCTGCGAGCCCCACCCCTTCATGCACGGGGTGATCATCGTCGAATGATCACCCGCTTCATGCTGGCACCGTCCGGCGTCCAGCGTTCACTCTCTGTTGGGGAGGCACCATGTCGATCCGCGATCGTCTGACATCCGCACTGCTCGTCGCCACGTCCGTCGCGGCGCTGGCCGCATGCAGCAACGACAAGAACACCGCGGCACCGAAGGTCGAGACCTACACCGCCGCGCTTTCCGGCTCGAACGAGACGACACCACCGGCACTGGTCATCGGCGCGACCGGACAGTCGACGATGACCGTCAACGGCCATGACCTCACGTGGACGCTGACCACGGCGAACTTCGCCGCCGGCACCACGGCGCCCGGCTCGTCGTCGCAGACGCTCCCGGCGCACATCCACGTCGGCGCGCCCGGCGTCGCCGGCGGCATCATGGTCCCGCTCACCGCGACGGTGAACGGCACGACTACCGGCACGGTGACCGTCGTCGACTCGGTGCTGACGCACCTCCGCGCCGGCGACGCGTACGTCAACGTCCACACGGCCGCGCGGCCGTCCGGAGAGATCCGCGGCCAGCTGACACGCACGCAGTAAGGCCTAACGCTCATCGCGGCGGGCGGCTCACGGCGTCGTCGTCCGCCGCGCGGCGGTCTTGTTCCGGTGATGCTGCACGTACGCGCCGGTCGCCGCGCCGAGCAGCGCGCCCTTCTTCCCGGCGAGCACCCCGCCGGCGACCGCGCCGACCGCGGCGCCGGCGAGCTTGCTGTGGTGCGTCGTATCGACGGCGCCTGGCGCGGTCTGCCCCGCCGGTGCGCTGGTCGCGCTGGTGGTCGTACCATCCGTCGTGCCGTACGCGCTGTCGGTCGTCGTCCCGCGGTGCCCTCCTCCGCACGCGGTGAGGCACGCTGCCGACAGGACGAGCGCGGCGACCCGGTTTCGTGCGAGCTTCATCATTCGAGTATCCTCGTGAGGCGTGGCTGAACTGCAGCGTCTTCACCCGCTGCCCGTGACGCTGTTTTGCAGACGCTGTACCGCCGCACTGGCCGGCCGCTGGACGAGCGGCGTTTTTCGATGCAGGCCAACCTATTTGGCTGCTGCGCTGTCTGAGGGGCAGGACTGCTCACCCGCACCAGGAACACATGCGCCTGCTCGGATCGCTCCTCGTCACCATCGTCGCCCCCGCACTGCTCCAGGGGCAGCGGCTGCACCCCTCGGCACCGATCGCCGACATCCGCTACGAGGTCACCGCCGACAGCGCCGCCGTCGGGCGGCGCCACCTCGGGGTTGCGATGACCTTTCGCGTCGCATCCACCGCGCCCGT
>JBJMNK010000037.1:0-3366 GCA_045804265.1 Gemmatimonadaceae bacterium | reverse complement strand
GCAGGACGATGGCCGACAACGCAGACCGGGGGACGTCGAACAGCGACTCCCGCGACAAGTATCGCGACAACGACGACGTGCGCGACCCGATCGAAGGGGATGCCCGCAACGAGTCGAAGCCGGACACGAAGAGCGAAGCGCGCGGCGACGCGCGGGAGAACGTCGGAAACCACAGCCGCGGCACAGCCGCGGCGCCGACGGGGCCCGAGGGGAACGACAACACCGCGCACCGGGGCGAGCGTCGCACGCGCGACTGACTCAGCGCGCGCGGGGCTGAAGTTGGCTGTTCGCTGAAGCGTCGCCGGGCGGCGACGCTTCCGCGCATCGGTGATTGGTGGCATGTTGCCGGCACCGTGCACCGACCGACTCCTCACGCCCCGCCGAGCCACCGATGAATGCAGCGCGATTCCGCCTCAGCCGCCTAACGCTTCTCGCCGCCCTTGCACTGGCCGCGGCCGGTCAGGCGCTGCCGGCGCAGGGCGCGCCCGGCCACGCCGCCGCGCCCGCACCGACGCTCGCCCTGACGCCGCCGATGGGGTGGAACAGCTGGAACAAGTTCGCCTGCAACGTGAGCGAGCAGCTCATCCGCGAGACGGCGGACGCGATGGTGCGCACCGGGATGCGTGACGCCGGCTACCAGTACGTGAACGTGGACGACTGCTGGCACGGCGAGCGCGACTCGCTCGGCTTCATCCGTCCCGACTCGGCGCGGTTTCCCTCGGGGATCAGGGCGCTCGCCGACTACGTGCACGCGAAGGGGCTCAAGCTCGGGATCTACTCCGACGCCGGCTCGAAGACCTGCGGCGGGAAGCCCGGAAGCCGGGGCTATGAGCGACAGGACGCGCTGACCTACGCGCGGTGGGGAGTGGATTACCTCAAGTACGACTGGTGCAACACCGAGGAGCTCAACGCGCACGGCGCCTACCTCACCATGCACGACGCGCTCGCCGCGACCGCCCGCCCGATCGTGCTGAGCATCTGCGAGTGGGGAACGAACAAGCCGTGGGAGTGGGGAGCGCTGGTCGGCCAGCTCTGGCGCACCACCGGCGACATCACCGCCTGCTTCGACTGCATCGACACTCACGGCGGGGTGTGGAACGCGTACGGCGTCGTCCAGATCCTCGACATGCAGCAGGGCCTTCGCCGTTATGCCGGGCCCGGACACTGGAACGACCCCGACATGCTCGAGGTGGGGAACGGGCTCACGCCGTCGGAAGACCGCGCGCACTTCTCGATGTGGAGCATGCTCGCGGCGCCGCTGATCGCGGGCAACGACATCCGCTCGATGCCGCCGGCGGTGGCATCGGTGCTGATGAATCGCGACGTGGTCGCCGTCGACCAGGATTCGCTCGGCGTCGAGGGCTTCCGCTACTCGGCGAACGACAGCCTCGAGGTGTGGTTCAAGCCACTTGCTCATGGCGACTGGGCGATGGCGGTGCTCAACCGGGCGCGCACCCCGCGCCACGTCGCGTTCGACTGGCCGGCGCAGGCGGTGAGCGACAGCATCTCGGGAAGGACAGCATCATTCGCGACGACGCGCTACGCGGTGCGCGATCTCTGGTCGAAGCGCGACCTCGGCACGACGCAACGTTCACTCGCCGCCGACGTGCCGCCTCACGACGTGCTGATGGTGCGCCTGCGGAAGATGTGATCCCGAGCGTCAGGCTCACGCGCGCCCGCGTGAGGCCTGACGTCGCGACGCACCGCGTATCACACTGCCGTCACGCGCCGAGCCGCACTCGCGCCTGACGGCACTCGATTTCCACCGAGCCGCCCTCCAGCCCCGGCGCCGACGCTGTGACGCGCGCTGTTCCCGCCTCGGGCCCGGACTGCACGATCGCGGCGCAGTGACCATTGAACGCACGGCGAACCGAGGCGTGGTCCGGCTCGTGGCTGCTCGGATCGCCATTCCCGACGCCAAGCAGGGTCCCCGGCGCGAAGACTCGGAACGTGATCTCGTCGAGCGCGGTCGGCACGACGCGTCCCTGGGCGTCGACGACATCGACCGCGACCACGCTCACGTCCTCGCCATCGGCGTCGATCGTCGCGCGATCGGGGCGGAGAACGATCCGCGCCGAAGGGCCGGTCGTCTCGCGGGCGTCGGTAAGGACGAGGGCGTTGCCGCGATAGCCACGCGCCTCGATGCGGCCGGGCGTGAATGGCACTCGCCACATCGCGTGCGAATCGCGGGCGATGGCCTGGCTGCCTAACGATCGCCCGTTAAGGAACAGCTCGACGCGATCGAGGTTGCTGTGGCACCACACCTCGATCTCCTCGCCCTCGCGACCGGCCCAGTTCCAGTGCGGGAAGAGGTGAAGCACCGGCGCACTCCCCCACCACGCCCGGTAGTAGAAGTAGTTGTCCTTGGGAAACCCGCAGGTGTCCATGAGGCCGAAGTGCGAGTTCACGCACGGCCAGCCGTAGGGTGTCGGCTCGCCGCGGTAATCAAAGCCGGTCCAGACGAATCCGCCAGCAAGCCACCGCCGCGCGTCGAAAAAGCTCCACCATGCCTCGGCGGTGGACGACCATGGCATCGCGCCGACGTCGTAAGCCGGCACGTAGCCGCGCTCCTTGTCGGTGACATAGACGCCGCGCGTGGACACGGTGCTGCCTGTCTCCGTGCCCATCACCGGCATGTTGGGATGCGTTGCACGCCACGCGTCGATCTTCTCGTGGCGATAGTTGAATCCCTGAATGTCGACGACAGTGGAGATTCCGGACCCGAACCCCTGATCCATTCCAGCGGTGACCGGACGGGACGGATCCAAGCGCTTCGCAAGCCGCGTCATCGCGGTGGCGATCAGCGCGCCGCGCGACCATCCCTGGTCGCCCTGCTCCTCGTTCGCGATCGACCACGCGATAACGCTCGGCCGATTGCGGTCACGGCGAATCAGTCGCTCGAGCTGACTCAACCCCTCCTCGCTCGATGAGAACATGCGCGTCTCGTCGAGCACGAACATGCCGAGGCGATCGCATGCGTCCATCAGCTCCGCGGCAGGCATGTTGTGCGACGTGCGATACGCGTTCGAGCCCATCTCCTTCAGCCGCTCGATGCGGTAGTACTGCAACCGGTCGGGGAGCGCGGCGCCGACGCCCGCGTGGTCCTGGTGGTTGCAGGTGCCCTTGAGCTCGACGCGCTTGCCGTTGAGGAGGAATGCGTCCCGAGCGTCGAAGCGAATCGTGCGGATGCCGAACGTCGTCTCATCGCGGTCGACCACGCTCCCGTCGCGCTCGAGCGTGGTGACAAGCATGTAGAGGGAAGGCGTCTCCGGAGACCAGAGCGACGGGCTGCTGACGTGGAACGTCTGCCTGACGGTGGTGCTCCCCCAGGCATCGACCGTCGCGAGCGGTGCGCGCGCGGTCGCG
>JBJMNK010000036.1:0-13962 GCA_045804265.1 Gemmatimonadaceae bacterium | reverse complement strand
GGACAAGGTCGCAGCTCTGGATGGCAGCGAGAAACTGCGGGAGGTGTGCAGGGTCGTGTGAAAAGTCGGCGTCCATCTCGAAGACGTACGCATACTCACGTTCGAGCGCCCAGCGAAAACCCGCGAGGTAAGCTGTCCCAAGTCCCAGCTTCTTCGGACGATGGGTGACGCGCACCCGTGGATTCTGAGCGGCGATCCGGTCAACGATCTCACCCGTCCCGTCGGGCGATCCGTCGTCGACGACGAGGATGTCCAGCGAGGCATCCTGGGCGAGCACCGTCGCGATCAGGCGCTCGATGTTCTCCCGCTCGTTGTACGTCGGGACTATGACGAGGGCGCGGTCAGACGCCATGCGCAGCGCGTCGGCGACTCATGGCGCCGGAAACGACCGTTACAAGCACGAACGCGAGGGCCGCGATCGTGACCCAGCGAAAGGTCCCGTAGGAAGCTTCGGCGACACGCAGCTCGACCGACCTGGCCCCGGCCGCGAGTGGGATCGCGATCAGGCTGGACTGGGCGCGCACGACGTCAGTCGGTTTCCCATCGACGGTCGCTCGCCAATCGGGATACCAGTTCTCGGACACGAACAGATACGAGTTCGCTGGCGCCGGCGCGCCGAGCGCGAAGCGAATCACGTCGTCATCACCTCGGACGACATGGACGGGCGTCGAATCGGCGGGTGCGAGTGACCGCACGTCTTTCGGGTCCATCCCGACTTTGGCATCAGGCGGGACGAGGATCGCCTTGCGCGGATCGAATCCAGATCGGGGATCGGTGATCACAGCGAGCGCCTGGTCATCCGGGATCTTTACCGCGGTCGGTACGACGTAGGCGTAGGGGTCGTCCACGTTGAACCGGTAGAGCCATGCCTGTGCGCCATCGTGCGTGGCGAGTGGCCGGTTGCCGACCTGGGTCAACATCGGGTTGGGGGGCAGCGCCTGGCCTATCACGAGGTACTTCGCGGTGACGAGCCGCAGGACCGCAGGATTTCCCAGATTTCGCCACTCGCCCTTGCCGCCCATCAGCTCGTCGTACCGATGCAGCTCCGTCCCCTGATAACCCAACGCATCGCGGATCTTCTGGGTGGCGAAATAATTGTGGGCGTACGATTCCGTTCCGGGGCTCAGCACCCGGAAGATCGTCGTATCCTGCCGCAGCGTTCGAACCACCTCGTCAGGCGCAAAGGTGACATTTTCCGGCGGCAGCCAGTTGATGTACCGCTTCTCGACGCTCCAGAGGTCGAGGCCGACGAGGACGCTCAGTGCGATGAACGAAACCGGAGCCGATAACCGTCCGCGCGAAAACGCGATGATGACGCCGATTGCGAGCGCGCCGAACACCAGAACCCTCACGGCGTCGAGGGACAGCTGGCCGTAGACCGACGGCAACATGTCCGCGTATTGCGGCGGCGCCATCGACTCGATCATTGCGGCAAAGCCACCGCCAAAGGCGAGGAGCGCACCGCCGACGAGAATCACGCTCCAGGCAATCAGCGCCCCCTTCCCTACCGCTTCGCGCCGCTCGCGAGCCCGGAGGAGGTACTCGGCGCCGAACCCGGCCAGGACAGCAACCGCAAGTGAGGCGAGAAAGAAGATCTGTCCCGGCGCGCGAGTGAGCTTGATGCCGGGAAGGATCGCGTAGGGGATGTGATAGAAGGGGGTGTGCCCACCGAAGCTGAACAGCGCGGCGTACACCCCGAGAAAAGCAAAGAAAAGGGTGAGCCGCTTCCGCTCGCGGAGGAAGAACCCGAGCGTCGCGAGGATCAACGTGACCCCGCCCATGTACTCACTGTGCAGCTTGATGCCGTTTTGTCCCCAGTAGGTCCCGAGAAGCGTGTAACCTGAGAACGACGGCCAGAGGACGTTCAGCGATTCTTCGATCGGCATCGCGTAACTCGTCGCGTACGCCCAGCCGGTGCTCGAGCTCCCGGCAGCGGCGCGTCCGGTACTGCCGATGTAATGGGCGAAGGGCGCCATCTGCACGGCGTCGACGGCGAAGCCTAACGCGAGCGCGGCGACGAACCAGCCGAAGGACCGGACCCATGGTGCACGGCCGACACGAGGCTCGTCGAAGAAGTTCAGGAAGATCCAGAAGAAGCCCACCGCCATCAGCAGGTAGTACGTCATCTGGTAGTGCGGCGTCAGGAACGAGAACCCGATCACGGCGCCGAGGTAGACGTACTGCCGCCAATCGTTCCGCGTCACCGCGCGACAGAGAAAGTTCAGCGCCAGCGGCGTGAGCGCGCTGACGAAGAGCTTCCCATCATGGCCGGGGCTGACCTGGGAAATGACCATTCCGGTCAGCATGTAGGACAACCCGCCGATGAACGCCGCCTCGGCACGAATGCCCAGCGTACGCAGGAAGCTGAAGGTAAAGCTTCCAGCGAGGACGAGATGAATGAGGAAGCCTAACGCCATCGCCGTCCCGACCGGGAGTATCAGGCGAAGGAAGGCGGTTGGATAAAACGTGTCGCCGTTCGTGGTGTTCTGGAGGAACGGCATCCCGCCAAAGATGTACGGATTCCAGAGCGGGAATCCGCCAACGTGCTTGAAGTGCTCGGCGGCGAACGCGCGGAAAGAATAACCCGCGACCTGATCGCTCACTGGCGACATCAGCAATTGCCCCTGCCACACCGGCCAGAAAATCACCGCGATGAGCAGCGAGTAGACGAGCGTTGCGACCAGTGTCGGATATCGCTTGGCGAAGGCGGTCATTCAGGAGCTGGAGTTGAGTGCGGCGCGAACGACGCGAAGGCGATGGCGATGAAGGCACCGACGATCTCGACTGCGGTCAGCCAGACCCGCGACCCGATGGCGAGGATGACTGCGACATCTGATCCTGTCTGCGGTGCGAGCAGGGCGACGAGCGCCGCTTCACGGACCCCGAGCCCCGCCGGAACCGGCACCCAGATGATTCCCCAGACATACGCCGCCGTGAAGCTGGCGATCGACAGTGGAAGGCCGGGCGCACGGTCTCCGACGGTTCCGCGAGCGAACAGCCAGAAAGCTACGCCGTACGCCAGCCAAGGGACAATGAGTGCGACGGTGTACCGCGCGACGGCGCCGACGCGCATCGACGGGAAGATTATCGCTCGCGCGAAGAACCGGGCAGTCAGACGCTGCAGAAGCGCGGCGCCGCGCGGGAGCAGGATCGTAACGACGGCGGTCGACGCTACAGCCAGTGCGACCGCGCCCTGGTACGAAAGGGGAAAGGCCCGCAGTGCAAGCGACGGCAGGAACGCCGCCGCGACTGCAAGCCCCGTGACGAGGACCACGAGCTGCTGCAGGACAACCCCGCCAGTCGCGGCGATGGGCGAAGCGCCGGCATCGGCGGCGAGACCGGCGATCCCGGCGAACTGCCAGATCGCGCCCGGAATGAAGCGCGCGAGATTCGACAGCGCCCAGATGCGCCATGCGTCGCGAAAGTGAAGCACCGCGCCCCACCAGCGCATCGACCACGTCCATGTGAGGACCATGAATGCGTACGTGGCGATCGTGATCACCGATGCGGCGACGATCGGCATGAACGCGAGATCGAGCGGAGCGGTCGCGAACGCGTCGCGGTGCTTCATCACCGTCGTGTAGAGATAGACGATCGCGGCGCCAATGACGACGACTTGCACGACCAGGTGCCAGCCGGCGCGCGCGCGACGCGCGGGCGGAGGAATGTCGGGACTGGACAGGGTAGTTGGTTCGCGGCGTGAGTGAGCAGTGAAGCTAATGCCGGATGGGGCGAGCGGCGAGCGTGGCTCACGATGGGCCGTTATGTTACGCGCACCATGCGAGTGCTGCACGTCGTCACCGCCTACCCGCGCTATCCCGGCGATCCGATCGTCCCCTGGCTCGCGGAGCTCATCCGGCGCCTGCGACAGCGTGGCGTCGATGCAGAGATCATCACATCGTCGTACCGCGGCGGTGGAAACCGTGAGCACGATGGCGTGCCGGTCCATCGCTTCCGGTACGCGCCTGCGGCGTGGGAGCGGCTTACACACGAGGAGAATGCGGCCGACCGCGCCAGCCGCTCGCCGCTCTTCGCGATGGTGTCAGTCGCGTACATCGCCGCCGGGATCATGGCGATCCGCCGGCTCGTCCGCGCCCGGCGCTACGACGTCGTGCATGTGCACTGGCCGGTACCGCACGCACTCATGGGGATCGCAGCCCAACGAACGGCGAAGCTGCCGATGGTGACCACGTATTACGGCGCGGAGCTCAGGCTGGCGGCGCGATCGCGGGTCTTCACGCGCCTTCTGCGCGCCGCGGCACGGCGGTCGGCCCGCAACGCGGCGATCTCGCGGCATACGGCCGACGACCTCACGCGCCTCACCGGTGTCACAGCCGAGATCATTCCGTACTCGATCGCCTTTACTCCTCATGCACGTTCGACAACGACCGCTGAAAGACCGTTCACGGTCCTCTTCGTCGGTCGGCTGGTCGCGCGAAAGGGCGTGCCCGTGCTGCTCGAGGCATGGGCGCAAGCCGCACTGCCTAACGCGAAGCTGGTGATCGTCGGCGGCGGCCCCGATCGCGACGCGCTCGAGGCCCGCAGCGCGTCGCTCGGCGTCGACGCGAACATCGACTTCCGCGGGCGGGTCAGTGACGAAGAGCTGGCGAGTGCGTACTCGACCGCCGATCTCTTCGTGCTGCCCGCCGTGCTCGATGCAAGGGGCGATACCGAGGGACTTGGCGTCGTGTTGCTCGAGGCGATGGCCTCGCACGTGCCGGTGCTAGCGTCAGCCGCGGGCGGGATCACCGACGTCATCGTCGACGGAGAAAGCGGGATCCTCGTTCCGCCAGGCGACGCGGCGGCGTTGTCGAATGCGTTGCGGCGTGTGGCCGGCGATCCGGCGCTTCGGGCGACGCTGGCGGCGAATGGCGCGAGGCGAGTCCGCGAGCATTTTTCCTGGGACGCGATCGCTGATCGCTGGGCCGAGGTCTATCGCGAGGCGGTGCGCGCACCACACTGAATACAGCCCACTGACGGCAGCGCTGAACCTGGACGAGCGGCTCGCGGAATCCGCGTCACGGGCGGCTCAGTCGCGAGTAGCCGCCTCACGCTGTTCGTCGTCGAGGCGGCGACGCAGTTCGCGGAGCTCCGCTCGCTGGACGGCGATCATCTCGCCGACAAGCCCACCGACGAAGAAGATGCTGCCGAGGATGAGACAGGTCTGGATCAGCGTCCAGACCGCGCGTACGCCCTTGCCGGCGATGACGAAGGTGGCGAGCGCGCCGAGACCGGCGACGATGCCTAACGCGAAGAGCGCCGCTCCCAGCATCCCGAAGAGGAGCAACGGTTTTCGTCCGAAACGCAGCTCGAACCAGACCGACAGCATGTCGAGCACACCGACCGGGATGCGCGACAGCCCGAACTTCGAGCGTCCCGCGTGTCGGGGATACAGCGGGACCGGGATCTCCGTGACCGTGTAACCTTCCGCCGCGGCGAGGACGATCATGTAGCGATGCCAGTCGGGGCGGATCGGCAGATCTTCCATGATCTCGCGGCGATACGCCTTCACCGAGTTCAGGTCCTTCACCGGCACGTCGAACAGCGCGCGGCTCAGGCGATTGTAGATCCCGGAGACGAACGCCTTCTCGTACTTCCCTTCCTTGAACCCGGTGACCATGTCCGCTTCACCAGCGAGGATCGGCGCCGTCAGGCGCGGAATATCCTCGGGCTTGAACTGCAGGTCAGCGGGATAGAAGACGAGCACCCCGCCACGCGATGCCAGATACCCTGTCCGCAACGCATCGGCGATCCCGCGGCGGACGCGATGGTGCTCGACGTGGAGGAAGTCGTATTGGCGCTGCAGGCTGTCCAGGACAGCGGCGCTGTCATCCTCGGAGCCGTCGTTGATGACGATGACCTCGAACTGCGTGGCAGAGCCGGCGAACGCAGCAGCGGCCTGCTCCATGAACAGCGGCAGATTCTCGGCTTCGTCCTTCGCCGGCACGAGGACGCTGACGTCGACGGCGCCAACCGGGCGCAGCGCGTTAGGCGCCGCCGGCACGACAGCGCGGCCAGAAGGTGGTGCGGTCGGAGCGGAAGTCGACCGGGTCACACGCGTTTCCGCATCCGCGCCGAGAGGACACCGAGCTGGTCGCGGTATTTCGCGACCGTGCGGCGGGCAATCTGCACGCCCGTTTCCTTCAGGATGTTGACGATTGCCTGGTCGGTGAGCGGGTGCTTCGGATCTTCGTCGGCGACGAGCTTCTCGATCTGCGCCTTGATTCCGCGCGCCGACACGTCCTCGCCGTCGGTGGTCGAGAGCCCTGACGAGAAGAAGAACTTGAGCGGGAGGACGCCGCGCGGAGTCTGCACGAACTTCTCGTTGGTCACGCGACTGACCGTGGATTCGTGCATGCTGATGACTTCGGCCACCTCGCGCAGCGTGAGCGGCTTGAGGTACTGCACGCCCTTCTCGAAGAACTCGCGCTGCCGCTCGACGATGTAGTTCATCACCTTGAGCATCGTCTGGCGGCGCTGCTCGATCGCCTGGATCATCCAGTTGGCCGAGTTGAGCTTGTTCGAGATGAATTCCTTGTTCTCGCCGTCGAACTTCTTCTTGTCGCGTGCGATCTCCTGATACGTGCGGCTCAGCTTCAGCCGCGGGAAGTTCACGTCATTGAGGAAGATGTGATACTTCCCGTCGATCTTATCGACGATGAGATCGGGGATGATGTAGTTGTCGCTCTTCTCGCTGTAGATGAGTCCCGGCTTCGGGTCGAGCTTCGCGATCTCGTCCGCGGCGCGCTGCACGTCGGACGGGCTGATACCGAACCGCTTTGAGATCTCGCTCCAGCGGTGGTTGATCAGTTCATCGTAGCAATCGCGCACGAGGCGAAAGGGCACCGATTGCTCGAGCCCCGCCTCGCGCAGTTGCAGCATCAGGCACTCGCGCAGGTCGCGCGCGCCGACTCCCGGCGGGTCGAGGCTCTGGATGACGCCGAGCATCTCCTCGGCTTCCGACATGGTGTAGAGCGGGACGTCCTCCATGTCGCGCTCCGACTCCTCAGCCGCCTTCTGAATGACTTCATTGACGCCGGTGAGAATCTCCTCGAGCGGGCAGGCGAGATAGCCGTCGTCCTGCACGTTGCCGATGAACTCATCGGCGAGGAGACTCTGGCGCGGGCTGAGCTCGAGCAGCGACACCTGATCCCGGAGGTGATCGCCGAGGTCGCGCGCGCTGACGGTGACAGGCTCGTAGTACTCGCGCTCCTCGTGCTCCTCGCGACGGCCGGCGGTGTCGAAGCCGTCGAGGAGGATCTCCTCCCAGTCGATCTCCTCCTTGTCCTTCTTCTCTGCTTCGGCCGGCGTCTCTTCGGCCGGCGACTCGTCGGTCTCCTCTTCCTCCTCGTCCTCGACCATCTCGAGGAAGGGATTGTTGAGCAGCTCCTGCTTCAGGTGCTGCTGGAGATCGAGCAGCGGCATGTAGAGCAGATCCATCGCCTGATACAGGCGTGGATTGATCTTCAGCTCCTGCTTGAGCTGCGTATGCTGGCCAAGTCCTGGTCTCATGCAGCACCTCCCGACATCGCGTCCGGGCCGGAGGTCGCGTCGGGATTCTCGGCGAAGCGAGAACGCAGGCGAGCCGCCAGCGTCGGTCCGAGGTAGATGTCCGCGACCGTGTCGTCGAATACGAGCTCGCGCACGGTGCCGGAGACCTTCACCTGGCCGTCGAACATGATGTAGGCGCGGTCGACGATGTCCAGTGTCTGCTCCACGTTATGATCGCTGATCAGCACGCCGATGCCGCGGTGGCGCAGCCCGGCGACGATGGTCTGGATGTCATGCACGGCAATCGGGTCGACGCCTGCGAACGGCTCGTCGAGCATCATGAACTTCGGCTGCGTAACCAGGGCTCGGGTGATCTCGAGTCGGCGACGTTCGCCGCCGGAGAGCGCGTAAGCCTTGCTGTGGCGAAGGTGCTTGATGCTCAACTCGTCGAGAAGGGACTCGAGCCGCTGCTTCCGCTCCTCCGCTGACAGCGGAAGAGTCTCGAGGATCGAGAGGATGTTGTCCTCGACCGACAGCTTCCGGAAGATCGAAGGCTCCTGCGAGAGGTAGCCGATGCCCCGCCGCGCGCGCTGGAACATCGGCATCGTCGTGATGTCCGCGCCGTCGAGCAGGATGCGACCGCTCAGGGGCTGGATCAGGCCGACGATCATGTAGAAGGTCGTCGTCTTCCCGGCGCCATTGGGGCCGAGGAGGCCGACAATCTCCCCCTGTTGCAATCGCAGGGCCACGTCATTCACGACGCGGCGCCGTCTATACATCTTGACGAGGCCCTGGGCCTCGAGGACACTTCCAGACACCTCGGAGTAGGATACCGCCGGGGTTCCGCGGAGCGGCGTGTGATGCTCGCCCGTCTGGCGGATCATCTCCGACACCGTGCTCCGGTCCGGTGCCAGCTGCGCCCAGAGCGCGGGGGCGACGGCGATGCGCGCACCGGGCTGCACGAGCCCCTCGCCAGGAAGCTTGATCACGCCATCGCTGAGGAGTCGCGGAAGCACGGACGAGACGAGGTGATGTCGGACCTCGTCGAGCGAGAGTCGCCCCGCCTCACGTTCGGCATCCCGGCCCTCTTCACGCATCGCGGCGAGGTGGTCATCGCGATACTTGATCGCCAGGCCATCGAGATCCGTCGTGCCGTCATCGCGCGCCGCGCCAAACAGCGCGTGCAGGGCGAGCACGAGCGACCGATCGGCGGATGCGTACTGATCGAGCAGCGCCTGGACGCGCACGGGGAGCTTGCCGGGACTCATGGTTTCTTTTTCCTCACGGTCGTGCTGTCGCCCGCCCGGGCGGCCGGCGTGCGGGCGACCATTGGCTCGAGGTACACGCCCGATGCTTTCTCGGTGACAGTGACGCGCTGGACCTGGCGATTCGCCATCGCCACGGTGATCGCCTTCCCTTTCACGTAGTTGATCGCCGGCTTGTCGATCGGTGAACCGGAGACAGCGATGTGATAGAACGACTGGGCGGCGCCGCGGGCGACGAGCTGCACGAGCTGCGGCTTCGACGACGTGTCGCCGGCGGCGAAGACAGAGTCGAAGCGAGCGACGATGGTGTCTCCGCGGAGCCAGTCGCGCTCCTTCGTCCGGATTTTCGTCGAGTCGGGGTCACTCTGCGCCAGTGCGTGCCTGACGGCGAAGACGGTCCGGATGCGTTGCCCCGGGAGCCTGACGTCGAGCGAGTCGGCGGTGATCAGCTGCGTCGGCGATATCGCGCGAGCGCCGCTGGCGCCCCACGCGTACGCCTGTTCGAGCTTGTTCGCGGCGACGCGAAGGTCGATGGTATCAGCGCGAAGGTCGAGATCCTCGCTGACCGCGCGCGCGTTTCCGAGTGAGATCACGCGCTCGAGCTGGCGCTGGCGTGAATGCACGTCGATGGTCGTGCCGGACAGCGTGAACGGCCGTTCGGCCTTCCCTTCGATCACGGGACCGCGCATCAGGCGCGCGAGCTCGGTACCGCTGTCCATGAACGCGGAGTCGCCGGTCGCATGAAGGTCCGGGCGTGCGATGTCGACGTTGCCGCCGGCGTAGACGAGGCTATCCGCTTCCATCGTGACGCGATCGGCCTTCACGTCCACTGGCGGCTGCTTCTTGCCCGTCGAGTCGACCTGGACGAGGCTGATCGTCGGGCGACCGTTCGCGATGAGCATCGTGCGCGGCCTCGTACCGGGAATGGCGCGGTAATACTCGGCGCGCGGCCCGCGCAGCGTCGTTCCGCTCGGGAGGGTCGAGACGACGTCGCCCTCGGCGAGGAGCCGCTCCTCATTCTTCCAGTACGTCATCCGGCGCGAGTCGACTTTCGCGCGCGGCTCGGTGTAGTGCACGTTGCCGATCAGGTACAGCACGTTCAGGTCGCCGTAGTACTCGGCACTGTCGGCCTTGAGCGTGTTGTTCTGGCCGACGCAGAAGTAGGTGACGCCGCCGCCCTGATAGGCGTTGTACTGGCCGCTCGGCAGCTTGTTCAGCGTCGAGCGCGCGCCGGAGGAGGACTCGAACTGCAGGACACACCGTCCGGGCTGGTTTCCCTGCGCGCGCGCGACCGCCGGGGCGGCGAGGATGGCCGCCGCCGTGAGGCCTAACGCGATCCGGGATCGGCGGACGACGCTCACTGGCCGGGGATCGTGACGCGGCCGGTCGAGCCGCTGGTGGTCTTGAGGATGCGGACGTTGTTCATGTTCGGGTCGGACACGAAGCCGACGCCCGCCACGCTGCGCCCGGGCTCGGTGAGGACGAAGGCGCTGTCGCTCGAGATCTCGTTTCGCGTCTGGTCGAAGCGCAGCTGCGGGGTCGTCAGGCGACGGCCGTCGGTCGAGACGACGACGACGTTACCGCGCGCCTCCATGCTCCCCTGCGTGCGATAAGTGCCTTCCTTCGAGGTGAGGACCGCGTTCTGGGCGCCTTCGGTGGTGAAGAAGTTGGTCTTCACTGTCCTCAGCTCGATGCGGGTGTTGTCATCGAAGAAGTAGGCGGTGTCGCCGAACAGCTCGGCGCGCATCAGCCCCTTGTCAGTGAGGATCGCGCGCGCGCCGAACATCACCTGGTCGGCGCTGTCGGCCATCGGCGACGACTGCGCAGCAACCGGCTCCTTGTCGTGCTTGCACGCCGTCGCGAGCATGACGCCCGATGCCAATGCCGCAACCGTCAGGCAGCGCGGCCTCATGCAACCCTCGCACGCATCAGGTCGTGCAGGTGCGCGACGCCGACAACGCGATCGCTTTCGTCAACGACAGGCATCGCCATGATTCCGTAGGTCTCCATTCGATAGACGACCGCGCTCGCGAGTTCATTGTCGCGCGCGACCTTCGGCGCCCGCGTCATGATGTCGGCAGCGCGCACGGCGAAGACGTCCTGCTCGCGCTCCATCAGGCGGGTGAGGTCACCTGCCGTGACGACACCGAGCACTCGGCGCGAGTCGTCGACCACGACTGCGATGCCGCGCTTCTCGGCGAGCAGCACGATCGCCTCGCGCATGGTGTCGCCGTCCGAGAGGAGCGGGAGATCGTCGCCGACCATGATCTCGCTGATCGGCGTGGTGAGCTGCCGCCCCAGTGAGCCACCAGGATGGAGCCTCGCGAAGTCCTCGCGGCGGAATCCCTTCTCCTCGAGCAGCGCGACCGCGAGGGCGTCGCCGATCGCGAGCGCGGCAGTCGTGCTGGTAGTCGGCGCGAGGTCGTGCGGACACGCCTCTTCCTTCACCCAGGCATCGAGGGATACATCGGACGCGCGCGCGAGTGCGGATGAATCGTTGCCGGTGATCGCGATCGTGCCGACACCGAATCGCTTCAGGTGCTCGAGCAGGGGGAGCATCTCATCGGATTCGCCGCTCTTCGAGATGAGGATCGCGACGTCGTCGTGCCCGACGATGCCGAGATCGCCGTGCACGCTCTCGACCGGGTGGAGGAACGTCGCCGGGGTGCCGGTGGAGGTAAGCGTCGCGGCGATCTTCCGTCCGATCAGCCCGGACTTGCCGACGCCGGTAACGATCACGCGACCGCGCGACGCGGCGATCAGCTCGACCGCTTTCACGAACGAGGAGCCGATGCGCTGCTCGATCTCGGCGAGCGCATCGCGTTCCATGCGCACCACGCGACGTCCGCGTTCGGCAATGTCGATGCGACTCATGCGCGCAGCTTCACGCTGGGGTGCATCCGCTCGTCGACGTAGCGGCGCGTGATCGTTTCCCATTCGCCCCGGGCCTTGAGCAGGATCTCCGCGAACTCGCGCACGGCGCCGCTGCCGCCGGCCCGCGCGAGCTGGAGCCGGCAGATGGCGCGGACCTCGGGAACGGCGTTGCCGACGGCGACCGGGAGCCCGACCTCGCTCAGCACGCTGACATCGGGAAAATCATCGCCGACGAACGCAGCCTCGGCGGCAGTGATGCCATGATTACCGAGAATCGAGCGGAACGCGGGGAGCTTCTGCGCCGCCGCGTCCTGGACCAGTGCATCCACCTCGAGCTCGTCGGCACGATGCCTAACGCTCTCCGAGACGCGCCCGGTGATGATCACGACCTTTATCCCGGCGTCGCGGAGAAACCGGATCCCCAACCCGTCCTGGATGTCATAACGCTTGAACTCGCCCCGGTGCCCGTTCACGTCGCCGAGGTAGATGCCACCGTCGGTAAGGACTCCGTCGACGTCGAGGCCAACGAGCCTGATGCGGCGAGCGAGCGCGGCGTCGATCATCGAGCCGCCTTGTCGCGAACGAGGCTCCAGACATCGATCGCGCGGTCGACGAGCGCGTCCAGCTGATCGAGCGGAATCATGTTCGGCCCGTCGCTCGGGGCGTGCGCGGGATCGGGATGCGTCTCGAGGAACACACCATCCGCTCCCGCGGCGATCGCGGCGAGAACGAGTGGGGGGATGAATTCGCGCGCGCCGCCACTGGCGACGCCCTCTACCTTCCCCGGCTGCTGCACGCTGTGCGTGCCGTCGAAGATCACTGCCGACTCGCACGCCGTGCGCATGCGCATGAAGCCGCGCATGTCGACGACGAGATCGCCATAGCCGAAGAACGTGCCGCGCTCGGTGACCGCGACCTCGATGTCTCCGCCGGCCGCGCCCCGGACCTTGCGGACTGCGCCGCGCATTCCTTCGGGGTGCATCCACTGCCCCTTCTTCACGTTGACCGGCTTCCCCGTCGCCCCGGCTGCCTCGAGCAGGTCGGTCTGGCGGCAGAGGAAGGCGGGGATCTGCAGCACGTCGACCACCTCCGCGGCGGGCGCACACTGCTCGGGGAGATGGACGTCGGTCAGCACGCGAAGCCCGGTCGCCTGCTTCACTCGCTGCAGCGCGGCGAGGCCGGCATCGAGGCCGGGGCCGCGAGTCGCTCCAGGGTTCGAGCGGTTCGCCTTGTCGAAGCTGGCCTTGAAGACAATTCCGCCGGGCACGCGTTCGGACAGTCGCGCGAGATGTTCCGCGACGCGGAAATTCAGCGAATCGTCCTCGAGCTGACAGGGACCGGCGATCATGAAGAACGCGTCGCGCGGAAAGGCGGCGATCGCGTTAGGCGCGGTCGCGGGGGCGGTTCGCGCCATCAGTGACTGACCTCGGTGACGAGCGGGCGCCGGTCGTCGACGCGCATCCGCTTCGCCTTCGCTGCCGCGGCGACGAAGCCGGCGAACAGTGGGTGGGGGCGCGTCGGGCGTGACTTGAGCTCGGGATGGAACTGGCAGCCGATGAACCACGGATGCTGCGCGAGCTCGACGATCTCGACGAGCGAGCCATCCGGGGACAGGCCGCTCAGCTTCATCCCGTTCGCGACGAAACGATCGCGGAAGCTGTTGGAGACTTCATAACGGTGCCGGTGCCGCTCGCTGATCTCGGGCACCCCATACATCTCGGCGGCCTTCGATCCCCGCGCGAGCCGGCAGGCGTACGCGCCGAGGCGCATCGTGCCGCCCATGTCGGTCACGTGCTGCTGTGTCTCCATCAGCGAGATGACCGCGTTCCCGCATTCGGGCGCGAACTCGGACGAGTTGCTGTCGGCGATGCCCAACACGTTGCGCGCGAACTCGATGATGGCGACCTGCATGCCGAGGCAGATCCCGAAGAACGGCAGGCCACGCTCGCGGGCGCAGCGGATCGCCTCGACCATCCCTTCCACTCCGCGCACGCCGAAGCCGCCGGGAACGAGCAGACCGTGATACTGCGACAGGATCTCGCCGGCGCGTGCGTCGCTGGTGAACAGGTCGCTCGACACCCACGAGATATCGACGCCGACATCGTTGGCGATGCCACCATGGATCAGCGCTTCGTGGACGCTCTTGTAGCTGTCGGCGTAGTCGGTGTACTTGCCGACGATCGCGACCTTGACGCGATCACGCGGCTCGACGACGCGGTGCACCATCGACTTCCAGCTGGCGAGGTCCGCCGACTTGCCGCCAAGGCGCAGTCGCTCGACGACCCAGTTGTCGAGCCCCTGCTCGGCGAACGAGAGCGGGATCTGGTAGATC
>JBJMNK010000035.1:0-10868 GCA_045804265.1 Gemmatimonadaceae bacterium | reverse complement strand
GGCGTCGAGCTGGTGGGAAGCTCGCCGGAGCTGCTCGTGCGAGTGGCCGGGAGCCGCGTCACGGTCCGCCCGATTGCCGGCACTCGCCCGAGAGGGCGCACCCGCGGCGAGGACGACGCGCTGGCCGCCGAGCTGCTCGCCGACGAGAAGGAGCGCGCCGAGCACATCATGCTCGTCGATCTCGGTCGCAACGACGTCGGACGCATCGCGAGATATGGCAGCGTCGAGGTCACCGATTTCATGACCGTCGAGCGGTACTCCCACGTGCTTCACATCGTCAGCGAGGTGCGCGGAACGTTGCCCGCCGACGCGAGCGCGCTCGACGTTTTCCGTGCCACATTTCCGGCCGGAACGATGACCGGTGCACCGAAGGTTCGCGCGATGCAGATCATCGACGAGCTCGAGCCGCATCGCCGCGGCGCGTATGCCGGCGCGGTCGGCTACATCGCCGCCGGAGATCGGCGGATGGATCTGGCGATCACGATCCGCACCTGTGTCATCGCCGACGGCGAGGCGAACGTGCAGGCTGGTGCCGGGATCGTCGCCGACTCGGTCGGCGAGCGGGAGTGGGAGGAGACCGAGAACAAGGCGCGCGCGATGCTCACCGCCATCGGCCAGGTCCGGCAGGCTCTCGGGATTGTTTCGGGGTGAGGGCACGCTCATGCGCGTGACGCGCCGCACTACCCGATCATCGGCGAGCACGGACGCTAGGCGATCGGCCCGCGTCTCGTCATATTTGGGGCGATGCCTTTCAAGCTGATCAGCACCGAGGGTGAACAGACCTTCGAGCTCCGCTCCGGCGGAACGCTCGTCGTTGGTCGCGCCCTCAGCAGTGATATCCCCGTGCTCGACCCGACGATCTCGCGACGCCACGCCGAAGTGATGTGGGATGGGAGTGGTGTGCACGTGAAGGACCTCGGCTCGAGCAACGGGACGTTCCTGAACGGTGTGAAGGTCGAGGAGGCGAAGCTCTCGCCCGGCGACGTCGTCACTTTCGGGAAGGTCCCGTTCCGGCTCAAGGAGATCACGGGCGACGTCCGGCCTAACGCGATCGACACGCCGAGCTCCTTCGGACCCGCCGTTGCGTCCGGCGCGACGATCGTCCGCGCGCTTCCGGTTCGCGGCGATGTGCGCCAGCGCTTCACCGCCATTCGTACCAACCACACCACGACGAGCGCCGTCGCCGAGGACACTCCGGAACGCAAGCACCAGGAAAAGAACGAGCAGAAGCTCGCGCTCCTGCTCGAGGTCTCGAAGGGGCTCACCAGCGCGGTCGACGTCGACGCGTTGCTCGAGAAGATCGTCGGCGAGGTGTATAAGATCCTCGACGTCGACCGCGTGGCGATCCTGCTCGCCGACGACAAGATGGAGTTGCAGCCGAAGATCGCGCGGGACAAGCGCGGGACGACGGCGGGCAAGATGGTGCCGCAGTCAATTGTGCGGAAAGTCGTCGAGGAGAAAGTGGCGATCCTCTCCGACAACACCCTCGAGGACCAGCGCTTTGGCGGCCAGTCGATCGTGATGCAGCGCGTACGCTCGGCGATGTGCGGGCCGCTCATCGGCAGCGAGGAGCGAGTGCTCGGCGTGCTGTACGTCGACAACCTGACCACCGCGCACCGCTTCGGCGAGGAAGACCTCGAGTTCCTCATCGCATTCGCCGGCATCGCCGGCGTCGCGATCGAGAACTCGCAGTTCGCCGATCGCATCCGTCGCGAAACGCTCGCGCGCAGCAACTTCGAGCGCTTCTTCGCGCCGGGGCTCGCCGCGCGCATCGCCAGCTCGCCCGACGCGGTGAAGCTCGGTGGGGAGAAGCGTCAGGTCGCCGTGCTTTTCAGCGACATCCGCGGATTCACCGCGCTTTCCGAGACGATGACGCCGGAGGAGATCGCGACGCTCCTCAGCGAGTACTTCAGCGAGATGGTCGAGTGCGTGTTCCGCAATAACGGCACGCTCGACAAGTTCATCGGCGACGCCGTGATGGCGCAGTGGGGCGCACCGATCGGCGAGCCTGACGATGCCGACCGCGCGATGCGCGCCGCGATCGAGATGATGACCGCGCTCGACGAGCTGAATGCCCGCTGGCGACGCGAAGGACGGCCGGAGCTCTCGATCGGCATCGGGCTCAACTTCGGCGAGGCGTTCGCCGGCAACATCGGCTCCGAGCGCCGCCTCGAGTTCACCGTCATCGGCGACACCGTCAACACCGCCAGCCGTCTCTGTTCCGCGGCCGAGGGCGGCGAGATCCTGCTGTCGGACGAGTTCCGTAACGCACTGCACGACATGCCGCCCCTCGAGGAGCGCGCGCCGATCGAGCTGAAGGGGAAGAGCCAGCGGATCGCACTGTACTGCTTCTCGAAGCCGTGAGTCCGGCTGCCGACGCGACGCCCGCGGGCTACGTCCGCGTCGGCGTGGCGCCCCGCGAAGCGATCGTCAGGCAGCGCGAAGCCAACGACGTCCGCGCGGTGCTGACCATCACCACGCTTCACGACTGGGCATCGCGCGTGTCGGGGGCGAACCTCTACACCGGGCGGGTGCCCGCTTTCGGCGTGATGCTTCCGTCGAGCGGCACGCGGGTGGTCGTGCGACACGCGCGACATGGAGGCCTGCTCGCGCCGATGACGGGCGATCTCTTCGCCGGGGCGGGCCGCGCGCCGCACGAGCTGGCGATATCGGCGCGGCTCGTGGCCGCGAATGTGCCGACCCCCGCCTTCGTCGGCTATGCGGTCTACCCGGCGGCGTTAGGCCTGTCGCGAATCGACGTCCTCGTCGAGGAGATCGCCGGCGCGCGCGACTTGGCGAACGTGGTCCGCGATGGCGGGGTGACTCCGCCGCTGGTCGAGGCGACAGCGCGCCTGCTCGCCGCGCTCGCTCGTGCCGGCGCACGGCACGATGACCTCAACCTCAAGAACGTCCTCATCGGCGGCACGCCGATGCCTGACGGCGCTGCCGATGCCACCACCGCGTACGCGATCGACGTCGACCGCGTCTCGCTCGGCCACCCACGCGTTCGCGCGATGGAGGCCAACGTAGCGCGTCTCTCGCGCTCGGCGCGGAAGTGGCGGCGCGGCCGCGGGCTGCCGTTCGACGATGAACAGTTGGCCGCGCTCGCGCGCCGCGCGCGGGAGCTCGCGGCGTGAGCGGAACGTCGGGACCGATCAGGCTCGATCGCGTCGCCATCGTGATGATGAGCGCCGTCGGCGACGCCGTGCACGTGCTGCCGGTGATCAACGCGATCAAGCGTGCGCGCCCGTCGGCGCGGATCAGCTGGATCATGCAGCCGGGGCCGGCGTCGCTCGTGCGCGGCCACGAGTCGGTCGATGAGATTCTGCTCTTCGACCGGGCACGTGGGCCAGCGGCCTATCTCGACCTGCGGCGTGAGTTGTCAGGCCGGCACTTCGACGTCGCGCTCGCGCTGCAGGTCTACTTCAAGGCCGGGCTCGTCGCCGCGATGACGCCGGCCGACGTCAAGCTCGGCTTCGACCGCGCGCGGGCGCGTGACCTGAACTGGCTGTTCACCAACCGCCGGATTGACCCGCATCCGATGCAGCATGTGCAGGACCAGTACCTCGAGTTCCTCCAGCCGTTAGGCGTCGATCCCGAGCCGGTCCGCTGGCGCCTCGGCCCCTGGCCCGAGGAGCGGCCCTGGCAGCGCGGGTTCTTCGCGCCGCTCGAGCGCCCCGCGGCGAGCATCGTCGTCGCGACGAGCAAGGCGGAGAAGGACTGGATGCCCGATCGCTGGGCAGCCGTGTGCGACGCGCTCTGGTTCGACTTCGGCCTCCAGCCCGTCCTCGTCGGCGGGCGGTCGTCGCGCGAGCTCGCCGCCGAGCGCGCCATCCTCGACCAGGCGCGCTGCACACCCGTGTCAGCGTTAGGCAGCGGGCTCCGGCGCCTCGTCTCGATCGTCGACGGCTCGGCGCTCGTGCTCTCCCCCGACACCGGGCCACTGCACGTCACCGTCGCGCTCGACCGGCCGGTGGTGTCGCTGATCGCGTACTCGAACCCGAAGCGCGTCGGTCCGTACCGAAAATTCCAGGATTTGATGATCGACGCGTACGGCGATCCTGGCGAAGACTATCCCATCTCGATGGAGAACCGCCCCGGCCGCATGCCGCGGATCACCGTGCAGGACGTCCTCGACCGGGTCGAGCGCTGGCGCACTACGTACGCGGCGCGCTACGGGATGGGCGCGGTCTCGACCAGTCGACCGAATTCGTAGCGGAGCCCGACGCGCGCGAGCAGTCGCACCAGCAGGTTGAGTGCGAGCCCCATCACCGCGAAGTAGTCGCCTTCGATGCGCGAGACGATCGTCGCCCCATAGCCCTGGATGCCATACGCGCCCGCCTTGTCCATCGGCTCGCGTGTCGCGATGTAGGCGGCGATCTCCGCGTCGTCGATCGGCCGGAACGACACCGACACGCGCTCAACGGCGCTCTCGATCCTCCCGCGGCGCGCGACCGCCACCGCGGTGAGCACGGTGTGCGAGCGCCCGCTCAGCAACCGCAGCATCCGCGTCGCATCGGCAACGTCGTCCGGCTTTCCCAATACCTCACCATCCACGACGACGATCGTGTCGCTCCCGATGACGATTGCGCCGCCGCTGACCTTCGCCGCCAGCACGCTGGCCTTCTCGCGGGCGAGTCGTTCGCAGTGCGCCTCGGGAGTCTCATCGTCCAGCCGGGACTCGTCGATGTCGGCCGGACGCACTTCATGCGCGATGCCGATCAGCGCGAGCAGCTCACGCCGCCGCGGCGACTGCGACGCGAGCACTACTTCAGGGCCGATCGTCATCGCTCGAGCAACAGTGTGACCGGCCCGTCGTTCACAAGCTCAACATCCATCATTGCGCCGAACTCTCCAGTTTCCACGGTCAATCCACGATCGCGCAGCAGCTTGACGAACAGTTCGTACAACGGCCGTGCTACCTCCGGTCGCGCCGCGTCGATGAAGCTTGGCCGGCGACCCTTCGCTGCGTCACCGTAGAGCGTAAACTGCGACACTGCGAGGACCGCACCGCCGACGTCGTCGAGCGCGAGGTTCATCTTTTCCTCGGCATCGGCGAAGAGTCGAAGCCCGGCGACCTTCTCGGCCATCCACGCCGCCTTTTCGCTGGTGTCGTCGTGCGTGATCCCCACCAGCAGCAGGTAGCCGCGATCGATTGCCCCGCTCACGCGCGCCTCGGTCGACCCGTCACGAATCCGGACCTCCGCCCGGCTCACTCGCTGCAGCAGGACACGCATGGCGCGGAAGCTAATCGCCCGCCGGGGCGACGGCAGTCACCGGGCGGTGGCAGTCCGCTGCGCCGTTTCTTACTTTCGACGGCAACTCATCTTCGAGCCCATGATGCACAAGCTTGCCGCACAATTCGCCCTCGTCGCCGCAGCCGCCACCCCGGCGCTCGCGCAATCTGCTCGCATTCAGTATCCGCCGACGACCGCTGGCACCGTCGTCGACACGCTGCATCACCAGCTGGTCCCCGATCCGTACCGCTGGCTCGAGGACCTGAATTCTCCTCAGACCGCCGCATGGGTGCAGTCGGAGAACGCCGTCACGACGAGCTATCTTACCCAGCTGCCTAACCGTGAGGCGATCCGCAAGCGGATCACCGAGCTGTGGAACTACCCGAAGATATCGATCCCGTATTTCGAGGGCGGCCGCTGGTATCTCTCGCGCAACACAGGGCTCCAGCGCCAGTCGGTGATCTACACTCGCCAGACGCTGGTCGGACGCGACCGCGTTGCGTTGGACCCGAACACTCTCTCCGCCGACGGTTCCATCGCACTCTCAGGATTCTCGCCGTCGCCTGATGGTCGGTACGTCGCCTTCGCGCAGTCGGAGGGCGGCGCTGATTGGGCGACATACCGGGTGCGTGAGATCGCGTCGGGTCGTGAGCTCGGCGACACCATTCGCTGGATCAAGTTCTCCGGCGTCTCATGGACACACGACGGCCGTGGATTCTTCTACGCGCGATATCCGGAGCCTGGTGCGGCCACGGCGCTCAGCACCGCGCTGAGCGACCGCCAGCTGTACTACCACGTCCTCGGTACCCCGCAGGCGCAGGACCAGCTGATCTACGAGCGGAAGGACGACCCGGCGCTCTTCTTCGGCGGTGCGCTCGACGAGACCGGCCGCTACCTCTTCGTCACGACCAATCACGGAACGAGCACCAAGAACGAGCTCTACATCGCTGACTTGGGCGACGCCAAACACCCGAACGTGGCCGCGACGATCCGCCCGCTGTACACCGGGCACGACGCGGAGTACAACCCGATGGGCGTGGTGAACGGTGAGCTGTACATCCTCACCGATCGCGACGCGCCACGTCGCCGCATAGTCTCTGCATCACTCGACACGCCTGACCCGGCACACTGGCGCGTCGTCGTGCCGCAGGGCGCGGGCGTCATCGGCGACGCCGGACTGATCGCCGGCCGAGTCGCAGTGTCATCGCTCGAGGATGTCGCCAGCGTGATCAGGCTGTACAAGCTGAGTGGTGCACTCGAGCGGACCGTCGCGCTTCCCGGCCTCGGTACCGCCAGCTCAGTGGCGGGACGCTTCGATCGCCCTGAGATGTTCTACAGCTTCTCCTCACCACTGTATCCGTCCACGGTCTTCAGCTATGACCCGGTGACGAACCGCAGCGCCCCATTCGAAGCGCCGAAGCTGACCTTCGATCCGACTCGCTACGAAACGCAGCGCGTCTTCTACACGTCGAAGGATGGCACGCGCGTCCCGATGTTCCTCACCTACCGCAAGGGACTCGTTCGCGACGGCAGCAACCCGACGATGGTGTACGCGTACGGTGGCTTCGACATCAGCACCGTTCCCGGTTTCCGTCCCGACGTCCCGATGTGGCTCGAGATGGGCGGCATCTGGGCGACGGCGAGCATTCGGGGCGGCGGCGAGTACGGCGACGAATGGCACAAGGCGGGAATGTTCGAGAAGAAGCAGAACGTCTTCGACGACTTCATTGCCGCCGGCGAGTATCTCGTGAAGGAGCGCTACACGTCGCCGGCCCGCATGGCGATGATGGGCGCGTCCAACGGCGGGCTGCTCGTCGGCGCCGTTATGACGCAGCGCCCCGATCTCTTCGGGGTTGCGCTCCCCGCGGTCGGGGTGATGGACATGCTCCGCTACCAGAAGTTCACGGGTGGCGCGCTCTGGTCCGCCGAGTATGGCTCAGCCGATGATTCGGTTGCGTTCAACTACATTCGCGCCTACTCGCCGCTGCAGAACATCAAGCCCGGCACGTGTTATCCGGCGACGCTGGTCACCACCGCCGATCATGACGACCGCGTGGTGCCGAGTCACTCGTTCAAGTTCACCTCGGCGCTGCAGAAGGCGCAGGCGTGCGACAAGCCGGTGTTGATCCGCATCGAGACTCAGGGCAGCCACGGCTATCGCCCCACCGACAAGCGCATCGCCGAGCTGGCCGACGAGTGGGCGTTCACCGCCGCGAACATGGGGCTCACGGCGCAACCCAAGCCGGTGCCGGTGCAGTAGCGCCGCGATCGGGCCAAGATCGGGGGTCAAGGGTCGGGTTCAGGGGTCGGGGTCAGGCGGCGAGTCCTGCCGCCCCGAGCAAGCGCCACAGCGTTAGGCAGCGCGAATGGAAAGCCGTTGCCGACCCCTGACCACCTTCCAGGCCCCTGCCCGCCGTTAGGCGCCTGACCCCTTCAAGCCCCACTCACTCCACCGTCACCGACTTCGCGAGATTCCTCGGCTGGTCCACGTTCAACCCGCGTTTCGCGGCGATGTAGTATGCCAGCAGCTGCAGCGGGATCGCCGTGAGGATCGGGTACAGGATGTCCAGCGTCTGCGGGATCCGGAAGTCGTGGTCCACCAGCTTCGTCAGCGCCGGCTCGTCGCGGCTCGTCAGTACGATCACCCGCCCGCCGCGCGCCTTCACCTCCTGCACGTTCGACACGACCTTGTCGAACACCGCGTCGTGCGGAGCGATGAACACCACCGGCATGTTCGCGTCGATGAGCGCGATCGGGCCGTGCTTCATCTCGGCCGCAGGATAGCCTTCCGCGTGGATGTAGCTGATCTCCTTCAGCTTCAGCGCGCCCTCGAGCGCGACCGGAAAGTTCAGCCCGCGACCGAGATAGAGAAAGTTCGTCGCGTCCTTGAACTCTTCGGCGACGGCCTCGATCTCCGGCGCCCGTTTCAGGATCTCCTCGATCTGCCCCGGGAGGTCGGCCATTGCCTGCGCGATCTCGCGCCCGCGCACGACCGAAAGATCGCGAAGCCGCGCCAGCTTCAACGTCAGCAGCATGAGCGCGATCACCTGGCTCGTGAACGCCTTGGTGCTCGCGACCCCGATTTCCGGCCCGGCGTGGAGGTAGATGCCGCCGTCGTCCTCGCGAGCGATCGTCGAGCCGACGACGTTCACCAAGCCTAACGTTTTCGCTCCCCGTCGCTTCGCCTCGCGCATCGCCGCGAGCGTGTCGGCGGTCTCACCCGACTGCGAGATCACGATGCACAACGTGCGCGGCGTGATGATCGGGTTACGGTAGCGGAATTCCGACGCGTACTCGACCTCGACCGGGATCCGCGCCAGGTCCTCGATCAGGACCTCGCCGATCAGCGCCGAGTGCCAGCTCGTGCCGCAGGCGGTGATGACGATGTTGTCGATGTTGAGCAGCTCGTCCTTCGTCAGGTTCAACCCGCCGAGCTTCGAGAAGCCGTCCTCGATCACGAGGCGGCCGCGCATCGTGTTCTCGATCGTCGTCGGCTGCTCGAAGATCTCCTTGAGCATGAAGTGCGCGAACCCGCCCTTCTCGATCATGTCGAGATCCCAGTCGATCTTGTTCACGCGCTTCTCGCGCATCGTCGCCTGGAGGTCGCACACCCGATAGCCGTCAGCGGTGATCACCGCCATCTCGCCGTCGTCGAGATAGACGACGTCACGCGTGTATTGCAGGATCGCCGCGACGTCGCTGGCGAGAAAGTTCTCGCCGTTTCCCAGCCCGAGCAGCAGCGGGCTTCCCTTCCTCGCCGCCACGATCTTCCCCGGATCGTCGCTGCTGATCACCGCGATGCCGTACGTTCCCTCCACAAGGTGCAGCGAGTCGATCACCGCTTCCTCGAGATTGCCGTCGAACGCCGCTTCGATCAGGTGCGCGAGCACCTCGGTGTCCGTCTCCGACACGAACGTGTGGCCATGCCCCTCGAGCATCTGCCGTAGCGCGCCGAAGTTCTCGATGATTCCGTTGTGCACGACGGCGATCTTGCCGCTGCAGTCGTGGTGCGGGTGCGCGTTGCACTCGTTAGGCGCGCCGTGCGTCGCCCAGCGCGTATGTGCGATGCCGATCATCCCCTCGACCGGATCCGCGGTCACGACGCTCTCGAGCATCGCGATCTTGCCGACCGCCTTCCGCGTGTCGACGCCGTCGCCGTTCATCAGCGCGACGCCCGCTGAGTCGTATCCGCGATATTCGAGGCGCTTCAGCCCCGCGAGCAGCACCGGCGTTGCTTCACGCGGCCCGACGTATCCAACGATCCCGCACATGGTCTTCCCTGTCCTCAGTGTCGTTGACGCTCAACGTCCCAGCGCGTCGAGCGGTGCCCGCGACCGCGCCACCAGCTCCTTCGCCTCCGCCGCGGTAGGTGCTTCCGCGATGACCCGGACAATCGGCTCGGTTCCCGAGGGACGAACGTGCACCCATCGATCGCTCCACGCCAGCCGCAGCCCATCCTGTGTGTCGGCCGACGCGTCGGGGAACGCACCCCGCAGTGCGTCGTACACCGTCGTCAGGCTCGCGTCCGGACGTGCGAGCTTGTCCTTCACGATCGTATAGCGCGGATGGTCGTTCACGATCGCCGACAGCGGCCGCCCTTCCTCCGCCATCAGCTGCAACACGAGCGCGATGCCTAACGGCGCGTCGCGCCCGAGGTGAAGCTCGGGAAGGATCACCCCGCCATTCCCCTCGCCGCCGATCGCTGCGTTCTCCGATCGCATGCGCAGCGCGACGTTGACCTCGCCGACCGGGGCCCGGATCACCGGCGCGCCGGCGGCGATCGCGACGTCATCCACCACGCGGCTCGTCGACAGGTTGATCACCACCGGGCCGCGCCGGTGCCGCAGTACCAGCTTGGCCGCGAGCGCGAGCGTGTAGTCCTCCCCGATCGCCTTTGCGTTTTCTGCCACCAGCGCCAGCCGGTCAACGTCGGGATCTACCGCGAGGCCGATGTCGGCGCGGCTCTCGCGCACCAACCGTTCGAGATCTCCCAGATTCTCCGGCACCGGCTCCGGTGGTCGAGGAAATCGTCCATCAGCCTCGAGATTGATCGACGTCACGGTGCAACCCAGCCGGTCGAGCAGCTCCGGGACGATGATCGCCCCGGCTCCTCGGCAGCTGTCGAGCGCGACCTTGAATTTCCTCGCCCGGATCCGCTCCACGTCCACAAATGGGAGCGCCAGCACCGCGTCGATATGTCGTTCGACTGCGTCCTTGTCGGGCAATACGTCGCCGAGGTCCTGCCACTGTGCGCGCGTCGGGCCGGCCTCCATGGTCTCGCGCATCGCTGTGCCCTCGATCGCGTCGAGGAACAGCCCGGTCGCCCCGATCATCTTGAGTGCGTTCCACTCGATCGGGTTGTGGCTCGCCGAGATCATCAGCCCGCCCGCTGCGTGGTGATGCTCCACCGCGAGCTGCGTCGTCGGCGTCGTCGACATGCCCAGGTCGATCACTGTCGCACCCACCGACTGCAGTGAACCGACGACAATGCGGTGAAACATCGGGCCCGATACCCGGCTGTCACGCCCCACGACCACCAGCCGCGAGCGGCCGGCCGCCAGCGCCCATGCCCCGAAGCCGGCCGCGAACTTCGCGACGATCTCCGGCGTCAGCGCCTCTCCGACTCGCCCT
>JBJMNK010000034.1:0-69394 GCA_045804265.1 Gemmatimonadaceae bacterium | reverse complement strand
GAGGGTTTTATCACAACCACTCTGTGCCCTCTGTGCCTCCTGTAGAATGCTTTTGATCAGCAAGGCTGCAAGACTCGACGGAAGACCAAAGCGAACGCCTCGCGAGAGCGATGCCGGGAGCCGCGAACGATGGAAGGGCGCGGCCGTTCTCAGCGGTGCAATTGCCCTTGAAGCAACTGCAACGGCATCTGCACCACCGAGGTCACTGAGAACTGCCGTGGCGCGATGGGCTCAGCACGCCTCGATCATCGACTCTCAGTGCGAGCTGGCTCTCCGGTCGAATCGACGCTGTAGCACTGCCGGAGCCCATTTCGCTGCTCCCGGCGCTCACTCACTCAGTAATGCGCGTCGCGGAAGAGCACGATCAGGATCCACGAGATGCCCGCCAGTGCGATTGCGCTGGTCGCGGTGCCGTCGAAGCTCGTCTGCACGATCTTCACGTCATCATCGCGCGTGAAGCGCACCTCGTGTCCGGCCCATGCCTTCGTATTTCCCTGGCCGGGAACGCGCGTCAGGCGGAGTGCGATGGTATCGCCGTGCACCGAGAGGAGGCGGCCGCTCAACTCGGACACGACGAGCACGGAGTCCGGCCTGACGTTGATCCCGTGCGGCTGGACGAAGGTCACCTTCACGTCGGTTCCGGGTGACGGCATCGGCGGCGGTACTGGCGGACGTCCGCCGCAGGCTGTGGTCGCGCCTAACGCGCTCACGAGCGCGAGGCGCGCCATCGCCAGGCGAACTCTCATTTCCCCATCATGTAGGCGAGGAACGCCGCCACGCCGCCGAGGAGCGCGATCGTCCCGACCGGCGTGTCGATGTTCGTCTTCACCAGCGTCATCGTCGAGTCTCGAGTGAACTCGACCTGGTGGCCGGCCCAGCTCTTCGGGTTCTTCGGGCCGGCGACCCGCGTCAAACGGACCGCCATCGTGTCGCCGCGCAGCTGGACCACTCGTCCGAAGAGCTCCGTCACGACGAGCGTCGAATCGGGTCCGACGGCGATTCCGCGCGATGGGGCGAAAGTCGCGTGGATGTCGGCGCCGGGAGCGAGCGGATGGCTCGGCGAGAACCCGCCCGTCTGGCAGGCGGCGGTGATTCCGCAAGCGAAGGCGAGCTCGATCATGCGCGCGCCGACTCGGCGCCGGCGCAGCAGGACGACATCGTGCATGGCAGCGTCCCCCAGGGGTTGGCGCGCTAGTACTGGAGCGTCGAGATGTAGTTGTAGTCGCGCTTGGCGCTGTCGAGCGGGGCGCCGGGATAGGTCTCCTGCTCGACGTAGAAGTGCTTGTCGGTGGGGTCGCCGGCCATCGCCAGGATCTGCTTGAAATCGACCACGCCGGTGCCGAGGTCCGTATCGTTAGGCGCGCCGATCCTCGCGGCGTCCTTGATGTGGAAGAGGTAGTAGCGCGAGCCGTACTTCCGCATCAGCTCGACCGGGTCGCGTCCGCCGATCGCGGCGTTGCCGGTGTCGAGCTGGAGGCGCACGAGCGTCGGGTCGGTCCGGTCGGCGAGGATATCGTAAGGCATCTGGCCCTCGATGCGCGGCGAGTAGTCGTATGCCTCATCGTGGAACGCCATCCAGAGGCCGCGGGCACGGGCCTGGCGACCGGCTTCGTTCAGGCGGTCCGACCAGCGGCGATAATCGTCGAGCGTCGCCTTGCCCGGCCCATAGGGGAGGCTGGCGAGGACGATGTACTGGTGGCCTAACGTTCCGGCCTCGTCGAACACCGCGTTGAGGTTGTCGAAGTTCTCCGCCCCGATGTGCGTCGACGGGGCGGTCATGCCGAGGCGGTCGAGGAGGGCGCGAAGCTGCGGTGCCGGCATCCCGAAGTTGTTCATCGACGCCAGCAGCTCGACTTCCTTGTAGCCGGCGCTGGCGATGCTGGTGAGCGTCCCCTCGAGGTCGCGATGGGCATCGTCGCGCAGCGTGTAGAGCTGGATGCCGACGCGCTTGAGGCGGCGTGTGCCGGTGGTGCCGGGCATCGCCGCGCCGGACGAGGCAGTGGCGCACGCGCCTAACCGTGAGGCAGCGGCTGCGACGGCGAGTGACGTGAGGAAGGTGCGACGTTGCATGGACGGAGGCGCCTCGTTGGGGTGACCGGTCGGGCCGACCGGGACAAACGATACACGCGGATCGCGCCGCGTCGAGGGGGACCGGCTAACCGCCGGTCCGCTCGATGAAGACATGCGTCGCACGCTCGCCGGTGACGTGGCGGGTGACGTGGTAGCCGAGTGCGCGGAGGTCGAGTCCAGCGAAGAGATTCTCGCCGCGGCCGAGGATGATCGGACGCAACGCGAGGTGCACCTCGTCGAGCAGGCGCGCCTGGAGGAACTGTCTAACGGTCGAGACACCACCGCCGATGCGGACGTCGAGATCGCCGGCGGCGGCGCGAGCCTGTTCGAGCGCGGAGTGGATCCCGTCGGTGACGAAGCGGAATTCGGTGCCGCCTTTCATCGGGATCGGCGTCCGCGCGTGATGCGTGAGCACGAACGTGGGAACGTGATACGGCGGCTCGTCGCCCCACCACCCCTTCCAGCTCTCGTCCGGCCATGGACCGCGAACGGGACCGAACATGTTGCGCCCGAGAATCCAGGCGCCGAATCCGGTCATTCCCTCACGAGCGATGTCGTCGTCGATGCCGGTCTCGCCGGTCTCGAGCTGGTGCATGCTACGGAAGGTGTTCGTCGGGAAGAACCAGTCGAAGATCTCGGTACCGGTGGTGCCTAACGGGTGTTCGATCGACTGGTCGGGACCGGCGGAGAAGCCGTCGAGGGAGACGGCGAAGTTCCTGAGGCGAACTCGGGGCATCGGGCTCGGAGGGGAAGGAGGAACGCGGCGAGCAGCTGCGCGGCGCGTCGAGAAATTACGCAGAGCGCAGGCGGGAGCAACCGCATGAGCCGAACAAAGGGCGAGAGAACTCGGCGTCGGCCGCTCCATGCGCCGATTCGAGCTGGTAATCCGCCTACGCCGGACAGATCTTCACCGTCCGCCTCCGATTCCCGAATGGCTACATCCTCCCGCTGTACACCCACCCGACCGACGAGCACGTGACGGTGCTGCAGGGGACCTTCCTCGTCGGGCTGGGCGAGAACTTCACCACCGACGGCATGATCGCGCTCAAGGAGGGCGGCTTCATCACGGCGCCGGCGAACCATGCGCACTTCGCCACGACGCGCGTCGTCACCGAGGTGCAGGTGCACGCGATCGAACCGTTCGCGCTGACGTACGTGCATCCGTCGGACGACCCGACGAAGAAGTAGCGGCTGGCGCCGGATGACCGTGGGCCAGGAGAACCGAGATCGCGCCACCGAACAGGCCGAGGCAGACCCCCGTCGTCGCCAGGAACCAGAGCAGGCCCCGAAAGCCGGTCAGGGATACCGCGTAGAAGAGGCCGAAGACGATATAGATGATCGTGCCGACGAAAGCGCCGATGACAAAGAGCACGATGGCGAGGCCTCGCGAGTGGGCGTCGAGGAATGCCGTCGTCGAGACGGCGGCGGTCACCCATGCTCCATAGCCTAACGCGCAGGCGAGGGCGAGTGCGACGAGCACATGGGGGACGCGCCTGACGCCGGCGAACTTCTCGCGGCGGAGCGCGAGCGCGAGGTAGTCCGTTCGCAGGGTGACACGAAGGTGCCCGGGCAGATGCTTCCGCTCGAGGAAGCCGCGCATCCGGCGATCGGGGGTGAGCGACCGGTAGCGCGCCTTGATGTACGGCCGGTTGCCGTCGGGCGGATCGAACGGCATCGCGAGATACGCGCACTCATGGGGCGTCAGCTCACGCGCGCTGCCGTCGTCCTCGATGTAGACGAAGCGAGCGCGGGCATCGTCCGGATCGCGGGCCTCCTGAAGCTGCATCGTCAGGCGGGGACGGTCAACATTCATCCCTAAGCGTGAATTACCGAAGGGGGGGCGATGAGGGACGAGGGAGAATGCACGATGCACGAAGATACGATGCATGGTGACGATACTGCGATGCACGATGCATGATGCACGGGAGCGCCGGATGCATCGATGCACGAACGACCGCCGCGCCCCGTGCATCGCGTTCGTGCATCGTGTATCGACTTTCGTGCATCGTGCATCAAGAAGTCCCGTGCATCATGGATCGCGAATCGCCGTATCGCGACCATGCATCGTAGTGTCCGGCATCGTGCATCAGCGTCGTATGGGATGCGTGGCCCTTGCCCGAATCCGTCAGTACACGAATGGGATGAGCCTCTTGCGCCCGATCATGAACTGCCGGTACGGCTCGCCGATCGTCGCGACGAGGGCACGCTCCTCGACGCCGATGCGGTAGAGGTAGACGGCAAAAGACGCGGCGGCGAGCAACAGCGCCGAGGCCCAGCTGCCTAACGCGATCCCGACGCCGGTGTTGAGGAGGATGCCGGCGGAGTACGACGGATGGCGCAGGATGCGGTAGGCGCCGCGGCTGACGACCTCCTGGTCGGGGCGGGCGCGAACGTCGCCGGTGAACGAGGCGCCAAGCATGCGCCAGCAGTGCCGGCGGAGGAGCGCGCCGGCGATGATGGCGACGAGACCGAGGGCGAACACCAGCCGCTCGTGCGTTGGCGCGACGCGGAGCCCCGGCATGAATGCCATCCAGAAGGCCACGACGTACGCGATCCCCTGCCCGATCATGATGACCTGCAGCGAACGCGAATCGGTCGCCCCCTGCATCCGCTGTGCACGCCTGACGATCCTCGACTCGGCGAAGAATGCCCAGATGAAGACCAGCCAGAAGACGAGCGCGTACGGCCGGACGAAGGGCAGCGGCTTCATTGGTCAGCTCCCGAGGAGTTGCCTGACGGCGCGATCGGCCTCGCGGATCGAGTTGCGGTGATCCATCGCCCCGGCGAGATCGGTGTTGGCGAAGGCGATGCGGCCGTGCGGCTTGTCACGGAGAATATCACGCGGCGCCGGCTTGCCGTCGAGACCGAAGAAGAAGCCCGGCTGCGGGTTCACGTACGCGTGTCCCCAGCGATTGAGGATGATCCCGGCGATGTCGCGCCTGGGATCGAAGCCGCCGGGCGCGAACATGTCGGCGAGCTGCGCGCGCAATGCCTGCTCGTATTGGGCGAAGGTGGTGCCCAACATCTCGGCGCGGCCCCTCGCCCCCTGCTCGGCGATCGGAAGGCCCGGCTTGGCGAAGAGGATCTTGATGGTGAGGACGGTCGGCGAGTCGGGGCCGAACGTCGGCGACTGTCCGCCGATGGTGGCCATCCGCCGGACGGCGAGGTAGTCACCAAGTCCCCCGAACCAGCGGCAGCCGGACATCCCCATCCTGTAGAGGAAGCGCCAGTTGCGCACGGCGACGTTCGCCATCAGGCAGGGCGAGCGATAGAACTGCGCGAATGCCTGACGATGCGCGTCGGTGAGGTCCCGGACGACGTGCTTCGCCGTCCACGTGCCGCCGGCCATGACGACCGCGCGTGCCTTCAGTTTGTAGAGACGCTTGTTCCTTGCATAGGTGACGACGACGTGCGACGCGGTGGCGGGGTCGCCGACGTGCGCGACGCTGACGACCGTCGCGCCGTCGCGGATGCGTGTCGGCGCGCCGCTGCGATCGAGCGCGGCGAAGTTCACCCGATTGCGCCAGGTCTCGTCGATGGTGCGCGCGCCGGCGAATGCGTCGGCGATGAGCGTCTTCACCATCAGTCGCGCGAAGCCGGTGTTGCCGTCGGGGAACATCTGGTCGCCTAACGCGTCGTCGCCGTCTTCGGGAAACTCGGTCTCGATCGCCCAGGCGCAGTAGGCCGAGAGGGCGTCAGGGCCGAGGCCGTATCCGCCGCCCTCCATCGGCGAGAGGAAGTTGCGGACCGTGTCGCGGCTGATGTCGTGCCGCGTCATCAGGTAATCCTCGAGGGTGATCGAGTCGAGCTGGCGGGAGATCGCGTCGCCCTCGGTCTTCGGGCGGAGGGCGCCATTGTCGACCGTCTGCCAGCGCAGCAGGTCGGCCCTCACGTCGTCGCCTAACGGCGCGCCGGCGAGCTGTTTCCCCCACGGATCGAGGACCCAGACGCCCTTCCCCTTCGTGAACTGCGGGGTGAAGTAGAAGCCGTAGTCCTTCGGCTGGTCGTAGGGGCTGTTGCCGAGCTGCATCTCGGGCTGGGGCCCGCGCCACTTCTGGTAGTCGAAGGACGGTCGGTCCATCCCGATCATCTCGTAGAACGTGCCGGTGTAGCTGCCCTTGCGAACGACGGGGAAGATCGCCGAACCCTGGTGGGCGACCACGCGATGCCCGTCGACGACGAACTCGTTGCGCTTCGCCTCGCCGCCGAAGATCGGGTGATTATCGAGGACGAGTGCGTGTCCGCCCCTGTACTTCTGGAAGAAGACCGCGGCCGCGAGCCCACTGATCCCGCCGCCGACCGAGACGAGGTCGTACGTCTCGCCGGTGTCGATCGCATTGGCGAGCTGCGCCTCGAAGTTGCCGTCGCGCATGGCGTGGCCGGCGGACATCACTGCGCGCGTGTTGCCGTTGGAGTTGGCGTAGTCGCCGACGCCGCCGTAGCCGGTGAACGGATTGACGGCGGGCGGAGCGTCAAGCGGAGCGTTAGGCGCAGCCGCGGCGGAAGTGCCGTTGAGCAGCAGGCCAGCCCCGGCGGCGATGGTGCCGTTGATGAAATCGCGGCGGGTGATCGGCTCGGCCATGCCGAGTCGTTCGTCGCCGGGCTTGTCGGTGGAGTCGTCGGGGGGAGTGGGCATTTCCTCTTCGAGAACGTGGCGCAGGACGCCGACCTGCGGATCGGGGGGGGGATGTCAGCCGAAGTGTGTGATCACGCCGGGGCGAGCACCGCGTCGCGCGCACCGCGCTTCCGTCGCAACACCCCTGCCGACACAAGCGCGATCACGAGACCGACGGGGAACGGCTCGACGAACGTGGTCGCGGCGACCCAGGCCGGATTCTTCGCGCTCTTCGCCATCGCTTCCATCGCCGTTCGCGTCTTCACGATCTCGGCGTCGCTCGCGCCGCTCTTTCGCGCCTGGTCCACGGCCGCCTGCGCGTACTTCGAGTAGAAGTCGGGCATGAACTCGTAGTACAGAACTTCCCACGTCGCCACGTAGCACATGCTTCCGATCGCGGCGATGAGGAGACCGGTGCTGAAGGCGCGACCGAAGCCGATCGTGCCACCGAGGACGTTGTCGCGGTAGGAGCGGACACCGAAGAACACGAGCAGGAAGCCGGCGACGATGCCGGCGTAGCCGACGATGAGGCTGTGCTCATCGAAGGCATTGGCGAACGGCAGGGTGGCAACCATGAACGCCGCCATGACCGCGCCGCAGATGAGACCGAACGTCCAGACTGTTTTCTTCATTGGAAGAGGGGTTGGAGACGGCGCCATCATGCATTCCCGCGCTCGATCGCGCGTCACCCGTTCGGGTGATTTTCGCCTAACGGGCGCAAGATCACCCGTTCAGGCGATCAATCCCTTCGCTCTCGCGATCTGGACAGCCTGGGTCCGGCGGCCGGCATCGAGCTTGTCGAACAGCCGGCTCGAATGAGTCTTCACCGTATTCTCGCTCACGAACAGCTTCTCCGCGATCTCGCGCGTACTCAGCCCGGCGGCGATGTGCGTGAGGATCTCGTGCTCGCGCCGCGTGATGCCGAGCTGCTCGAGCCGCGCCTGATCGACGACGAACGGATCAGTGGCGCGCACGACGACGATCTCCTTCTCGGGCGCGCGACCGGTCATCCTGAGGCCGAGCCAGATCCCGAGCGCGGCGAAGATCGCTGCGACGAGACCGCCGTAGATCTCGAGCGAGTGCTCCACGACGAGGAAGCGGTACTCGATGAGCTTCAGGACGACGATGAGGACGCCGCCGGGCAGCCCGTAGACGATGACGGTGCGTCGCACAACGATTCCGAGGTTGGAGATTGGCGGATGGCGCTACGAATACGGCACCCGGCGCCGCCCATGTCAACCACCTCGGGTCGGGGCGTATCGTTCGCTCTCGCGGATGACAGCCTTCACGAACTGCAGCGTGCTTTCGAAGTCGGCGGGATCGGGCGCCTCACGAGACGATCGCGCCGGGTCGGGACGCGTGTCCCACGCGCGGTCGATGAGCGCGGACCATTCGGGGTCGAGCGTCGCCTTCGCCCACTCCGCACCCGCGCGCTTCGACCCCGGGCGCCCCTCGGCGAGGTCGTGCAGCATGCGAGAGTAGTTGAGGACGATGAAGCCCTGATAGAACCGATTGCGGTATTGGTCGGGGTCGTGGAGAATCTGCTCGCCCCAGCTGCGGATGGTGTCGGCCATCTCGCGCCGAAGCGCGTCGATGGGGACCGGATCGACCAGTGTCGTCGGCGCTGGTCCGGCGAGCGTGACGCCGCGCTCGCGAACGACCCAGCGAACGACGACCGTGTTGCAGTGGCCGGACCGCACCAGCGACCGGCTGCCATGATCGAGGTACCATAACGGCGTGCCGCGCTGGCGGTAGTCGAGGAGAATCGCTGCGGGGAAATACGAACCCTCGAGGTGCTGCGCCCACTCCGAGGGAAGATTGTAGATCCGGCCATGCAGTGCCTGCAGTGCGGCGACGTCGTGGTCAGACAGCTCGTCGCGAACCGCGACGACGAAATCGACGTCGCTGTCGCGATCGAAGTCGCCGAGTGCGAACGAGCCCTGGAGCCAGGCGCCGACGAACGCGTCGCCTAACGCGGCGCGGATGCCGGCGACCAGGTTCTCGAGCACCACATCGAGCCCGGGCCAGGGGGAGGACTGGCTCAGCACGGGTACCGCCTAACGCGTAAGGCGGCGACGCTAGCGCAGCCCGCGCGGGCTGCGTCCGGCGAGAATGTCGGTGCCGGTGCTGACGTAGTAGTTGAACGCCGCCTTGATGTCCTCGGGACGCGAGCCGCAGCTGATGAGATTCACGCACCCCATGCCGAGCGTGATGCGATAGCTGTCGCCTCCGATCGGTTCCTTGGTCGCCGAGAACGCAAAGTCGGTGCTGTTGTCGGGTGGGTTGTAAGTCTGGATCGTCACGTCGGTCGCGAGCTGGATCTTCAATCGCGAGTGGTTCACGATCCAGAGCTGCGCGCGCTCCCACTCGGCGGTGCAGCCGGAGTTGCAGGTCGCGGGGGGCGCGCCGGTCGCGGGGCCGACGTCGAGCTTCGTCGCCGGGCAGGCGCAAAGGACGAGGAGGAAGACGGCGAGGACGCTGCGTTTCATCGCGACTAGGGCGAAGGGAGGCGGATGGAAATCGTGATCCGGGTGAGCGAATATGCCGGACCGGTCCGCGATGCGCCAGCGAAGCACGATCCGGCGGCGCAGCCGGGCGCGCCTAACGCCGGAGCTCTGGCGCTATGTGGGCTTCGCTATCACCAGGCGGTAACCGACATCGAGCTCGGTGCGATGCCGCAGGCTGGCGTTTCTCCGTTCCCACTCGCCGGCGGCCAGATCGCTGCGGAGCCGTTCGAGTGCGCGGTCGATGTTCTCGACGCGGCGGAAGGTGGAGATTCCTTCGCGAACCGCGCGATCGAGGTAGGCCTCCGGGCGCCGCCAGTATGCGCCGAGAAATCCGTCGATGCAGTCGTGTGGGATCGGCAGCGGTCGCACCTCGACCGAACCGAAGGCCGCGCGGAACAACTCCATCGAGGGGAAGATGCGGCGGTCGATGGCCAGGATCTCCGGGAAGTAGTCGCGAACCAACCAAAACCCGTCGGCGTCGGGATCCCAGGTGAGAATCAGCACGCGATTGCGTGCAACGCGCGCGCATTCGGCGAGTCCACGTCGCTGGTCGGTCCAATGGTGGACCGTGAGGATGGCCAGCACCGCGTCGAACGCGTTGTCGCGAAATGGCAGCGACTCGGCGACCGCTCGCACTGCCGGCGCGGCGGAGGGCGGCCGTTGATCGAGCATCACGACGGAGGGTTCGACGGCGACCACCCCGGCGCGAACCGGTTCATATGAACCCGCGCCGGCGCCGACGTTGAGCACCGTGGCGTCGGTCGCGATCAATGCGTGAATGCGCGCCGCCAGTCGCGGATCGGTGCGGCGTTGCGTCGCGTACGAGTGGCCGATCTCGTCGTAACCGTCACGTGTCGTCACATCGACTCGTCATCAGCGGGAGCGATCGTCGGGCATCCTCACCGCAGGTGTCCGCGTGATGCCCCAGGCGCGAAAGGCGGCCCAGCCGAAGCACAGCGCGAGCAGGGGGAAGACGACGGCGCCGATGTACGCGCCGCCGCCACCGGGACGCGTACGCTGGAGGAAGTCGGTGACCGCGAGAAGCCGGATGGTGTAGAAGATGAAGAATGCGCTCAACGCGGCGGCGACGACAGACAGCACGCGTACCATGGCTTGCTCCTCGGGCTGGGTTCAGGCGATGTGAGGCTCCTTCCCGCGCCTAACGTATAGCATCGAGTCGGCTCTGCAGCGAGGAGGACAAGTCCCCTGCCGTATCCCGTGCGACCGATGGGCCCTCGCAAAAGCCCGCGGCCTGGGAGCCTAGCCATTGCTCGAAGCGCGACGTCTTGACGGTCGCGAACGGAGTCCAGTCGCCGGCGCTTCCCTGCTGCGTTGCCAGGAACTGGCCGCACAGCATGTAGTGCGCGCCCCCATTGGCATCCGTGAAGTGCTCCAGACGCACGTCACGAACGCGAACAGGACCCGATGGGCCATGATCATGGAAGTCGGCGGCGGCCGACGCAAGCAGATATTCGACGACCGAGTCGGTCGGCGCCGATTGCGCTGCAGGAGCCCGTGTCTCGGCGCGAGCCGCGGCAAGCGGCGCACTGCGCATGGCTGGAGCGGCGGCGCAGGCGGCGATGCCTAACGTGGTGATGAAGCGTGCGAGATGTCTCATGATTGTCCTCGAGGGGAAGGAGTCGACCGGCACAGCGATGCGTGCGCGGATGCGTCCTGACATAGTTCGTCGCGTAACGCGCGCTGCGCATCGGCCGGACGCCGCGAGTGACGTAGGGATCGCCGACCAACGCGTGTAGGCTCCAGTCCTACGAGTCCTGCAGAATGGCGGCTAGCGTGTCGAGGATGCGCAACACGCGGCAGCTCGAGGCATGAACGCACGAACGAATTCGAGTCATGACCGCTGTATCTCGGGCATTCATCCCGCCTAACGCCGTTCAGATGCGAGGTTCGTCAGACAGCGCTTGTCGCGAGCCGAGTCGTCGGAACAGCTGCACGTCGGACAAGAACATATCCGAGCGCAAAATCCCAGAGGATCGACAGGGGAAGTTTGGGTGCAGCCGTGAGGTAGAGCCCGAAAGGGACTGGTTCCAAGCCGGTCAACAGTGCGTCCCACAAGGCGAATGCGCCAAGCGCGATCGTCAGGCCAGCGAATGCCTTGCTGGTTGGCCAGAGCGTGGTACCGATTCCGAGCCACCAGACAGCAGACAAGACGAGGTAGCTCACCTCGAGCGCTGGGGTGATGCCATGAGTCGCGCCCCCGTACGCCCAGAACAGAAGCGACGCCAGTCCGCAGGTCGTGGCGACGCGAACGCGATGGGGATGGAGTTCCAGCAGAGTGGCGTATAGAACGAGCGCGCCCGGAATCAGCAGCAGATTCCATCCGACCATGAGGAGCGCCCCGACTCGCGACATGCGCTCACCAACGGCGGCGGTTCCAACGTCCAACCCACCGTGCGTCGCTGTATTCAGCGCGGCCCACGCAACCCAGGCCATGCCGGCAAGAATTGCAGCGACGCCGGCGAAGCGCGTGTCACCTGTGTCTGTTCGCATTGAAGCTCCGGGAAGGTACGTTGTCTGCTTCAGCGATCGTCAGGCGGGCGACGCGATGCGCGAGGACGCTGGCTACGTCTGGCGAGCAAGCGTCAGGCGGCTCACTTCGCGATGATGCCGATTGTTCCCAACCACTCCTCAACCAGCTGCGGCCATTCGGTGATCGGAGAGCTGGTACGCCGCATCCCGAACGCGTGCCCGCCCTTCGCGTACAAGTGCAGCTCGACGGGGACTCGAGCCTTCCGCAGTGCGGCATGATAGACGATCGAGTTCTCCACGGGATCTACCGGATCGTCCTCCGACTGGAGCAGGAACGTGGGCGGGGTCCGGCTGGTGACCCGAATGTCCGGGTTCAACGCGAATCCTCTTTCTGGCACCGCCAGATGTCCCGGATAGAGAGCGATCGCGAAATCCGGGCGACAGCTCACCGTGTCGGCCGCATCGACAGCCGGGTAAAGACGCTTGTCGTAATGTGTGCTCATCGCGGCGACCATGTGGCCGCCCGCTGAAAAGCCGAGTACTCCGATCTTGTGCGGGTCGATCTGCCAACGCGCGGCGTGGAAGCGGACGAGCCCCACGGCCCTCTGCGCGTCCTGCAACGCCGCCAGGCAATCCCGATACGGCCCAGTCTTCACGCACGGAACGCGGTACTTCAGCAGGACACACGTGATGCCCTTCGATGTCAGCCAGTCACAGGCTTCCGTGCCTTCGAGATCGATCGCCAGGATGTTGTATCCCCCGCCCGGGAACACGACGACCGCCACGCCGGTGTTGCGACCAGCAGGCGAATAGACAGTCATGGTCGGCTGCGAAACGCTGTCGACATAGGTCCACGGCTTTCCGCCAACGAGCTTCGGTTTACCGGTGGTGTCGACGACTGTCGCCGATAGCTCGGCGCCCTTCACGGTTTGCGCATCCGGGACCACGCCGGGCCAGATCGAAAGCTGGCTGTGACCCGGCGAAGGTTGCCACGGTGTCTGCGCCGCGGCGAGTGCAGGCGCGCCGACTGCAACCGCCAGGAACGTCAACAGAGCGATGCGCGTCCGGTGCCGTGCTCTCATTCAGCGTCTCCGACTGCTGTCCGCCTAACGCCCGCCGTGCATCGCCGTAGTCGCGCCCTCCACCACCCCCGCCGCCGCATTGATCGCCGCCGCGAGACGGGTCACGCTCTCATCGATCCCCGCGTACTGCTTCTGCTCGATCGCCTCCCTCACGGCGGGCAGCGTCTTCACGCCGTACCCGGTGTAGAATCCCGGCGCATACAGCTGATGCGTGAACCACGGCCGCCCCGGTAATCCCTTCGCGTCGGTCAACGCCCGTTCCACCTTCAGCAGTGCCGCGTTCACCGCCGTCTCCTGCGCCGCCGTGAGGCCTGACGATGGACCCTTCTCGTCCCCGGCGCCCACAGCCGCCGTTTCACCCGCCGTCGCACCGATCCCCCTGCCTAACGCCGCCTCGTACGCCGCCGCCGCACGGGCCAGGCGATCGGTCGCGTTCTCGATCGGGGCGAAGTTGAGGTACGGCGGGATGGAATCGCGCTTTGGCGCCACTTCCGGCTCACGCGGATCACCTATCGCCGCGTACACGCCCTCGTCCAGCTCCTTCCCCGTCTCGGTCGCCTTCGACCTTTCGTTGTCGAGCAATTCCTTCACCTCGCCGGTGTACTTCTTCACTGTCTCGGCCAGGTTGGTGAACTCGTACGGGATCACTTCCGCGTCGGCGAGACGCATCACCGCGGTGCCCGCCGTCTGCGCCAGCGCGCGTCCGTAGACGAACGAGGTGTCGCTGAAGTGCGTGTACCAGAAGAAGTCGTCGTAGATGCTATGATAGATCCCGCCCCGGTCCTCGCCGCCGAAGCCGAGGTTGAGCGACGGAATTCCGAGGTGCTGGATGAATGGCGTGTAGTCGGAGCCGCTGCCCATCGCGTCGATGCGCAGGTCGTGGCGGCTGCGCGCTTCCTGCCGCTCTTCCTTGCTTCCATTGGCGATCTGCGCGAGCTGGTCGCGCTTCCAGACGCTCACGTTCGACTCGGGGTCCTGCACGTCACGCGCGACGTCGTTGATGAAGCGCTCGAGGATGTGCGAGCCCTCCATACCGAGGAAGCCGCGTCCATTGGTATCACTGTTCAGGTAGGCGACCGCCTTCGCGCGCAGCTCGTCGTCGTGCGTCTCGACCCACTCGGTGCTGCCGAGCAGCCCGGGCTCCTCGCCATCCCAGGCCGCGTACACGATCGTCCGGCGCGGCTTCCACCCCTGGCTGTACAGGGTGCCTAACGCCCTCGCCTCCTCGAGCTCGGCCACCAGCCCGGAGATCGGATCCTCGGCGCCGTTGACCCAGGCATCGTGGTGATTGCCGCGGATCACCCACTGGTCGGGCTCGACGCTCCCCTTGAGCGTCGCGATCACGTCGTAGATGGGACGCGTCTTCCAGTCGGACTTCACCTTGAGGTGCACGCGCGCCGAGCCGGGGCCGAGCTTGTAAGTGAGCGGCAGCCCGCCACGCCAGCGGGCGGGGACCGTGCGGTTGCCTAACGCCTGGAGGAGGGGCTTGGCGTCGGCATAGGAGATCGGCAGCACCGGGATCTTCGTCAACGTCTGGATCTGCGACAGCGGGAGCTTCTTCGCGCCGGGCACGGCACCGATGTTCGGCGTCGCCGGGTCCCCGGGGTAGAGCGGCATGTCCTGCACGCTTCCGCGCTGCACGCCCTGCGGCGGACGCATCGGGCCGACCGGGAAGGTGTCGCCGACCGCGTATCCATCGTTGGCCGGATCGGAGTAGATCAGGCAGCCTAACGCTCCATGCTCGGCGGCGACCTTGGGCTTGATGCCGCGCCAGGTCTGGCCGTAGCGGGCGATGACGATCGCTCCCTTCACCGAGACGCCGGCGCGCTCGAGGTCCTCGTAGTCGGACGGGGCGCCGTAGTTGACATAGACCAGCGGCGCGGTGACGTCGCCGTCAGCCGAGTAGGCGTTGTAGGTCGGAAGCTGCTCGTCGTGCTGCGAGGACGTCGGATCTCCGGCGACGGTCGGCTCCTGCAGCGCTGCCCTGAACCTCGTCGGCGACACCAGCTCGACGACGCGCTCGAGCGGCGTCGGGAATAGGACGTCGAAGCGCTCGATGTGCGCGTCCCAGCCATAGCTCTTGAAGCGGGCGAGGATCCACTGCGCGTTCGCGCTGTCGTACGGCGAGCCGACGTGATGCGGGCGCGCCGAGAGGTGGCGCATCGCCTCGCGCATGCTGTCGGGGGCGGGGATCGCCTTGAATTTCCCTTCCCATTCCAGCTCGGCCTTCGACGCGGCGGCTGAGAAGCCGCGCAGGTCGGTCGCGGCGGGAGTGGCGGCAATGAGGACGAGCGGCGCGAGGAGCGCGGCGAGGCGATGGCTGCGGGACATGGCGGTGGTCGGTAGGAGTCGGCGCGCGATTGCTGGCGGCTGCGCCCCCGATGATGCGTCCGGGTCGCGCGCAACGCCAGAGCGCGCCTGACGGTGGCTGCGCGGGCGGCGAGCGCTCGCCATATTGGCCAGCCGGGCTCCAACGCCCAACCTCGTCCTCGACCGCGGTCGCACATGATCACGATGCTGATCAACCTGCTCTGGGCATTCATCACGATCGCCGTTGCACCGGTGAAGCCGTACGCGGTGAAGCCCCCTGACGACATCTTTCACGTCGCCGAAGGGACCTGGGGACGGACGGTGGGAGCGAAGACGTGCACGAACGGGCCGCAGCGCATCAGCTTCACCGCCGACCGCTCGATGATGGTCATCGAGTACGCCGACGATTCCGGTGCGGTGCGCAAGGCCCGCTACGAGCTGCGGAGCGTATCGCCGACGACGATCCGCGGCTTCATCATCGACGAGACGCGGAAGACGCCGGAGGGGACTCTCGTCGTCTGGGACCTCGTGCTGACCTCGCGCGACAGCTTCGCCTGGCACCGCACCGACTGGTCGCCCGGCGCGTATACCGCCGAGATGCGGCGCTGTCCGGCGGGGACGCCGCTCGTCCAGAAGCCAGCGTCGAAGTAGGCAATCCTCCCGGCGCGGGCGCGGCGGGAAGGCTATCTTGTCTGCGGATCATCGCCCGGCGTCGGCCGGGGATCAGTCACCTCAACGGAACGAACGGAGCGGAGACTCCTCATCTGGCGAGAAAACCCAACTACGATTTCGAGAAGCGGCGGAAGGAGATCGACCGCAAGGCAAAGAAGGACGCGAAGCGCGAGGAACGTCTTCAGCGCAAGAAGGAGAACGCCGAGAACGGGACCCCCGGCGTGGATCCAGATCTCGAGGGAATCGTCCTCGGACCGCAGCCCGGCACGAACGAGGATGAAGACGAGGCAGAGGACGACGCAGCGCAGTAAGAGCGCCGCCTCCCTCTGCCCGACGCCATGGCACTCACCGCGACGATCTACAACTTCGACGTCGAGCTCTCCAACGTCGATCGCAACGTCTACGAATCGTTCGCGCTGAAGGTCGCGCAGCATCCGTCGGAGACGGACGAGTACCTGCTGACGCGGGTGCTCGCGTACTGCCTCGAGTACGCGGAAGGGATCGCGTTCTCGCGCGGGCTCGCCGACCCGGACGAGCCGACGATCGCGGTGCGCGACCTCACCGGTGCGCTCATGGCATGGATCGAGATCGGCTCCCCCGACGCCGCTCGCCTGCACAAGGCGAGCAAGGCGTCGCCGCGGGTGGCGGTGTACACCCACAAGGACCCGCGGCTGCTCCGCCAGGCGTTAGGCGGTGAGCGCATCCACAAGGCCGACACACTCGAGCTCTACGCGGTCGACCGCGAGCTGCTGGCCGGGATGGCGGCGAACCTCGACCGCCGGGTGAAGCTGGCGATCTCGCTCACCGATGGGCAGCTCTACGTGACGATGAACGGCGAGACGTTGAGCGGGACGGTCGAGCGCTTCGTGGTGTGACGGTGGGGAGAGAGAGCTGCGGGCTGTAACTGCGACGGTTGTAACTGCGGCTCTTGTACCTGCGGTGTTGATTACAGGAGGCACAGAGGGCACAGAGCGGTTTTGTAACAAACCTCTGTGCCCTCTGTGCCTCCTGTGTAAAGCCTTTGCAGTTGCCGTTGCTTTCGATTCCACCCTCTGTGCCTCTTGTAAAAAGCATTTGGGCTTGCCGTTGCTGTCGATTCACCCCTCTGTGCCCTCTGTGCCTCCTGTGAAAGCTCTCGCTTTGCCGTTGCCGTTGTTTCGACCCTCGGCGCCTCCGTGGCTCGGGTGATCTTCGCCGGTTGCACTTTCGCCCTTCCTCAACCACTCGCATGAACGGATCGTCATCCGCCGGCCGCCTCATCCTCGCCCGACTCCTCGGCGTCCTCGCCGTCACGCCGTTAGGCCTCACCGCGCAGGCGGCACCGGCCGCGCACGGCGGCGGGCCGATGCTGACGCGCTGGGGGCAGCTCGGGCGCGACGTGCTGCAGGAGCTGGTCGAGACGAAGACGTCGTGGAAGGAGGGAAGCACCACACCGGCCGCGCACGCGGTGGCGAACCGGTTCCTCGCCGCGGGCTTTCCCGCGGCGGACGTGCGCGTGATCGGGCCGGCCGGCGACAAGGACTCGAACGTCGTCGTGCGGATGAACGGCTCGTCGAAGACGATGAAACCGATCCTGCTCATCGCGCACCTCGACGTGGTCGAGGCACTGCGCTCCGACTGGTCGATGGATCCGTACACGCTCACGGAGCGCGATGGGTTCTTCTATGGCCGCGGGACGAGCGACATCAAGGATGGCGCGGCGACGCTGATCGTCGCGCTGCTGCGGATGAAGGCCGAGGGGATCGTGCCGAAGCGAACGCTGATCCTGGCGCTGACCGCCGGCGAGGAAGGTGGCGGCGGGTACAATGGCATGGACTGGCTGCTCACCAACCAGCGCCCACTGATCGACGCCGAGCTCTCGCTCAACGTCGACGGCGGCGATCCGCAGATCGTCAACGGGAAGCGGCTGCTGCGCCCGGTGCAGACGAGCGAGAAGCTGTACCAGTCGTTCACCCTAGAGGTGACCAATCCCGGCGGGCACAGCTCGCAGCCGACGCCGGACAACGCGATCGTCAGGCTCGCCGCGGCGCTGGTCGCGGTCGGGCACTACGCGTTCCCGGTGCACCTCACCGAGACGACGCGCGGATTCCTCACGCGCTACGCCGCGGTCGAGGACACGGCCACCGCGCGCGACATGCGCGCCGTCGCCGCCAACGAGCGCGACTCGGCGGCCGCGACGCGGCTATCGCGGTCTCCGTTCTACAACGCGCAGCTGCGTACCACCTGCGTGCCGACGATGCTGAGCGGTGGCCACGCGCCTAACGCGCTGCCGCAGGCGGCGAAGGCGACGGTGAATTGCCGGATCATGCCCGGCGAGACGCCGGCGGCAACGCGCGCGGCGCTGGTGCGGGCGATCGGCGATGACTCGGTGCACGTGACGCCGGTGGAGAACGCGCAGCTCGCCTCGCCGTCGCCGCTGACACCGACGGTGATGGGCCCGATCGAGCGGGTGACGGCGCGCCTCTGGCCGGGCGTGATCGTCGTGCCGACGCTCGAGACGGGAGCGACCGACGGCGCTTACCTGCGCGCGGCCGGGATCCCGACTTACGGCGTGAGCGGCGTCTTCCTCGACGTGGACGACATGCGCGCCCACGGCCGCGACGAGCGCATCATGACGCGCGCGTTCTACGACGGGATCGAGTACACCTACCAGCTGGTGAAGGAAGCATCGGCGCAGCCGACGGTGAAGGCGGCGGCGAAGAAGTAGCGGCCGCGCCGGCGCGCGGCGCCTGTTCAGCCCTCGAGGACCACGACCGCGCCGGCGGTGGTGTCGGTGTGGGTGAGGGTGACGTGCACGCGCTTCACGCCTAACGTTTCGGCGCGCGACTGCGCCAGCCCGTGGAAGCGGAGCGAGGGGCGGCCATCAGAGGCACGCTCGACCTCGATGTCGCGCCAGCCGATCGCGCGTGCCTCGTCGCTCCCGGCCAGCGCCTTGAACGCCGCCTCCTTGGCGGCAAGTCGCGCCGCGAAGGAGGGCGCACCTGACGGATGCGCCCGGACATATGCCGCCTCGCCGGCGGTGCAGAGCCGCGCGAGCGCGCGCTCCCCCTTGCCGGCGATGAGCTTCCGCGCCCGCGCCACGTCCACGAGGTCGATGCCGACGCCGAGTATCATCGCGCCCGTCCGAGCATGCGCCGCCAGAGACTCGGCCGCGGCCCGGGATGCCAGCCCGCGACGAGGTGCCTGACGTCGGGCCAGCAGCGGTCGCCGGCGGTGTAGACGGCGCGCGCCTGCGCCGACCACTCGCGCCAGCGCGCGATCATCGACTCGCTGCCGGCCTCGCGCAGCGATCGCGCCGCCACGTCGAGCGCGTCGAGCGCGGCCACCAGCGGCGCGAGCGCTTCGTCGATCTGCGCCTCGAGCGCGCGGCGGTCCGACGGCGCCTGCCCCGCCGAATTCTCGGCGATGCGATGGGCGAGCTCGCGATAGGCGCCGAGCAGAGCGCGGGCGTCGAGCGCGGCGAGCTGCGCGTCGGGATCGCCGGCGCGGTCGAGGCGGCGCCGCGCCGAGAGGAGCGGCTCGAACCAGCGACGCTGCAGCTCGTCGGCACCGCCGCGGCGGTGCGAGCCTAACGATCGGAGGGCGAGCGTGAGCTCGCCCGGCGCACAGGCCCGGGCGACGATGTCGCGGCCGGCCGCGGCCAACCGCCCTTCCCCGGCGAGGACGATGGTGCCATCGGCGAAGACGAGGGTGAGAGCGCCGGACTGGAAGCGCGTGCCGTCGAGCGTGCCTAACGGCAGGGAGATGCGGCGGTCGCCGTCAGGCGAGGTGATCGAGACGCTGTCCGCGTCGAGCATGAGGACGACGTCGCCCGATACCGCCTCGCCGCGCCAGCTCCCGGCGGCGGAGACGGGGTAGCTTCCCTCGATGGCCCCACGACGCGACGCGCTCACCACTCGGCCTCGTCGAGATCGGCCGCGCAGACGATCGCGCGCTTGCCGGTGCGGCTTTCATAGCGTGCCATGAAGTCGGTGAGCGCATCGGCGCGATATTCGTCGCGCGGGATGCCGATTGCCGCGATCGCCCGCTCGATCTGCTTCGGCGTCCCCTCGACCTCGACGAGGACGTCCATGCGCGGGTAGCTCTCGAAGCGGATCGTCGCGCCGTCGAGCCTGAACTGCGCGATCTCGCGGTCGATGGTGCGCGTGATCTGCATGCCGAGTCGCTCGAACATCTCGCTCAGCGCCTCGGCGTCGCCGATGGTCGTGCCGATCTCCTCGCGCACCTTGTAGCCCTGATTGGAGCGCGTCGGTCCCTTCCACTCGAGCGAGGCCTCGCCGCGCGGGAGCCCGTTGAAGACGCGGATGCGGATGACGTGGTCGCGCGCGCCGATCGTCTCGCGCTCGGTGTCCCAGCGACGGTCCTGGAGGTAACCCTCCTTCTCGAGAACACCGCCCGCCTCCTCGACGCGCTTGCGCCGCATCGCGAGGTCGTCCACCACCGCCTTCAGCTCGGTCTCGGTCACCGCTCGCTCACCGGGGCGCGATTGCGCGACGCACCGCGCGATGCAGCGCTCGACGCGGCAACGATTGCGGCGACGACGGCGCTGGTGTCGGTGAGGTCGGGGAATGCGGCATCGGCACCGTGCGACAGTAGCTCGCGCACCGCGTAGCGGCCAGTCGCGACGCCGATCGCGCGCGCGCCGATCCCGCGGCCACAGGTCATGTCGGCCGGCGTGTCACCGACGACGACGAACCGCTCGCCGCCGACCGGATAGCCGAGCAGCGACTCGGCGCGCGCGCGCGCGATCGCCGGGAGCTCGGGACGATGCTCGTGATCCGAGCCGAACGCGCTGACGCGGAAGCGCGTCGGGTCGATCCCGACCGCGCGCAGCTTCGCGTCAGCGCCGGGTGCGACGTTGCCGGTGAGCAGCCCGAGCACGACGTCGCTGCGCGCCTCGAGCGCGTCGAGCAGCTCGGCGACGCCGGGCAACCGCTGCGGCGGATGGGCGGGATCGCGCAGCGCCGAGTGCAGCTCGGCGACATAGCGATCGAGGACGCGATCCATCCGCTCGTCGATGACGTCGCGATCGTGACCCTCGACCGTCATCAGCTCGCGCACGATCTGCCGATCGGTCTTCCCATCGAAGCGATGATCGGCCGGCCCGATCCCGCCGAACACCTCGACGAGCGCGGCCTGGATCGCGCGTCGTCCCGCGCCATCGCTCCAGAGCAGCGTGCCGTCGATGTCGAAGAGGACGATGGTCGCAGCATCAGGCGGTGTCATGTGCGAGTCAGCACGAGCCCGATCATGATGGCCGCCGCGCCGAGCAGCTGGATGATGGTGGGCTGCTCGCCTAACGCTATCCAGGCGACGACGAGCGCGACGACAGGCTGGAGGTTGCCGTACATCGCGCTCCGCGTCGGCCCGAGCACGCGCACGCCGCGGTACCAGAAGAGATAGGCGACGAAGAGCGCGAGCAGCCCGCTGTAGGAGAGCGCGCCCCACGCCGCGGGTGGGAGCGACGTCCACGACGTCGCGGCGATGTGCGGCATCGCCACCGCGACGAGCGGTACGGCGCCGCCGACCATGGTCACCGCCGAGAGCGTGACGCCGGGAACGCGCTCGGTGTAGGGCTTGAGCAGCACCGTGTACGTCGCCCAACAGAGGCACGACGCAAGGACGAGCATGTTGCCGGTGAGCGTGGTGCCCGCCGCGCCGTCGTCGGCGCTCGCGGTACCGAAGACGACGAGCGCCATCCCGGCGAGCGAGGCAGCGATGCCGAGCACCTTGCGCGCATTCACCCGTTCGACGCCGAGCATCCGGCCGATGATCGCCATGAGGGCGGGCGATGCGGCCAATACGAGCGCCGCGTCGCCGGCGCGGGTGCGGGCGATGCCCTCGATGAAGAACCACTGATACAGGCCGTTGCCGAGGACACCGAGCGCGAGGAGCGCGAGCGTGTCGCGGCGGGCGGGCCAGGGGCGACGAGAGACAACGACGACGAGGAGCAGCGCGACGGCGGCGATGGCGACGCGGGCGCCGTTGAAGGCGAGGGGATGGAGAAGATCGGTGCCGAGCTTTACGACGATGAAGTTGACGCCCCAGATGAGCGCCATGAGGAGGAGCAGAGCGTCAGTCGCGGTGAAAGTCTTTGGGGGGGGAGGAGAGAAAGAGGAGGGAACTGTTCCGGGGTCAATGCTCGTCGTCGTCATTCGTTTGAAGATAGCGGAGGGCGATGAGGGACGAGTGATGGGTGGCGACGAGTGACAAGGGGGGAGACGAGGGATGAGGAATCCGCCGTCGCCTCACGCGACGAGCGGGACAAGGAACGTGGGACGTGGGGGAGTAGCAACGGGGGACATGGAATGAGGGAATGGCGCCCTTGTTCCGTCGTCCGCGTTACGAGGGACGAGGGGGGAACGAGGGGCGAGAAATGAGCGAGTGGCGTGCGTGCTCCGCTGTTTCGCTGGCCTCGTGTGACGAGGAAGGACGGACGAAGGACGAACGCGGGGGATGGTAACCGCGAACATTGGATGAGGGTCGTGACGGCGGGCGCGTTAGGATGGCGCATGACCTCGAAGCCAGACGGGGCGCCTGTCGCGGCCGGCGAGACGGCGGGCGAACGAAGTGGGTTGGCTCGCGTGTCGGCATACGGGCTCGCTGTTGCGGTGACGGAGCACGCGTGGGACGATGCGTCCGCGATGCGGAAGGAGCCGTTGCTGGTCGAGATCGCAGCGCAGCTCTTGAGGTCCGCGGGCTCGATCGGCGCGAACATCGCCGAAGGCTACAGCCGGCGGTCGGCACGCGATCGAATTCGCTATTACGAGTACGCGCTGGGATCGGCGGCGGAAACGGAAGCCTGGTACCAGAGCGCACGGCGCGCGCTTCCCGCGATCTTCGACGAACGCATCGCCCGCCTAACGTCGGTGCGGCGGCTGCTGCTGACGATGATCAGGAATGAGCGGAGTGGAACTGGTTGGAACGCCGGGAGCCGGTAGAGCTTTCCCAAGTTTCCGGCATTCGCGGCCGCCGTCCTCGGTACGCCGTTCCGCCGCGATGTTCTCGCCGCAGCGGGTTTCCCTTGTCACCCGCCCCTCGTAGTGCGGAACGAGGAGGTGTCCCTGATTTCCTCCGTGCATCGTCCCTCGTACTTCCTCCTCCCTTGTAACGCGGAACAAGGAGCAATGGCGCCACTTCCTCGTTCCATGTCCCCCGTTGCAACTCCCCCACGTCCCACGTTCCTCGTCAGCGTGCGGCCTTAGGCCGCCGCGCCTTCCTCATCCCTCGTCCCCCCTCGTCCCTTCTCGTAGTTTCCAGCATGCGCATTGCCTTTGCTCTTTTCGCCGATGCTGCCAATCTCTCCCAGGAAGGAAAACTCAACGTGCTCGGCGTTTTTGACGCCGTGCAGGTTGGCTCGCTCCCGACCCTGCATCCTCGCGCCCACCTCGTCGCTCGCATCGTCGGCAGCCGCGGCGATGCCGGCACTCACGTCATGACCCTGGCCTGGCGCTCGCCGTCGGGCGAGACGATCTGGACGAGCAATGGCGAGCTGCGCATCGAGGCGCCGCCGGTGGGGATCGAGCAGATGGATCTTCCCTTCATCGCCGCGCTCGACCTCCCGCTCGACCGCCCTGGGACCTTCGCGCTCATCATCACGATCGGCAACGTCGAGATGGCGAACGTCCCGCTCCAGGTCCGTTCCGCCGCGCCGCCCGCCGGCCCGATGATTCCCGGTGGCCCGCTGGTGAGCTGACGGGGCAGAACCGTTAGGCGCCGCCGAACTTCACGCGCCGCGCGCCGGTGAAGCGGGCGCGGAGCTTCTCGACGTAGAGGTCGTCGGTGTCGTCGAGGCGCTCGACGGCGAAGCCGCCCCTGCCTAACGCGGCGTGGACCATCCCCCGGTCGCCGGTGGCGATGCCGACGTGGGTGATGCGGCGGTCGTCGCGGTCGGAGAAGAAGAGGAGGTCGCCGGCGCGGAGCGCGAGCGGGTCGGTCCCGGCGTCGTCGCCGACGGCGGCCTGCTGCCAGGCGTCGCGCGGGAGGACGAGGCCGTGCAGGCGGAAGGTGGTCTGCACGAGCCCGGAGCAATCGGCGCCCCATGGCGTCGTCCCGCCCCAGAGGTAGGGCGTCCCTTCGAAGATCGAGGTCGCCGTGCGCGCTGCGGCGGCGGGGTCGGATGGGTACTCGCCGCGCAACGCATCGGCCGCGAGCGCGCGTCCGCTCTCGACGGTGTCCTCGGGAAGCAGCAGCGCGGCCGGCGGGAGCACGCGCCTCCGCTCGCCGGCGTTGCGGACGATGCAGCCTAACGACGTCAGGCGTTCGGCGCGCGATGTCGTGAGCGGGGCATGCGGCGCGAGCGGAGCGACGTCGGGCGCGACGGGCGCGAGGTAGCCGGCGTGGATCCAGCCGCTGTAGCCATCGTCGCCACGCACCTGGTGCCAGTCGCCCTGCGACTCGAGCACGGCGAGAGCGTGGCCGCCTAACGCCTGGGAGAGCTGGGGGCTCGACACCTTCGGCTCGGCGTGCATCGGCGCGTAGGAGCCGATCACGACGACCTGCTTGGTCATCGGGTGTGCGCCCCGGCGAACGGGTCACCCTCGTCGGCGAGCCCGGGGACTCCATCGCGACCACGGGCGAGGCGCACCGCACGCTCGATCGCTTCCTCGAGCGCGGCGGTGGCAAGCACGCCCGCGGCGACCGGGTCCCCCCGCTCGCCCTCGAGCGGGGCGAGCGCGAAGACGATGTCGCCGTCGAAGGCCGTGCCGGAGGGGGTCACGCGCTTGTACAGCGCAGCGGTCGCCGCTTCGGCGACGGCGCCGAGGTCGGCGCGCGAGAACGCGGCGCTGACCGCGACCACGGCGAGCGTCGTGTTCACCGGTGCCGGCGACTCGGCGGCGAACGAACGCTGGCCGCCGCCGGCGAGGAGCACCACCGAGTCGGCCCAGCCGCCGCCTTCCTGGCGCGTGCCGGCGATGATGCGGCCGCGCGAATCGCGGACGTCGCCTAACGCATTGACGACCGCGACCGCGCCGGCGACGAGGTGGCCGGAGCGCGCGGTCGCCGCCCCGAAGCCGCCCTTCATCGCGCACCCGGGGCCGGCTGCCTTGCCGACGGTCGCGCCGGTCCCGGCGCCGACGCTCCCTTCCTCGATCTGGTCGGCGCGCGCGACCTCGCACGCCTCCCACGCCATTCGCGCCGTCGGCCGCGAGTCGAAGCGACCGAGCGGCGCGAGGTCAAAGATCACGGCGGCCGGGACGATCGGCACCACGCCGGCGCCGACGTTGTAGCCGCGGCCGTGCTCTTCCATCCACTGCATCACCCCGGCGGCGGCGTCGAGCCCATAGGCCGAGCCACCGGTGAGGAAGATCGCGTCCACCCGGTCCACGAGGTGGTGAGTGGTGAGCGGCAGCAGGTCGCGCGTCCCGGTCGCGCGGCCGACGACGGCGGCGGCACCGCGCATCGCCCCTTCGAGCGGACGGACGACGGTGCATCCCGTCGCGCCGTCTTCGTCGGTCGCGTGGCCGACGGCGATGCCTAACGATGCGAACGCGGGGCTGGTGTCGATCCGGATCGAGCCGTGCGGAGAAGTCACTTGCGCCCCGCCTCCCCGGCCTGCTCGTCACGCAGCTCCTGGCAGACCTTGCACAGCGAGACGCCGCGGAAGTTGCAGATCATGCAGATGAACGTCCCGCAGTCCACGCACGGGTATCCCTCGGACGCGCGCTCCTCCTTCCCGCACGCCCGGCACACCATCATGTCGCGTTCCTTGAGCTCGGTCATCGACCGTCCAAGTTGTAGTCCTTGATCTTTTTGATCAGTGTCGCGCGCGAGATGCCGAGCTCGCGCGCCGCCCGCGTCCGGTTGCCGCTGTGCGCGCGGAGCGTGCGCTCCATGTGCACCCGCTCCACTTCCTCGAGCGACTTCGGCGTGTAGTGCTCGACGTACGCACCGCTCGCGTCGCGCACTTCGGAAGGAAGATGCATCGGAACGATCTCCGGCGCACCGCGCCCCATGATCATCGCCCGCTCGAGCACGTTTCGCAGCTCGCGAATGTTGCCTGGCCAGGCGTATTTCAGCAAGCGCTCGAGCGCGGCGTCGGCGATCCCATCGGGTGCCTCTCCCAGCTGCGGACGCAGCTCGTCCAGCACCGCGCCGATGAGCTGCACCAGGTCCTCGCGCGCCCGCGCCCGCAGCGGCGGCAGGGTGATCGGCATCACGCTCAACCGATAGTACAGATCCTCACGGAACCGCCCCGCGGTCACTTCGTTGACGAGGTCCTTGCTCGTCGCCGCGATCAGTCGCACCTCGACGCGCACTTCATCTGTTCCGCCCAGCCGGCGAAAGCTCTTTCCCTCGAGAACGCGCAGCAGCTTGGGCTGCAGCGTCGCGTCGAGGTCGGCGATCTCGTCGAGGAAGAGCGAGCCGCCGTTGGCGATCTCGACCAGCCCGATCCGCCGCTCGCGGGCGTCGCCTAACGCTTCCTTCTCGTGGCCGAACAGCTCCGAGTCGAGCATCGCCGCCGTCAGGCTGGCGCAGTTCACCTCGACGAACGGCTTCCCCGCGCGCGGGCTCTGGTCGTGGATCAGCTCGGCCACGCGTCCCTTCCCCGTCCCGCTCTCGCCGAGCAGCAGGGCGGTCGTCTTGTCGCTGCGCGCGAGGAGGCCGATCTGGCTGGCGACGTCGGTCATCGCCGGCGAGACGCCGAGCACCGCGCCACCGGCGCGAGCGTCGCCGCGACGAGAGGTGAGGAAGCGGTTCATCTCGCGCAGCTTCGCCTTCTCCAGCGCGCGATCCGCGGCGGCACCGAGGTGGGCCAGCTCGACCGGCTTCGGGAGGAAGTTCTCGGCGCCGGCGCGCATCGACTCGACCGCGACCTCGATGTCGCCCTGCCCGGTGATCATGATGACCACCGCTTCCTCGCGCTGCAGCTCGGCGAGCACGTCGAGTCCCGACGCGTCAGGCAGGTGCAGGTCGAGCAGCACGAGGTCCGGGCGCGCGCGGCGGAATGCCTCGAGCCCTTCGGCCGCGGTGTGGGCGACGGCGACCTCGTGCCGTGCGCGCTCGAAGAAGCGCACGAACGTGGACGTGATGTCCGGCTCGTCGTCGATGATGAGGATGATCGCCATCAGGCTGCCGCCGCTGAGATGAGTCGAGCCACGTCCTCGAGGACGAACGGCTTGCTGATGTACGGACGCCCGCTCTTGAGCACGAAGTCACCGGCCGCGCCGCTGTGCACGTCGCCGGTCACGAAGATCACGCGCTTCGCCAGCTGCGGGTCGCGCTGCAGCAGCTTGTCGTAGACCGCCATCCCGGAGACGTCAGGCATGCGCAGGTCGAGGAGGATCGCGTCGTACTGGTGCGCCTCGAGTCGGGCGATCGCTTCCAGCCCCGAGCTCGCGACGTCCACCTTGTGGCCTAACGATCGCAGGAAGAGCTGCAGCGCCTCGCGCACCGAGCTCTCGTCGTCGGCGATGAGGATGCGCCACTTGCGCGTGCTGTCGGCCGGCGCGCCCTCGGCGGCACCGTCGTCCGCCGATGGCGGCGCGATCCGCGGCAGCTCGACCGTGAACGTCGCGCCGGCACCGGGCACCGACTCGGCGAGGATACGTCCGCCGTGCTCGCGGATGATGCCATCCGAGATCGAGAGCCCGAGCCCCGTCCCCTTGCCGACCGCCTTCGTCGTGTAGAACGGCGTGAAGATCTTGTCCATCGACCGCTCGTCGATGCCGGGACCACTGTCGACGACGCGCAGCACGAGCGTGTCGTCGCGCATCAGCGTCTCGAAGCAGATCGTGCGAGGCCCGCTCCATTCTTCCATCGCCTGCTCGGCGTTGGTGAGGAGGTTGAGCACGACCTGCTGCAGCTGGAACGGGTCGGCCCACGTCGGCGGCAGCGACTGGTCGAGGTTGAGCACGAGGTCGATGCGCGCGACGCGGAGCGCGTAGTTGCGCAGCTCCACCGTGTCGGTGACGATGCGGTTGATGTCGGTCGCCTGGCGCTCGGGCTGGTGGCGGCGGGCGAAGGTCAGCAGGTTGCGGACGATCTTCGACGCGCGGCGCGCTTCATGGTTGATGCTCTCGACCGCGCGGCGGCGCTCCTCGGTCGGCTCGTCCTGCGACATCAGCAGCTGCGAGAAGGCGAGCAGCCCGGCGAGCGGGTTGTTGAGCTCGTGCGCGACTCCGCTCACCAGCTGGCCGATCGCGGCCAGCTTCTCCTGCTGCAGCAGCTGCTCGACGAGCCGCTTCTCGTCGGTGACGTCGCGGACGATGCCTAACGCTCCGACGACCTCGCCGCGCTCGAGGATCGGGGCGGCGATCAGCGACGCCGGCCGCGGCTCGCCGTCGGCGCCGATGAGACGCACCTCGACGCGCGGGCGCTCGCCGGCCAGGGTCTGGCGCAGCACTTCTTCCATGATCGCGCAGTCGCGCTGGTCGCAGAGCTCGAGCACCGAGTGGCCGATGAGCGTCGCGCGGTCGCGCCCCGTCGACTGCTCGAGGGCGCGGTTCACGGCCGTGAAGCGGAAGTCGCGGTCGAGGGTGAAGATCGAGTCGGCGGCCGACTCGACCAGTCGCTCGTAGCGCGCCTCCGACCGCTCGAGCGCCTCGGCGCGGGCGCGGTCGGCGGTGATGTCGCGGGCGACACCGAGGACGCCGAGCACGGCGCCGCCGTGGCGGATCGGCGTGTTGGTCACCGAGACCAGCCGCTCCTCGCCGGCCGGCGTCACGATGTGCGCGTCATAACGGCGCGACTCGCCGCTCAGCGCGAGGCGGAAGTTGTGGCGCACCTCGTCCACGTCCTCCTCGCGCACGAGCGGGAGGATGCTCCGGCCAAGCAGCTCCTCGCTCTTCCGCCCGCTGAGCAGGCAGGTCGCTTCGTTGGCCGAGGTGATCGCGCCGCGGACGTCGAGCGTGTAGATCGCGTCCGACGCCGACTCAACGAGATGGCGATAGCGCGCCTCCGACTGGCTCATCGCGTCGCGGGCGCGGCGCTCGGCCGTGACGTCGCGCAGCGAGGCGACCGTGCCGGTGATCTTCTCCCCCTCGCGGAGCGGCGCGGTGCTGACGGCCACATAGCGCCGCTCGCCGCCGGGGCGCAGCACGACCGAGTCATAACGCTGCGGCTCGCCGGCGAAGCCCGCGCGCTCGTGAGCGCCGACCTCATCGCGCATCTCCGGCGCGACGGTGTCGGCCACGTGCACGCCGAGCAGGTCGCCGCCGCGGCCGAACAGCGCTTCGGCCGCGGGGTTGGCGAAGGCGATCCGCCGATCGAGGTCGGTGATCACGATGGCGTCGTTCGCCGTCTCGACCACGCGGCGGTGGCGCTCGCCGAGCAGCGTGACTTCCTCGAACAGCCGCGCGTTCACGACCGCGACCGCGACCTGTTCGGCGAGGCGGTGGAGGACGCGGGCATCGGCGTCGGTGAAGTCGTTCTCGCGATTGATCACCTCGAGCACGCCTAACGTTCCCCGCTTCGTGTTCAGCGGCGCGATGATGATCTTCTGCATCTTCGCCGCCTCGATCGACGGGCGGTAGCCGGTCGGGTCGACGGTGAGGTCGTTCGAGATCAGCGTCTTCCCCTGCTCCATTGCCCGGCCGCTCAGGCTCCCCGCGAGCGGGATGCGCATGCCGAGGATGTTCTTCGCGATCCCGGATGCCTCGACGACGTCGAGGTCGGTGCCGGTCCCGGTGCGAAGCGCGATGCACGCGCCTTCGGAGCGGAGCAGCGCCGTCGCGTGCCGGAGGATGAGGGGCAGCACCTGGTGCAGGCGCAGCGACTCGCCGACCGCGCGCGCGACGTCGGCCACCGCCTCGCCGGCGCGCTGCTCGCGCTGCGACTCGGCGTAGTGGCGCGCGTTGATGACGGCGGTCGCCGTCTGCGCCGCCATCGTGTGCAGCACCTCCTCGTCCTCGGCGCCGTACTGGTCCGGCTTCGACGCGTAGACCGCGATCACGCCGAGCAGCTTCGCGCCGACGAGCATCGGCACGACGAGCAGCGAGCGCGCCGGCCCGCCGTCGCCGACCACGTCATCGGCCGAAGCGAGGGCGTTCTTGTTCGGGTCGTAGTCGCTGATGCGGACCGCGCGGCCGGTGCGCGCGACCTCGCCGATCGGCCCGTGGCCTAACGGTGCCGGGTTACGGGCACGCCGGATTCCACGAACAGACCGGAAGAGCGTGGTCACGAAGTTCTCCTCGACGTCGGGCGAGGCGATGACGATCCCGTCGCAGTTCACGACGCGGCCGATCTGGCGCGCGAGCTCCTCGACGATGTCGTTCTCGTCGAGCGAGCGGGCGAGCATGACGCCGACTTCGTGCAGGCGGGCGAGGCGGTCGGCGCGACGGCGCGCGATCTCGACCAGCTCCGCCTGCTCGATCATGTAGGCGACCTGCTGGCCGAATAGCTCGACGGTGCGGATGCGCGCCAGCGTCGGGCGATGGCGGTCGGTCGGGTCGTCGAGGACGAGGGTGGCGATGATGCGGCCGTCGCTCCCCTTCAGCGGCACGAGCAGCGCGTCGCGCGGATTCCACTGCGGATCGACGCTCGGCTCGAGGCGGCTGGAGAGACCGCCGTGGAATTCGCGGGCGATCCACTCGTCGCTGGCGTCGAGGTAGTACGACTGCGAGACGCGGAAGCGCTCGAGCGACTGGAGGCGCCGCTTCCAGACCACCCCGGGCGCCGGACGATCGCGCAGCTCGCGCGTGTCCTCAGGCGTGAGCCCGACCGAGACGAGCTTCGTCTGGTCGAGGTTCTCGTTGCGGAGCGTGATGACGACGCGGCCGAAACCGATCTTCCGGATCGCGTTGACGATGACGTCGAGGCGCGCCTCGAGCGTCGTCTGCTGCTCGGCCTCGACCAGCGCTTCGTGCAGGAGGAAGAGATGGTCGCGATCGCGCGACAGCTCGCGCACCGCCTCCGCCGGCTCGCCGCGCGCCGACGCGGCCGTCCCGTCCGGGCCGACGGGCGCGACGAGCGGCGCCGTGGGACGGGCGGGTGGCGCGGACGAGGAGCCGCCGGACGGGGGGATGTCGGTCATGGATGTGCGCGAACCGCGCCGTTAGGCGTGATCCCGAAGCGTATGTTTTGTCGACAGCTGGCTGGCTATTTCCTGCGCGGTACCAGGAGCGTGGCTGCGAGCGGCTCGACCCGGGCACCGAACGGCGTGGGCCCGAGCAGGTCGCCATCAGCCTGCGCCTGACAGGGAGGATCGGTCTCGATCCGGAAGACGGCACCCGCGCGGAACAGCATGCACGGGTCGGTGCGGAAGTCCTTCCGCGCCAGCCGCCAGAGGATCCGGATCGCGTCCGTCAGCCCTCCCGGACTAAAGACGCACAGGTCCAGCTTTCCGTCATCTTGACGGATCCCGGGGCCAAGGGAGAGCCGATCATTGAGCACTGCCCCGAAATTGGTCAGCATCACCGAGGCGGCCTCGCGCTCGATGAGCTCCCCGTCCACGGTGGCCCGCACGTGGATGTTCTGCCGGCGGAAGATCGCCCCCGCCGCGGCGAAGACGTAGGCACCGACACCGATGAATCGCTTGAGCCAGGGCGAGGTATTCTCGATCATCTGGCTGTCGATCCCGACTCCTGCGGCGAAGGCGAAGCGGCGCCCGTCGTCGAGGATGCCGAGGTCCACGCGCTTGAGCTCCCCGTCGATCAGCGCCCGCACCGCGCGGCGCATCACAAGCGGGGTGCCTAACGCCCGGGCGATCAGGTTCCCGGTGCCGCCGGGGAGGATCGCCACCGGCTGGCCGCTGTTGGCCAGCGCACCGACTACTTCCATCGCCGTGCCGTCGCCGCCTAACGCGAAGACGGCGTCGAAGCCGGCGGCCCGCGCCCGGCAGATCTCGCCGGCGTGGCCGGGGTGGTCGGTGAGCTCGGTCTCGCACTCGATCCCGGCCTCGGCGAAGGCGCCGAGGGCGGCCGCGCGCAGCTTCGTGCCTCGTCGCGAGGCCGGGTTCGCGACGAGAAGCACGCGGCGCATCAGAACGACCAGGTGCGCGTGAGGTCGAGGCCGAGCTGGTGCTTCGGCTGGCTGCTCAGCTGCTGCGCCACTCCGTTCGGGTCGCAGAGCTTCACGCTCGCACTCGGCTCGTAGCCGGCCGAGACGGCGAATCCGTGGGCGAGCCGATGGTTGATCGTCAGCCCGAGCTGGTCGAGCGCGCTGCTGTTCGTCGAGGTGCGGCCGAGCAGGCAGAGCCCCGACTCGAGGCCGATGAAGGTACGCTCATTGAGCTGCTTGCCTAACGTCACGCGCGAGTTGGCCAGCTGCTCGCGCGGGGTGAGCGACTGGGTCACGTCGGTGTTGGCCACCCCCGACTGCACGCTGAAGACGTCGATCGCCGAGCCGAGTCGCGAGTTCTGGAGCAGGTTGGCGGCGAACCCGCCGGCCGACATCGAGATCAGCCCGGTGCCGAGGCTCGCGTAGTTCACGCTTCCCGTTCCGGTGACCTCGAAGCTCGGCTTCCCGAAGGCGAGGTAGCTGACCAGGTCCGTCTGCGAGATCTGCAGCCCCTCGTCGCTGCTCAGCACCAGCTCGGGAGCGAGGAGCGTTCCGCGAATCGCGACGCGGACGTGGACGTCCTGGCCGTTCTCGGTGCGGACGGTGTGCACCGCGCTGATGTCGAGCGCCGGGTTCACCTCCGGCTCACCGGCGAACGTCAGGCGCCCGCGGGTCACGTCGAAGGTGCGGGAGATGGCCGGGCTCAGCTCGAGCCGGTACTGCCCGCGGTTGGCGGTCAACGTGCCCTGGAGCGCGAGCTGCTCGGGCGCGGCCTCGCCTAACGCGGCGATGGTCGGGTCGCGCCCCTTGGTCACGTTCACCTCGCCGCCGAGCTGGATCGCCGCTTCCGCCGAGCGCAGCCAGACCTCGGGACCGATCACCAGCCGCACGTTCTGCAGCTGCAGCCCCTGCACCACCGAGGTCGGGGCGTCGCCGAGCAGCGCGCGGTTGCGCGCCGCGCCGGTGAACTCGGTGAGCAGCGTGTCGTTCACGTCGATGACGCGCTTCCTCGTCACCTCGGGGATGTAGATCGTCCCCTTGTCGATGATGACCGTGCCGGTGAGCGTCGAGCTGCCGGTCGAGCCGGCGAGGTGCAGCCCGGGCGACGAGAGGCGGATGTCGCCGATGCTCCGCGCGCTGAGGGCGTGGAAGCCCTGCGCCTCGACGTCGAGCCCGAAAGTCGGGTTCGATTTCTGGCCGGGGGCGTGGTGGAGGTAGTCGAGATCGATGAAGCCGCGCGCACCGATGGTCCCCTTCTCGCCCGGGTCGTCGCTCTGCGCCGACAACCGGTCGATCGACAGACTGTCGCCGTGCATCGCGATCGCGACCTCGACCCGCTTGACTCGCACGCCGAGCTTCGCGATCGCCGCCGCGCCGCCGTTGACCGCCAGGCGTCCCTCGATCGTCGGCCGCGCCCAGCTGCCGCCTAACGTTCCGGCGATGCTGAACCGCCCGGCGGTGACGTCGAGTCCCGGCGCGAGCGTCTCGAGCACGGCGAGGTCGGCGCTGTCGGCGCGGACGCTGCCGTTGAGCGGCAGGTCGAGCAGCCGCGATGGGCGCGGCTCGAGCGCGAGGTCGATCGGGAGCGCGACGTTGGCGACCATCGTCGCCTGCTGGCCGCGATAGAATCGCGCCGTCGCGCCGAAGCTGCGGTCGGCGTACTTCCCGTTCGCCTCGATGCGGTCGAGGCGGACGCTCGCGGTCTGCGGCTGCTGGAGGAGCGCCGTCCAGTCGAGGAGCGGCGCCGGCCGGCTGCCGGTCAGCGCGACGCGGAACGAGGCGAGACCGCCTAACGGCACGTGCAGCTGGGCGAAGCTGGCCAGGTCGCGCAGCGGCACCTTGTCGCCGACCAGCGTTCCCGAGATCGGGCCGCTGGCGGGGAGGAGCGCCGAGCCGGCGATCGTCCCGCCCTTCCCGTCCTCGAAGCGCAGCGGCGCGACGTCGATCATCGCCGCCGACGTCACGATCCGCCCCGGCGCCGTCAGCCGCCAGCGGGTGCCGGTGGCGCTGCTGTCGGTCGCGAGGGTGAGCGAGTCGAGCCGGGTTTCGATGGTATCGCCGCGCACGAGGACGTCGGCGCTGGCGCGGGCGGTCTGCCCGCTCGTCTCGCGCGCCTCGAGCGAGACGCGCCCGTGTCCCGGCCCGTCGAGATCGACCAGCCCGTCCATCCTCGCCAGCGCGATTCCGCCGACGAGGGCCGAGTCGATGCCGACGATGACGTCGCCTAACGGTGCCGAGGTGACGTCGCGGAGGGCGAAGGTCCCCTTGATCGCCGACGCGCTGGATCCGGCGCGGTAGAGCGACGCCGCCGCGATCGTGCCGCGCGCGTCGAGCGCCCGGATCGAGCCGGTGAGCGTGCCGTTGACGGAGAAGGAGCCGCCGAGTGAGTCGGCGGCGTCGGCGGCCACCCAGCGACGCAGCCCGCCTAACGAGTCGACGAACACCGCGACGCGGAGCGAGTCGCGCACCGCCGGGTCGAGCCCGATCCCGCCCGACGCGAACACCGTCGCCGCCGTCGTTTCCAGCGAGAGCGAGTCCACGTGCAGGCGGCCGGCGTCGGCCGCGAGGCGGGCGCGCCCGGAGAAGATGCGCACGCCGTCCACCACCGATCCCGGCTTGACCACCGTCGTCAGGCGGCCGACCAGGTTCGACAGCGAGTCGCCGGCGACGTCGGCATCGAGCTCCGCGCTGATGTCGGTCGCGGGAAGGTCGGCCCGCTCGAGCAGCGTGCGCACGTCGAGATGCGTGAGCGTCGTCTGGCCGCGCATCGCGTAGCCGGGCGGATAGCTGTCGAGCCGCCCATTGAACGCCACCGTTCCCGCCGCACCGGTGAGCGTGGTGTTCACGTCGAGCGCTTCGGTGGTGCCGCTGATCCGCGCCGGCCCGCTCACCAGCCCGCGCACCGGCAGCATCGGGTACGACTGCGCCAGCTCGGTGAGCGAGAGCGTCTTCGCGTCGAGTGTCATGTCGTACGTCATGAACTTCTCGCCGTACGTGACGCGTCCCGAGCCGGTCACGTTGGTCGGCTCACCCGGTCCGTCGTGCCAGGTCAGGTCCCCGTTGGCGAAACGCACGTCGAGCCACGACGAGTCGAGCGTCGCCGTCCCGGAGTTCGTGCCGTGCAGCCGCGGGAAGTTCGGGTAGAGATACTGGATCGTGCGCAGATCCATGCTCGACACGTTGACGTCGAGCCCGCGGAAGAGGGTGAACGCGGGATAGAGAATGTCGAGCTCACCCTTCGCTGTCGCTCGCGTCTCGGCGCCGGGCACGTGCGCATCGCGGAAGACGAGGTTCGCCGCATCGACCTTGAAGCGATTGAGCGGGCCGCCGGCGGCATGGAGCGTTCCCGAGATCGTTCCCTGCCAGTCCACCGGGAACGGCTTGCCGTTGAGCGCGCGGATGAAGGCGAAGTCGATCGGCGTCGCGGTGACGTCGAGGTTCTTCACCGCGAGCACCGGGGCGCCGACGGCGAAGGTCATCGCGCCGGTCAGGTGCGACTTCGTGCTGCGCACGTCCATCTTCGTCAGCTGGTACTCGATGACGTCGAGATTCTTCGGGTCGTTGACGATGCGCACGTTCGCGTGCCCGCCCCCCTCGGTCGGGAGCGTCGGATAGACCCAGGCCACGTCGGCGAACGAGATCGAGTCGCCGGCGACGTCGATCGCGTAGCGCACCGGCAGGTCGCTCCCCCACACGACCTTCCCCTTCGCGCTCCCGGTCGAGCCGGGGAGATCCCAATGCGGCACGTCGAGCCAGACCGAGTCGCCGTGCACGCGCGCGACCGCCTTCATGTTGCTGAAGAGGAACGGCGGGTCGGACTCCTTGAACGACATCTTCCCCGCCGTGTAGAGCTGCCCGACGCTGTCCGGGTCGGCGATCCGCACGTATGGCGACTCGACGTCGATCCCGCTCCAGCGCCACGTCTTGGCATAGCCTTCGGCGGTGCGGCGCACCTCGTGCTCGGACGAGCCTAACGCTGCGCGGACGGCGCTATCGCGCTTCGCCCCGCGCAGCGAGTCGGGCGGATGCCAGGGCATCGTCAGGATGAACCTTCCATCCCTGATCGTCACCGAGTCGGCGACGATGTAGTCGCCGAAGCCGCGCTGCCCGGGGATCGGCACGCTCTTCTTCCCGTTCCCGGGGAAGGTGCGGCGGAAGTTCCACTCGCCGTTGGCGTGGCGGCGCGCGTAGAAGACGGGGCGCGTCAGCTCGGCGTTGGAGAGCAGGACGCGCTTGTCGACGAGGTCGCGTGGATTGTAATCGAGCTTGATCGGGCCGCTGGCGAGAAGCAGCGAATCATCGGGGTCGCGGATCTCCAGCGAGTCGATGATCACGCCGCCGAGCAGCCCGCCGTGAATGTCGCCGACGTACATCCGGCCGTGCACCGCGGGACTGATCCGCCCGACGATGATGTCGCGCACCTTGTCGCGGCCATAGGGAGTCTGCGTGATGAGCACGACGACGAGCCCGACCAGGAGGCCGAGCACGACGAGCGACAGCCCGCTCACGAGGGCGACGAATCGTCGCCGCGACATTCCCGCCATCTATCCGATGTGACCCGATGCTGGTGACTTCATTCGTTGCGTCGCCGACGCTCGATCAGAACGCCTGGCCGATCGAGAAGAGCAATACGATCTTGTCGGCGAAGCGCTGCCGCCGCGCCGGCTGGAAGCTCGGCGCGCCGCACTCGCCGGTATCCTGCACCCACCGCCCGTCGCGCTTGTGGAGCGTCGAGATTCCCGTCGTCTGCAGGCAGACGGTGCCGCTCGAAACGTTAGGGTCGGGCAAGTCCTTGTTCGCCCGATAGACGTCGTTGTAATAGAGCGGCGCCTTCGGCTGGGTCCTGTCATTGTACCCGGCAGTGACGCCGATGGGACCAAGGAAGCTGAGGATGCTGAGCCCGAGCCCGGGCGTCACCCGGAAGCTCTGCGTCGCGAGCTTCGGGTTCGAGGCCTCCCAGACATTTCCGGCGTCGGTGAACACCGTCCACTGCAGCAGGTTCGGGAAGAACGGATCTCGAAAGCGGACCTCGGCGTTGGCGACGACCAGGCGCGTTCCCCCGGTCGGCACCGAAACATAGCCCTTGAGGTTGATGTTCGGCTGCGAGTCGCTCGGGGCCTTTACCGCGAAGGTCCGCGTCGAGTCGTTGACGTTTTCGACGACGACGTAGCCCGGCTTCGCGACGTAGACGAGCGGCCCGAGCTCGTTCTGCTGAACCCCGCGAACGGTGTTCGAGCCGCCACCATAAAGTCGCTCCTGCGGCGGGAGGAAGTGACTCGACAGGTCGAAGCCGCTGAGCGAGGGACGAAGCGGCGTGATGATCCCGCCGCGGAAGCGGAGCGCCAGCACCGCGCCCCCGCCTAACGGCGTGTAGACGCTGCCGTCGATGATTCCGCGGTTGAACTGGAGCGACGGCGACGAGCCGATGAACCGCGACGCGTGGCGAAGCTCGACCCGGAGGATCCCGCCGGTGGTCGGGCTCAGCGGGACGTCGGTGCGGTCCACCGTCAGCGCCGCACTCAGTGCAGCAAGGCGGATCGTGCTGTCGGCGATCTGCGTCCGCAGCTTCTCGTCGCAGATCAGGAAGAGGCTGCAGAAGAACGCCGGCGCCGCCCGGGTGCGACCGCGCTCGATCTGGTAGCCGACGGTGATCGGCGCCCGCGCCCACTGCTCGCGGGTGACCTGCGCCAGCAGACCGATCGGCGTGTCGCGCTCGTACTGGTTGAACTCCGAGCGGCGCTCGCTGTAGATCGTGAAGCTCGGCACGTTCCGCGCGCGCAGCCCGAAGAACACCGGCTGGCGATAGGTCACGCCGGTGTAGTAGTTCACCGCACGTGAATTGATCGAGTCGTTCGCCGCGTACCAGCACATCGCCTTGCGGACGAAGTCGGACCTGGTCGGGTTGGCGATGCCGAGCTTCGACACGCGCGCCGTCACGTCGACGCGACGGGCACCGCCGAGGAAGTTGCGGTCGCCGTAGGTCGCCTGCGAGCGGAAGCAGTCGATCGTTCCCCAGCCGACACCGGTCTGCATCGAGCGCATGTCGCCCTCGATCAGCGACGCCTGCACCACGAGCAGCGAGTCTTCCGCGCTCTGCCCCGGCGCCAGCCCGAGCTCGACGTGGCGATAGGCATCGGTCGCGTAGAGGTTTCGCTGCGCCGCGACGAGATCCTTGCGCCGGTACACCGACCCGCGCCTGAGCCCGAGGATCCGCCTGACGGTGCGCGAGGAGATCTTCTGCCCGCCGCGCGTGCTGTCCACCACCACGCGCACCTCGCTGATGCGTGCGAGGCGGCCCGGGTCGACGTCGATGTAGTAGGCGCTCGTGCGCGCGTCGCGCGCGACGTCGTGGCCGACGGCGATCCGCGCGCCGGGATAGCCGTTGTCGAGGAGCCGCGCGCCGATCGTGTCGGCGAGCGCCGTCAGGCGGATCTCGTCGTACGGACCGCCGGTGGTGGTATCGAGCCCGCCGAGGATCGCGTTGCGGTTCTCGACCGAGTCGAGCCCGGCGATGCGCAGCGTCGTCAGGCGGATCGGCAGCCCCTCGACGACGTTGAACGTCACCGCGACGCCATCGCCGCGGCGCCTGACGGCGGTGTCGACCTGTGCTTCCCAGTAGCCGCGCATGCGGTAATAGAGCTTCACCCGCGCGATGTCGCGGGCGAGCTCCTCGCGGTCGAGGCAGCGCTTCTCGCCGATGAAGCGGAAGGCGCGGTGCGTGAAGCTCGACGTCGTCGTCGCGACGATCTGCGAGAGGTCGTCGTCCCTGAGCGCGTGGTTGCCCTTGAAGTCGAGCGCGCGCACCTCGGGCTCACCGGGCTGGCAGGCGAGGAGCTGTGCGCGCGCCACGCGCGGCACCGTCGCGATCGACAGTCCGAGCAGCAGCGAGGAGAAGAAAAGCGGGCCGGCAGGCCAGCGCCGGCGCTCGAGTGGCATCACACTCGAGCGCGCGTCGGTCGCAGGCGGCCCGTCGGCTCGAGCGGACCGGGGACGAGCGGCGTCCGCTGCAGGAAGAGCGTCGCGATGTAGAACGCCACCGCGCCGACCGCGATCCCAGCGCCTAACGCTGGGAGCAGGTCGCCACGACTCAGCTCGCGCCGGTAGGTGTACCCCCGTTCGACCTTCGGCTCGTCCCGTCGCTGCTTCATCGTTCGTTCCGGATGGTTTTCGTTGCTCCTACACTCGCTGCACGGCAATGGTGCCCGCGCCCTGCGTCCGCGCCGCGCGCTTCGTCGCTGCCGCGATCTCGCCGAGCTTCGACGCCGACTCCCACCGCTCCGGTGAGATGATCAGCACCGCGCTCGTCATCTTCGCCAGCGGAAAGCGCCGCGACACTCCTTCGCGGTCGACCCCGGCGAACTCGCCTTCGGCGAGCTTGTCCGGTCCTATGATGTCCTCGACCGTCTCGCGAAACTTGTCCGCGCTCGCCCTCGCGAGAGACTCGCCCCGATCCTCGCGCGTCACGACGATGAAATCATCTCCACCAATGTGGCCGACGAAGTCGCCGGCGTCACCACCGCCGGTCGCCGCGGCCGCCTCGCGCAGCGCGCGGCCGGTCTCGCGGATGACCCGGTCCGCGGTTGCGAAGCCGAAGGTGTCAGCGAACGGCTTGAAGTTGTCGAGGTCTATGTAGCAGACGGCGAACGGCTCCCCCACCGCGACGCGCCGCCGCAGCTCGTCCTCGACCGCGCGCCCGCCGGGGAGGCCGCTGGTCGGGTTGCGATCGGCCTCGCGCTTGACGAGTCGGAGCATCGCGTCCACCCGCGCCCGCAGCTCGCGGGTATCGAACGGCTTCACGAGATAGTCGTCGGCACCGGCGTCGTAACCCTCGAGCTTCCGCTCGACCGCGCCTAACGCGGTGAGCATGAGCACGGGGATGTGGCCGGTGAACGGATTCTCCTTCACCGCGCGGCAGGCCTCGATCCCGTTCATGATCGGCATCTGCCGGTCGAGGATCAGGAGGTCGGGCTCACGCTCGGCGACGGCCGCGAGGGCGGCGGCACCATCGGGGACCACGCGGACCTCGTGCCCGAACGCCTCGAGGACGTCGCGCACCATCCGGCGCATGTCCTCATGATCGTCGGCGTATATGATGAGGGGCACGATTGACGCTGTACGGGAGAGGGGCGTAAGTTCTCCCGTTTCACGCACTTCTGTCAACCGCCGGCCCCCTGACCGTGCCCCTCTTTCTCGTCGAGTCGCCTTCTCCGCGCCCCGCGATCCGCCGCCCGATCCTCGGCATCGCTTCGCGGCCTCTCCGCGTTCGGTTCCGCCGGGCGACTCTTCTCTCGTCTCTCATCGCCGTAGCGATGATTGCCGGGAGCTGCAAAGGCTCGGATGCCTCGCCGGCCAGACGTACGATCATCGACTCGCGCGACAACTACGATCCGCGCTCGCTCGATCCGGCGAAGTCCACCGACGTCCCGACCGGTCGTGACGTCGGTTACATCTTCGACGGGCTGACGCGCTTCACCCCCGACGCGCGGCTCGTCCCCGCGCTCGCGACGCGCTGGGAGATTTCGGCCGACGGCCGCACGTACACGTTCCACCTGCGCCCGGGCGTCACCTTCCACGACGGCAAGCCGTTCGTCGCGCGGCAGGTGCTGCACAGCTTCGAGCGCGCACTCGACCCGAAGGAGCGCGGCGGTCGTGGCTGGCCGCTCTACCCCATCCAGGGCGCGAAGGCGTTCGCCGACGGGAAGGCCACGACGATCAGCGGCGTCACCGTCCGCGACGACAGCACGATCGTGATCGTGCTCGACGAAGCATTCCCGATCTTTCCCAAGCTGCTGGCCATGCCGGTCGCGTCGATCGTCCCCGACTCGACGCCCGCCGATTTCGGCGAGCACCCGGTCGGCACCGGGCCGTGGCGCTTCGTCGAGTGGAAGCACGACGACTACGTGAAGCTCGCGCGCAACGACAAGTACTGGGGTGGCAAGGCCGCGTCGGATTCGCTGATGGCGCGGGTGATCGCCGAGCCGAGCACCGCGGTCGCCGAGTTCGAGAGCGGGAACGTGGACATTCTCTACATTCCCGAGGCGGATACGCATCGTTGGGAGAACACCGACGAGCGCAGCGGAACGCTCGCATCGGCGCCCGGGCTGCGGCTCTGGTACATGGCGATCAATACCACGCGTGGCCCGCTCAAGGACGTGCGGGTCAGGCAGGCGATCAACTACGCGGTGGACACGAAGACGATCCTCGACCAGCTCATCGGCGGTCGCGGGAACGTGGCCGGCGGCGTCATTCCACCAGCGCTCGATGGCGGTGACTCGACTCGTCACTACGCCTACGACACCACGAAGGCGAAGCAGCTCCTCACCGACGCCGGCTTCCCTAACGGTATCGACGTCGAGCTGTGGACCGGACAGACTGCTCCCTTTCCGCGGCTGGCCGAAGCGATCCAGAGCTACCTGGCCAAGGTCGGCATTCGCGCGAAGATCGTGCAGCGCGAGAGCGCGGCGATGCGCGAGGCGGCGCGCAAGGGCGACACCGACCTCGCACTGAAGGACTGGTTCGCCGACTATCCCGACGCCGAGAACTTCCTCTATCCCCTGCTGCACAGCGCGAACAAGGGTGTTGGCGGAAACGTCTCGTTCTACCAGAGTCCCGCGTTCGACAAGCTGGTCGACGCCGCCCGGCGCGAGCCGGACGACGCGAAACGGGTGACGCTCTACAAGCAGGCCGACGCGCTCGCCTTCAACGACGCGCCGATGCTGTACCTGTTCTTCTACCGCGACCTCGACGCGGTGCAGCCCTGGATCCGCGGCTTCCAGCTTCCGTCGATCCTCAACGGCCAGGACATGCGCGGCGTCTCGATCGAGCACGCGGGCGGCCGTTAGGCGCGCGTGGCTCGCGTCTTCCTCCGCCGCCTGCTCCTGTCGATCCCGACGCTGTTCGGCGTGCTGGTGGTGGTCTTTCTCCTGCTCTATGTCGCGCCTGGCGACCCGGTGATGGCGATGGTCGGTGAGCGCGCCGACGCCGAGACGATCGCCCGCCTCCGCACCGAGCTCCGGCTCGACGATCCGCTTCCGGCGCAGTTCGCCCACTACGCCGGCGGCGTGCTGCGCGGGGACCTCGGCCGCTCGTACATCACCGGCCGCCCGATCCTCTCCGACCTTCTCGAGCGCTTCCCGAAGACGCTGCAGCTGGCCGGCGCGGCGATGCTGCTGGCGGCGCTCTGCGGCCTGACGTTAGGCGTGCTCGCCGCGCGCAACCCCGGAGGCTGGATGGACCGCCTCTCGCTCGGCGTCGCCTACCTCGGGATCTCCTTCCCTGTGTACTGGATCGGCCTGATCCTGATCCTGATCTTCGCCGTGAAGCTGCGCTGGCTCCCGCCGTCCGGGTTCGGCGGCCTCAAGTACCTGGTCCTTCCCGCCATCGCGTTAGGCATGCGCTCGATCGCCTTCCTGGCGCGGATGACCCGCTCGGCGATGCTCGAAGCGTTAGGCTCCGACTTCACGCGCACCGCCCGCGCCAAGGGCGTCCAGGAGCGCTTCGTCGTCGTCCGCCACGCCCTCCGCAACGCGCTGATCCCGGTCATCACCGTCCTCGGCCTCGACTTCGGCGCCTACCTCACCGGCAGCATCCTCACCGAGACAATTTTCAGCTGGCCCGGACTCGGCCGCTACGTTGTGAACGCGATCGCCCGCCGAGATTTGCCCGGCGTGCAGGGCGCGGTGCTGTTCATGAGCGTCGTGTTCGTCCTCGTGAATCTCCTCACCGACCTGGCGTATGCGAAAGCGGACCCCAGGGTCCGTCTCGGCTGAGTTGCTATGACACTGCGACGAGAGACGAGAGATAGCGCGATCGAGAGATAAGAGAGGAGAGAAGCTGCTAAACGGGAGGACAACAGCGGGTGTGCCGGTAACATCAATCGTCGTTTCGTCGCTCGTCTCTCATCTCTCGATCGGAGCCTCGCTCGTCTCTCATCGCCGTGTTGAAGCTCGCGCGGCGCTATCCATTTACGGTCTTCATCCCCCCCTCCGGGTACCGCGTCCCCGCCGCGATCCCGACGGGCGCGATCTGGTCGATCCGGCGCATGTCGTCGGCCGTCAGGCGGACGTCGCGGGCGCCGGCGTTCTCCTCGAGGTAGCGGACTCGCTTCGTCCCCGGGATCGGGACGATGTCGTCGCCGCGGTGGAGGAGCCAGGCGAGGGCGAGCTGCGATGGGGTGCAGCGCTTCTCGGCCGCGAGCTGCTCGACCAGCTTCACCAGGTCGAGGTTCTTCTGGAAGTTCGCGCCCTGGAAGCGCGGGGAGTTGCGACGGTAGTCGTCGGCCGGGAGGTCCTCGATCGTGCGGAAGCGCCCGGTGAGGAACCCCCTGCCTAACGGGCTGTAGGGGACGAAGCCGATCCCGAGCTCGCGCACCGTCGGCAGGATCTCGTCCTCGGGGTCGCGCGTCCAGAGCGAGTACTCGGTCTGCAGCGCCGAGATCGGGTGCACCGCATGCGCGCGCCGGATCGTCGCCGGCGCGGCCTCGGACAGCCCGAGGTAGCGGACCTTCCCCGCCTTCACCAGCTCGGCCATCGCGCCGACCGTGGCCTCGAGCGGCGTCGAGCGATCGACGCGATGCTGGTAGTACAGGTCGATCACGTCGATCTTCAGTCGGCGGAGCGACGCATCGCACGCCTTGCGGACGTACTCGGGCGAGCCGTTGATGCCGAGATACGATCCATCCTCGCCGCGCATGTTCCCGAATTTCGTCGCGACCACCACCTTGTCGCGCCGGTCCCGGATCGCGCGCCCGACCAGCTCCTCGTTCCGAAACGGCCCATACATGTCCGCCGTGTCGAGGAAGGTGATCCCGAGCTCGATCGCCCGATGAATCGTCGCGATCGACTCCTTCTCATCGCGTGCACCGTCAGGGGTATCGGTCGCGGTGTAGAACTCGGACATCCCCATGCAGCCGAGCCCGAGCTCGGAGACCGTGGGCCCCTGCTTCCCCAATCGCCGCTGTGCCATCCGCCGTTCCTCCCAGTTGATTCTCCCGTCGCGCAACCCTTGTTCCAAGGTGGCCCCGGGGCTCGTCTCGCCACATTCTGGTTTCAACACTGCGATGTAGAGATGATCGAGGATCCGACAAAGAGATCAGCGAAGAGCGAACCTGCTGGGCGCGACGGATACTGCGGATGTGCCGGTAACCGCAATCGTTTTTTCGTCGCTAATCTCTCCTCTCTCGATCGGGTCCTCGATCATCTCTTCTCGCAGTGTCATAGCCAGTCTCGTCACCCGACATCATGCCCCTCTCCACGTACCAGACCGCCGCCGCCCGCACCGCTAATCGGGCGCTCACTCCCGACGACCGCCTCCTCGATGCGGCGGCCGGCCTCTCGGAGGAAGCGGGCGAGATCCTCGCCCTTGTCCGGAAGCATCGCTTCCAGCGCAAGACCTTCGACCGTGATGAGCTCGTGATGGAGCTCGGCGACGCGCTCTGGTGCCTGGCGATGATCGCGACGTCGATCGACGTCAGCCTCGACGATGTCGCCGATCGCAACCTCGCCAAGTTGCGGGCGCGTTATCCGGACGGACTCGAGTAGCGATCTGGCTCCGCCTCCGTCAGCAGCGGCGCCGGACGACCGACATCGCGCGACGGCACTGCGTTCTGCGTCGCGAAAGCGTCGATTTTCCAGTGACGGCGCCGCGCCGAACTGCGTCTTTTGCATGAGCGCCACGACACGATGTTCTGGCCCTCGTCACACGCCGATGGAGGCGGAAATGGTGGTGGTCGCGGTGGCATTCGTAATCGGTGGAGTCCTTGGCGCAATGCTGACCGCGGCGCTGATCGCGCGAGGTCAACGCGCGATCGAGCTCACTCCCTCCGATTTCGAGCTCCCGATCCGCCCCGCCGAGCGCTGGCGCCCCGAAGGCGGCGGCAGCGCGGTCCCCAGCACCCCGGACGAGCGCATCGAACGCTTCGAGCGCGAGCTCGCTCGCCGGCTCGGACGCGAGGCCGCAGCAACCGTCCGCGAACGCCGCGAGGCGCTCACTCGCGCACTGCGCCCCGCACTCGGGATCACGATCCGCGTCCGCGCCTGACGTCTGGAGCGCGCGCCGCTTTAGTCGTCCGTCTGGCCGAACACCGCCATGTTCGAGCTGTGCCCGGGGTTCACTTTCTTCTCCGGATAGATCCAGTGCACCGCCTGGTTCACCGCCGTCGCCGCCTCGGCGAAGCCGCTGGCGATCAGCTTGAGCTTTCCCGGATATGACGTGATGTCGCCGGCGGCGTAGATCCCCGCGCGCCCCGTCTCCATCTGGCTGTTGACGATGATCTCGTCCTTCTGCAGCGTCAGCCCCCACGTGCCTAACGTTCCGAGGTCGCTGACGAAGCCGAGCATCGGCAGGACGACGTCCGCCTCGACGGTCCGCGTCGTCTTCTGCTTGATGTCGCGCAGCACCAGCCCGCAGACGCGGTCGTTCTCGCAGACGACGTCGGACAGCTCATGGAAAGTGAGGATCTCGGCCTGGCCCCTCGCCGCAGCGCGCTCGACTTCCTTCACCGTCGCGGCGTGAGCGCGAAAGCGATCGCTCCGGTGCACGAGCGTCACGTGTGCCGCCTTTCCCGCGAGCTGCGACGCCCAGTCGAATGCCGAGTCCCCCGCGCCGATGATCACGACCTTCTTGCCGTGATACTCGGTCGGTGTGCGGACGACCTCGTGAATGCCCTTTCCGTACCACGGCTCGGCGGCCTTCTGTGGCAGTCGTCGCGGCGAGAAGGCGCCGATCCCCGCCGCGACGATGATCGCGCGCGACGGATGCCGATCGGTGTCGGTGACGAGAACGAAGTGCCCGTCCTGTTCCTCGAGCGCGACGACACGCTGCCCGAGCTCGACCGCCGGATTGAATTGCCGCATCTGCTCAGCGAGCGCCACGACGAGGTCCTTGGCCAGCACTTTCGGAAAGCCGGCGACGTCGAAGATGTACTTCTCCGGGTAGAGCGCCGCGAGCTGACCGCCGAGCTCCGGCAGCGCGTCGACGATCCGCGCCGTCGCGCCGCGCATCCCGGCGTAAAACGCCGCGAACATCCCGGTCGGCCCAGCGCCGATGATGGTGAGGTCCCTGATCTCAGTTGGCATGACTGCGAATCTAAACGAGCCGACGGCGATGGTGCTGTCGGCGCGCGGGTGTCCGGTGCACCCATTCCGGTCTTGCGCTCGGCAAACATCGACGGTTGAACGACAATCAGGCGGATTACGCGGATCACACGAATCGTTCCTGGCGGCGTTCGATACTCCGCTTCCCTCGGCAGCATCACGAGGACTGCTTTCGGGCACGCCTGGTGGGATGATCCGCCCACGCGTGCCCGAAAGTTGTTCGGCCCTGGTGCATGGACCTCGGCCCGTTCGTGAACCAATCCGGGTGATCCGCGGAATCGGCGTGATTGCAGTTCAACTGTTGCGACCATCCCAGCCTAGTGGCCTCGTAAGCGCGCGATGGGGACCCAGCCAGCGCTCAATCCTTTCAGCCCCCGCCGCTTGCAGGCCGCAGTCCGCCGCCGTTTCCCCCGCTTCCCCCCCGCAACGCCGACCCCGGCTGAGTCGTCTGGGCTGTATGGAACTCGACTCCTTCCTCGATTATCCCGGCCGCTTCCGTCTCGTCCGCAAGATCGCGGAGGGGGGGATGGCGACGGTGTACGAGGCGGAGCAGCTCGGGCCGGCCGGGTTCACCAAGCGCACCGCGCTCAAGGTCATCCACTCGCACTACGCGAAGCAGGGTGAGTTCCTGCAGCTCTTCGTCGACGAGGCGAAGCTCTCGGCCAACCTCGTCCACGGCAACGTCGTCCAGATCTACCAGCTTGGCGAGGTGAGTGGGCGGTACTTCATCGCGATGGAGTACATCCAGGGCCCGACGCTGCGCTCGATCATCGACACGCATCGCGACCTGAAAGCACCGATGCTCCCGACGCTCGCCGCGTACGTCGCGAGCCGCGTCTGCCGCGCCCTCGACTTCGCGCACAACTTCGTCGACGCGCGCGGGCGGAGACTCGACATCGTCCATCGCGACGTCTCGCCCGGCAATGTGATGGCCACCTGGGATGGGCACATCAAGCTCGCCGACTTCGGCATCGCCAAGGCGCGGACGTCGATCGACCCCGCCGAGAGCAGGCCGATGATGATGGGGAAGAAGCACTACATGAGCCCCGAGCAGATGCTCGGCCTCGCCGTGGACGCGCGCAGCGACGTCTTCTCGTTAGGCGTGGTGCTCTTCGAGATGCTCGCGCTGACGCCGCTCTTCCACGAGGACATCACCGAGCTGGCGATCGACGAGGTCGCGGTCGATCCGATCCCGAACCTGCACGCGCTGATCCCCGGACTCGACCCCGAGCTCGAGCAGATCCTCGCCCTCGCGCTCGAGAAGGACCCCTCCCGTCGTCCCACCGCCGCCGCAATGGGGCGCGCGCTCGACTCGTGGTGCCTCGCGCAGAACGAGACGGGCACCCCCGATCGCCTGCAGGACCACCTGCACACGATCTTCCCCGCCACCTACGCCCCCCCGTCGCCGCGCGACGGCGACCCGACATCGTTCTCGGTGCTGCGAGAGGCGAACGGGGTCGGGATGAAATCGTGGTGGAAGCGGATGGTCGGGTCGATCTCGGGGTAGCTGGTCGTTCTGGCGCAGCGGCCACGCGTGCGGGATGGCCGTAACGGTTGAACTGCAATCACGCGGATTTCGCGGATCACACGGATTGCTCCGAGAACGGGCCGAGATCCATGCGCTGAGGCTGAACGACTTGGGGCACGCGTGGCGAGATCATCCCACCAGGCGTGCCCCAAAGCATTTCTCGCGATGCTGACGAGGCGATCAGGGCATCGGACGCCACCAGGAGCGATCCGTGTAATCCGCGTAATCCGGGTAATTGTCGTTCACCCGTTGATGTTCGCCCAGCGGAGGACCGGAACGCGGCGCGCCGATCCGAAGCGTTATATTTGGGCTGTGACGACTCGCATCTACACCAGGACCGGTGACACCGGCGACACCGCGCTCTTCGGCGGCGGTCGCGTCCCGAAGGACGACGCCCGTGTCGACGCGTACGGCGACGTCGACGAGCTGAACGCCGCGTTAGGCATGGCGCGCTCGATCGAGATGATGCCGCGCATCGACGAGGTCCTCGCGCCGGTGCAGCGCGACCTCTTCGCGATCGGCGCCCTGCTCGCCACTCCCGATCACGACAAGATGCAGCAGCAGCTGGCCAAGGCACGCATCGACGAGGGCCGCATCACGCAGCTCGAGCGGGCGATCGACGAGGGAGAGAGCGAGCTGGAGCCGCTCAAGGCCTTCATCCTTCCGGGGGGAACGCCGAAGTCGGCCGCGCTGCACGTCGCGCGTACGGTCTGCCGGCGCGCCGAGCGCCGCGTCGTGCACGTCGCGCGTGACATCCCGATCCCGCCGCTGGTGATCGTTTACCTCAACCGGCTCTCCGACCTTCTCTTCGTCCTCGCGCGCGTGGCCAACCGGCGCGCCGGCGCGGGCGAGGTCACCTGGTAGCGGTGCGCGTCCGGCACGACGCTGCCCGCGTCGTCACGCTGCCCGGTTACCGCGTCACGATCGCCCACGGCGCGCTCGATGACGCCGGCTCGATCATCACCGGCGCCGCCCCGGCCCACCACTACGCGCTCGTCAGCGACCCTAACGTTGCGCCGCTCTACGCCGAGCGGGTGCGCGCGTCGCTGGCGGCGGCCGCGCCGGCCGCCGCGATGTCGCTGCTCCTCGTCCCGCCGGGCGAGGAGCACAAGACCCGCGAGCTCTGGTCGCACCTGACCGACGAGCTGCTCGCCAGCGGTGCCGGCCGCGATACCACAGTCGTCGCGTTAGGCGGCGGGGTCGTCGGCGACCTCGCCGGCTTTGTCGCCGCGACCTACATGCGCGGGATTCCCGTCGTCCAGCTGCCGACGACGCTGCTCGCCATGGTCGACGCCTCGGTCGGTGGCAAGACGGGCGTCGACACCCCCGCGGGGAAGAACCTCGTCGGCGCATTTCATCCGCCGGCGGCGGTGATCGCCGATCCCGACACCCTCGCCACCCTCCCCGCGCCGGAGCTGCGCGCGGGGGCGGCCGAGATCATCAAGCACGGCGTCGTCGCCGACGCGCGCTACTTCGACGAAGTCGAGTCGGTGCTGCCCGGACTCGGCGCCGACGACACGACGCTCCCGCTCGCGATCGCCGCGATCGTCGCCCGCAGCGTCGAGATCAAGGCCGAAATCGTCGCCGCCGACGAGCGCGAGCACGGCCGCCGCAAGGTCCTGAACTTCGGCCACACGTTAGGCCACGCGATCGAGCTGCTCAGCGGCTACCGCCTGCTGCACGGCGAGGCGGTCGCGATCGGGATGGCGCTCGAGAGCGAGATCGCCGAGCGGATCGGGGTCGCCGCGCCGGGCACCGCCGCCCGCATCCGCGCCGCGCTCACCACCGCCGGGCTGCCGGTCGTCCTGCCGTTAGGCATCGATCCCCCCGCCATCGTCGCCGCGACACGGAGCGACAAGAAGGCCCGCGGTGGCCGCGTCGAATACGCGCTCCCCGCGGCGATCGGCACGATGGCCGGGTCCGATCGCGGCTTCGCGATCGCCGTCGACGACGAAGTAGTGCTGTCGGTGCTCGACTGACATTTCTCTCCGATCACCATCGAGCTCGCTCGCGGGCCACAAGTGGAGGCGAGTCGTAACAGTTGAACTGCAATCACGCGGATTACGCGGATCACGCGGATGGCTCCATGCGATAACCGGTCTCCATGCACGAAGGATGAAGAGCTTGGGGGCACGCGTGGCGAGATCATCCCACCAGGCGGGCCCCAAGCATTTCTCGCGATGCTGCCATGCGGATCGGGGCATCGAACGCCACCAGGAGCGATCCGCGTAATCCGCGAAATCCGCGTGATTGTCGTTCAACTGTTGGCCCCTGCCCAGCGCGCAAAACACCGAACGCGGCGCACCGAACCCAACACATCAGCCCAACTCCCTCCATCGAGTGACCTCGACCCGCCGGTATGAGTCGATAGTCTGATGCGCTATCTCCGCTCCCGTCGCGCCCTCGAACGGCGCCGCCCGGCCGCGTGGGCAACACCGCGCGTGACGCTCCTCGTCGGCGCGGTGATCGTCGGCGTCCTCGCCATGCTCGCCGCGCTCGAGCGCGCCGACGCGGCGACACACGATCCGGTGCAGGACGCGCCGCCGCGACTCGGCGGGATCGTCGTCGAGGGAGAGCCGATGCTCACCGGGGTCGTGGTCAGCAAGCCGGTCAAGTCGGCGAAGCGGACGACGTTCATGCGGGCGAAGGACGGCGAGGCGATCCCGGTCGAGATCACCGCCTACTGCCTGAACGGGACGACGCGACGGGGACGGTGGGTCCGCTCGGGCATCGTCGCCGCCGATCCGCGTGTCTTTCCCCTCAGCCGCTACGTCGAGCTGTTCGACGGCGACCACTACCTCGGCCGCTTCCTCGTCGATGACACCGGGCTGTTGATCACCGGGACCCACATCGACATGTGGGTCCCTACCTGCCGCGAAGCGCGGCTCTTCGGGCGCGTGCAGGGGACCGCCGTGCTCGTCCCGCGGAAGAAGCACCACCGTTAGGCGGCCAGGCGCGCTCGGCGCGTCGTGAGCGGAGCGCCGCCGCGAGCGCCAACAGCGCGACGATCGACCAGATCCACGCCAGCCATGATACCCGCTCGGCCGTGGACAGACGGGTGGTGATGCTCCAGAGCAGCAGGATCGGTGTCGCGATCAGCGCCTCGTTGGAGCGCGCGAGCGGAGTCGAGCCGCGTGTCACCACGCGCACCGCGCCATGGTCGTGGCGGATCGTCATCCGGATCGCGCTGTCGAGCGACGATGGCGACAGCTCGCGCCACCGCGGGATCCGCAGCACCGTCCACGCCGACGCCGTCCGTCCCCAGCCGTGATTGTTCGAGCCGGCGACGCGCGCGACGCTCCGCGTCGTCGCGAAGCGGTCGATCTCCGGCGCCAGTCGTCGCGTGAAGAGGAGGCCGAGCGGCGCGCCGTCGGCGCTCTCGACGGCGTCGAGCGGCATCGTAGCCGGCACGCGCGCGAGCGATGCCGGCGTCGTCAGCACCACGACCAGGCTCGTATCCGATGCGAGACGCACCATGTCGGCGCGACCGTTATGATCGAGCTCCGTCGACGCGCGCGCGCCGAGGATCGTCAGGCGGGATCCCGCCGGGCCGGCCGATTCGATCCCGGACAGCAGCACCGTGCCGTCGCCCGCACGGCGCGGATTGCCCCGCTCTCCGGCTTCGGCTCCCTCGAAGTGGCGATGGTCGGTGACATATGCGGCGGCAAAGCCGGCGCCGGCGTGCCAGCGCCGGTTCGCCGCCGCGTCGAATCCGGGACGCCCGTCGTGCGACGCCGCGGTGTGGCTGTGCACGTCGACCGCCAGCTCGTCCGGATCGTCGAGCACGAGCCCCGCCATCGGTCGCGGCACCAGCGCGCCGATCACGTACACGAGCACGAACGACGCCAGCGCGGCGAAGAGGAGCATGCCGTCGACGTGAACCCCGCGCCGCCTAACGCTCCGCTTCCACCCGTCCACGTGCCAGGAGACGCGAAGCATCGCGAACACCGCGATGAGCCAGGCGAGAAGCGCCGCGTGCTGCTTCAGCGTCAGCAGCGTCAGACCGTCGTATAGCTCGCAGAATGGCGAGAGGAGCGTGTATGCCGTCGGGAGGCGCAGCGTCGCACCAACGCCCCCCGCGGTCGCACCCGCGCCGAGCGCTTCGACCGGCGACTTCCGCCAGATCGCGCCCAGCACCAGCACGACGGTCAACGCGACGGCAGCATATCGCGTCCGGCTCTGCCAGCGACCCGCGCGCCATGCGGGCGACGGTCCCGCGGGACCGTCGCCCGGCGCATTGCCCGGGGCTCCCTCGCCGCGCACGAGCGCGATACTCGCCAACGACCTCCCTCCATCGCATGGGAAGCGCCGGTGTCACCGCCGACGCCAGGCGCGCCACCCACTCGCGCGCACCGTCTCGAGTTAGCAGCGTCTTGCTAAACGGTGCATAACGGCAGCCGGCATCTCTGTCAGGTTGTACCGGACGCGCCACGACATGCAGCGAAAGGTGATGAACCCGGCGTTGCGCGGCGGGGTATGTTCGCTGACATTCCCGACAACCAACCGAGGTCGACGTGCGCGTACTGCTCGCTGAAGACGACGTTTATCTCAGCGCGATGCTGGCGAAGGGACTCCGCGAGCACGCCTATGCCGTGGATGTCGCGTCCGACGGCGACGCCGCGGTCTACCAGCTTGCGGTCAACGAGTACGACATCGTGATCCTCGATGTCCTGATGCCGGGACGCGATGGCTTCGACGTCTGTCGTGAGCTCCGCCGCCGCGGGCTGACGATGCCGGTGCTCATGCTCACCGCGCGCGACGCGGTCAGCGACCGGATCGCCGGCCTCGACGCCGGTGCGGACGACTACCTCGCCAAGCCCTTCGACTTCAGTGAGCTGCTCGCGCGGATGCGCGCGCTGCTGCGACGCGCACGCGAGGTGCGCCCGGTCGAGATCACCATCGGTGACCTCGTGGTCGACACGCGCGGCCAGGTCGCGCGCCGCGGCGGACGCCAGATCGCGCTGACCACGAAGGAATACGCCCTGCTCGAGTATCTCGCGCAGAACGCAGGACGCGTCGTCGGCCGCGCCGACATCTGCGCGCACGTGTGGGACGACAACCACGATCCGTTCTCCAACGCAATCGAGGTCTACATCGGGCGGCTCCGCCGCAAGGTGGATGGCGATCGCGCCCCGCTGATTCACACGCGGCGCGGCGCCGGCTACATGCTGAGCGCGATCGGCGAGGACGGATGAGCATCCACGCATGATCGACAGCGTCCGCGGACGACTCGCCCTCTGGCACACCTCGGTCCTCGCGGCGTTGCTGGTGACCTTCGCGTCGCTGTCGTACGGGATGCTCAGCCGCACGATCACCCGCCGGACGGACGCGTACCTCGAGGAATCGGTCGCCGCGCTCAGCGACGACCTCCACGCCGACGAGATCTCCGACGTCAGCGACTCGACGAGCGCACAGGCGACGCTCTCCGAATTCCACCTCCGCGATCTCGGCTTCCTCGTCTATGACTCGAAGGGCCGGCTCGTCGCGTCGGACCTCCCCGCCGACTCGGCCGCGGCCGGGAATCGCGCCGGTGCGATGGTCGATTTCGCCGCGGTGCGCGCGTCGATCGCTCCCCTGCTCGTCGCCGCCGGTCCGCGCTTCGTCACGCTGCCTAACGCTGAGGGCGGAATGCGCATGTACGCGGCGCGCACGGGAGCATCCCGCAACTTCCTCGTCGTCGTCGCCGTCGCCTCGCTCGCCGACCAGACCGAGCTGCTCGAGGAGGTCCGCGCCGGCTTCATCGTCGCGATCATCGTCGGGCTCGTCCTCGCCTGGGGAGGCGGCTATGCGCTCGCCCGCCGCAGCCTCGCACCCGTCGTCGCGATGAGCGAGCGCGCCGCCGACATTGGCGCGACCAGCCTGCACGAACGACTTCCCGTCGCCAATCCCAACGATGAGCTCGGGCGACTGGCGAGCACCTTCAACGAGCTTCTCGCGCGCCTCGACACCGCGTTCGACCAGCAGCGGCGATTCATGGCCGACGCCTCGCACGAGCTTCGCACGCCGGTGGCCGTGATGCTCGGCGAAGCGGACATCGCGCTCTCGCAGGCACATCGACCCGATGCCGAGTATCGCAGCGCGCTGCAGGCGCTTCGCGACGAGGGTCGGCGTCTGTCGCGGATAGTCGGTGACCTCTTCCTGCTCGCGCGCGCCGACGCCGGCCAGCGCCCGCTGCAGCGGCGTGAGTTCTACCTCGACGAGCTGGTGAGCGAATGTGTCCGCGCCGCCCGCGCACTCGGCGCCGCGCGCGGCACCACGGTCCGCTTCGACCCGCCGTCGCCAAGCATCATCAGCGATGCCGCCTCCGATCCCGAGGATGACTGGCCGATCGAAGCCGACGAGGAGCTGATCCGCTCCCTCGTCATGAACCTGCTCGACAACGCGATCAAGCATTCACCCGCCGGCGCGACAGTCACCATCGCGCTGCACCGTGACGCGTGGGCCTATCGCATCACCGTCAGCGACACGGGACCCGGCATCCCCGAGGACGCCCGCGCCCACGTCTTCGAGCGATTCTACCGCGTCGATGCCGCGCGCGGACGTGAAGCGACGTCCGAGTCCGGCGGCGCCGGTCTCGGCCTGGCGATTGGGCGCTGGATCGCCGAGTCTCACGGCGGCACGCTCGACCTCGTCGAGACCACGAGCGCGGGGAGCTGCTTCGAGGTCGTCCTCCCGCGCGCCGGAGCTCGCGCGTGGCACGATCAGCCGTTCATGTCAGGCCACGGTTAGCTCGTCGCGCGTGAACGGTTCGTCGCGCCGAGACCCAGCGAGTGCTCGCCGCCTGACGCTCTGGGCAATCGGCGCCGGGCTCGTCATCCGCGCGCTCATCGCCGCGCGCTCGCCCCTCCTCCCTGACGAGGCGTACTACTGGGAGTGGTCGCGCCACCTCGCAGCCGGGTACTTCGATCATCCGCCCGCCGTCGCCTGGCTCATCGCCGCTGGTACCAGCCTGCTCGGGGCGACACCGTTAGGCGTCCGCCTCGGGACGCTGCTCGCCGGGACCGGGGCGATCGCGGGCGTCGTCGCGATCGCGCGGCGGCTTGGTGGCGAAGACGCAGCACTGCGAGCGGCGATTCTCCTCCTCTGCACGCCGCTCGTCTCGGTCGGGCTGGCGATCGCCACGACCGATGCCCCCGCGCTGCTGGCGATCGCGACGGCGCTGCTCTGCATCGTACGCGCGCTCGAGCACCCGGCGGGGACGCGCGATTCGACGGTCTGGTGGCTGGCCGCGGGGATCGCATTCGGTGGCGGACTGCTCTCCAAGCTGACCGTCGGCATCGTCGGCGCGGCCTGCGGCGTCGCACTGCTCGCGCGCCCTTCACTGCGGCGGCAGCTTCGCAGCGCCGGCCCGTGGCTCGCCGTGATCTGCACCGTGCTCGTTGCGACTCCGGTGATCTGGTGGAATGCCCGGCATGACTGGCTCGCGGTGCGCTTCCAGCTCTCGCACGGGTTGGGAACTCCCACGCGCGGCACGGTGCTCTCGCGTGAGCTCTCGTTGATCGGAAGCCAGGCGGGGTTGCTCTCACCGGGGATCTTCCTCCTCGCGATCGCGTCTGCGTGGCACGTGCTTCGTCGCCGGCAGACGGACGCGAGGCGCGACGTCGCTGACACGGAGTTCCTGCTGGCTATTGTCGGTGCAATCGTCTTCGCGTTCTTCGTGTACAGCGCGTTGCGCCGTCCGGTCGAAGCCAACTGGCCGGCTCCTGCGTTCGTCGCCCTGATTCCGCTCGTCGCTGCCGCTTCTGTCCCGGTGCTGATGCGCTGGTGGCGCGCGGCTGCCGCGATCGGCGCTGCACTTGTCGCCGCCGCCCTTGCGCAGCTCGTTGCACCCGTGCTGCCGATTCCCGCCCGGCGCGACCCGGTTGCGCGAGCCTACGGCTGGAGCACACTGGCGATGTCAGCAGATTCGCTGCAGCGCGCATCCATCGCCACAGGCGGGACCATCTGGTTCGCGGCCGATCGCTATCAGGACGCGGCGGAGCTCGCGTTCACCATACCGGGCAACCCTCGCGTCTTCGCGCTCAACCTCGGCGGGCGGCGCAACCAGTACGACCTGTGGCCCTCGTTCGCCGCCGTCGCACGCCGGGGTGACGCGATGATCGTCGCCCTCGACACCGGGATCGCGGAGGCTGACGTGTCGCGCACCCTCGCCACGCACTTCGATAGCGGTCGCCGCGCCGCGAGCGTTGCGCTGACCCGCGGCGCGGACACCGTCGCGGTCCGCCGCCTCTGGGTCTTCAGCGGTTGGCGCGGCACATGGCCGCCACGGAAAAGCCCCGGCGGAGGGTGACCTCCGCCGGGGCTGCCTAACGGTCGCGGCTTCCGGCCGATCAGGGCTTCTTCGTGCTGTCCTTCGGCGTCGACGAGCTCGAGGCACCCGACATCGGCTTCGCCGAGGTCGAGGCCGACGTACCCGACTTCGCCGAGTACGACTTGCTCGACGTCGACTTCGCTGCCGTCGACTTGGCCGTGCCCGACTTCGCTGACGTCGACGACTTCGCTGACGCCGGCTTCGCTGCCTGGCTCGACTTGCTCTCGGCCGCCTTTTCCTTGGCTTCGGCCTTCGGGCTCTCGTGCGTCTTCGAGACCAGCGCGCCCGTCTTCGCGTCGATCAGCACTTCATCGACGCCCGACTTGCCCGCGGCCTTGATGTCGTACGAGTAGACCAGCGTCCCGTTCGACTGCTCCAGCTCCGCCTCGCGGACGCGGCCACGCGGGACCTGCGCCAATGCGAGCTTCTGCGCCGAGTCGGCGCTCACCGTCGCCTGCGCCGCGAGCCCGGCCGTCGACTCCTTCACCTTCATCGTCGCCTGCTGCGCAGGGGCCTTCTTCGCCATCGCCGGGTGCGAGCTCGCAGCCTGCGCGCCCGCGGGGGCTGCGACCGCGAACGTCGCACCCGCGACGACGAGCGCCACGAGAACTTCCATTCTCTTGCCTGACATCGAAAACCTCCTAATAGGGACGATCCGCCAGCAGCGATGGGGGAATCTGCGGCCGGCAGATGCTCGGCGGCACGCCGGCATCTGCGACGATGTTACGACGGGACAGATAACGCCCCGATGAAAGCGCTTCGACCTTCGACCGGGAAAACGGACCGCCGAGTGGCCCTCTACTTGCCCCGCTCGCCAGCACCCACCCCTACCGGGACTCCAACATGTCATCCTTCACGACGTACCTGATCGGCTTTTTCATCCTCGTGATCGGGCTCGCGATCGGCGCGTATCTCGTCGGCGCCCCGCCAATGTGGATCGGCGTCGGTGTCATCGTCGCGATCGGCCTCGGCATCCTCATGGCCACGAACAGGACCAAGCCGCGTGACCCGCAGGTACCGCCATCGAGGTAGCGCCCTCGCACGGCCGGCTGTCAGCGATAAGCTGTGAGCAGTCAGCGGACGGCGTCACCGTAACGCATTGCGGTTGCGCCGTCCGCTCACTGCTTGATGCTTATCGCTCACCGCCGATTACCACAGAAGTCCGAACGGCGGGCGAGAAGGGCGTCCCCCCCCGAAAACCGGCCGAAACACGGGCCGGAATTTTTTTTGTTGACCGTTCATGGCCCGTTCATTATCGTGGCCGTCCTGCCAGGACTCGACGGGCCACACTATGTGCCCCGTCCACTCCACTGTGGTTAAGGAGCGTGTATGGAGCAAGTGACCGAGACCAGGTCGAAGGGTTATTTCCGCTCATCTCCCTCCTCCGCGTTCGATCAGTACCTTCACGACATCCAGAAACTTCCTCTCATCGGCTCGGCCGAAGAGGAGCGCCGCCTCGCCAGGCGGGCGCAGAAAGGTGACACCGAAGCCGCCGAGCGTCTCGTAACTGCGAACCTCCGCTTCGTCATCTCCTACGTGAAGAAGTACCAGGGACACGGACTCGATCTCAGCGAACTGGTCGCAATCGGGAACGAGGGACTCCTCAAGGCGGTCCGGAAGTTCGATCCGGATCAGGGAGTGAAGTTCATCTCCTATGCGGTATGGTGGGTGCGCCAGGCGGTCCTCAAGGCACTCGCCGAGCAGACGCGGTCAGTCCGCATCCCGCTCAACCAGAATTCGCAGCTCATCAGGCTCGCGCGCGCCGAGACCGTCCTCGCCCAGGTTCTCAAGCGCGATCCCACCGAAGCAGAGCTTGGCCGCCTCCTCGACGAGACGCCCGAGCAGGTCCGCTCCTCCAAGCAGATGTCGGCGACCGAGATCTCCCTCGACGCGCCGGTCGACCGCTCCGATCGCGAGGCCTCGACGTTAGGCGAGCGCTTCGCCGGCCAGGATGGCGTCGAGATAGAGGAGGACACCGACGGCAAGCTGATGCGCGAGTTCATCGATCGCGTCTTCACCCGCTACCTCACGCCGCGCGAGCGGAAGATCCTCTACCTCTACTACGGCCTCGAAGAAGGATCCGAGGCGATGACGCTCGAGCGCATCGGCGCGCTGATGGGCGTCACCCGCGAGCGGATCCGGCAGATTCGCGAGCGCGCCTTCGAGAAGCTGCGCGAGTCGCCCGATGGCCGCGCCCTGGCCGGCTTCTGGACCGCCGCCTGAGCCCGACGTCGTACCGTTAGGCAGCCGATCGCCGATTGAACGCGGGGCCCGGATCACCGGGCCCCGCGTTCGTTAGAGCACTCCAACCTCCGGGGAAACGCGGCCCGCGCCTGATCGTCATTCCCCGGGCGACTGTCGCCCGGAAATCCGCGGAGCTCATGATCGACCACCCACAACCGAATCCACTCGGCGCGTCCCCTTCCTCGACGCTCGAGGAGACCCGGCTTGCCGCCGAGCGCTACCGGCTGTTGTTCGACAACAATCCGGTGCCGATGTGGGTGTACGACACGCAGACGCTCGCCTTCCTCGCCGTCAACAACGCGGCGATGGAGAACTACGGCTACACGCGAGAGGAATTCCTCGCGCGGACGCTGCGCGACGTCAGGCCGACCCATGACGCGGAGGCCGTCGCCGAACGCGTGCGCATCCTCCCCCGGGGCTACCACCAGACCGGGCTGTGGCGCCACCAGAAGAAGGACGGCACGATCTTCCCCGTCGAGATCACCAGCCACTCGCTGGAGTTCGACGGCCACGACGCGCGCCTCGTCCTCATCACCGACATCACCGAGCGCCAGCGCGCCGAGGAAGCGCTCCGCAAGTCGGAGAAGCTGGCGGCGATCGGGCAGCTCATCTCCGGTGTCGCGCACGAGCTGAACAACCCGTTGTCATCGATCCTCATCCTCGTCGAGACGCTGCTCCAGGACAAGCGGCCATCCGAGGACACCGAGGCACTGACGACGATTCGCGATCAGGCCCGGCGATCGCGCGCGATCGTCCGTGACCTGCTCGCATCAGCGCGCGGTGGCGCCGTCCGCCGGCAGCCGACGCACGTTGCCGACCTGCTCCGTCGCACCGCGCGCGGGCTCGCGCCGCAGGTCGAGGAGCTCGGCGGAGAGCTGCACGTGGCAATCGACGATTCGATGCCCGACGTGCTCGTCGATGCGACCGCGATCGCGCAGGTCGTGACGAACCTCGTCATCAACGGGGCCCAGGCCGCCGGAGACAAGGGACACGTCACTCTCCGCGCGCGCTCGAGCGGCAATCGTGTCGAGATCCTCGTCGAGGACGATGGTCCCGGGATCGCGCCTAACGCGTTCGGACGGCTGTTCGAGCCGTTCTTCACCACCAAGCCGCCCGGTGTCGGCACCGGGCTCGGACTCGCGGTTTCGCGAGGCATCATCGAAGTGCATCAAGGAACGCTGATGGCCGAGAACATTCCGGGAAGCGGTGCGCGCTTCACCGTCTCCCTTCCCGCGCCGATCACCGAAGCCGCGTCTTCGCGCGCGGTGGCCGCAGCTGCGTCTGCTGAATCGCCGGGCGCCCACCGCGTGCTGATCATCGACGATGAGCCGAGCATCCGGATGGCGCTCAAGCGCTTTTTCTCCAAGCGCGGGTGGCAGGTGGATGAAGCCGGGGATGGCGGCGCCGCGCTGAAGGCGCTGCTCGCTCCCGATGCCCCCGACTACACGATCGTCGTCTCCGATCTCAAGATGCCCGGCATCTCCGGGATCGCGCTGCACGACCGTCTTCTCACCGACCGTCCGGGAATCGTCGCCCGCATGGTCTTCTCCACCGGCGACGTTGCCTCCCCCGACGCCCGCGCGTTCATCGACCGGGTCAAGGCACCCGTCCTCCAGAAGCCCTTCGAGCTGGCGACGCTCGACAGCACGATCAGCCGCCTGCTCGTCTCGTAGCGTTAGGCGCGGCGTCCGCGGTCAGCCGCGGCGGGATCGTGCCGTGCGAACGTGAGCTTCGCGGGTCGTGGGGCGTGCTCATGTACGCCCCATTAGCTTTGCTCCGTGTCGACGATCCCGATTCTGATCAATCCGAAGGGCGGCAGCGCCGAGAAGGTGCTCGAGGTGCTGCGCGCCGATTCGCGCTTTGCCGTCCATGAGGTCGAGCCGGGCGAGCTCGCGGCGCGCATCGAGCAGCTCGCACGCGGCGGCGCAACGCGGATCGCGGTCAGCGGCGGCGACGGAACGATCACCGCGGCCGCCGCGGTGCTCGCCGGGACGAAGTGCGAGCTGGCCGTGATTCCCGGCGGAACGCTCAATCATTTCGCGCACGACAACGGAATTCCGGTGGAACCAAAGGAAGCCGCCGAGCTGGCCGCGACCGGCACTCCCCATCCGATCGACGTCGCGCACGTGAATGAGCGGCTCTTCCTCAACACCAGCTCCGTCGGCGCCTACGTCTCGTTCGTGAGGACGCGCGAGCGACTCGAGCGGCGCATGTGGTACTGGCCGGCGAGCACCATCGCCGGGCTGCAGATGCTCTTCCGGATGCCGAGCTTCGACGTCCACATCGACGCGGCCGAGCCCGAGGAGAGCAAGTCCTATCGCGCCTGCCTCGTCTTCATCAGCGTCGGGGAGCGCGACTTCGAGCGCGGGACGTTCGGCAGGCGCACGGCTCACGGACACCACGCGCTGCACGTGATCGTCGTGCCTAACGGCGGGCCGCGGCAGCTCCTCGGGATCGTCTTCGCCGCCGTCTTCCGCGGGATGCAGGCGACGCTGCACGAGGTGGACAGCTTCCTCGTCGATCACTGCCGGATCGAGATGCGGCGCCCGAAAGGAAACGTGTCCTACGATGGAGAGCTCGAGCAGATGACCGCGCCGCTCGAGTACCGCTACCAGCGCGATGCACTGCTGCTGGTCAGCCCGCCGCCCGACGAGCGCGAGACCGCCGCGTAGCCCGTCCCGCGGGCAGCCGCGCCGCACCGCGACTCGCTGGTTGCCCCTCGCGCTGCTCTCTATCTTGAGAGGGTGAGCACATCCGCCGTCATCGATTCACCCGCCGAGCCTCGGCCCAACGTCGCGCCGGGGTTGGCCCCCGCCGACATTGCATCCGTCGCCAGGCGCCTCGCCGCGATCGTCGGCGAGCGGCGCGTCCTCGCCCGGCCGACCGAGCTGTTCACCTACACGGCCGACGGACTGCCGGGATACCGCAAGCAGCCGGCGCTTGCCGTCTTCCCCGGCACGCGCGATGAGGTCGTGGCCGTCGTCCGCACACTGGCCGAGCTGCACCTTCCCTTCGTGGCCCGCGGCGCGGGGACGGGACTCTCGGGTGGCGCGCTCGCCGACCATGTCGTCCTCCTCGGGCTGCAGCGACTCACGCACATCCTCGACGTCGACCTCGACAACGCGCGTGCCGTCGTCGAGCCGGGGACGGTGAACACCGTCATCAGTCGCGCCGTCGCCGGACACGGGCTGTACTTCGCCCCCGACCCGTCGAGCCAGGCTGCGTGCACGATCGGCGGCAACGTCGCCGAGAACGCGGGCGGCCCGCATTGCCTCAAGTACGGGGTGACGCTCAACCATGTCCACGCCCTCACCGTCATCCTCCCGGACGGCGAGATCGTCGCGTTAGGCAACGCGGCCGGCGAGAGCGACGGCTACGACCTCCTCGGCGCCTTCATCGGCTCCGAGGGGTGCTTCGGCGTCGTGCTCGACGCGACCGTCAGGCTCTCGCGCGATCCACAGGCGGTGCGCACCCTGCTTGCCGACTTCGCCGACGTCGACGACGCCGCTCGCGCGGTGTCGGGGATCATCGCCACGGGGATCGTCCCCGCCGCGCTCGAGATGATGGACAATCCCACCATTCGCGCCGTCGAGGCGAGCGTCTACGCCGCCGGTTATCCGGCCGACGCGGCAGCGGTGCTGCTCATCGAGCTCGATGGACTCGCCGCCGGCCTCGACGCCGACGTCGATCGCGTCGCGTCGATCTGCCGCCACGCGCACGCGCGTGGGGTGCGCATCGCCGCCGATGCCGCCGAGCGTGCACGTCTCTGGCAGGGGCGGAAGAAAGCGTTCGGCGCGATGGGGCGTGTCGCCCCGCACCTCGTGGTGCAGGATGCGGTCGTTCCCCGGACGCAGCTTCCAGCCACGCTGCGTGCGATTCGCGAGATCGGCGCGCGCCATGGCGTCACCGTCTGCAACGTCTTCCACGCCGGCGACGGCAACCTGCACCCCAACATCCCCTACGACGCGTCGAACGCCGACGAGGCGGCGCGAGTCGAGCGGGCGATGGGGGAGATCATGCGTGCCTGCATCGACGCCGGCGGCACGATCACCGGCGAGCACGGTGTCGGTCTCGACAAGATCGACTACATGCCGCTCGTCTTCTCCGACGATTCGCTGGCGACGATGTGCCAGCTCCGCGACGTCTTCGATCCCGAGCGCCGGGCGAACCCGATGAAGGTCGTGCCGGTCCGTTCCTGCCGTGAGTGGGGACCGCGAGCGACGAGCGCAGATTGGAGCGCGAGCCCGGCCCACGAGTCCGGCGCACGCTACACCCACGATGACGTCGGCCGCGAGACGAGCGACGCCCCGTTAGGCACGACCGCGGGCGCGGCCGCGGACGGCGCGGTGGCCGTCGGCTCGGGCGCTTCGCCGCGCAGCACGCCGCCGCTCCGCGAAGAGACGGCGCGCATCCGCGACGAGATCATGAGCGCGCGCCATGCTCGCACGCCGGTTCGCATCGTCGCCGCCGCCAGCTGGCTCGACGCCGGCCGGCCGGCGGCCACCACCGGCACGCTCGCCGTCCGCGATGACGCGATCGTCGAGTACAACCCGGGTGACCTGACGATGACCGCCCGCGCCGGTGCGTCGCTCGCCTCGTTGGGCGAGGCGGCCCGCGCCAACGGCCAGTTCCTCGCCCTCGACCCGTTTGGCACCGCGTCAGGAACGTTAGGCGCGACGCTGGCCACCGCCTCGGCAGGCCCGCTCGCCCACGCCTTCGGGACGCCGCGCGACAACGTCCTCGGCGTCGAGCTGGTCACGGGGCAGGGACTGGTCGCCCGCGGCGGCGGGCGCGTCGTCAAGAACGTCGCCGGCTTCGACCTCACCCGGCTCGCCATCGGCTCGTGGGGAACGTTAGGCGCGATCACCGAGGCCACGGTCCGGCTGCGGGCGATTCCGGAGCGCGACCTCACCATCGCCGTCGCGCTTCCCGATGAGGCGCGCGCCGCCACGGCGACGCTCGACCGGGTCCGCACCCTGCCCCTCGCCGCCTGGGTGCTCGAGGTCGTCAATGGCGCCGTCGCCGCTGGCCTTGGCCTCGATACGGGGTCGTGGCTCATCGCCCGCATCGCCGGCAACGACCCGCTGGTCGCCGCGCAGGCGGCCACCCTCGCCACGTTAGGCGACACGACCGTCGTTGACGGCGCGCTCTGGCAGCGCCTGCGGTCCATCGAGCCGGCCGATGCCGCGGTCGCGCGCGTGTCGACGCTCCCATCGGCGATGCCGTCGCTGCTCGGCGACGCGCTGCCTCAGGGGGCGATGCCTTCGGGGACGCTCATCCACTCGACGCCGTCCCGCGGCGTGATCCGCTGCATCGTGCCGCACGGCGCGTTAGGCAGTCTCCGCCAGGCGGTCGGCCGGGCGCGCCGGCATCCCTCCGCACCGCTGACCTGGATCTGGGAACGGCTCCCGGCCGCGGAGTGGCCCGCCCTCGCGCCATCGGCGGTGGAAACGAAGCTCGCCCGCCGCACGCGGGACGCCTTCGACCCGCATCGCATCCTCAACCGAGGGATCCTCGGCGAGGCGATGGCATGAGCGGCACGCGCACGGAAAAGATCCCGGGGCCGGCGACGACCGGACCGCTCGCGCCCCACCACGTCTCCACTGCGGCGTGCGCGGTCCCCGGGACCGCGCTCGATTTCGCCAAGGCCGGCATCGACGCCTGCGTCCATTGCGGCTTCTGCCTGCAGGCCTGCCCGACCTACCTCGCGCTCGCCGACGAGAACGACAGCCCGCGCGGCCGGATCCTCCTCATGCGCGGGCTGGTCGAGGGTACGCTGGCGCCTGACGATCCCACCGTCCGCACGCACATCGACCGCTGCCTCGGCTGCCGTGGCTGCGAGACCGCATGCCCGTCGGGCGTGCCTTACGGTCACCTCCTCGAGGCGACGCGGGCGACCATCGCCGGGAGGCACCCGCTCGTCGCGCGCACGGTGCTGGTCGCCTTCAGCCATGAATGGATGCTCCGGCCGCTGCTGCTCGGCGCCCGCCTGCTCCGCGCCACCGGGCTCTCGAAGCTGCTCGCTCGGCTTCCCGGACCGTTAGGCTTCGCGATGGCGATGGTCGAGTCCACCCGCCAGTCGCTGCCGCGTGCGCGTTATGAGCCCGCCGGGGATGGCGCGCGTGGCACCGCGGCCGTGCTGCTCGGCTGCGTGATGGAAGGATTGTTCGCCGACACCAATCGCGCGACCGAGCGCGTCCTCGCCGTGAACGGCTGGACGGTCGCGAGCGCGCCCGGCCAGCAGTGCTGCGGCGCGCTGCACGCCCACGCCGGCGATCTCGACGCCGCGCGCGACCTCGCGCGCGCGAATATTCGCGCCTTCGAGGCGAGCGGCGCCGACACGATCGCCGTGAATGCGGCGGGCTGCGGCGCGATGATGAAGGAGTACGCGGTGCTCCTCGCCGCCGACCCCGCGTACGCCGAGCGTGCGGCGAACATCTCCGCGCGCGTGCGCGACATCAGCGAGCTGCTCGCGCTCGCCGGCCCCGCGCCCGGTGGCGAGCTCGCCGCGACCGTCACCTACGATGCACCGTGCCACCTGCAGCACGCACAGCGCATCACCGCCGCGCCACTCGCCGTGCTCGCGGCGATCCCCGGACTGACGCTCGTCCCGCTCACCGACAGCGACCAGTGCTGCGGCGCGGCCGGGATCTACAACCTCGTCGAGCCCGAAGTCTCGGGTGCCGTGCTCGAGCCGAAGCTGGCCAACATCGCCCGCACCGGCGCGCGCTGGGTCGCGACCGGCAACCCCGGTTGCCTGATGCAGATCGGCGCCGGGCTGCGCCGCGCCGGGAGTCGCGCCACCACCATTCACCCGGTGGACCTGCTCGACGCATCGTACGGGGCATCGCCGCCTAACGCTCCCGCCGCGCCCCCCCGGTGACCACCCCGCGCGCGGTGCTGCTCGAGCTCGAGGGCGTCCTCGTCGAGACCCACGACGCGCGCCGCAACGCGCTCGTCCGCGCGCTCGCCGAGGAAGGGATCATCACCGACGTCGGCGCCTACGACGACATCGCCCACGGTCTCCCCGTCCGGAGTGCCGCGCGCGCACTCGCCACTGCCGCCGACACTCGCGTCGACGAGATCGCGATCGAGCTCGTTGCCCTCCGCGCCGAGCGCCACTTCGCCGCCGCGATCGGCTCGGGGGTCGTGCTCACCGACGGCGCCCGCGACGCGCTCGGCGCCCTCCACGGTGTCGCCCGCCTCGGTCTCGTCACTCGCGCGACTCGCCGCGAGATCGAGCCGATCCTCGACTGCGCCGATGCGAGCTTTCTCTTCGAGTGCATCGTCACCGCCGACGACGTCACCGACTCACCGAAGCCGAGCCCGGAATCATATCACGCCGCGATCAGGAGGATGTCGCGGCGCCGCGCGATGACCTCGCTCGACGCGATCGCGCTCGAGGACGGTCGTGCCGGCATTCGCGCCGCGCGCGCCGCGGGGTTACGCTGTCTGGCGGTGGGCAACGTGCCGCCGTTCCGCGCGCTCGATGCCGACGGTTATCTTCCCACCCTGCGTGGTGCCACCCTCGACTCACTCGACGCGGTCGGCGGTCACGGCGAACAGTGACCAGGGTATGCTCATGATGCGATCGTTCAGCCCGAACCGCGAGGCGGTCGGGGAGCTCGGCGAGATCGACGGCCATCGCGTGGTCCTGCACTACGGCGACGTCGGCGCCGAGTACGCCGCGCTTCGCACCGGTGCGCTGCTCGTCGATCGTTCGCATCGTGGGCGCGTCCGCCTCTCGGGCGCGAAGGTGCGCGACGTCGTCACCGGCCTCGTCACCAACGACATCACCGCCCTCGAGCCGGGCCAAGGCGCCTACGCGGCAGCGCTCACCCCGAAGGGAAAGATCATCGCCGACGTCCGCGTGTTCACCGGGGCGGACTCGATCCTGATCGACGCGCCGGTGCGGGCCTTCCCCGGCTTCATGGCGATGGTCCGCAAGTACGTCAACCCGCGCAGCTCGCCGTACCACGATGAGTCGGAGTCGGTGCACGACCTCGCGATCGCCGGCGCCAACGCCCGGCTCGTCCTCGCCGAGGTGCTCGGCGCCCACAGCGCAACGTTAGGCACGTTGCCCCCGTTCGGGCACATCACCGCCGAGTTCGAGGGCGCGACGCTCGACATCGCCCGCACCCCGGAGCTCGGCAGTGATGCCTACGACTGCTTCGTCCCTGCCGCCCTGCACGACACCCTGCGCGCGCGGCTGATCGACGCCGGCGCCCGCCCGGGGGGCCTCGTCGCCTGGGACATCGCCCGCGTCGAGGCCGGACGCCCGGAGTGGGGGATCGACATCGACGAGACGACGATCCCGCAGGAGGCGAACCTCGATGACCTCGACGCCATCTCCTACACCAAGGGCTGCTATACCGGGCAGGAGACCGTTGCTCGCGTCCATTTCCGCGGCCACGTCAACCGGCACCTGCGTGGCCTGATGTTCGAGGGTGATGACCCGCCACCCCGCGGCGCGACGTTAGGCGACACGGCCGGGAAGAGCGTCGGCGACGTCCGCAGCGGTGCGACCTCGCCGCGGCTCGGGGCGATCGCGCTCGCGATGGTCCGTCGCGAGGTCGAGCCGGGGACGATGCTCATCGCGACGTGGGAGGGCACGACGCGCGAGGGCCGGCTCGTACGCCTTCCCTTCCCGCTCTGATCGCGCCGCGCGTCGGCCGCTGATGCGCCAGCGCCGGATCGCATCGTGAGCAGGCACGCGCTCGTCACCGGTGCGACTGGGCTCGTCGGCTCGCACCTCACCGCGCAGCTGGCTGACGCCGGATGGACGGTGCGCGCACTCGTCCGTGACCCGCGGCGCGCGGCGTGGCTGCGCGAGCTTGGCGCGTCCGACCTGGCTCGCGGCGACGTGCTCGACGGCGAGTCGTTCACCGCCGCCGCCGCTGGTTGCGACGTCGTCTTCCACGCCGCCGCCGCGATCACCCCCGCCGCCGGCGACTGGGAATCGTACCGCGCGACCAACATCGGCGGCACCGCGGCCGCGATCGACGCCGCCCGCACATCGGGCGCGCGACTACTGCACGTCAGCAGCGTCGCCGTCTACGGTCCGCAGGGCCGCTATCGAGCCGACGGTCAGCCGACGACCGAGGACCTGCCGATGCCACCCATCCCCGAGCACGCATTCTACGCGCGCTCGAAGCGGGAGTCGGAGCAGCTGGTGATGGCCGCGCACGAGCGTGGCGAGATATGGGCGACCGCGGTACGCCCCGACGTCATCTACGGGAAGCGCGACCGCCAGTTCATCCCGCGGATGGCGACGTTGCTCTCGCGCTTCCACGCCTTCCCCCTGCCCGGCGGCGGGAAGAACACGCTCGCGATCATCAACGCCGCCAGCGTCGCCGATGCCGCGATCCGTGCGGCAACGAGCGACATCGCCGGCGGCCGCGCCTACAACATCGCCAACGAGGGCGACACCACGCTCCGCGACTTCGTCGAGCTGGCCGCGACCGGCCTCGGCACCGTGGTGCTGCGGATCCCCGTACCGTTAGGCATCGTCGGCTTCGGGCTCGCAGCGGCGCAGCGCATGTGGAAGGCGTTCCATCTCCCCGGCTCCGAGGTGCTGCAGCACGCATCGCTCAATTTCGTCTCGCGCGACAACCCCTTCTCCAGCGCGCGGGCCGAGCGCGAGCTCGGCTGGTCGCCGGTCGTTGCGCCGGTGGACGCGATCCCCGATGCATTCCGCTGGTGGGCGCGCGAGCGGCGGCGATGAGCGGCGAGCGGACCGCGCTCAAGGAGTGGGCGGTCCTCTGCGACGCGCTCGCCGACGGCGAGATCATCGCGATGGTGCGCAAGGGTGGGATCCGCGAGCAGCGAGCCGGCTTCGCCGTCAGGCACGAACGGTTTCTCCTCTACCCGACCTGGTTTCACGAGAAGTCTGCCGAGCTTCAGCCCCGCTTCGCCTCGCGCATCGCCGCCGCGAGTGTGCACCGCCCGCCCGACGGAGTCGTTCGCATCGGCCTGGTCGCCGACGTCGCCGCGATGTGGCACGTCCGCGAGCTGGAGCGGCTGCGCGCGATCGAGCCGTTTCACGGCATGGCGTGGCCCGCAGTCGTGTCGCGCTTCGAGTACCGCGGCAAACCGGAGCTGCGCGTCATCGCCGTGAAGGTCTCGCGCCTGCCGTCGGTGCACGACGTCCCTGAGACCAGCCGCTACCTGGGCTGCGTCTCGTGGGTGGCGCTCGACGAAGCGATCGACGTCGCCGGCGCGGTGCCGGTGCTCGCCGAGCCCGAGCTCGCGGCGCGCGTGGGTGTGCTCACCCACGCGTTAGGCAGGCCGGAACCTCCGGCGCCGGGCTGATCGCACCGGCGCCGGCACGTCGGCTCTGGCCGCCGTTATACACTGCCTACCGGGGATACGAACGAAAAACGCGGGGCGCGACAAGATGTCGCGCCCCGCGTCGTACACGACCGGCGACGATTACGGCTTCTTCTTCGTGGTCGTCGTGGTGGTCGTCGTCGACTTCATCGCCGAATCCTTCTTCGACGTGTCCATCTTCATCGACGAGTCCATCTTCATCGACGTGTCCGTCGCCGCCGGCGCGGGGGCGAGCGTGGTCGTGTCGGTCGTAGTCGTGTCCTTCTTGGTCGTGCAGGCTGCGATCACGAGCACTGCGGCAACGAGGGCCAGGCGCTTCATTACTGTCTCCTTTTAGGCGTGAGATTTCTCAACGCGTGGTCCGTGCACACATATGGTGCTCGGAAGTTCCATGTCGGCACGAAAGGTACGGCATCCGGTTTTTCTGTCAAGGTCGATCTGACGCTCAACTCCTGCTGCCGCAACAGCTTGTTCCGAAGGATCTGCCCGGCGGCGCGTACCGCCCCCTGGCAGTCCGTCGATGCCCGATCCTCACCGCCCCACCGGCGGAAACGGCCCCGGGTAAGACCTTGTAGCGCAACCTGTTAGCAGGCGTTATCCTCCTGCTGTCCGGCGGCGTCGCGCCCGGTGTTCGCGGCCCGCAATCGCTCGCAGTGAGGATACCAGCATGGCGACTCGACTCCCGCTCCTCGACGCCGGCTCGCTCGCGCCGCCACGTGATGGCGTCGTTCGCGGCGCGTGCCCGCACGATTGTCCCGACACCTGCGCCTGGGAAATCACCGTCGAGAACGGGCGCGCGGTGCGGATGCACGGCGACAGCGAGCATCCGTTCACTCGCGGTTTCCTCTGCGCGAAGGTGAATCGCTACCTCGAGCGCACGTACCATCGCGAGCGGCTCACCACGCCGCTCCGCCGCGTCGGGCGCAAGGGTGAGGGAAAGTTCGAGCCGGTCAGCTGGGACGTCGCACTCGCCGGCATCGCCGAGCGCCTGCGCGCGATCGCCGACTCGCCCGATGGGCCGCAGGCGATCCTCCCCTACTCGTATGCCGGGACGATGGGGATGATCCAGGGCGAGTCGATGGACCGCCGCTTCTTCCACGCGTTAGGCGCGTCGCGCCTCCTCCGCACGATCTGCTCTGCCGCGGGCGCGGCCGCGATGCAGATGACCGTCGGCGCCAACATCGGTGCCGACGCCGAGGGGGTG
>JBJMNK010000033.1:0-4191 GCA_045804265.1 Gemmatimonadaceae bacterium | reverse complement strand
CGAACGGAACGCCCTGCGCCACGCACTGGTCGATGATGTTCACGCTCAGCTCGGCGAGGCGATACACGTTGGCCTCGCGCGAGCGGTAGTCACCGCCCTTCACCGTGTCGTAGAACAGCCGGTAGACGCTGTCGCCGTCGTTCTGGTAGTTCTTCGCCGCGTTGATGCCGCCCTGCGCCGCGATGCTGTGGGCGCGCCGTGGCGAATCGTGGTAGCAGAAGTTGTGGACGTCGTAGCCCTGCTCGCCTAACGTCGCGGCAGCCGACGCGCCGGCCAGCCCCGAACCGACGATGATCACCTTGTGGCGGCGTCGGTTGGCGGGGTTCACCAGCTTCATCTCGAAGCGATGCCGGTCCCATTTCTCCTGGATCGGCCCGCCGGGGATTCGTGCGTTCAGTTCCATTGCCTGGGGCGCCTAACGGCCGATGCCGGCGAAGATCGCCAGCGGAATGATCGTGAAGCCGAGCCAGACGAGCCCGGCGACGATGAGCGAGGTCCGGTGCCGCAGCGCATGCTCCGACGGCTTGACCAGACCGAGCGAGCGGAAGGCGCTCCACGTGCCGTGAAAGAGGTGCAGCCCCACCGCGGCCATCGCGACGACGTAGAGCGCGACCACCCACGGGACCTGGAACGCGCGCACGACGTTGCCGTGCGGATCTCCCTCGACGAACGGCGCCGGCTGCACCGTTCCCGTCGTGAACTGCAGGATGTGCCAGACGAGGAAGAAGAGGATGACCAGCCCACCCCACCGGATCGTCCGCGACGCGAACGTCGATGCCTGCGGCGTCCGCATCCCGTACGCCACCGGACGCGCGGCCCGATCGCGCTGCGTGAGCACGACAGCCGACCAGACGTGTGCAATCAGCGACACGATGAGCACCGCCCGCGCCGACCAGAGAAACGCCGGCTGCGAATGCAGCACGGCGCTGTATTTGTTGATCAGCTCAGGCCCGCGAAAGACGAGCAGGTTCGCCGCGACGTGCGTGAGCAGGTAGCCGACCATGATCAGGCCGGTCACGGCCATGATCGCTTTCAGGCCGATGCTCGACCGGAAGAATGCGCGCATCGTCGTCTTACAGCTTGACTGCCGCCATCGGCTCCCGCACGGCGTCCGCGCTCTTGCCTAACGCCACCCGTTCGGCGCTGGTCAGCTCGATCTCGAGGATCTTCTCCAGTCCCTTCCGTCCCAGCTTGCAGGGGACGCCAAGGAACAGCCCCTTCATCCCGTACTCGCCCTCGAGCCAGGCCGCGCAGGGGAGGACGCGCTTCTTGTCGAGCGCGATCGCCTCGCACATCTGCACGGCCGCCGACGACGGAGCGTAGTACGCCGAGCCGGTCTTGAGGAACTTCACGATCTCGGCGCCGCCATTGCGCGCCCGGTCGACGATCCCGTCGAGCGTCTTGCGGTCGAGCAGCTGCGAGACGGGAATGCCGCTCACCGTCGTGTAGCTGATCAGCGGGACCATCGTGTCGCCGTGACCGCCAAGCACCATCGCGCTGATGTCCTCGACGCTGACGTCGAGCGCTTCGGCGAGGAAGGAGCGATAGCGTGCCGTGTCGAGCACGCCGGCCATCCCGAGGATGCGCTCGCGCGGGAAGCCGGTGACCTGCTTCGCGACGTAGCACATCACGTCGAGCGGGTTCGAGACCATCACGATGATCGACTTCGGCGACGTGCGCTTCACCTGCTCGCACACCGCCTTGACGATGCCGGCATTCGTGTTGAGCAGGTCGTCGCGCGACATCCCCGGCTTGCGCGCGATGCCGGCGGTGATGACGACGATGTCCGAATCGGCCGACTCGTCATAACCGTTCGACCCGATGATGCGCGTGTCGAATCCCTCGACCGGCGCCGACTCCCATTGATCGAGCCCCTTCCCCTGCGGAATCCCCTCGACGACGTCCACCATGACGACGGTGCGAGCGAGAGACTTCTCGGCGAGACGCTGAGCCGTGGTGGCGCCGACATTCCCGGCTCCGACGACGGTGATCTTATTGAGCATGTGCGGTGAGCGGCTGTTGAAGGACGTAGGCGCCTGACGACACTGCGCGCGATGAACGGCGGGGCGAACGGACGAAAGCTAAGCGGTGCCCAGCCGAAGTCACAGTCCGCTGAGCGTCAACCGCCGACCTGCGACAGTGCGCGCAGACCGCCGACCTGCATCTGCAGGAGCGCGTGTTCGCGAGGCTTGCCCGCGAGCGCGGCGCGAAAGAGCGGGGCGAGCGGCTCACCGCTGCGCAGCGCATCGCGAAGTCCGACCTCGTGATCGCCGAAGAGACACGTGCGGAGTCGGCCGTCCGCGGTGAGTCGCACGCGATTGCAGGTCGAGCAATACGTGTGTGACATCGGGGTGATCACCCCGATCGTACCGGCCCCGCCGGTGAACGCATGATAAACCGCGGGCCCGTTGCCCTTTGGCCCCGCTACCGCTTCGAGCGGCGCGACGTCGGCGACGCGCGACAGTACCTCGTCGCTGGGAACGACATGATCCCAGGTGAGATCGCGCATCTCCCCGACGGGCATCAGCTCGATGAAGCGGACGTGCCACGGGTGCTCGAGCGTGAGGCGCGCGAAGTCGGCGATCTCGTCGTCGTTGATCCCGCGCATCACGACGACGTTCAGCTTGAGCGGGGCGAGACCAGCGGCAGTCGCCGCACGCCCCGCACGCACCGGATCGAGCCCGAGGTTGCGTCGCGCGATCTTCGCGATCCGCTCCGGCCGCAGGCTGTCGGCCGACATGTTCACTCGATCGAGTCCGGCGTCGCGGAAACGGGGCGCGCATTCCTCGAGTGTGACGCCGTTAGTGGAGAGTGCGATGTCGTCGACTCCGTCGATCGCGCGCAACATCGCGATCAAGCGCTCCAGCTGCGGACGGATCGTCGGCTCGCCGCCCGTCAGTCGTACACGACGCAATCCGAGCGGCGCGAGCTGCCCGACAATCGCCGCGATCTCCTCGTAGCTGAGGATGTCGGCGCGCGGAAGCCACGGCAGCCCCGCCGCGGGCATGCAGTACATGCAGCGGAAGTTGCAGCGATCGGTGACCGAGATGCGCAGGTACTCGATGGCGCGACCGAACTGATCGCGTTCGGCGGGCGGCCGCGTGTCTGTGCCCGGACCACTCATGGCACGGGCGCGTGCGCGGTGACACGCGCGTCGACCCATGCGCGAGTCCCGTCGGTGAACAGCTCCTGCTTCCAGACCGGAAGTCGCAGCTTGATCTCCTCGATCACATAGCGCGCCGCTTCGAACGCGGCGGCGCGGTGTGGATGCCCGGCGGCGATGGCCACGCTCACTTCGCCGAGGGTGAGCGATCCGATCCGATGCTCTGCCGCGACGTGCGATGTGCCGAAGCGCTCGCACGCTTCGGCGACGATGCGGGCCAACTCTTCGTGGGCCATGGTGACGTACGCATCATAATCAATCCCGCTCACCATGCGCCCGGCACTCACGTCGCGAACGCTCCCGGTGAAAAGCACGGTCGCACCGTTCGAGTGTGCCGCGACTTCGGCGAGCAGCGCCGCGATGTCGATCGGCCGCGTCACGATGGCGCTTCGCATCAGCCCCCGGCGACGGGAGGGATGACCGCGAGCTCGTCGCCGGGCGCGATCCGCGCGTGAAGCGGCACGATACACCGGTTCACCGCGAGCGCCGGGCGAGGCAACTCGGTGCCAGCGCTTCTCGCCGCGAGCGCCGACAGCACGTCGCCGGCGCTCGCATCGTCGGCGACCTCGAGATCGACGGCGCGGCTGCCGAGCGCGTCGGCCCACGAGGCGAACAGAAGCACGCGAACGGTCATCGCGTCGTACTCCGCGAACCGTTCACTGTGCCGGAGACGACGACGCCCCGGAGCGCGGGCGCGCCGGGGCGTTTGTTGTACGAGCTCACGTCAAGCCTCGGAATACTCTTCTTCCTCATCGTCCTCGACTTCCATCCCAGCGACCATCGATCGCAGCTCCTTCGATGGCTTGAAGACCGGTACCGGCCGAGCCGAAACCTCTACAGGAGAACCAGTTCGCGGATTGCGCGCCATGCGCGTCTTCCGCTGCCGGATCTTGAAAGTCCCGAAGCCGCGGACCTCGATGTTCTTCTGCTCCTGGAGAGCCTCTTTTATCGCGTCGAGGAAGGAATCCACGACACGTGCGCTGTCCTTTTTCGTGTTATTTGGTAATTGGGTGGTGTAGTTATTTTGG
>JBJMNK010000032.1:0-11703 GCA_045804265.1 Gemmatimonadaceae bacterium | reverse complement strand
TCCAGCGCGGGTGGTGCGGTGACTCACTGCGGCTATTATTGATCCGTGCCTCTGAGCCGCTGGCTTCCTGGCAAGTCGGCCGTAGTCCTCAGCATCCCTGCTTCGTGACAGTCTATGGGGGAGACACCGAGACACCGAGGTCACCAGGACGACTCGGCATTCACATCTGGCTGCTCCAGGACTTCAAGAGCTTGGGGGCAAGCGGGGCGAGAGCATCTCGCCCGCTTGCCCCCAAGCTGTTCGGCCCTGGTGCAACCACATCAGCCCTTACAGCTGTCTCGGTGCACTCGGTGTCTCGGTGTCTCCAACGTAGACTGTCACGAAGCAGGGATGCTGAGGAGCAGGGCCGACTCACCAGGAAGCCAGCGGCCCGAAGGAACGGATCAGCAATAGCCGCAGTCCATCGCATCCCATTCATCGCCTATCGCCTCACCCGCTAACTGATTCAGGCTCTCGGCAGCGAAAGGTGAACGCCGTCCCGTTGCCCACGGTGCTTCGGAGATCGGGTTCCTCAGTGGTGATCGCTCCATACTGCCGCCAAATCGTCGCCGGCGAAGACGTTCGCGTGCACCATCCAGCCGAACAGGTGGTCGAACCAGCGGCCGTCGTTCTCATCGCACTCGGCTTTGGTCGCGATCGATCCGGCCGGGCCGAAGAGCATCTTCCCGTCGCGCTTCTCCTGCCACCGCGCGGTGTCGCCGCGCTTCGGGATGCAGATGTTGACGTGCTCGTGCCAGTGCGCGATCGACAGCGGGACGCGCGCATTCAGGTCGTCCTCGGTCGCCCGGCGCGGCGCAGTGTACATCGCGCCGACGAGCGTGAAGGTACCGTCAGGCGCTCGCGTGTAGAGAAGTGACGTCGGGTCGCTCGCGTCGAAGGTGAAGGCGGCCTTGATCGCGGCGCGATTGCGGGTGAAGTGGTACACGTGCTGGTTCTTCACCTGCGGCGCGAACTGCTTGTAGCCGTCGGCTTCGGCGACGCTCACGTCCTTGTACTTCGCCAGCGCGCGGCGGAGAGTGTCGGCGAGCGCACGGGCGCGCGCGCTGTCGGCGGCGGTCGCCGGGCGCGACGCGGTCATCCGCATGTGGGGATTCATCGCCATCTCCGACATCTCTTCCGACATCGTCGCGTCCGCGGCGCCCTGCATCGCCGGCAGCCCGGGCATCCCGGGCATCGAGCCCATCGCGCTGCTCGAGTCGGTCGACGACTGGCTGCCGTGCTGCGCCTTGGCGCAACCGGCCGAGACGATCGTCGCGAAAGTGATCAGCGCGGCGTGGAACGTTCGTGGGTTACGCATGGTTCCTCGATTGTTCAGTCGGATACCGCTAGCTGTTAGCCGTTAGCCGTCAACTGCCAGCCGTTAGCCATTAGCCATCAGGGTTGAGCGACGGCGGGATGTACTGACAGAAGGGGTCAGGGGTCGGGGGTCAGCAACTGCCTGCACATCGAAGCCTAACGCGCCAGGCCCTGACCCCCGACCCCTGACCCCTGACCCCTGTCCGCCCCCACTCTGGTAGACGCCCGAGCAGGGTGCGATGTTAGCGGCGCCGGGATGATCCACCTCACTTTTTCCGAGACTTCCACTGCTTCTCGTCGATTCGGCGTCACTCACGAGCCATCTGTCGGACTCGCCGGTACTGGCGATTCCGCTGCTCTTCGCCGGCGGGGTCCTCACCAGCCTGACGCCGTGCGTTTACCCGATGATCCCGATCACCGCGGCGATCGTCGGCGGGCAGAGCGTCGGCTTGGCCGGGACCGAACAGCAGCCGAGGACGAGGGTCGTGGGACTGACGCTGACGTACGTGCTCGGCCTCGCGCTCGTGTACTCGCTGCTGGGACTTTTTGCCGGGCTGTCGGGTACGATCTTCGGGTCGGTGAGCTCGAACCCGTGGGCGCTGTTCACCATGGCGAACGTGCTGATCATCGCCGCCCTGGCGATGCTCGACGTGATCCCGGTGCGGTTGCCAGCGGCGATCACCGCGCGAGCTGCCGGTGCGGGTGCCGCCGGACGCTACTCGGGCGCGCTGGTGATGGGTGCGGTGAGCGGACTGGTCGCCGCGCCATGCTCGGCCCCGGTGATGGCGGCGGTGCTGACCTGGGTGACGAAGACGCACAGCGCGGTGCTCGGATTTTTCTACCTGTTCGCCTTCTCGCTCGGAATGTGCACTCTGCTGGTGGTGGTCGGGCTGTCGTCCGGCACGCTGGCGAGGCTCCCGCGCGCCGGCGGATGGATGCTCTGGGTGAAGCGGTTCTTCGCGATCGCGATGATCGCGGTTGGAGAGTGGTACTTGATCGAGGCGGGGAAACTCTGGCTGTGAAACCGAGCTGTAAGCGATAAGCTCAAAGCAGTCAGCGAACGGCGACGCCGCACCGCCATTTACGCCGTTCGCTGACTGCTTGCGGCTTACAGCTTACCGCAATGACATGGAGTCCAATGATTCGTACAATCCTGAAAAGCGCAACAACGGTAGCGTTCATCGGAGCCATGGCCTCATCGCTCCAGGCGCAGACCGGCATCGCGTTAGGCAAGACCGCGCCGGAAGCGCGGGTGCAGACTCCGGCCGGGAAGACGGTCTGGCTGTCGTCGAGCTACGGGCGGGACAAGCCGGTGCTGCTCGAGTTCTGGGCGACCTGGTGTGAGAACTGCAAGGCGCTCGAGCCGCAGATGTCGGCCGCGGCGAAGAAGTACGCCGGGAAGATCCAGTTGGTCGGCGTCGCCGTCGGCGTCAACCAGAGCGCCGCGCTGGTGAACGCCTACGCGACGAAGCACGCGCTCCCGGCGAAGATCGTCTACGATGTCACCGGTGACGCCGCCGACAAGTTCGACGTCCCGGCGACGAGCTACATCGTCATCCTGAACAAGGACGGACGGGTCGTCTATACCGGCGTGGGAGCGGATCAGGACATCGATGCCGCTATTCGGCGCGTCCTGTAGCGGCATCCGACGTTAGGCTCCACCTTCTGCCGGGCTGTAAGCGATAAGCGGCAAGCAGTCAGCGAACGACGCCACGCAGTGCGGCTTCGCAGTGCGGTTGCGCAGTTCGCTGACTGCTTTTCGCTTACAGCTTATCGCCGACGGCGGAACTGCCCAAGGCGGCGAGTCCGGCGACCAGCCGCGCGACGTGCGTCGGCGTCGTCCGCGGATTCATCACCGTCACCCGCAATACCCGTCGTCCATCGAGGACGGTCGTCGTGATCCAGCCGTCGCCGCCGCGGTTGTAGCGCTCGCGGATCGCGAGGTTGGCGGCGTCGCGCTCGTCCTCGCCTAACGGTGGGCCGCCGGTCCAGCGGAAGCAGAGGATGTTGGACTCCGGCACATGCAGCGGCGTGAAGTCGGGGTGCTGCACCAGCATCTCCTGCAGCACGAGCGCGCTGTCGCAGAGCCGATCATAGAGCGCGCCGAAGCCGTCGGCGCCATAACGTTGCAGCGCGACCCAGAGCTTGATCGAGTCGGCGCGGCGCGAGCAGAGAAAGCTGCGCTTCCCCTGGTCCCAGTCCCGTTCGCTGCGCGACTTCGCGTCGTGGAAGAGATAGGGTGCCGCCTGCGAGAACGCACCGTTGAGGACGCGCTCGTCCTTCACCAGCACGACGCCCGCCGAGAGCGGCATGAGCATCATCTTGTGCGGGTCCCAGGCGATCGAGCTCGCGCGCTCGATCCCCTTCATCCTCGGCGCGTGCTTCGCCGAGAACAGCGCCGAGCCGCCATGCGCGGCGTCGACGTGCAGCCAGAGCCCGCGCGCCTCGCAGAGACGCCCGATCGCGTCGATGTCGTCGAAGCTTCCCGTCGGCGTCGAGCCGGCGGTCGCGACGACAGCCATCACCTGGCGCTTCTCCGCCTGCAGCCGGTCGAGCGTCGAGCGCAATGCATCGACGTCCATCCTGTAATCGCGCGTCGGGACGACGATCGCGTTGCGCATCCCGAGCCCCATCTCGCCGACCGCGCGCGCGACCGCGTAGTGTGCCTGCTCCCCATAGACGACCACCGGCGGATCGGCAGGCATCCCATTCGTCCACACGTCAGGCAGCGCGACCGATCGCGCGGCGAGCAGCGCCGTGAACGTCGCCTCGGTGCCGCCGGTGGTGAGCGTCCCGCCACTCGCGCTCCCGAACCCCGCCAGCTCGCACAGCCAGCGCACGACGCGATGCTCGATCACCGTCGCCGTCGGCGACATCTCCCACACCGCCGTTGAGTTGTTGAGCGCGGCGGTGACCATCTCCGTCCAGATCGCCGCCGGCACCGGCGCCGAGACCTGATGCCCCATGTACATGGGGTGCATGAGGTGATTCGCGTCGGCGACGACATCGCGCTCGAGCCGCGCCACGACCTCCTCAAGCGGCCGCCCCCGCCGCGGCAACGACTCGTTGAACCGCAGCGCCAGCGTCGCCGCATCGTTAGGCGTGGACACCGGCACCACTTCGGCGCGCGTCTGCTCGAGGTATCGTGCGGTCAGGTCGAGAAACTGTTCGCCCGCTGCGCGCGCTGCGTCGAGCTCGAATTCGCCCAGGATATCTTCAGCCATCCGGCAAATCTAAGCAGCCAGCGCTAGATGCTGATTCGCCTGATTCCTTCCTTCATCGTCGGGACGCAGAAGTTGAGAAGCAATCCGTTCCTGTGCCCGCTCAATCGAAGGTACGTTCGAAGCTGTGCCATGTGGACGGTGAGAAGACGCTCGACGGCCTTCACCTCGAGAATGAGCACTCCCTCGACGAGCAGGTCGATCCTGTACGCGGCCTCGATGCGGTGATCCTCGAATTCGATTGGCACCGCGACCTGCCGCTGCACGCAGAGATTCCAGCGAGTCAGCTGCAGGGCAAGGCACTCATCATAAGCAGACTCGAGGAGCCCCGGACCGAACCGTTGATGAACACGAATCGCTGCAGCGATCGCGGCGCTGGAAAGGTCCTGATGCTCGTACACGTGTCACGATCGCGGCGCGGGAGCGGAAGACCATCATCGATTGAAGGCGGTCATTCCTGGAACGCGGCAGGACCGCAACCGCGGGAGACGGCGGCTCGGCTGATGGGGGCTGTCATCGGGGGGGGGTCGTACCGTTTTTTGGGGGAGACTGCAGGGAGAAGGCACTGCGAGAATGCGGCGAGACGGCCAGTTCCCCACTCACTACCCCAAGGACCGTACAGCTTTGGGGCACGCCGGGAGCGATCGTCTCGTCCGGCGTGCCCCATTCTTTCGTCCGCGAGTAGTGGCCATGAGGTTGGCCGTCTCCCGGCAGTCCTCGCAGTCGACTCCCTGCAGTCTCTCCAAAAAACGGTACGACGTCCAGCCAAACGCGCACGCGCCAACCAGCGAGCCGCCTTTCACCCGTCGTCGTCACCCCCCGCCCCCAGCCTAACGCTCGCCACGAGCACCGGCGCTGAGGGCTCTCTAGTCCGCCACGCCTCCAGCCGGTCGATGACGATCTCTTCGTCGACCCGGATCGCCAGCAGCTCCTTTGCTCGCTCCTTCGTCAACTCGGGGTAGAAGCTCAGCGTGCAGTGCGGGGTGAAGGTGAACTTGGCCTGCTCGAATTTCAGACCGCTTCTTCCGAGCCGGTCGTGGAGCTCGCGGAGCGGACCGTTAGGGTCGAGGGGGAGGCTGACGATGTTGCTCTGCATGAAGCGGTGGGGGGTGCCGAACGTCAGGCGCAGCGGGTCGCTCTCGGACGCTACCTTCTCGAGTGCTGCGCGGATCTCGGCGGCGGGGGTGCCGGCGTGGACGGCGCCGAGCCCCGAGGAGCCGGCGAGGGTGACGTGCGGTGGGAACGCCCTCGCCAGCTTCGGGTCATAACGTTCCTGCAGGTCGTGCAGTCGTTCGCCGACCGCGCCACCGATCGCGGCGAGGATGAAGATCCTCCCCGCGGTCGGGGCCACGACTAAGCCTTGTCGCGGCGGACGGTGACCGACTTGCCGCGGATCGTCGTGCGGGAGAGCGCGTCGATCACGTGGTTCGCCTGGTCTTCAGGCACCTCGACGATCGAGAAGCGGTCGCCGATCTCGATCGCGCCGATCGAACGCGACTCGAGGCCGGCTTCGCCGATGATCGCTCCAACGAGATCGGCGGGACGGAGCTTGAGCTTCCTGCCCGCACCGACGAAGACGCGCGCCATGTCGGCGTTGCCACGCTTGCGCGAGATGCGATCGCCGTCGCCGCGGGCACCGCGGAAGGCGCGCTCCTCGTCGTCACGCGAAGGACGGGGGCGATCCCGATCGGGACGCGAAGGACGCTCGCCACGCTCGCGCTGCCCCTCGCGCGTGCGCTCGGCGCGCGACGGCTTGCCCGCGCTCCGGTCGTTGCGGTCGCGCGACGGACGCTCGCTGCGCGGGGTGATCGCGGGAATCTCCTCCTCGTCGCCCTCCGAGCCGACGGCCTTGTGCGCGAGCTTCATCGCCGCGGCGGCGATGTCCATGACGTCGAACTCGGCGGCCAGCGATTCGACCGCGACGCGGAAGTGATCGTAGTCGCCCTCGGTCAGGACCTCGTAGAGCGAGCCGCGCGTCAGCTCGAGCCGGCGCGCGCGCAGGTCGGCGACGCTCGGCACAGTTCCGACTTCGATCGGCTGCTTCATCACGTGCTCGATGTTGCGGATCAGCCGGTGCTCGCGCGGCTCGAGCAGGGTGATTGCGACGCCTTCGCGTCCGGCGCGCCCCGTGCGGCCGACGCGGTGCACGTACACCTCGGCCGACGTCGGCACGTCGTAGTTGACGACGTGCGTCAGATGCGAGATGTCGAGCCCACGGGCGGCGACGTCGGTCGCGATCAGGAGCTCGGCGCTCCCGCCGCGGAACTTCTTCATCACCCGGTCGCGCTGGTCCTGCGACATCCCGCCATGCAGCGACTCGGCGCGGTAGCCGCGCCCGTTGAGGCTCTCGGTCAGCTCGTCCACCTCGTGACGGGTGCGGCAGAAGACCAGCGCCGCCTCGGGTCCCTCGACGTCGAGCACCCTGCCTAACGCGGCCAACTTATGTGCACGTGGTACTATATAGGCCGAGTGCCTGACGCGCGGCATCTCGCCGGCGGCGAGCTTTTCCCGGGCGATCTGGATGCGGAGCGGGTCGCGCAGGTGCGACTCGGCCAGCTTGGCGATCCGCGGCGGGAGCGTCGCCGAGAAGAGCGCGGTCTGCCGGTTGGCCGGCGTCTCGCCGAGCACTGCCTCGAGGTCCTCGGCGAAGCCCATGTCGAGCATCTCGTCGGCCTCGTCGAGCACGACCATCTGGACCGCGTCGAGCTTGAGCGTGCGGCGGCGGATGTGATCGGTCGCGCGGCCGGGAGTCGCGACGACGATGTCGACGCCGCGCTTGAGCGCGCGGAGCTGCTGCTCCATCGACTGCCCGCCGTAAATCGGGAGGACGGTCACGCCGCGTGAACGGCCGTACTTGTGCGCCGCTTCGGCGACCTGCATCGCCAGCTCGCGTGTCGGGACGAGGACGAGCGCGCTGATCCCGCCGCGCGGACGGTCGACCGCCGAGAGGCGCTCGATCATCGGCAGCGCGAACGCGGCCGTCTTCCCCGTACCGGTCGCGGCCTGGCCGAGGACGTCGCGCCCCTCGAGGATGGCCGGGATCGCCTGCTGCTGGATCGGGGTCGGCTCTTCGTAGCCGAGCGCCGAGATCGTGCGAACGAGCTCAGGGCCCAGCCCTAACGCTGCGAAGCCGGCGCCGTCGGGTGCGGTGGTCTGGTCGCCGGTGATCGCGCCAGTATCGTCGTCGCCGGTGTCGGCGGCAGTGACATCGGCGCCGGATGTGCTGGCAGTGTTGTCGTCGTCCTCGATGGAGCGGGCGCTGCGCGTGGTGCTGGCCGTGGTGTTGTCGTCAATGTCCTGCTCCCGCTGCGCGTCATCGCGCGCGTTGCGGGGGGTCTTCGTCTTCGGTGTCATGGTGCTGCGCCTGTATCGAAACGTGGTGTCGCGGAGAACGCGAAGGAGATACCGCCGCCCGGATTCGGGACGATCGACGCGTTGAGCAGCCAGCGGTCGATACGGTTCTTCGGATGCGAGTGGTGGTACTGAACGACCTTTCTCCCGGCGAAGGTGCCGATCGCGGCACCCATCATCACGTCGCTCGCCCAGTGTTTGTTGTTGTACATCCGGGACAAGCCAATCAGCGTCGCGCCACCATACATCACTGGAGCAATATACCACGTCGAGTGCGGCCACCACCGACTTGTTTCAGCGGTCACCGCCGATGCGGCAGCGAATCCGGTGAGTGTGTGCCCGCTCGGGAACGACGAATCGTCGCTCCCGTTGCGGAAGCCGCGGAATAGCTTGAAGTCGTGCGGGTTGTTGACGTTCACGTACGGACGCGCGCGGCCGGCGGTCCCCTTGATCAGCGATGTCGCCGCGAGACCGACGAAGATCGCCTCGGTGCCGTGCAGCCCGAGGTCGGCCATCCGCTCGTTGCGGGCGAGTCGTCCGCCGAGGTAGAGCGCGCCGCCGATCGCGACGGCGCCGGGCTGCGCGATCAGCCGGAAGTTCGTCGCTTCGTGATGGAAGAAGCGATTCGACTGGTTCTGCTTGTCCTGCAGGTTGTTCGCGATCTTCCGGTCGAGCGGAAAGAGGGCGACGGTCGCGAGCGCGAAGCCGCCGGCATAGATCGCGTCGCGGCTGGTGAACAGAGGCTCGACGGATTGCTTGACGCCGGTGGTGTCGGTCTGCTGCTGGCTGAGCGCGAGCGACGGCGCGAACGTGGCGAGGACGGGCGTGATCGCCAGCAGGATACTCGCGGCGCGAGTGGCGATGGAGCGATGCGATGTGTGCACGTTTGTTTGTCGTCCGGGTGAGGCGTTCGGACGACGCTCGTGCACCCGGCGTGCCGCGGGTACTACAGATACTGCTCCAAGGGCCGAGCCTGGCCGAGGCAATCCGGTCAGTCCGTGGAATCGTAGTCCAACCGTTGGACTACGATTCCACGGATTACGCGGATTACGCGGATACTGCTTTAGTGGGGGCTTTACCCGCGCGATCCATCAACCCATTCAATCCATGCAGCCGTGGTCCAACAGCTGACCGGCAATCATACCGATCGGATGGATCTGCACGGAGGACTGCACTGCAAGGGTTTCATCCGCGTAATCCGCGCAATCCGCCTGATTGTAGTTCAAGCTGTTGAACGCCAGTCATGCGGAAAGACCGATCGGGCGCAGCACTGATCGCGACGGAATCCGCGTGATCGCCGTGCCTCAGGCGCTCTCTTCTTCGCCCGCCTGCCGGTACCAGTACGCGACGGCCAGCATGAAGAGGCTGACGAGGATGAAGGTCCCGGCCTTGATGCCGATGTCGTTCAGCCCCCAGACGCGTGAGATCGCCATCCCGGCGGCGATCACGCAGAGGCCGAGCCCGATGTGGCGCGATACCGGGATGCTCTTGAGTCGGCCGTAATGGATCGCGCCGACGCCGACGGTCGCGAAGTAGAGGGTGACGAGCGAGGTCGCGACGTCGTGCGAGATCGTGCTGCCCAGCTCGTACCATCCCCAGAGAAATAGCGCGGCGGGGAGGAAGACCTGGCTTATCGCCCGCCAGCCTTCGGACGGCTCGCCTTCTTCCTCGGCCGTGGTCGCCATCGCGTCGAAGAAGCGCCACCAGGCGAGGATGGTGACGAGCAGCAGCGCCGCGCCCGGATTGACGAACGGGTTGCTGATGTAGGTCGGACGCGCGGCGAGGAGATCGCGTGCCTGGCTCAACGCGAGCACGAGCCCGATGAAGATCGGCAGCGCGACGAGTCGCGCACGCTCCTTCCGCACGAGGAAGATCATCGCGAGCGCGTGGGCGACCATTCCCAGCCCGAGGAGAAGCGTCTCGTGCCGGAGGAGATAGGCGACGGAGAGGAGGGTGGTCAGGCCGAAGACCAGGTAATGCGGCCCGCGCCGCTCCTGCTCGTTCATCAGCGCCGCGCCGGCCGCGGCCACGCCCCAGATGAGCGTGATCGCCACACCGTTAGGCGCGTCGATCCCGCCGTTGGCGATCAGCGCCGCGGCAAGCAGTCCCAATGGGAGCGCGACCGCATCGAGCAGCCATTCCTCCGGCTGCCGCGAGAGCGGGCGCTGGATCAGGTACAGCGACACCGTCCCGGCAAGGGCGAGCGGCGCGACGTCGATCGGATGCTGCCCGCTGGCGACGAGCGAGACCGCGGCGGTGATCATCGCGATCGCCATCGTCGACATGTACGAGCGCACCAGCGTCGTCCGGTACTCGGCCGCGGCGAGCAGCGCCGCCGACCAGGTGCAGGCGAGGGTGAAGAACGGGGGCGACATCCGGTCGCTGGTGTTGGCGAACGTCGCGCCGACGAGTCCGACGCCGGCGTAGAGCACGCCGGCGAAGGTCATCATCCTGGTCGCGACCTTCCACCGGTGACCACGCATCGCGAACAACCCGGCGGTGATCACCATCCAGCCGTAGACCAGCGTCAGCGGCCCGCTCGCCCGCCCGCTCGCCGTGACGAACGGCGCGAGCAGCGCGCCGCCGACGCCGACGACGAACAGCGTCTCGTCCTCGTCGGCCAGTGCCAGCGCCGCCAGCGCGACCGACGCCAGCGCGGCGATGCCTAACGCAAGGTGCTCGTCGACGATGTGGAGCTTGGGACCCGCGCCCCAGGCGACGGTGTGCGTGATCGCCAGCGCCAGCGCGAGGAGGACGTTACCGAACTTCCGCTCCCCCCGGCTCCGCAGCGTGAAGCCGGCGGCGACGAACGCCAGCGCGCCTAACGCGCCGAGCCCGACCCGGCCGACGGGAGTGATGACATTGTTGACGATCGCCCAGCTGATGAAGCTCCCGATCCCCATCAGCAGGAGGAGCACCGCGCCGCCGATCATCCCATAGCGCCCGATGAGCGTCTCGAGACTCATCCCGCCCGGTGAGCCGATCGGAATCGAGCCGCCGGTGGGACGGCGCGGGGGCGGTGGTGGGGGCAGCGGAGGAACGAACGGCGGAACGGCGGGGCTGGCAGCGGGCGGAACGACTGGTCGCCCTGATGCGCGAGCGGCCGCTGGTTGCGTTGGCTCGGGCGCTGAGGTCGGGACGCGACCCGCGTTCGCGATCGGCGGGAGGGGGCGAGACGAAATCGGCGGCGCTGCGGGAGCCGGAGGTCTCACCGGTGCTGCCGGTGTCGCCGACGGTGCCGGTGCTACCGGGGCGGCCGACGGCGGCTGCGCGACGAAGACGCGGTCGGCCGGGCCGCCTAACGGCGCGGCCGGGAGTGGCGGCGCGGGCGGAAGCGGCGGGGCCGCCGTGATGGGTGCGTACTCCGCGTCGGCGGCACTGTCGGGCGCGTCAGTGGACGCCTGGACGGCGAGGAGACGGACCTCGGCGACAAGGACGTTGACCTGCTGATGAAGCGCCTTGACTGCGTCTTCGAGTCTGGCGACTCGGCGGGGATCGATAGCCATTGCCCTGACACTGGTTCCTCAAACGACGCATTCCTCCGGGAAGTGCAACGGAGAAGAACGACGGACAAGGGGAAGATGAAGGACGAGGGAGGCGCGGCGGCCTAAGGCCGCACGCTGACGGGGGACATGGAACGTGGGAGAGTAGCAACGGGGGACGTGGAACAAGAAAGTGGCGCCATTGATCTCTGTTTCGCGTTATGAGCGATGAGGAAGTACGAGGGAGGATAGACGAGGAAGTAAGGGCGGGTTCCTTGTTCCACGGTACGAGGGAGTACGAGGGACGAGGAAGTACGAGGGATGAGAGACAAGCGAGCGGCGGAAGAGGAGCG
>JBJMNK010000031.1:0-17721 GCA_045804265.1 Gemmatimonadaceae bacterium | reverse complement strand
GCGTCCGTGAGCGCCCGCGTCAGCGCGGAGCGTCGCGGCGTAGCTGCGCCGTCGTTGGTATGTCATGCGAGAGACTTCCGGCCGGGGGGGCAGGTCACGCTTTTCCGTCTGTTTTTCGCGCCGGGCTTCGGGGTTCTGCCGGGGACGCGCTCGGTATCCGGCATGGCTATAAGCGATAAGCGACAAGCAGTCAGCGGACGGCGTCACCGCTGGGTCACTTCAAGGGGTCAGAGCACTTGAAACGTGTTCTGACACTTTCAAGTGCTCTGACCCCTTGAAACGGCTTACCGCCAAGACAACGGCGCCTAACGCTCGCCGCCGCGTTCCGCCACGAGTGCCGCAACCTCGCGGACCTTCGCGTTCACCAGTGGCGCGGGGGGCAGCGCGTCGCGCACGGCATCGGTGGTCTTCAGCCCGTTGCCGGTGATGCAGAGGACGATCTCGTCCTCGGGGCGGAAGTGTCCGTTCGCCGCGAGCGCGAGCGCGGCGGCGACGGTGACGCCGCCGGCGGTCTCGGTGAAGATGCCGGTGGTGCTCGCGAGCACGCGGATCCCCTCCACCAGCGCCTCGTCGCTCACCTTCTCCGCCGAGCCGCCCGAGTCGCGCATCGCCTTCACCGCGAATGCGCCGTCGGCGGGATTGCCGATGGCGATCGAGCGGGCGATGGTGCGCGGCGTCTCGGGGACGAGCGTCGTGCCGCCGCTCTCGAAGAGGCGCACGATCGGCGCGCATCCCTCGGCCTGGGCGCCGTACATCCGCGGCAGCTCGCCCTCGACCAGGCCGGCCTTCGCGAACTCGCCGAATCCCTTGCGCAGCTTGGTCAGCAGCGAGCCACCGGCCATCGGAGCGATCACGGCGTCAGGCAGCCGCCAGCCAAGCTGCTCGGCGATCTCGAAGGCCATCGTCTTCGAGCCTTCGCCATAGTAGCCGCGCAGGTTGACGTTGACGATTCCCCACCCGAATCGATCGGCGAGCTGCGCGCAGAGGCGGTTCACGTCGTCGTAATGGCCGCGGATGCGCACGAGGTTCGGGCCATAGACGAGCGTGCCGATGACCTTCCCTTCCTCGAGGTCCTCGGGGATGAAGATCCACGCCTGCATCCCGGCGCGCGCCGCGTGCGCGGCGACGGCGTTGGCGAGGTTCCCGGTCGACGCGCAGCCGATCGTCTCGAGTCCGAACGAGCGCGCGGCATTGATCGCGGTCGTGACGACACGGTCCTTGAACGAGAGCGTCGGATGCGACACCGCGTCGTTCTTGATCCAGGCGCGGGCGATGCCTAACCGCGCGGCCAGGCGCGGCGCGTCGACCAGCGGCGTGAAGCCGGTGTCGCGCGACAGCACATCCGGCGCGACACCGTCAGGCAGCGCGCTCCAGTCGAACGGAAGCCACTCGCGATAGCGCCAGAGCGAGGGTGCGCGCGACTCGATCGTCGCCCGTGACGGCAGCGAGCGATTCGCCGGATACAGCGGCTCGAGTGGGCCGAGGCAGTGCTCGCAGATGGCGACCGGCGCCGCATCCTGCTCGACCCCACAGAGCTGGCATCGCTGCGGGAGTGCGCGAAGCGTCGCGCGCGGGGACGTCGTGGCTTCGGCCGGGTGCTCGGCAATCTGCGTCATGAGATCAATCGCTGGAAACTGTGCTCGTGCAGCGGTCAGTACTTCGGGACCTTTGGATCCACGTCGTCGCTCCAGCGGAGGATTCCGCCGGCGAGGTTGCGCGCGCGCGTGAATCCGGCGGCGCGGAGCTGGCTCACCGCGGTCGCGCTCCGCCGCCCCGACTTGCAGTGGACGACGATCTCGCGGCCGGGGTTGAGCGTCGGGATCGCCGCGCCGACCGTGCCTAACGGTATGAGCCGGGCACCGGGGATGCGGGCGATCGACCACTCGTGCGGCTCTCGCACGTCGATCAGGTCGAAGTCGTCGCCGCGCGCGAGCTTCGCCGCCAGCTCGGTGGGCGTGATCTCATCGGTCTCGTCGGTCGCGACGAGGTCCGAGGCGCCGACGCCGCAGAACTGGTCGTAGTCGATCAACTCGGTGAGCTCGCGGGTGCCGCACGCCGGACAGGTCGGATCCTTGCGCAGCTTGAGGGTTCGGAACTGCATCGTCAGCGTGTCGATGGTGAGCAGCCGGCCGATCAGCGGCTCGCCGATGCCGAGCAGCAGCTTGATCGTCTCGGTCGCCTGGATCGTCCCGACCAGTCCCGGGAGCACGCCGAGGACGCCGCCTTCGGCGCAGCTCGGAACGAGTCCCGGCGGCGGCGGCTCGGGGTAGAGGCAGCGATAGCACGGGCCCTCTTCGGTGGCGAAGACGCTCGCCTGGCCCTCGAAGCGGAAGATGCTGCCGTAGACGTTAGGCTTGCCGAGCAGGACGCAGAGGTCGTTGGTGAGGTAGCGCGTCTGGAAGTTGTCGGTGCCGTCGACGACTATGTCGTACTCGCTGGCGATCTCGCGCGCGTTGCCGCTGGTGAACTTCACCGGATACCCCTCGACGTGCACGTGGGGGTTGACGTCGCGGATCCGCTCCTTCGCCGAGTCGAGCTTGGGACGCCCGACATCCTTGGTGCCGTGGACGATCTGGCGCTGCAGGTTGGTGACGTCGACGACGTCGAAGTCGACCAGGCCTAACGTTCCGACACCGGCCGCCGCGAGGTAGAGCGCGAGCGGCGAACCGAGGCCGCCGGCGCCGATGAGCAGCACGCGCGCGGCCTTGAGCCGGCGCTGTCCCTCGAGCGCGACTTCGGGGAGGATCAGATGCCGGCTGTAGCGCAGAATCTCGCTCGCGTCGAGCTCGGGAAGCTCGACGTCAGGCAGCACAGTGCGTGAGACAGTCGCGCTCATCGTCAGCCCCCGGCGATGGCCGGAACGACCGCGATCTCGTCGCCATCGGCGACCGTCGCGGCGAATCCGCCGTGAAAGCGGATGTCCTCGTCGTTCAGGTAGAAGGTGACGAAGGGATACGGATTCCCCTGCTCGTCCCGCAGCCGCGGAGCGAGCGATGGATAGCGACCGGCGATCTCGGAAACGACTTCGCCGACGGTCGCGCCGTTCGCCTCCAGCGCGCGCGCGTCGGCGAGCTTGGCGAGGATGGTCGGAAGATGAAGCGTGACTGCCATGTTGACCTCTGTTCCGTTGATGAATGAATAAGCGCTGGTGCGCGATCAGGTCGAGAGAAGTCGTGTCAGCGGGTGATGCTGGTCTCGCGGACGCGTCCGGCGGTGATGGAGGGAGGGCGCGCGCCACGCACGTTCACGGTCGCACCGCCGACGCTCGGCGGATTGACCAGCGACGTCGCGTCGACGCGCACCGCCTTCCAGGCGGCGACCATCTGCGCCGCGACCACCGCGGCGCGGTCGACCGGAGCGATCGCCAGCAGCGTCGATCCGGATCCGCTCAGCGTGGCGCCGAAGGCGCCGGCGCGGCGTGCCGCACGGCCGACGGCATCGTAGCCCTCGATCAGCGCCCGCCGGAAGGGGACGTGCAGCACGTCCGAGAGCGCGGCGGCGAGCAACCCCTCGTTGGCGGTGGCGAGCCCCTGTACCAGCGCCGCGCCTAACGCTGCGGCGCGGGTCGCCGTCGCGTGCGGCAGCGTCGGCGGCAGCACCGCCCGCGCGTGCACGGTCTCGACGGCGAAGTCGGGGATCGCGAACACCAGCGCCAGGGATTCGTGGATGTGCAGCGGCGCGATGAGGAGCGAGCCGTCGGCGCCCGTGACCGCGAGCCGGGCGCCGCCGAGGAGCGATGGCACGACGTTGTCCGGGTGTCCCTCGATCTCCGCGCAGGCGAGCGCGATCGCGCGCTCGGTGAGCCCGAGCTCCAGCAGCGCGTTCGCCGCCAGCGCGCCGGCGAGCGTTGCCGATGCCGATGAGCCGAGGCCGCGCCCGACAGGGATCGTCGACGTCGCATCGAAGGCGAGGCGCTCGGGGAGCTCCCGCCGGCCGCGCCGACAGGCGGCGTGGAATCCGGCGACGAGGCGGTCGTCACTCGCGTCGATGTTGAGCGAGGTGAGAGTGCCATGCCTGACGATGCTGATGCCGGGCGCTGCGGCGTCGAGCGTCGCCGTCACGTTGAGCCAGCGGTCGACGGCGACGCCGACGCAGTCGAAGCCGGCGCCGAGATTCGACGTGGACGCCGGGACACCGACCGTGACCGCGCGGCTCATGCTCGCGCCTCGGCGAAGACACGCGCGTCGCGCACGTCGCGCAGCTCGCGGGCCGTGGTCGAGTCGAGCGCCAGCGGCACGAGCGGCAGCGGCCCCGATGTGATCGGTGCCGCGTCGGCGATGATGGACGGCCGCGCGGCGTGGATCGTCGCTTCCTCGGTCGCGTCGATCGGGTAGCAGTGCTCGGGTGCGGGGAAGCGGCCGGCGCGCACGTCGGAGGCGTAGTTCCGGAACGACGCCTCGACGACGGAGCCGACATCGGCGTAGCGCTTCACGAACCGCGGGCGGATGTCGCCGACGAAGCTGCCTAACGCGTCGTTGGAGATGACGAGCTGTCCGTCCACGTGCGGTCCAGCGCCGATGCCGTAGACGAAAATGTCGACGTGCTCGCGAACGTACGCAGCCGCCTCGGCCGGCACCGCCTCGAGCAGAACCGAAAACGCACCGGCCTCCTGCAGCGCGAGCGCGTCCTCCGTCAGGCGCTCGACGGCGGCGAGCGTCTTCCCCTGCACGCGATAGCCACCGAGCTGGCCGAGGCTCTGCGGCGTGAGGCCGAGATGTCCCATGACGGCGATGCCGGCATCGGTCATGGCGCGGACGCGCTGGGCGATGCGCTGCCCACCCTCGCACTTCACCGCGTCGCAGCCGGCGGCGATGAAGGCACCGCCGCTGCGGATCGCCGTCTCGTCTGAGGGCTGGTAGGAGAGGAACGGCAGGTCGCCGACGACGAAGGCGCGCTTCGCGCCGCGGCAGACGGCGCGGGTGAAGACGAGCATCTCGTCGAGGGTGATGCCGACGGTGGTCGGCAGGCCGAGCACCGTCATCGCCGCCGAGTCGCCGACGAGGAGCATGTCGACGCCGGCGCGGTCGGCGTAGACCGCGGTCGGGTAGTCGTAGGCGGTGACGAACACCGCCTTCTCGTCGCGGGCGCGGAGGGCGGCGAGCGTGGCGACAGTGACTTTCTTCGATGATGGCTGCTGCGAGGCGGCGGCGCGGGAGATGGTCATGGCAGGATCCTCGTAGCGTTAGGCGGTGCGGGCGGTGATCGCGGCGAGTCCGGATGCGACGCGGGCGAGACCGTTGCGGACGGCGTCGGCGGTGCCGGCGAAGGAGATGCGGAAGCTGGTGGCGCCAGCGGCGCCGAAGCCGTTGCCCGGGAGGAGGGCGACGCCGTGCTCCTCGAGGAGCTTGCTCGCCAGCTGCGGCGCGGTGAGGCCGGTCGCGGCGATGATCTCACTCACGTCGGGGAAGGCGTAGAAGGCGCCTGACGGTTTCGGCGACTTCACGCCGCGGATCGCGCCCAGCGCGGCGACCACTTCATCGCGCCGGCGACGGAGCTCGGCGACCATCGCGTGCACGGCGTCCTGCGGGCCGGTGAGCGCGGCGATCCCCGCGCGCTGGACGAACGGTGGCGTGCAGGTGTGCCCGTTGACGACGAGCGTGGTCAGCCGCGGGACGAGCCAGCGCGGCACGAGGCCGAAGCCGAGGCGGTAGCCTGTCATCGCGTACGTCTTCGAGAAACCGTCGACGAGGATGGTGCGATCGCGGAGCCCCGGAAGCGCGGCGATGCTCGGCGTCGCTGCGGTGTCGTAAACGACGCGGCCGTAGATCTCGTCGGTGATTACGAAGAGGTCGTGGCGCAGCGCGAGCTCGGCGATGCGCTCGAGCGTGCGTGTATCGACGCTGCCGCCGGTCGGGTTGTGCGGCGCGTTGAGCACGAGGACGCGCGTGCGCGGGGTGATCCGCGCGGCGATGTCGTCGACGTCGGGGGAGTAGCGATTGGCCGGGTCGAGACGATAACCGACCGGCTGCGCGCCGACGAATCGAGTCAGCGACGGATAGATCGGGAAGCCCGGATCGGGGATGAGCACCTCGGCGCCCGGCTCGACCGTCGCGAGAAAGGCGTAGAGCAGCATCGGCTTCGCGCCCGGCGTGACGATGACGTCGTCGGCGCTGGCGTCGACGCCGCGGCCGCCTAACGTTCCAGCGATGGCGCCGCGCAGCGCGGCGATCCCGGCCGGCGGGCCGTAGCGCGCGTCGCCCTCGCCGAGCGCGGTGATCGCGGCTTCGACGATGTGCGGGGCGACCGCGAAGTGCGGCTCGCCGATCGCGAGCTGGGCGATGTCGCGCCCCGCGGCCTCGAGGACCGCCGAGCGGCTGAGGACATCGAGCGCGCCCTCACCGCTGATCGTCGCCAGTCGCGAGGCGGGCGCGGGGTGGTGCGCGGTCGCGTCACGTCGCGATTCGCGCGGCGCGAGCTGTGAGTTGGCCGCGAGTGGTGCGGCTTGTTCGCTGTTGGTTGTCGCCATCGTCGAGCACTCCATGCGCCAGGGACGTCAGCCGCCGGGCCGGGTGCTTCGAGAGGCGTGGTGCGAGAACTGTCTCTCGGGAAAACGAAAACGCCCGGGCGAATGAGGGCCGCCGGGCGCGTCGCATTTTAGCACTTTGTTTTACGTGGCGGCAATAGGCGGCAAATCACCACGAAGCATCGATTGTGACTGTGAGTCTAAGGGCGGAGTTTGTGGGTGTCAAGCGGTACGAGCGGCGTGATTGATCCGCGCCGAAGTGAGCTGGTCACCGGAAGCCAGGCCGCGGGCTTCGAGGTGGCCGGCGCGCTCCAGTGCGTTTATGAAGAATTCGATCAAGACTGAATGAACAGGAGGCACGGAGGGCACAGAGAGGTTCTGATCAAAACCCTCTGTGCCCTCTGTGGCTCCTGTAGATAAGCTTTCACCGTTGTTGCAGCCACTGCTCCGTGCCTCCTGTAGATAAGCTTTCACCGTTGTTGAAGCCGCCGTTTCTCAGCATGCGTTCGCCGATTCTACGCTGTCCCCTCAGCTGTCACTCGCTTCCACTCAACGATCTCATGTCCGCACGACGTCACGATGCATCGGCTCGCGCCAGCCGCTTCGCCGCCCGACTCGCCATGCCCCTTCTCGCCACCGCCTGCACGACGACCGGTGCGACGTTCCGGAGCGGCGTCGGCGACACCTACCCCGAGCGAGCGCCATACTACGCCGGGAAGATCGTCACGCGCGACATGCGGCTGGGATTTTTCCCGATCAGCTACCAGCGCGGCGCGACGATGCCGGAGAACTTCGACCTGGACCCGCGCGGGGGCAGCGCACTCGGCGCGCTGCTCGCCGACATGAACCGCTACCTCGACTCGCTCGCGGTCGCGACCGCGCTCGCCGGTGGTCCGGCGCCACGCGGCACGCCACCGGACGTGCAGTTCGGGTGTGTGCGGAGCATGGGGACGGAGTGCGACGAGCGAAACGAAGATGCCGCGCTCGGCCGCGGGCGGACGAACGACATGCGCCTCGCAGTCGGACGGCCGTCGAAGGAGTGGACCTCCGGGACCGCGAGCGCACTGGACAGCGCGGGGGTGCCTAACGTGCTGGTGATCAGCGTCGAGATCAGCGACTACTTCATGCGACAGACGGGAGTTCGCGGCAACAAGGAGGTCGAGCTCGGGACCGGCTATACCGTTCCCCTCCCGTGGATGACCGGACTGCAGCATCCTGTGAACGTGCTGCAGCTGACGGGTGCGGTGATGAACCGCGATGGCACGGCGATGCGAATCGGGGCCGAGGGAATGCTGGCGAAGCGGACGGGGATGCTTGCTGGCGCGCTCGGGGGCCAGGAGGTCATCACCGACAAGGACGTCGCCGAGTTCCGCATGGCGCGGCGAACGGACCTCGCGGGGCAACCGCTGGTGTGGCAGGTGGCGCTGCGGAACCTCGTGGCCGAGCTGACGGGTCGGGCGGAACTGGCGATGCGCTGAAGCACGTTGCAGGATTCGGCATGACACATCGCCGACTCCTGCTCATCCGCGTCTTGTCGCTCACCGTGGTCGCGGTATCCGTCACCGCGACGCCACTCGCGGCGCAACGCGCGCGGGCCGGCACCGATTCGCTCGTCGGTGCGCCGACGGCAACGCAGCGCACACTCTACCGCCTCGAGGATCAGTGGGCACAGGGGGTAGTGAAGCGCGACGCCGCGAGCCTCAGGCGGCTGGTCGCGCCGAAGTGGATCTACTCCGACGAGAGCGGGACGATGAACCGCGAACAGGGAATCGCGTCGTTCACGTCGGGCACCGACACCGTGACCGCGGCCGGCAACGACAACATGAAGGCGGTCGTCTACGGCAACACGGCGATCGTGACGGGGATCCTCTGGATGCGCGGGCACAACGCGCAGGGCGCGTTCAATCATCGCTACCGCTACACCGATACCTGGATGAAGCTCGGGGGGCGCTGGCAGTGCATCGCGTCGCAGGACTACCTGCTGCCGGCGGAGGCGCCGTGAGCGCGGGGGGGAGGGCTGCGGTGCCTAACGGTTTGGAAAGGTCGGGCGGGTCACAGCGTGACGGCGGAAGAACTGCGGGAGAATTCCACAGGAGGCACGGAGGGCACGGAGGGGTTTTTGAAGGGGGATCGGCAATGACTTGTGCGCATCACACAGGCTTTCCGGGAAGAACGACTCCGAGCTTTCTGTGGCTCCTGTCATACATCGCGATCGCCGTTCCGCTGTCCGCATGTGAGCGCAGCACCGAGAAGGCGTCACCGCCCTCGACGACCGTCGCCGGTACACGGATCGCCGCGCCGCGCACCGGGCCGCCCGGCGAATGGCCGATGCCGGCGGCGGATTACTCGAACTCGCGCTACAGCGAGCTGACGCAGATCACCGCGGCCAACGTGAGCGGGCTGCACGCGGCGTGGACGTTCTCGACCGGGGTGCTGCGGGGACACGAGGGCTCGCCGCTGGTGGTCGGCAACACGATGTACGTGGTGACGCCCTACCCTAACGTTTCCTACGCGCTCGACCTCGCCACGGAAGGGCAGCCGCTCAAGTGGAAGGTGCGTCCGGAGAATGCGCAGACGGCGATCGGGCTCGCCTGCTGCGACGTGGTGAATCGAGGGGCTGCGTTCGCCGATGGGAAGATCTTCTACAACCTGCTCGACGGCCACACCGTCGCGGTCGAGGCGAGCAGCGGCAAGGTGCTCTGGCGGACGGCGATGGGCGACCTCTCGCGCGGCGAGACGATCACGATGGCGCCGATCGTGGTGCACAACAAGGTCATCGTCGGGTCGAGCGGGGGCGAGATGGGTGTGCGCGGCTGGATCGCGGCGATCGACGAAGTGTCAGGCAAACAGTTATGGCGGGCATACAACGTCGGGCCGGATGCGGACATCCGCGCCGGTGCGCGCTACAAGCCGTTCTATCCGCAGGACCAGGGGCCGAACCAGGGGACCAAGAGTTGGCCGGGTGAATCGTGGAAGGTCGGCGGCGCGACGGTGTGGGGGTGGATCTCCTATGACCCCGAGCTGAACCTCATCTATCACGGGACGTCGAACCCGGGGCCATGGAACGGTCAGGGGCGCCCGGGCGACAACAAGTGGAGCGCGTCGATCATCGCCCGCGACGCCGACACCGGTGACATGGTGTGGGCGTTCCAGCCGACGCCGCACGATCTCTGGGACTACGACGCGGTGAACGAGAACATCCTCGCCGACCTGCCGTTAGGCGGGACGACGCGCAAGGTGCTCGTCCACTTCGATCGCAACGGCTTCGCCTACACCATCGACCGCGCGACCGGCGAGGTGCTGCTCGCGAAGGCGTACGTGCCGATGAACTGGGCGAACGGGGTGGACCTGAAGACCGGACGTCCCATGCTCAATCCCGACAAGGTCCCCGCGCCGGGGAAGAAGATCAGCGAGATCTGCCCGAGCCTCGAGGGGGGAAAGAACCAGCAGCCGGCGGCGTTCTCGCCGCACACCGGATTGTTCTATGTACCGACGAACAACCTCTGCATGGACTTCGAGACGCGCGACGTCAGCTACATCGCGGGAACGCCGTACATCGGCGCCAATGCGCCGGAGGTCGCAGGCCCCGGCGGGTACCGCGGCGAGTTCATGGCGTGGGATGCGACGACGGGCAAGAAAGTGTGGGGGATCCAGGAACCCTTTCCGGTGTGGAGCGGCGCGCTCGCGACCGGGGGCGACGTCGTCTTCTACGGCACGCTCGACGGATGGCTCAAGGCCGCCGACGCGCGCACCGGCAAGGTGCTGTGGAAGTTCAAGGTCGGCTCGGGCGTCGTCGGCGCGCCGATGACGTACACGGGACCCGACGGCAAGCAGTACGTCGCGGTGTACGCCGGGATCGGCGGCGACATGGGGCTCCTCATCGCCGGCGACGTGGCAGCAAACCTGCCTTACGATGTCCGCGAGCGAGGGAGCACCCTCCCCGACCTGGCGCGATGGACGAGCTGGGGCGGGATGCTGTTCGTGTTCTCGCTCTGATGCCGACGAACGCCGGAGGATCGATGACCGCGAAGCGAATCACCGTAGCGTCAGGCATGCTCGTCACCGTCGTCGTCGCGCTCGCGGGTTGTCGCGAATCGCGCGCGGCCGAATCGCGGGCGACGAGCGACGGGCGGCGGGGCGCGATCGGCGCGGTGGTGCAGCAGCCGCCGATCACGACCGACTCGCTGCGCATCATCGCCCATCCGGAGCACATCCGCCCCGGACAGACGAATCCGCGCGGGACGCTGCTGAAGAATCCCTACGCCGGTAACGCGGGCGCGGTCGCGACCGGCGCGAAGCTGTTCATCGCGTACAACTGCCTCGACTGCCACGGCGCGGACGGGAGCGGCGCGATGGGACCGAGTCTCGCCGACGGACGCTGGCACTTCGGCGGCGACGACTCGCAGCTCTTCGAGTCGATCTACCAGGGACGCCCCGACGGGATGCCGGCGTGGGGCAGCACCATCGCACCCGATCAGATCTGGATGCTGGTGAGCTACGTGAAGTCGCTCAACGGCGGCAAGGACGTCACGACCGAGAATTTCTCCGGAAAGACGATCGAGCGCACGGGGCACTGAGCGACGCCGCACCTGCGCCTGGCGACGCCGCGTGACATTCCCGCGATCACCGCGCTGATCGACGCGTCGGTCCGAGCGCTGGGTGCGGGCTACTACGACTCGGCGCAGATCGACAGCTCGCTCGTGCACCTGTTCGGCGTGGACTCGCAGCTCATCGCAGACGAGACGTACTACGTCATCGAGCGACACGGCGAGCTTGCCGCGGCTGGAGGTTGGAGCCGTCGTCGCACGATGTACGGCGGTGACCAGTTCAAGGGCTCGGCCGATCCGCTGCTCGATCCCGCGACCGAACCGGCGCGGATCCGCGCCTTCTTCGTTCATCCGACCCATGCGCGACAGGGACTCGCACGAGCGCTGTTCCGCCATTGCGCGGCGGCGGCGTGGTCGGCCGGGTTTTGCCGCCTCGAGCTGGTGGCGACGCTCCCGGGCGAGCCGCTCTACCGGGCGTTAGGCTTCACGGCGGTCGAGCCGGTGACGGCGAGACTGCCTGACGGCGTCGAGCTTCGCTGCACGCGGATGACTCGCCCGCTCGACCGCGGCGACGCCAGCGATGCCAGCGATGCCAGCGACTGAAAGAACGCAGCCCTCGCCGCGGTCGCGGCGAGGGCTGCGTTCTTTCACGTCATCCGTGCCTGACGCTACTGGCAGTGCACCGAGCCGCCGCGAGCCAGCACTTCGTCCTGCGAGATCGGGAAGTTCGGATGCACCTTGTGGCTCGGCAGATCCCTCGGCAGGGCGCTGAGCAGGCCGTAGAGCCGCATGTCCACCCACCGCGCGCCGCTCTCCCACAGCAGGGAGTAGCGCTTCTCGTGCAGCAGCTGGTTCCGGACCTGCGTTGCCGTGGTCAGCGTCGTCTTCGGCGCGAGCCCCGCCGAGTGCACACGCACGTAGTTGATGTCGCGCATCGCCGCCGCGAGGTTGTTCAACCCGAGGTTCGCCTGCGCGCGCAGGAGGACCAGCTCCTCGTTGCGCACGATCGGGATGGGCGCGGTCGGCGACGAATAGACGGTGAAGACGATATCCGACGTCAGCCCCTGGTAGGTCTTCGGCGCACCGATGGTCGTCTTGCGCGCGACGCGCTGGTCGCCCGCCTCGGCGCTGTCCAGCACCGACGGGTGCGCGCGGAAGTTCGTCGTCGCCGGATCCTGGTAGAGCGGGTTGCTCTGGTCGCCGGCGGCGAGGCTGTAGAGGTGGTACGCACCGAGGTCCAGCGACTTCGTCGTGTCGACGAACGACTCGCCTAACGCTGCGAGGGCGTTGGTGTAGTGGGCGGCGCCACTCGGGCCGAGGTAGATCTCGGCGCGCGCCTTGATCGCCCGGTTGAACTGGAGGAACGTCGCCGGCGTGTCGAAGCCAGTGAAGCCGCCGGGAAGAGTGAACGAGAACTCGGCGCCACCCGCCTGCAGGTTCGCCTTCGCGCTGTCGAGCAGCGCCGAGATGCGGAGGAGCGCGTTGTCGCGGCAGAGAATCGGCGTCAGCTCGGCCGTCGTCGCGCCGGCGTCAGCCGCGGTGCCTGCCGTGTCGTGCGATTCCTCCACCGCGAGCAGGTCGAGCGCCTTGAACGTCTGCGCGAATCCGACCGCGCCCGACTTCTCGGCGGCGGTCAATGAGCCCGACGTGCCCACTGACGTGATCATGATGTCGGCGCCCTTCACGTTGCGATAGCGATCGGCCCAGTGACGGCCACCGAAGCCGCCGGGGTCGAGGTTGATCAGCAGCTCGGTCACCCAGCGCGGATCGGCCGCGTCGAGGTTGTAGGCGTCGCGTCCGATGATCTCGAGATCGCGGATGAATCCGCCCTGTGCCGTGCGGTTTCCGTCGAGAATCCCGCGCGCCATCGTCTGCACCTGCGCGCGCGTCGGGTTGGAGATGATTCCCTCGAGGCTCGGGTTGTTGAGGTCCGGCACCAGCGTGTCCTTGCACGCCTGCACCGCGCCTAACGCGACGAGGAGCCCGGCCGCCTGCAGCGCGATGTGTCGCGCCCGTCTGGTCGTGGTCATGGCTCAGAACTCCACGTTGAGAGTGAGGAAGTAGCTGCGGCTCGGCGGGTAGGGCGCGACGTCGATGTTCCGCGCGATCGCCTGGTTGCCGAAGTTGCTGACCTCGGGATCGAGGCCGACATACGGGGTGAAGGTGAGCAGGTTGCGCCCGCTCAGCTCGAGCCGCGCCGAGCGCGTGCGGCTGCCGAGCATGTGCGTCAGCCCCGGCGGGAGCGTGTAGCCGAGGGAGACTTCGCGCACCTTCACGAAGCTTCCGTCCTGCACGTACTCCTTGGTGAAGCCCTGCGCCCAGCGGTTGAAGCGCACCTGCCCGGCGGAGTTGGGATCCTGCGAGTAGTCCTTGCTGTTCCCCGCCGCGTCGTAGAGGAACTGGGTGAGGTTGATGATGTCACCGCCCTTCTTCCAGTCGACGAGCCCGTAGAGGCGCCACGCGCCCCAGGTGAAATCGTTGGAGAATGACATCTGGAACTTCGGCGCCGCATCGCCTAACTGCACCGTCGGCTGATCGCCGTTGGCCAGCAGCGTGTGCCCGACGATCTGCGTCGCCGACTTCCCTTCCTCGATGCGGAACGCGCCGAGGTTCGCGCCGAAGCCACCCGTCTCGAACGGCGGCACGGGGAGCTTCGTGATGACGCTGACGTTGCGCGAGAAGGTGACGCGCGAGATCCACGTCGTGGTGCCGGCGCTGACCGGCGTGACGGCGGCGGTCGCCTCGATGCCGCGATTGCGCAGCGCCGCGCCGTTGAAGTACTGCTGCGTGAACCCGCTGGTCGGCGCGAGGTTGCGGAGGAGGATCAGGTCGCGAATCGCTTTCTGGTAGCCGGTGACGGTGAGCAGTGAGCGGCCGCCGAACATCTCGAGGTCCACTCCGCCCTCGAGCTCCGTCTGGCGCTCGGGGCGAATGTTCGGATCGCCGGCGACGAGCCCGGTCTGCACGCCGGTGCCGGCGTCGTACACGGTGGTCTGCAGCGAGGTGAACTTCGAGCCGTAGATCGCCGGAAGTCCCGACTGTCCGAAGGCAACGCGCAGCTTCGCTTCGTCGAGCCCGAACAGATCGGGCATGCGATACGACGCGGAGGCTTTCGGGAAGTAGTAGAACTTGTTGATGTCGCCGTTGTTCGTGCTGCGGTCGGCGCGCACGGCGCCGGTGACGAGCAGCCGCTGCCCGAGGGCGAGCAGCTCTTCCTGCGCGAAGAAGGCGAAGTCCTTCACCAGCTCCCGATTGGGAAGCACCGACACGCTCGACCCCTGGTTGACCGCGCGCTGGCCGGGGATGAGGCCGCGGGTGAGAATGCTGGCGTCGTCGAGATCGCGTCGCTCGCGCTGCACACCGGCCGACGTCGTCGCGGTGACGAATGCGCTGGCCGGCGCGTAGGTGTGGACCGCCGAGAAGTTGAGGTTCGAGTTGACGTTCCCCGCCGCGCCGCGGACGGTGGTGCCGGGGAGCCCGTCCTGCGGCTCGAACAGCAGCTCGTTAGGCGAGAAGATGTCGTTGCGCTGCGAGAACTGGTCGATGCCGCCATTCAGGTTGAGCGCGAGCGTCTGTCGTTCGCGGGCGAACACCGAATAGCGCGCATTGGCCGAACCGGTGAAGCGATACACCTCCTCGACGTTCTGCAGCAGGTCGCGTGTCTGGATCGGGTTGCTGCGCTCGAACGGGTTCGCCGGGTAGGCGCCGTTCACCGGCTGCAGCCGGGCGAAGGTCGGCGTGAACGGCAGCACCATGTAGTAGCTGGTGCCGCTGTTGTCGTTGTTGGTCAGCCCGCGCTGTGCGTTGCTGTGGATGAAGTTCGTGTTGACGTCGAGGTTGAGGCGGCTGCTGAACGTCTGCGACAGGTTCGCGCGCACCGACTGCTTGTCATAGCCGGTGCCGCTCATGATGCCGGCGTCCCGCTTGAGCAGCCCGGACACGAAGTAGCGCGTAGCCTCGGTGCCGCCGCGCGCGCTCAAGTCCGTCTCGTACGACGGATCGTGCGCGCCGAACAACAGCTTCTCGTAGTCGGTCGTCGACCCGTTGCCGTAGAGCGCGTTGTAGCGCGCGGTGTCGGCCGCGGTCTTCGGGCCGAAGTAGGCGTAGACGCCGGGGAGCGTCCAGTGACGCGACCCGATCTCGTTCGAAAGCTCCTGTGTGCCGACGCGCTGCAGGAAGCTGAACTGCGGTGCGCCTGACGATCCGCGCTTGGTGGTGATGATGATGACGCCGTTCGACGCCTTCGAGCCGTAGATCGCCGACGCGGATGCGCCCTTGAGGATCTCGATGCGATCGATGTCCGCCGGGTTGAAGTCGGCGATGCGATTGACCGGGTTGTCCTGGTTCGAGGCGTTGCCGCCCGCGGCGGCGGCGGTGATCGCGTTCGCGCCGCTGGCGATCGCGTCGTTGCTGACGATGACGCCGTCGACGATGTAGAGCGGATCGGTCGAGCCGTTGATCGTCGTCACGCCGCGGAGCTGCACCTGCAGCCCGCCGCCTGGAGCACCGGAGTTCTGCGACACCGTCACGCCGGCGACCTTGCCGGCCATCGCGTTCTCGAGCGTCGGCGACGGCGCGCGCGTGAGCTCGACGTTGCTCACCACCGCGACGTCGTTGGCCGCGTTGCGCCGCGAGACGCTGGTGTTCTCGCCTGTGACGACCTGCTCCTCGAGCATCAGCACGTCGCGATCGAGCGTGAACGTCGCCTGCGACTGCTCACGCGCCACGCGCACCGTCTGCTGCTTGTAGCCGATGCGCCGCGCGATGAGCTGGACGTCGGCGTCGGGAGCGAGCAGCGAGAACTCGCCGGCGTCGTTGGTCCGCGTGCCGAGGCCAGTGCCGGCGACGATGATGCTCGTCGCTGGGAGGGGCTCGTTGGTACCGGCCGCCGAAACGCGTCCGGTGATGCGGCGCTGTTGCTGCGCGGCGGCAGTAGCCGCAACGAGAGTGAGCGCCGACGTGAGGAGAATGACACGCTTGAAGCGCACGGAACCTCCCGGGTAGGTCGTTCGATTTTTCTGCAGGAGCAGGCGGTGTCGTGGTCGAGCGTACGGTGCACCAGCTGCCATGTCAACCATCGGTGAGGAAATCACCGCGCAGACATGCGTGGCACGGGAGGTTGCGCCATTCCCTCCGACGCGTAGCTTCTCCTCGATTCGTCGCGGAGAGTGCACGTTGCAAGTTCGTTCACGATCGACCACGACCTACGACGTCTGCATCGTCGGCTCCGGTGCCGGCGGCGGGATGTCGGCATACGCCCTGACGAAAGCGGGCGCGAAGGTGGTGTTGCTCGAGGCGGGCGCCGAGTGGTACGCCTCGAAGAACTCGAAGATGCTGATGCCGTCGTATGCGTCGCCGCGCCGCGGCGCATCCACGACACGACGACCGTTCGGTGAGTTCGACGCGTGCGATGGCGGGTGGGACATCGAGGGCGAGCCGTACACCGTCGCCTCCGGTTCGAAGTTCCGCTGGTGGCGCGGCCGCATGCTCGGCGGGCGCACGAACCACTGGGGACGCATCTCGCTCCGCTTCGGTCCCGATGACTTCAAGGGCGGGACGAAGGACGGGATGAGCGATGACTGGCCGATCTCGTACGACGACGTCGCGCCGTACTACGATCGCATCGACGACCTGATCGGCGTCTTCGGTAGCCATGAGGGGATGCGCAACAATCCCGACGGCCGATTCCTCCCGCCACCGCGCCCGCGCTGCTACGAGCTGATGGTGAAGAAGGCCGCCGACAAGCTATCGGTGAAGTGCATCCCGTCTCGGCTGTCGATCCTCACCCAGGCGAAGAACGGCCGCCAGGCGTGCCACTACTGCGGACAGTGCGGTCGCGGCTGCTCGACGAAATCGAACTTCTCCAGCCCCGACGTGCTGATCACACCGGCGCTGGCGACCGGAAACCTGACGCTGATCACCAACGCGATGGCGCGCGAGGTGACGGTGGGCAAGGACGGGCGTGCGACCGGTGTGAGCTACATCGACAAGCACACCGGTGAGGACGCACACGTCAGCGCGAGGATCGTCGTGCTCGCAGCGAGCGCGTGTGAATCAGCGCGCATCATGCTCAACTCGAGGTCGTCGCTCTTTCCCCAGGGCATCGGCAACTCGAGCGGGCGTGTCGGCAAGGGACTCACCGACACCACCGGCACCGACGTCGGTGGGTTCATCCCGTCGATGGTGGATCACGTCCCGCACAACGAGGACGGCGTCGGCGGGATGCACGTGTACATGCCGTGGTGGCTCGACAACTCGAAGCTCGACTTCCCGCGCGGCTACCACATCGAGGTGTGGGGCGGCGTCGGCCAGCCGGAGTACGGAGTGCTCGGCGGGATCCAGAACTTCCCGGGCGGCGGCGGCTACGGCGCGCAGCTCAAGTCCGACTACCGCAAGTACTACGGTGCGCAGATCGGCTTTTCCGGGCGCGGCGAGATGCTGCCTAACGAGAACTCGTATTGCGAACTCGATCCGACGGTGGTCGATCGCTGGGGGATCCCGGTGCTCCGCTTCCATTGGGAGTTCACGGATCACGAGTATAACCAGATCCGCCACATGCAGCAGACGTTCCGCGCGCTGATCGAGGAGATGGGCGGCACGGTCTCGTCGCCGATGCCGACGAAGGAGCAGGGTTACGGCATCGCCGCCGGCGGGCAGATCATCCACGAGCTGGGCTGTGTGCAGATGGGCAGCAACCCGTCCAACTCGGTG
>JBJMNK010000030.1:0-74497 GCA_045804265.1 Gemmatimonadaceae bacterium | reverse complement strand
GGGGTCGGGGGTCAGGGGTCAGGGACGATAAAGAGTGTAGCCGGAAAGCGATCATCAAAGATCTGGCACCGGTTCGACGAGCGTCTTCAGGTGCGGATCGAGCGGTGCCTCGGTCGGCGTCATGCTCGCTCGAGGGTACCGGTGAGGAATGGTCGTAACAGTGGGACTACAATTTCGCGGATTACGCGGATTACGCGGATTGCTCCATGGGCGGTCGAGGTCCATGCACCAGGGTTGCACGCGTTGGGGGCACGCTTGGCGAGATCATCTCACCAGGCGTGCCTCAAGCTGTTGGCGCGATGCCGACGACCGGCGTGGAGCCTGGTCCGCCCGTTGGAGCGATCCGCGTGATCCGCGGAATCCGCGTAATCGTCATCCACCCGTTGATCTCCCTCGGCGCACACGACCGCGGGCAGCGCGGATCCGCCGAACGATCCGCGCGCGATCACAGCACCCGCCAGACGGAGTAGCACGCGGACTCCTTGATCCGCTGCCAGCGGCCGCGCTTCCGGAACTCGGCGAGCTCGATCTCCTTCGCGAACTTCAGGTCGTCGAGGAACTGCTGCTCGAGAGTGCCGGCGGCGTCGCTGTCGAGGATCATCAGCACGGTCTCCTCGTTGAGCGAGAGCGAGCGGTTGTCGGCGTTCATGCTGCCTAACGCGGCCCAGTGGCTGTCGACCATCAGCGTCTTGGCGTGCATCATCACCGGCTGGTACTCGAAGATGCGCACCCCGGCCGAGAGGAGCTCTTCGTAGCGTGCGCGCCCCGCGTACCAGGTGCTCTTGACATCGGTCTCGGCGCTCACCGTCAGGATGCGGGTGTCCACGCCGCGGCGCGCGGCCTCGGCGATCATGGCGCGGATGGCGCGGTCGGGGACGAAGTAGGAGTTGGTGATGTAGAGCTTCTTCCGCGCGCTGGCGATCGAATAGGTGAAGAACCGCTCGGCCTCCGTGCTCCCCACCGACGGTGACGCGTGCAGCAAGCCGGCGACGACAGTGCCGCGCTCGTCCTCCTGCTGCCGCGTCTCCTCGGGCGGCGTCTCGACGGGGGCGATGAGCAGCTCGCCAGTTGATTCGGTCCAGCAGGCGGTGAACGCGGCCTGCAGCTGGTTCACCGCCGGTCCGGTGAAACGGACATTCGAGTCGCGCCAGTGATCCTTCGATCGCCCATTGCCGTACCACTTGTCGGAGATGCCGAAGCCGCCTGTCCAGCCGATGCGGCCGTCGACACAGACGACGCGAATGTGCGCGCGATGCTGCATCTTCTGCAGCGCCTTGAGCGCGACGGGACGGAACGACTCGACGCGTACTCCGCCATTGCGCAGCGCCTCGATGTACTCCTTCTTGAACGAGGTGCCGAAGGCGTCGTACAGGAAGAGGACGCGGACGCCAGCGCCGGCGCGCTCGAGGAGGATCGTCTTCAACTCATCCGCCATCCGCCCCGGCTCGCAGTAGTAGAGCTGCAGCGTGATCGTCCGGCGCGCGGAACGCAGGTCGGCCCACAGGCGCGGGTACGTCTGGTCGCCGTTCCAGAAGATCTCGACGCGATTCCCCTCGCACATCATCGTGTGGCTGACGAGCTCCATCGAGATGCGAAAGGCGGGATCGTCGACAGCCGGGAGCGGTGGCCCGAATGGAATGACGTGGGCGATCGGCGTGCCGCGGACGGCGTCGAGGAATCCGATGAGGCCGAGCGCTCCGACGAGGAGGCCGAGGACGATGACGACGATCAGGATTGCCATCAGCGCTGCTTCGGGATCGGAGTGGACTTGAAAAGCGGGAAGATCGCGAGCGACCAATGCAAGTGCGCGGCCGCGGCGGAGGGGGGAGCCCTTGCCGCGCTGCGCTCGTCGGCGCACCATGAGTTGGTACCCGGGTCGTTCAGTCCAACGTTGTGAATCGGAGGTGGCTGGTGAGGAACTCGATCGCTCTCCTCCTGCTCGGCGTGGTGACGGCGCCGGGGATCATCGAAGCGCAACGTTCGATCGACATCGAGCCGATCGTCGGACTCTATGCGCCGGTGGGCAGCTACGATCATGCAGCATCGTACTTTCGCGTCGGCACACCCGAGAGCCCGCGCGACAATGCCGGGACCGCGTTCGGCGCGAACGCGCGGCTCTGGATCATGCGCAACTTCGGGGTGCAGCTGCAGGGTGTGACGTCGACCGCCGATCACCAGACGGTCGCCACCCCTGGCGGCGGTGCGTACTCCACCTCGAGCCGAGTGACCGCGTTGACGGCGCAGCTGCTCTACAGTCCCTCGCTGCCGGCGCGGGCACGCGTGTGGATCGGCGCGGGGGGTGGGACGATCAAGCACGGGGGGACCGCATACGCTGCGTATGGTACACCGTCGCGCGCGGTCATCGCGTTAGGCGCCGGGGGGTCGATCCCGATCTGGCGCGGACTCTCGGCCGGCGCCGGCATCGATGGGTTGTTCTACAACTGGGAGCTCTCGGACGCGGCCGGCACCTATCAGGGCGGCACCGAGACCGACCTCGTCGCGCATCTCGGACTGAGCCTGACGGTGCGCTGAGCAACGCACGAAGACAAGCGGCAACGGATCGGGCCCGGCTTCCCCCGAACGGGCGCTGCTTCGCCCACCTCACATCACCCCGACGAGACGAGCCATGCGCACCTTCACGAAGCTCGCGATGCTACCGCTGCCGATGATCGTGCTCGCCTGCGCGAACGCCAGTCCGCCGCGCGCGGTGGATGCCAACGCGGGGATCGATTCGCTCAACGCGCGGATCGTCAACGCATACCGGACGCACGACGCGCAGGCGTACGGAACGCTCTACACCGATAGCGCTGTCTTCGAGTGGCCGGCGTTCAATACGGTGCACGGTCGCGCGGGGATGACGGAGATGGCGCGCGGCAACTGGGCGTCGCTGCGCGACATGGATCTCGCGCTCACCGTGGCCAGCCGGCGCGTCGATGGCGACCACGCGACGGAGTTCGGCGCCTTCGAGCAGTCTTGGGCCGACTCGAGCGGCACGCGCCAGGCGGAGTTCGGGCGCTACGTCGTGACGCTCGCGCGGCAGCGCAACGGGCGCTGGCTGATGGAGCACTTCTTCGGCTTCGAGGATTCGACGCGGACGCTTTCGGCCAACCAAACGAAGCGATGACCGTCGCCTCGCTCGCGCTCGACGAATGCCTGCCGCCCGCGCTTCGCGGTGAGGGCACCACCTTCACGCGATTGGCCTCCGGTCTTTCAGGCGCAGGGGTTCATCGCGTGAATGCCGCGGGGACTGCGGCGGTGCTCAAGATCTCGCGCGCGAGCGAGCCGCTGGATGCGTGGCGAGCGCGGACGCGCGTCCAGCAGCTCGCCGCGGATGCGGGAGTGGCGCCGGCGATCCTGCACGTGGACGAAGCGCGGCGCGCGGTGGTGAGCGAGTTCGTCGCCGACCGTGGATTCCCCGGATTCCTGATGACCCCGGCCACGCGCGCCGATGCGCTCGTGCTGCTCGGCCGCACGATGCGCCGCATCCACGATCTTCCCGCGCCAGCCGAGCTGCCACGGTCGAACTCACGGGAATTTCTCGCCGCCACGTGGTCGAAGGCAAAGGCGCAGCTCGAGCTGCCGTCGTTCGTCGAGACAGTCGTGACGCGCGCCCTGGCGATCGATCCGCCCGCCGCCGGCCGTGCCGATGGTCTCAGTCATAACGACGCGAACCCGGGCAACATGGTGTTCGACGGGGAGCGGCTGATGCTGGTCGACTGGGACACGGCCGGGGTACAGGAGCCCTTCTACGACCTGGCGACGATCGCGCTGTTCTTCCGACTCGACGAGGCCGCGTGCCTGACGATGCTCGCGGCGCACGATGGCGCACCGGCCGCGACGCTGCCGCCACGGTTCACCTGGGACCGGCGCACCATCGCCGCGCTCTGCGGTTCGATGGGGCTATGGATCGCGGGCACGGGCGGCCACCCCGGTGCGGCTGCTGGCGAAACGCTCGAGAACGCCCCGACGCTCGTCGAGTTCTACCAGCGGATGCGGGCGGGCGAGATAAGTCACACGACGCCCAAGGGCCAGTGGGCGATGGGAATGGCGATGATCCGCGAGAGCGCCGCCATCCATGCCTAACGGCGTGGCCCGTTCGGCTCTGCTGCTCGCAACCATCGCCTGCAGCCATCCGCCGGCCGCGGTCACCGCGGCGTGGGGGACCGGGACGACGCTACCCCACCCGGCGCAGCCGGAGATCGCCTGCTGCAGCGACCCCAAGGATCCGCACACCTTCATCGCGCTCGGTGGCGCGACGCTCGACCGCGGTCACGCCGACAGCGCGGCGGCCGCGTTCTACTGGGCGTCGCGACTCGACCCGACGCTCGCGCATCCTTACTACGGACGCAGCGTCGCGCTCCTGCTGACCTACGCGCGACAGGTGCAGCAGCCGTTCAGCGACATCTGGCTTCCGATCGCGAGCGTGCCGGCGGCGCGAATGGCGATCATCGACTCGCTTCGCCAGGAGGCGCTGTCGCACGACCCGTTCCTGGTCGCGAGCTACGACCACCTGCTCACCGGCCGGCCGCCGGCGTATGCGCTGGCGACGATGCGCGACCCGGCGGTGCGCGGCTACTGGTCCTACGATCTCGGGTTGACCGCGATCGCCGACTCGCTGCTCGGCGTCGCGCTGCAGGAGCGACCGGGGCGGGCGCGGCTGCGCGAGATCCGGGCGCGGGCGGAGTTCGATCTCGGCCGTTATGACAGCGCGGCGGCGCAGCTCCGGATCGCGCTCGACACCCTCACGCACCGCGACTCGAGCCGCTTCACGCTCGCGTACTCGTCGAAGGAGATGATCCACTACGCGCTCGGCTTCATCCACGCCCAGCGCAAGGACACCGCCGACGCGCGCCGGTCGTTCGAGAGCGCGATCGTGGAGAATGCGGCCTTCTACCCCGCCCACGCCCGGCTGGCGACGCTGGCCAGCGAGCGCGGCGACGACTCGACCGCGGCCCGGGAGCTGGCAGTCGCGATCGAGCTCGCGCCTAACGATCCGACGCTGCGCTACTATCGCGGCGTGGCGCTGCTTGGCGCCGGGCTGCCCGGCACGGCGGTGGCCGAGCTGCTCCAGGCGATCGACCTCGACCCCTACTTCGCCAAGCCGTACTATTTCCTCGGGAAGGCACACGAGGCGCGGCGCGACATGGCGCGCGCCGCGGATGCGTACGAAGCTTATGCCGGTCGCGAGCGGTTCAACTCTCCCGAGCGGGTCTGGGCGCAGGCGTACGCTGACACCCTGCGCAGCCGGCTCGCGGCCGCACCGTGACCGACCGACATCCACCCGCAGGCGACCGCGCCTGCCTAACGTTCGCTGGAGGCCGATGACTCGCTCCCTCGCCACCCTGCTCCTTCTCGCCGCCACCCCGCTGGCCGCCCTTGCCCAGCAGAAAACCATGAAACCGGAAGAGACCGAAGTCTGGACGCCGGTCCCGCGCATCGTGACGCCGGCGGCGACGATCGGTGACCCACCGTCGGACGCGATCCGCCTCTTCGACGGCACGAACCTCGACGAGTGGGTCAGCGCGGGCAAGAGCGACCCCGCCCGCTGGACGGTGCACGACGGCATCGTCACGGTGAACAAGCAGGCCGGCGACATCGAGACGAAGCGCAAGTTCAACAACTACCAGCTGCACCTCGAGTGGCAGGTGCCGGTCGGCGTCACCGGTTCGGGACAGGCGCGCGGCAACAGCGGCGTTTTCCTCGCGACGACGCCTACCAGCGGCTACGAGCTGCAGATCGTCGACTCGTACCAGAACACGACGTACGTGAACGGGCAGGCGGCGAGCATGTACAAGCAGTCACCGCCGCTGGTGAACGCGATGCGGAAGCCCGGCGAGTGGCAGGTGTACGACGTCGTCTGGACCGCGCCGACGTTCAACGCCGACGGCACGCTCAAGACCCCGGCGCGGGTGACGGCGTTTCATAACGGTGTCCTCGTCCAGAACGACTACGCGCTCAAGGGGACGACCGAGTACATCGGTCCACCGACGATCGTCGCGCACGGCCCGTCGCCGATCCGGCTGCAGGCGCACGGCGACCCGAGCCCGCCGATCAGCTTCCGCAACATCTGGATCCGCGAGCTGCCGTAGCACAGCTCCTCCGCATGCGCCTGACGATGCTGCTACCCTCCCCTCACCTGGCCACCCGTGGAAAGACGTGACTTCCTGGCAGCGACCGCGGTCGCCGCAATCTCTCCCCTGCCGACGCTCGACGCGATGGCGCAACCGCAGGCGCCGGCGCGACAGTTCATCGAGCTCCGCCGCTATCACCTTCTCCCCGGCGCAAAGCAGAAGGCATACACGTCGTTCGTCGGCGACGCGATGATCCCGGCGTTGAACCGCGCCGGGATCAGCCATGTCGGCGCGTTCGAGATCGTCTACGGCGAGAACGCACCGACGCTGGTGCTCGCGCTCGCACACCCGACGCTCGACTCGGTGGCTACGCTGCGCGAACGGCTCGCCGCCGACTCCGAATACGCGCGCGCCGGCGCGGCGATCCTCGAGGCCCCGATGTCCAACCCGGCATACGTTCGCCTCGAGAGCACGCTGCTGCGCGCGTTCGAGGCGATGCCGGCACTGGAGGCGCCGTCAGGCGCGGCCGCCGTGCCCTCGCGAATCTTCGAGCTGCGTACCTACGAGAGCCACAGCAACCGCGCGGCGCTCAACAAGCTGAAGATGTTCAATGCCGGCGAGATCCCGATCTTCCGCCGCGCGGGACTGACGCCGGTCTTCTTCGGCGAGACGGTGATCGGCGCGAAACTGCCAAGCCTCACCTACATGCTGACCTTTCCCGACATGCGCACCCGCGACGCATCATGGTCGGTGTTCGGGAAGGATCCCGACTGGAAGAAGCTCTCGACCGATCCGCAGTATCAGGACAACGTGTCGGCGATCTCGGACATCATCCTCCGCCCCACGTCATTCTCGCAGCTGTGACGGCTGCCTAACGCTTGCCTGTGATCACGGCTGGCGCATCGCCCGCGCGATGTCCTTCCAGCCGATCAGCACCACATGGTTGTCGGCCAGCGCCTGCTTGAACTCGGCGCTGGTGACGACGTCGTAGTCGCGCTGCCGCCACGCGGAGCCGTAGGGCTCGTGATCCACGGTCACCGCCTGCAGCTCGACGTCGTCGCGGCCGAGATGGACGATCAGCTCCGTCACACCCGGCTTGAGGGCGGCGATCGCGTCGAGGTAGAACTTCTTCCACTGGTCGCGCGGCACTTCGTCGCCGGCGATGACGACCGCGTCGAGGAGGACGTCGCGGCTGGTCAGCCCCTTCGCCGAGTCGAACGGCGCCCCCTTCACGCCGAGGAATGGGAGGTGGAACTCGTGCGCGACCTTGATATAGGTGGCGAGGAGCGCCGGCGTGGTGAAGAGCGCGCCCATGTGGCTGTCCAGATGCGTGGGATGAATTCCCATCGCCAGGGCGCGGTGCACCTGCGCGCGCAGCTCGCGTTCGACGTCCACAGCTTTCGCGTTCTTCGCGACGATCGACTCGTCGTTCGGGAAGATGCCCGCGGAGTCGAGCAGACTGCGCACGCGATCGCGGGGCGCGACGCTCCCCCAGCGATACGTCTTCCACTCGGCGGTGAGTGTGAGGTGCAGTCCGAGGTCGGCGTTCGGATGCGACTTCGCATAGGCCGCGACCTCGGTCACCCACGGCGTCGGCATCATGATGCTCGCCGACGAGACCGCCCCCTGGTCGAGCGCCGCGAAGCTGGCCGTGTCCTCCGAGTGGGCGACGCCGAGGTCGTCGGCGTGGATGATCAGCAGCTTCGTGCCGGCGGGATAGCCGAGACGCGCGGCGAGCGTGCGCTGCTGCGCCGCGAGTGGTGATGCGGCCAGAGCGAGCAGGAAGGACCACGCGAGTCGCGAGAGCATGGGAATCTCCGGAAGGTTGGGGACCGGTACGGTGGTGCAATGCTACCAGTGGACGCCGCGGCGAGTAAGGGCCTCGCCGCGGTGCTCGCCGTCCATGGCGCAGCGCGTTATGATTTCGCGGGGCCACGCGCCTCCCGTGCCGGCACTCCCAACCGTCGCCACTGCCTAACGCTTCGTGAAGCCTCGCCGAGCTTTTCGCTGCCGTGCCATCCTGTTCGACCTCGACGGAGTGCTCGTGGACTCGCAGGAATGCGTCGAGCGCACCTGGCGCGCCTGGGCGACGCGTCATGGCTACGAGCCCAACGGCGTGATCCGCGCGGCACACGGGCGTCGCGCGATCGATACGATCCGCGCGGTCGCGCCTGCGCTGGACGCCGACGCCGAGCTCGCGGCGCTGATCGCGACCGAAGCGACGGCCACCGAAGGAGTGCGCGAGATACCGGGCGCGCGTGAGCTCGTGCAGTCGCTCCCCGCCGCGCGCTGGGCGGTCGTGACGTCCGGAACGCGGGCGGTCGCCGAGTTCCGGCTGCGACACGCACGCGTTCCGGTGCCGGCGGTGATGATCTGCGCCGACGAGATCGAGCGGGGAAAGCCGGACCCCCAGGGCTACCTCCGCGCGGCGAGCCGGCTCGCGTTCGCGCCCGACGAGTGCATCGTCGTCGAGGATGCGCCGCCGGGAATCGAGGCGGCGCACGCGGCAGGGATGAGGGTGATCGCCGTCGCGACGACGTACCCGTCGCCGGAGCTCCGCGCCGCCGACGCGGTCGTACCGGCGCTCACCGACATGCATGTCGCCCTTGATCCTGGTGGCGGCTGGTTGAACATTCGACTGGGCAGGGGCCAGTGACGAACGATCGCCGGGACAACGAGATGGAACTCGAGAGCTGTTCCACTGCCGGAGCGCGGAAGTGACCAGGCTCGGTCTTGTCGGCGGACTCGGGCCCGAGTCCACGATCGACTATTACCGGCGGATCCTCGAGCTGTGGGCACACGAGAAGCCAGGCAGTTCGCCGTCGATCGTGATCGACAGCCTCGATGTGCAGCGGGGCATTCGTCTCGTTCGTGACGATCGTCCCGGGCTCGTCGAATACCTGCTCGACTCGATCGAGCGCCTCGCCGCGGCAGGCGCGGATTTCGGGGCGATGGCGGCGAACACGCCGCACGTCGTCTTCGACGAGCTCGCGGCGCGCTCGCCGCTCCCCTTGCTCAGCATCGTCGAATGTTGCGCCGACTCCGTGGCGCGGCTCGGCTGGCAGCGGCCGGCGCTCCTCGGGACGCGCTTCACGATGGACGCTCCGATGTATCCCGACGTTCTGGCGCGGCATGGCGTACACGTAGTCGTGCCGGCCGAGCGCGATCGCGAATGGGTTCACGATTGCTACATCAACCAGCTGCTCGCCGGAGATTTCCGCGACGCGACGCGGGCAGCGTTCGTTGGTCTCATCGTCAGGCTTCGCGACGAAGAAGACATCGACGGTGTCATACTCGGTGGCACCGAGCTGCCGCTGTTGCTCAGGGAGAGCACCATCGGTGGAGTGCCATTGATCGACAGTGCCGCAGTACACGTTGCCGCGATCGTGGCACGACTGCGGAGCGTGACCATCGAGGCGGCGGTCCAATGATCCGGCTCTTACCGCTCTCCGGCGCGGTCGTGCGCGCGGTTGGAGATCCGAACGCGTTCGCGGCGCTCACCGGCGCGACGCTCGGCGATTGTGCGGCACTCGCGCAGGCGCTGGTCGCCGAGGACGCCGCGCATCGCGAGCGAACCGGTCCGACGCCGGGGTGGGGCGGATTCCTCGTGGTCGACGAGGCGACGCAGCGCGTCGTCGGCGCCTGCGGCTTCGTCAGCGCTCCCGATGACGACGGCACCGTCGAAATCGCCTACGGGACGTTCCCCGCGTACGAGCGCCACGGCTTCGCCAGCGCGAGCTGCGCCGCCCTGCTCGCCCGCGCGGCGCGGACGGGCGTCGTACGTGCCGTCTACGCACACACACGTGCCGAGCCTAACGCTTCGACGCGGATCCTCGCGCGGCACGGGTTCGTGCAGACCGGGACGGCGTACGACGATGACGAGGGCATCGTCTGGCGGTGGGAGCATTCGCTCGAAGTGCCGCACGCCTGACGAGTGATCACGGGCGAGAACAGAGCGACCGCGCGCATGGAGTTCAAGCTTTCCGACGGGATCCCGATCCTCGAGCGAACGCCGGCGACGTTCCGGGCGCTGCTGGCTGGGATTCCCGAGCGATGGATCGAGTCGGACGAAGGACCGGGCACCTTCAGCCCCTTCGCCAACGTCGGCCACCTCATTGCCGGCGAGCGAACCGACTGGATCCCGAGGGCGCGAATCATCCTCGCCCAGGGCGAGAGCGTCCGCTTCGAGCCGTTCGACCGGTTTGCGCACACCCGCGAGAGCGCGGGAGACACGCTCGCGCAGCTGCTCGACCAGTTCGAGGCGCTCCGTGCCGAGAATATCGAGATTCTCCGCGGATGGCGGCTCACCGATCGCGAGCTCTCGCTCGAGGGCGAGCATCCCGAGCTGGGTGCGGTCACGCTGCGACAGCTGCTGGCCACCTGGGTGGCGCACGACCTGGGGCACATCGCCCAGACGACGCGGGTGATGGCGAAGCAGTATCGTGAAGCGGTCGGACCGTGGCGCCGCTACCTGCCGGTCCTCGACCGGTAGCGATGTCCTGAACAGCCGCGAACCGTCGAATCTCATGCCATCGTTCACCGGCAACAACGAGCTGGCCCTGCACGTGGCCGATCCCGCCGCCGCTGAGGCGTTCTACGTCGGAACGTTAGGCTGCACGGTCTTCGATCGCACCGCCGATTGCATCTCGCTCAGCAATGGCGCGCTCCGGCTCTACCTGCTGCGCGACCCGGCACCGACCCACGACGCGGTCGTGCCGTCGTTCGACGTGGCTGATCGCGTGGCAGCGCTGGCGGCGCTCCAGCGAGCCGGGTGCCACCTCATCCCGATCGGCCCGCACGCGCCCGATGGCGTCTACGTCCAGGACCCCTTCGGCGTCGTCTTCGACGTGATCGAGCGATCGCCGGGGTGAGCGCGACTTCCGTCGCGGGTCGCCGGGACCGACTCTGGCGACGACACGGACGGCGCTGCAGAATCAGGCGCGGGCCTCTTTCAACGCGCCACCCCGGAACCTCGTGCGTGCTTCGCTCCTCGCTGTCGTCGCATCGGCCACGATCGGCGTGATCGCGCCTTCGAAGATGAACGGCCAGGCGGCGCTCGGCGTCTTCGCGTCACACGTCGATGTCGGGCGTCCGGCGCGGCACGGGAGCGCATCCTACGACGCGCGGACCCAGGAGTATCGCGTCGCCGGCTCGGGACAGAACATGTGGGGCGACCACGACGACTTTCATTTCGCGTGGAAGCGCCTGTCGGGAAACTTCATCCTCTCGGCGCGCGCACGATTCGCCTCGGCGGGCGTCGAGCCGCACCGCAAGCTCGGATGGATGATCCGGTCGTCGCTCGAGACGAACAGCGCCCACGTCTCGGCGGTGGTGCACGGCAACGGGCTCGCGTCGATGCAGTTCCGTCGCACGAGCGGCGCGCCGACTGAAGAGGTCAAGTCGCGCGACAGCATCCCTGATCCCGATGCGGTGATCCAGCTCGAGCGGCGCGACGGCGTGTACGTCATGTCGGTGGCGCGATTCGGCGACACGCTCGTCACCCAGCAGCTCACCGACGTCGCGCTCCCCGACACGGTCTACGTCGGGCTCTTCGTCTGTGCGCACAACGACACCGTCGTCGAGCGCGCGCGGTTCGACAACGTCCGCCTGACGATCCCGGCGAAGCCCGATTTCGTCGCCTATCGCGACTACCTCGGGAGCAACCTCGAGATCCTCGACGTGTCGAGCGGCAACTCGATGGTCGTGCACCAGTATTCGGGATCGTTCCAGGCGCCGAACTGGACTCCCGACGGCAAGGCGCTCATCTACGCGCAGGAAGGACGGCTCTATCGCTTCGACCTCTCCCGGCGGAAACCGACCGCGATCAACACCGGCTTCGCGACGCACAACAACAACGATCACGTCCTTTCGTTCGACGGACGGATGCTCGGGATCAGCAATCACGCCGTCGAGGACAGCGGCGCGTCGATCGTGTACACGCTGCCCACCGGCGGTGGCACGCCGAAGCGCATTACAGCCAGAGGACCGTCGTATCTCCACGGGTGGTCGCCCGACGGGAAGTGGCTCGTTTTCACCGGGCAGCGCGACAACGTCTTCGACGTCTATCGCATCTCGTCAGCGGGCGGCGACGAGATCCGCCTGACGTCGGCGCCCGGGCTCGACGACGGTCCCGAGTACACGCCCGATGGGAAGTGGATCTACTTCAATTCGACGCGCAGCGGGCGGATGCAGCTCTGGCGCATGCGTCCCGACGGGAGCGCGCAGGAGCAGGTCACCGACGACAGCTTCAACAACTGGTTCCCGCACGTCTCGCCTGACGGCACGTCGATCGTGTTCATCTCGTTCCCGCCTGACGTTCGCGCCGACGATCATCCGTTCTACAAGCACGTCATGCTGCGAATCATGCCGATCGGCGGCGGACCGGCGCGCGTGATTGCCTACGTCTACGGCGGGCAGGGGACGATCAACGTGCCGTCGTGGTCGCCCGACGGCCGACGGCTGGCCTTCGTCAGCAATTCAGCTGTTCCATGATCGACCGCGCGAACACGCACGCATTCGAAGTTCGCCTGCTGCGTGACGGCGACGACGACATCCTCGCGCGCGTTGCCGACGGTGTCTTCGACAACGCGGTGTCGCCGACATGGAGCCGCGAGTTCCTCGCCGACCCGCGTCACCACCTGTTCGTCGCCTGCGACGACGGGCTGGTGGTCGGGATGATCTCGGCGGTGCACTACGTTCACCCGGACAAGGCGCCGCAGCTCTGGATCAACGAGATCGGCGTCGCGCCGTCGCACCAGGGACACGGTGTCGGCCGGCGGCTCCTCGACGCGATGCTCGCCCACGGCCGGGCAATCGGCTGCAGCGAAGCCTGGCTTGGCACCGAGGAGACCAACGTCGCGGCGCGCCGGCTCTACGAGGGCGCCGGTGGCGTGCCGGAGTCGTTCGTGCTCTACGAATGGCAGTTCACGCCGGCAACGACAGTCGCGCGCAGTCGACCCTCGACCGAGGAAGCGTCCGCATGAAGAGCTACGTCATCGTCACCGCATCGATCTTCGGGCTCCTCACGATCGTGCACCTCTGGCGCGTCGCCGTCGAGTCGTCGCTGCTGGCGCGTGAGCCCGAGTACCTCGTGATCACGGCGCTGTCGGCGGCGCTCTGCGTCTGGGGAGTGCGGCTGATCCTCACGCAGCGCGCGACGCGTTAGGCAGGCAGCGCCTGCCTGACGCAGGTCACTTCGATCGCTCGTACGTTCCGATCAGTTCGGCCTGGCCGAGGATGTGGCCTTGCATCGCCGCGACGACCTGGTCCTTGCCTGGGAACGAGAGGTCACCGAGCACCGTATCGAGCGCATAGAGCTTGAAGAAGTAGCGATGGCGCCCGATCGGCGGGCACGGACCGCCATAACCGGGCTTCTTCCAATCGTTCCTGCCATCGCGTGCGCCCACCGGAGTGCGGCCACCGCGCGGAATCCCCTTCTCCGATGGCGGGATGTCGTACAGCACCCAGTGCACGTACGTCATCTTCGGCGCCTTCGGGTCGGGAGCGTCGGGGTCGTCGACGATGAGCACGAAGCTCTTCGTCCCCGCCGGCGTGCCACTCCACACAAGTGTCGGCGCGACGTCGGCATCGTCGCAGGTGTGCTCGCGCGGAATCGCGCCGTTGCTGGCAAATGCCGGTGATGTCAGGGTCAGTGCCATGCGGTTCTCCGGACGAGGTCGGGTGCGGCGTGATCGCGACCGTCGTTGCAAGCACGACGCCGAGCGAGCGATTGATCGCGGCTGTTCGAGCGTCAGGCTCGGCGGCGGCGCAAGCGAGCGTTCATCCGCGGTGCGGGGTTTCGGCGGCGGCGCAGCCGGTCCATCTTGCGTCGATGAGCCTCCCGCCAGGACCGTTCGAGCGTCACATGCGTGAGGCGATCGCGCTCAACGAGTCGCGCGCGCCACGCTACGCGGTGCTCTCGGGTGGCGCGTCAGAGCCGATCTCACGGCGGTTGATCCTCGCCGAGCGAGCGATGATTCCGGTCGCGCGCTGGTTCGACCGGCGGGCTGCGCCCTACCACCGCGGGGGGATTCCGCTGCTCGAAGGGTTGTTCATGCCGATGCACAGCTCGCCGGCCTTTGGTCCACCGCGCGCGCCGATCACCGTCGCTCTTCCGCCAGAGCCGGTAGCAGCAGAGATGCGCCGTCGCGTGCGCATCGCATTTGTCGCGCATGGCTTCGCCGGCGCGGCGCTCGCGCTTGCGTCGGAGATCGAGAGGTTGATGCGGGTGCCCGACGTCGATTGCCTGGTGCGGCACCTGCTCGAGTCGGCGCATCGCCTTGCCTATCGCGCGCCGCGGCAGATCGAAGCGGCGATCGCGAAGGGCCTTCCCTCACCGCACTCCCTGCTCGCGACGCTGCTGCGCCTCCACCTCTGGGGGTTGGGCGCAGCCGCGGCCCTCGACGCGCGCGCGCGCCCGCTCCAGATTCGCGGCATCCCCATCCTCGCCCACGACCTGCCGCCGATACCTCGCGACGCTTGAGCCTCATCGAGCGGCTCGCGAAGCGGCACCGCTCCTCGCCACGGAACGCGTGACATCTGCGACGCTTCGCTGCCTGACGCTTTCGTTCCTGCTCGCTGCCTGCGCGGGGCGCGATCCATCCGGCGACTGGCGCGTGACCGGCGGCGATCCGGGGACGAGTCGCTACTCGCCACTCTCTCAGATCAATCGCGCGAACGTCGCGCAGCTGCTTGTCGCGTGGACGTATCACTCCGGCGACGCGACACCCGGCGAGCGAACCGAGATCCAATCGACGCCGATCGTCGTCGATGGGGTGATGTACACGACGACGCCGGCGCTGAACGTGGTCGCGCTCCACGCCGACAGCGGAACGCTGCTCTGGCGCTTCGATCCGTTCGCGCATCGCACGCGTGAGTCGCACGCGAACCGCGGCGTTGTGTACTGGTCGGGCGGTGACGAACGCCGGATCTTCTTCTCGGCGGGACGGCGTCTCTACGCGCTCGATGCGAAGACCGGCGCGCCTGTCGCGAGCTTCGGCGATTCGGGATCGATCGACCTTGGCGCCGGCCTCGATCGCGAGATCGGCGACGCGTATCTCATCGCCACATCGCCCGGAATCATCTATCACGACCTGTTGATTCAGGGGACGCGCGTCGGCGAAGGCGAAGGCTCCGCACCCGGCGACGTCCGAGCCTACGACGTTCGCACGGGGAAGATCCGCTGGGTCTTTCACACGATCCCGCGCACCGGCGAGTACGGCGCCGAGACGTGGCCGGCCGACGCGTGGAAGACCGCGGGCGGCGCGAACTCCTGGGCCGGGATGTCGCTCGACTCGGTGCGCGGGATCGTCTACGTCCCGACCGGCTCGGCGACACCCGACTTCTACGGCGGCAGCCGCGTCGGTGCGAACCTGTTCGCCAACACGTTGCTCGCGCTCGACGCGGCGACCGGGGAAAGGCGCTGGCACTTCCAGAGCGTGCACCACGATCTCTGGGATCGCGATCTGCCGGCGGCGCCGAACCTCGTCACCGTCAGCCACGGTGGGCGTCGCGTCGACGCCGTCGCCCAGATCAGCAAGAGTGGCTTCGTCTTCGTCTTCGATCGCACGACGGGCGAGCCGCTCTTCCCGATCGAGGAGCGCCCGGTGCCTGCCTCCGACCTGCGCGGCGAGCAGGCGTGGCCGACGCAGCCGATCCCGTCGAAGCCGGCGCCGTTCGCGCGACAGTCGATGACCGAGGCCGACCTGGCGGAGATCTCGCCGGCGGCGCACGACGCGGCGCTGCGCCGCTTCCGGACGCTCAGGCCTAACGTTCTGTTCACCCCGCCGAGCCGCGAGGGGAGCATCGTGCTTCCCGGCTTCGACGGCGGCGGCGAGTGGGGCGGCGCGGCGGTCGATCGCGAATCGGGGGTGCTGTTCGTCAACGCCAGCGACGTCCCATGGATCGCGGCGATGCGCGAGACGCCAACGGTCGCGCCGGTCGAACGAACATCGTCGACGTCGGGGCGCGCCGTCTACGAGAGCACGTGCGCCGGTTGCCACGGCACGGACCGGCGTGGGAATGACCGCGTGCCGGCGCTCCTTGACGTACGAGCGCGCCTGAGCGCGGACCAGCTGCGGCAGGTGATCGAGCGCGGGCGCGGCTTCATGCCCGCGTTCTCGAACCTTCCCGAGAACGACAAGCAGGCGGTGATCGCGTACCTGCGCGGCGATCCGGCGCCGACAGCTTCCGTACGCGGCATGGTGCACACACCGGCGCCAGGCGTCCGAGCACCGTACGAGTTCGCCGGATACGAGCGGTGGCGCGACTCGAGCGGAATGCCCGTGATCAAGCCCCCGTGGGGAACGCTGAACGCGATCGATCTCAACACCGGCGAGTACCGCTGGCGCATACCGTTAGGCATGCACCCCGCGCTCGCCGCGGGGTCGGCGCCGTCGGGCACCGAGCAGTACGGCGGCCCGATCGTCACCGCCGGCGGCCTGGTGTTCATCGCCGCGACCCAGGACGCGAAGTTCCGCGCCTTCGACAGCGCGACCGGCAAGCTCCTCTGGGAGACCGCCCTCCCCGCCCCAGGCTATGCGACCCCGGCGACGTTCAGCGTGAATGGCCGCCAGTATGTCGTGATCGCCGCCGGCGGCGGCAAGCTCGGCTCGCCTTCGAGCGACAGCTACGTCGCGTATACCCTCCCCTGATCCCCACCCCCCCGAGACATGACACGCCTGACGAAGTTCGCGCTCGTCGTCCTCGCCCTCGCGGTCGTTGGCGCGTCGCCGCGCCACACGCAGGCGCAGGCGCCTGCGCCTGCGCCTGCGCCATGCTCGTACGAGCGCTGCGCCCTCGACATCGTGCCCACCTGGAACGGGCTCGCCGTTGAGCGAGGGACCGCGGGTCCGCGGATGGCGCTGCTCAACTTCTTCTGGCCCCGCGACGTCAGCGTCGCCTTCGTCGGCGACGATGCGCGCGCGATCGGAATCGATTCGGCGATCGCCGCGGCGCACCGGGCGGTGCGGGTGCGCCGCACCGCGGCGTTCTTCACGGACGCCGGGCTCCTGCTCGGCGGCGTCGCGTTAGGCAGGTCGCTCGGCGCCGGCAAGCTTCGCCGCGGCGAGGCGATCCTGGCTGGCGCGGGCGGTGTCGCGCTCGTGGTCAGCATCCCGCTGCAGTTCGCCGCCGACGGTGCGCTCAGTCGGGCCGTCTGGTGGCACAACCGCCGCTTCGCGCGTTGAGGTCAAATGCGCGAGGCACTCCCGATGACCAGCGCGACGATCCGCCGTCTGGACGCGGCCGGCGCGGTCGCGGCGATTCAGCAGCTGGCTGAGCTGCTCATCGATTGCGTCGAGGGCGGCGCGTCGGTGAGCTTCATGCCGCCGATGACGATGGAAAAGGCAACGCACTTCTGGCAGGTCGCCGCCGACGGCGTCGCGCGCGGCGAACGCGTATTGCTCGTCGCCGAGGATGAAGACACGCGCGTCGTCGGGACCGTGCAGCTCGTGCTGGCGATGCCGGAGAACCAGCCGCATCGCGCTGATCTCGCGAAGATGCTGGTGCACCGCCGCGCGCGGCGGAAGGGCGTGGCAGAGCGCCTGTTGCAGGCGGCCGAGTCGGCAGCCCGCGACGAGCAGCGCACGCTGGTCGTGCTCGACGCGGTCACCGGCGGCGACGCGGCGCGACTGTACGCCCGCAACGGGTGGCAGCGTGTCGGCGACATCCCCAATTTCGCGCTGATGCCCGACGGCAGTTTCTGCAGCACGACGTATTTCTACAAGGCGATCGCCCCACACACCCGCGGGCTCGAATTGCGTGCGGCGAAGCACGCGTAGATATTCGAGGCCCAACCCGCAGTCGCGCGAGGAGCGCTGATCGAGACATGTCGAGTGAACGCACCAACCCTGAATCGTTTCGCGCCCGAGCGCTGCAGGTATCGCTGACCGTCGGCGATGTCGAGAAGAGCCTGGCCTGGTACCGCGACGTCGTCGGCTTCACGCTCGATCGTCGCCACGAGCGGAACGGCAGGCTCGCTGGCGTCTCGATCAAGGCCGGCGACGTGCGCATCCTGCTCAACCAGGATGACGGCGCCAAAGGAACGGAACGCGCCAAGGGCGAGGGATTCTCGATGATGATCGTCACCGCCCAGAGCATCGATGAGATCGCGCAGCGAATCCGGGATCACGGCGGCGTGCTCGCCACCGAGCCGGCGGACATGCCGTGGGGAGCGCGGGTCTTCCGCATCCACGACCCCGACGGCTTCAGGATCGCGATCTCGAGCTGAACGGTCGGCCGGGTGACCGCGTGCAACGCGCCGTCGCCTGGCGCCGCAGGTGTCTGGCAACGTACGAGCCTAACGCTTCCTGATGAACCGCCCCACGCCGGCGTGGAGGCGATAAGTCCCGACGATCGTGTCGCCGCGCTGCTCACCTTCCAGGATGTCGGCGGTGTCGCTGGCGAACCAGTCGCTCAGGAACACCAGTTGGACGTGGCTGCCCTTGCGTGAGCCGAGAAGCCCGCACACCGGACAGCCGACGTCGCCGAGGCGTAGCTGCCGCGCATAGCGTCCGCTCAGCACGTCGCTCTGGTCCGAGCGCGCCGCTCGCGATTCGACGTACAGCTCGAGGCTCGTGTACGGTGGCGATACCTGCTCGTTCGGCAATCCGGTGAAGTCGAACGTTCCGGCGACCGCGTCATCCTGCGGGGCGACCACCTGCAGGCTGTCGAAACGCAGCCGCACCAGCGAGCCGAAGACGCCCAGCCCGCCGTCGATGCGATTGATCAAGCCGGTCCCCGACAGCTCGTCGTTGTGGGTGCGAAACCAGTCGTAGAAGTTGGAGTCTACCGCCGACACCGTGATCGCCTGCGGAAATCCGGGAATGAAGACGTGCGGTAGTGAGGTGAGGTCGGCATTTCGCAGATCCCCCGCCAGTCGCACGCTCGTGTCGCGCGTGAAGAAGGAACGCGGACCAAAGGGTGTCTCGATGCGGACGAGGTATGCGCGTGCGCCAGCAGCGATCGGCCACGCGAGCTGGATCGGGTCGCCACTGCGGTCGAACGTCCGCGCATCGGGAAAGGTCGCCGCAACGCCAGCGGGCACCGACGTCGTCGCCGTCAGGCGCTCGCCCTTCGTCGTGATCACAGTCAGCTGATACCTCCCTTCGCGCACGAGCAGCTCGCCGGGGAGTGCGAAGCGGTAGATACCGGCGCCGCTTCCCCCGGGCGTCAGGTCCTCGTGGCCGACGAGCGTCTGTCCACCCGGCGTGACGAGCGTCGCGACCGCACCAGCCTCGGCGATCCCTTCGTCGTTCACGAACGGGGTCTCCAGCTCGAACGGCGGCGCCACGAGGTTCACCGATCCGCTGCGGGTTCGCTCGAGGAGCATCACCTGCACCGGCGCGGTCGCGCTCAGCACCGCGTGCACCGCCAGCCGCGGGTCGGTGCGCGGGATCGCGACTTCCTCGATCGTGCACGCGGCCAGCAGCGCGATCATGCCTAACGGCAGCACGCGTCTAGAATTCAATCCGCACCCCGGCGCTCGGGAGGATGGGAAACTGCGAGATCGCGCGGCGGGTCGGGGGACTGATCGAGTACTTGTAAAGGTACACCATCACGTTCTGTGCATTGAAGGTGTTGAGGATGCTGATGTACGGCCGCACCCGCGCCGAGCGTATGGCGAACTCGCGCGAGGCATCGAGGTCCACCCGGGTCGTGGGCGGAAAGCGCGCGCTGTTGCGCGCCCCGCCTAACGATTCGAGGTAGCGCTGCGGCTCACCGGTTCCCCAGCGGTCGCGCGACGGGTCGTACGTCCGTCGCGCGATCTCGCCGACGATCGGCGTGAACGGTGTCCCGCTCGCGTAGCCGAGCCGCGCACCGAGCCGGTACTTCGCCACCGGCCACGTCGCGACGACGTTCAGGTCGTGCCGTCGATCGTGCCCCGGCGCCCACTGCGCCCCGTCGCGGCGGCGAGAGCTGACACCGTACGTGTACGAGACCCAGCCGGCGAGCCCGCGCGCCGGCTGCAGCCGCGCCGAGAGGTCGAATCCGTATGACGTCCCCTCGGTGGGAAGGAATTCGTCGCCGTGGACTCCGGGATCCTCCGAGGGATTCGCCTCGAGCAGCTTGTCATAACGCTTGAGGAAGCCCTCGACGCGGACGGTCTTCGTGTTGCCCATTCGACGCTCGGCGCCGGCGATCCAGTGCCACGCCGTCGCAACGGGGATCACCGAGTCGCTGGCGATCCAGACCTCGAAATAGCGCAGCGGTCCGTCGCCGGAGAGCGAGTGCTGCGATTGCGTGACCCGCGCCGCCGCCGCGGTCAGCGCCAGCTCGGGAGTGATGAAGTACTTCGCCGACACACTCGGCGACAATGCCGCCCAGTGTCGCTCCCGCAGCGCTTCTCCCCGAAGCCCGCCCTCGACGATCCAGCGCGGCGAGATGCGCCAGAGGTCGTCCACCCACAGCGCTGCCGACGCCGGATGCTGCACGATGTCGAAGTCCGACGTTCCGGTTTCCGTCGACCCCGATGCGTACCGGATGCGCTGCGTCGCGAGCTCGTAGCCGATCGACGCGTCGTGCGTCTCGCCTCGCGATGTCACCGAGCCGGCGATCGTGACGTCGTTGACGCGGCTCTCCTGGCTGAACGCGCCCTCGCCAAGGTCGAGCAGCGTCGAGAAGCTCGAGAGCGAGACGCGCTGCTCGAGCGTCAGGCGGCGCCCGGTGGTCGCGCTGTCCGCGCCGAGCTCGCGCGTGATGCTCGCGCCGAGCATCCGGTTTCCCCAGTTGAACGCCCATTGACCCGCGCCGGCCTTCGAGCCCGAGTCGCTCGAGAACTCGGCGAGGTTCGCGTCGAGCACGTCGCGCCCTTCGTAGGCGGTCAGCGTCAGGCGCGTGCGGTGCGACAGCGAGTATGCGACGTGCGCCTCGAAATCGTGAAAGTGGTAGGGAAAGATGTTGTTCGTGAACGCCGACGCGAGCGCATCCGCGTAAGTGCGGCGACCGGCGATGCTCCACGTGCCGCGGCCGTCGTCGAACGCGCCCGCGAAGCGGCCCGTTGCGCCGAGCGCGGAGATGTCGGCCGAGGCATGCACGCCCGGGCGCGTTTCCTCGGCCGAGCGCACATCGATCACGCTCGAGAGCCGCCCGCCATAACGCGACGGGAACGCGCCGGTGACGAGGTCGATGCTGCCGACCGTCGCGTCCATGAACGTGCTGAACAACCCGCCGAGGTGAAACGGGTTGTAGATCGGATAGCCGTCGAGGAGCACGAGGTTCTGGTCAGCCTCGCCACCGCGAACGTTCAAGCCGGTGTTGTAGTCGTTTCGCGCCTCGACGCCGGGCAGGAGCTGTGCGGTGCGGATGACGTCGGGTTCTCCCGCGCTCGGCACGCCGGCCATCGCCGCCTTGCCGAGCGAGATCGTCGCAACGTTAGGCCTGGTGGCGAACGCCTCGGCGTCGGGGGAGCGAGCGACGGTCGCGACCGGGGCGAGCCGCTGGGTGTCTGGCTGCAGAAGGACGACGACGCGCACCGTGTCGCCGGCGATGACGTCGATGACCCGTTCCGCATTTCGGTAGCCTGTGCGGCGGACGCGAAGCATCCGCATCCCGGCCGGCACGTCGGCGATCAGGTAGCTGCCGTCGGCGGCCGTCGTCGCCTCGTGAGGCGCTCCCGAGATGGCGACGACGGCGCCGCGCAACGCGATCGAGTCATTGCCAGCGACGGTTGCTGCGCGGCCCACGACTACGCCCGTCGCGGGACCCTGCGCCGCGGCGAGGCGTGCAATTGCGAGCGAGGCGAGGAGCGCGACGGCGCGAACGATAGGCACGACCGGGGGGGGTGCGAGGGTCGCCGATGATATACGCTTCCTCGCGCGCGGCCGCCATGCTCAGGGCGAAGTGGGCGGCGTATATTTCCATTTCCTTGCATCGCGCGCGAACCCTCCGCCACGCGGGACCGATGACCAACGATCACCGCAAGCAGGCCGCTCTCGATTTCCTCCGTGCCGCGCGCCGCGGCGACAGGGACGGCGCGGCGGCATTTCTCGCCGCGGGCGCGCGCCATCATAACGCGTACTTCGCCGCCGGGATGGATACGCTGCTCACGGCAATAGTCGCGGCCGCGCAGGCGAATCCAATGGGGACGATGGACGTAAAGCACGTCCTCGGCGACGGTGACTTCGTCGCGGTCCACTCGCATGTTCGCCAGCGCCCCGATGACCGCGGTGTTGCAGTCGTCCACCTCTTCCGCTTCGTTGGCGATCGCATCGCCGAGATGTGGGATGTCGGACAGCCCATCCCCGCGGAAAATCCGAATCGCGACGGCATGTTCTAGTCGCGGCTGAGGAGGCGGGTCGCGACGGATGTACGAGATCTGCTAACTCCTGTACGACCGCAGCGCGGCGCCCCATCTTGGTGGGCCCGCGCGCCCGGCGACGTCCCATTCGCTTCACGGAGCACCACATGACCGAGCCACTCGACGATCGCGTCGTTTCCGCGATCGGACATCAGTATGCTCTCGAGGGAGAGATCGGCCGCGGCGGGATGTCGGTGGTCTATCGCGCGATCGATCGCCGCCTCAATCGCCCGGTCGCGGTCAAGGTGCTGCCACCGGAGCTCGCCTTCGACCCGGCCATCCGCGCGCGTTTCACGCGTGAGGCACAGACGTCCGCGCACCTGTCGCACGCGCACATCGTGCCGATCTACGACGTCGGCGAGAGCGACGGGATCGCCTACTTCGTCATGGGGCTCGTCACCGGCGGCAGCCTGGCGGCGCTGATCGAGCGCGAACCGCGTCAACCGGTCGGTGAAGTCCGCCGCCTCCTCTGCGAGGTCGCCGACGCGCTCGCGTACGCGCACCTTCGCGGCGTGATCCATCGTGACGTCAAGCCGGACAACGTCCTCCTCGACGGCGACAACGGGCGCGTGCTCGTCACCGATTTCGGGATCGCCCGCGCCGTCGAGTCGGGCACCCGCCTAACGGTAACGGGGATGGCGATCGGGACGCCGACCTACATGTCGCCCGAGCAGGCGATGGGTGAGCGCGAAGTCGACGGGCGGAGCGACATCTATTCGCTCGGCGTCGTCGGATACCAGCTGCTCACCGGCCGCGTTCCGTTCGTCGCCGGCAACTCGATGGCGCTCCTGCTCAAGCACGTCAGCGAGCGTCCGCAGCCGATCGCCGAGCTCCGCGCCGACGTCCCCGCCGGCGTACGCGAGGCGGTCGAGCGCGCGCTGGCGAAGTCGCCCGAGGATCGCTGGTCCACCGCGGCCGCGTTCCGCGAGGCGCTGCTCTCGGACAAGTCCGCGAGCCCGAACTGGCGCGCCGAGCCGCGCGAGCCGGTACGCTACACCTCGCCGCGCCCGGGGAGCGTCCGCGGCGCGGGCGCGCCGCGCGACGCGGCGGGTGGCGATGCCGCCCGCGGCGACTCTCGTGCACAGCCCGCCAAGCCACCAGCATTACCGGCTGCGGAGGGCGATCGCCTCGCACGCTTCCTGCCTAACGGTGGAGTCGAGCTCGAGCCGGCGCAGTACGCGGCGCTCACCCCCGAGCAGCGGGACGATCTCCGTCTCTGGCACGGCCGCATCAACCTGCTCGACCGCATCAAGGCGATGCGTGGCTATACCTGGCTCACCCTCGGCGCGATCGGCGGCGGTATCGCAATGTTCGCCTTCGGGATCAGCGAACCGGTTCCGCCGCTGGTCCTCGCCCCGATCATTCCCTGGTACATGTCGGTCAAGCTCTGGCGGCGCGGCAAGTCGCTGCGCGCCAGCGGGCTGCGGCTGCGCCGGGTGCTGCTCATGCCCCGCGCACGGTGGGTGGTGCCGACGCCCAAGCCGATGCTCTCGGCAGGGAGTGAGGAGCGTCAGCGCGCCAAGCAGCTCGAGAAGCTCGCGCCGCGCGAGGTGCTCGAGAGCCCGCATGGCGCGGCGATCCGCCGCGCCGTCGCCGATCGCGGCGCGATCCTTCAGCTCGCGGCGAGCCTGTCCAAGACGGATCGCGCTCTCCTCTCCGATCTCGCGCCGACCGTCGACCACCTCGTCGAGCGCGTCGCGAGCCTGGCCGCGGCGCTGCAGCGACTCGACGACAGCTACGACCCGAAGCTGATGGCCACCATCGGTGCGCGCATCGCCGAGGCCAGGCGCGAAGGACAATCCGCCGAGAGCGCGCGCCAGCTCACCCTGCTTGAGCGACAGCGTGCCGTCCTCGACGAGCTCCAGCAGCGGCGGAGCGCCCTCTCGCGGCAGATCGACAACGCCGCCCTCGCGTTAGGCAACCTCCACCTCGACCTGGTCAAGGTCCGGTCCTCCGGACTCGGGTCGGCGATGACCGATGTCACGAACGCGACGCAGGAGGCGCGGGCGCTCTCGCGCGAGATCGGCATCCTGCTAGAGAGCGCGGCCGAAGCGTCGAAGCTCTAGCCCGGGTTACGGGGCCTTTTCGGCATTTTCCGCGGCGACGCAAGGAATTTCGAAAATCGATGTAGAGAACGCACGGCCGGTTCCGACTTCTCTACGAAAGCGCCAATCACGGCGCTCCACACCGAGGAGAACGAACCATGAAGTTCATGCTCATGATGCACGCCCCGCGCGGGACCGGCGACTACCAGATCAACAACTGGACTCCGGACGACTTCAAGGCGCACATCGCCTTCATGCACGCCCTCAATCGCGACCTGAAGTCGGCCGGTGAGTTCGTCGGTGCCGAAGGGCTCGCGCCTCCGGGACAGGCGAAGGTGGTGCGCGCGGGAAAGGATGGTCAGCCGGTCACCGATGGCCCGTTCCCCGAGACGAAGGAGTTTCTCGTCGGCTACTGGATCGTGGATGTCGATCGCGCCGAGCGCGCGCACGAGATCGCGGCGCGGGCGTCGACTGCACCCGGCCCGGGCGGAAAGCCGCTCTACCTCCCGATCGAGGTGCGACAGGTGATGAGCGCGCCGCTGCCCGACGCGTGACGCTGGCAGGCGCCGGCGAAGGTGACGCTTCCGTCGAGCACCTGCTGCGCGAGCTTGCGCCGCGGGTGCTCGGCGCCGTCGCCAGGTGCCATCACGATTTCGGCGCGGCCGAGGACGCGGTGCAGGAAGCGCTCATCGCCGCGTTCGCGCAGTGGCCGACGGCCGGCGTACCCGACAATCCGCGCGGATGGCTGTATCAGGTCGCGATGCGCCGGCTCGCCGATCACGCACGGAGCGAGTTGGCGCGCCGCCGCCGCGAGGAGACCGTCGCGCTCGAGCGCGCCGCCGAATGGGAAGTTGCGGCACCGAGCATTGGTGAGAGCGACAGCGGCGAGGATGACACCCTCGTTCTTCTCTTCATGTGTGCGCACCCCGCGCTCACGCCGCCGTCGGCGATCGCGTTGACGCTGCGCGCGGTCGGCGGACTGACGACCGCAGAGATCGCGAGCGCGTTCCTCGTCCCCGAGGCGACGATGGCGCAGCGTATCAGCCGCGCCAAGCAGACGATAAAAACGTCAGGCATCCCGTTCCGGATGCCTGACGATGCGGAGCGAGGCGCGCGACTGCGCGCCGTGCTGCACGTGCTCTACCTGATCTTCAACGAAGGCTACGCGAGCAGCGCCGGCGACATGGTGCACCGCACCGACCTGTCCAACGAAGCGATCAGGCTCACGCGCGCCGTGCGCGCGCTGCTGCCTGACGATGGCGAGGTCGCCGGACTGCTCGCGCTCATGCTGCTCACCGACGCCCGCCGCACGGCGCGCACCGGGCCAAACGGTGAGCTCGTTCCGCTCGACGAGCAGGATCGCTCGCTCTGGGATCAGCAGCTCATCGCCGAAGGGATCGAGCTCGTGTCGCGCGCGCTGTCGAATGGCTCGATCGGTTTGTACCAGCTGCAGGCGGCAATCGCCGCGATCCACGATGAAGCCGTTCGCGCCGAAGACACCGACTGGCCGCAGATTCTGGCGTTCTACGGGCTGCTCCTGCGCATGTCGGACAACCCGATGGTCGCGCTCAGCCACGCCGTCGCGACGGCGATGGTGAACGGTCCCGCGGCCGGGCTCGCGCTGATCGATGATCTCGCGCGCGACGAGCGCATCGCCGGGCACTACCGTCTCGACGCCGTGCGCGGACACCTGTTCGCGATATCGGGCGATGTGCCGCGAGCGATCGAACATTTTCACGCCGCCGCTGAAGGGACCGCGAGCATTCCCGAGCGAAACTACCTCATCACCAAGGCGGCACGGCTCTCGCCATTACACGATGCATGACGCAATACGGGTATCACGCATCGCACGAGCAACATTCGCCTGACAAGCTCCTCGGCTACGTCAAGGTTGCGGAGTCGGCCGGATTCCAGGCGGCAATGTGCTCCGATCATTTCTATCCCTGGCTCCCCGAGCAGGGCGAGAGTGGGTTCGCATGGTCGTGGCTCGGTGCCGCAATGCAGGCGACGAAGCTCACCTTCGGCACCGTCTGCGCGCCGGGCTGGCGCTATCACCCCGCCATCGTCGCACAAGCGTCAGCGACGCTCGCCGTCATGTTTCCTGATCGCTTCTGGCTCGCGATCGGCAGCGGCGAGCTGCTGAACGAGGGGATCACCGGACTTCCCTGGCCCTCGAAGGAAGAGCGCACCGCGCGCCTCGCCGAAAGCGGCGATGTGATCCATCGACTCTGGCGCGGCGAGGCGGTCACTCATGATGGACGGATCACCGTCCACGACGCGCGTCTCTACTCGCGTCCGCGGCGGTCGCCGCTGTTGTTCGCCGCCGCGCTCAGCGCAACGACCGCACGCGCGGTCGCACCATGGGCCGACGGACTGATCACAGTCGGCGGCGATCTCGAGAAGGTGCGTCCGGTGATCGATGCATTCCGCGCCAATGGCGGTGCCGGCAAGCCCGTGCGACTGCAGCATGTCGTGTCGTGGGCGCCGAGCGAATCCGAGGCGCGCACGCAGGCTCACGGACAGTGGCGACAGGCGGCCCTCGACCGCGATTCGCTCGCCGGGCTCCGCTTGCCGGAGGAGTTCGCGCGCACCGCGGCCGCCGTGCAGCCGTCCGAGGTCGACAAGGGTGTGCGCATCTCGGCGGATCTCGGACGCCACGCCGAATGGCTCGCCGACTACGAGCCGCTCGACATCGACGCGATCTACATCATGAACGCCGGGAAGAATCAGGAGCAGTACATCGAGGCGTTCGGAAGCCGCGTCCTCCCGCAGCTGCGCTGACGCGTCGCGCGGAGCGACGCCTTCGACATGGCGTCGGGGCGTCATCGCTGGTAGAATTTCCCCACGACCGACCAACCTCTTCAACTCCGTCCACACATGCCCATCGACGCCCCGCGCGCCGAATCACGTCCGGCACATCGTCGTGCCAACCCGGCGCTGATGCTCGCCACACTGCTGCTCACCGCCGCCTCGGTTCCGCTGCGTACCGCGACCGCGCAGGACACCGCCTGGAAGTTCGTCGGTGACGTGTCGAGCTACGAGCGGGTGCCGGGCGGCGTGGTGATCCGCGGCGCGCAGGGCGCGGTGATGCTGCAGGCGATCGACGGCGTCGGGCTCCGCGTCCGCGTGCGCATCGGCGACGCGATGACGGGGGCCTTTCCCGTCCCGCACTCGCTCGCCACCGGCGACAGCGAGCCGCGGTTAGGCACCGCGACCGTGCGCGAGGACGGCGACGCGATCGTCGTCACCGGCGAGGGCGTCGTCGCCCGCGCGTCGCGGCATCCGTTCAGCCTGACGGTGCTCGACGCGAGCGGACGCACGCTGCTCCGTGAGGCGACCGGCGCGGGAAAGTTCAACGGCCGGTTGATGCATGTCGTCGCCGACACCGATGGTGCGCGCTACACCGCCGTCGGGGAGCAGCCGATCCACCTGATCCGGAACGGCTCGACGATCCCGTTCTGGAACACCGATCGCTATGGCTACCAGCCGGGCGACATGCCGGTCTACTCGACGTTCCCGATCTACATCAAGATCCTCGGCGGCGCGTCGAACGGGCTGCTCTACGACAATCCGTATCGCGGCGAGTTCGACTTCGTCGGCCGCGTGCGCAACACGGTGGCGTATTCCGCCGACGGCGGCATCGATGGCGGCGAGCTACGCTACTACGTGATCCCGGGCCCGGGAATCGACAGCGTGCTGGCGCGCTACTCGCGCCTCACCGGTCGGACGCCGCTGCCGCCGCGCTGGGCGTTAGGCTACCAGCAGAGCCGCTACAGCTATTACCCGGACACGATGGTCACCAACCTGGCGACCGAGTTCCGGAAGCGTGACATCCCCGGCGACGCGATCTACCTCGACATCCATTACATGGACGGGTATCGCGTCTTCACCTGGAGCCCCGAGAACTTCCCGCACCCGAAGCAGACGGTCGATTCGCTGAAAGCGTTAGGCTTCAAGGTCGTCACGATCGTCGACCCCGGCGTGAAAGTCGACAGCAACTATGGCGTCTTCCAGCGCGGCACCGCGCGCCACGCCTGGGTGACGATGCCTGACGGTTCGCCGTACATCGGCAAGGTCTGGCCCGGCGAGTCGGCCTATCCCGATTTCTCCCGCGCCGACGTTCGCCAGTGGTGGGGGAACGAGCAGATGGCGCTGCTCGATGCCGGCGTGCGCGGGATCTGGAACGACATGAACGAGCCGAGCTCGTTCCGCGCCGGCACGATGTCGGATGTCGCCCAGTTCAAGGGCGACGGCCATCCGGGAACACACCTCGAGTATCACAACCAGTACGGAACGCTGATGCCGCGCGCGACGTACGAGGGCTTCCGCACCCACCGTCCCGACCAACGCCCGCTCGTCATAACGCGCGCCGGCTACCCCGGCGTCCAGCGCTACACGAGCATCTGGACCGGCGACAACACTGCCAGCTGGGATCACCTCAAGCTCACGATCCCGATGGTGCTCGGCCTCGGCCTCTCCGGCGTCCCGTTCACCGGCACCGACATGGGCGGCTTCATCGGCGCGCCGAGCGCGGAGCTGTACGCGCGCTGGCTGCAGGCGGCGGTGCTCCACCCGTTCTACCGCACGCATGCCGCCTTCGGTACGCCGCGCCGCGAGCCGTGGAGCTTCGGCCCGGACTACGAGCGCGCGAACCGCGCCACGATCCGCCTCCGCTACAAGCTGCTCCCCTCGCTCTACACCGCGTTCTACCAGCACACCCAGACCGGATCGCCGGTGGTCAAGCCGGTGTTCTGGAACGCGGCCGCCGACAGCATGGCGTTAGGCATCGACGACGAGTACATGATGGGCGACAACCTGATCGTCACTCCGGTCGTCGACTCGGGGGCCACTTCCCGGAAGATCTACCTCCCGGCCGGACAGTGGTACCGCCTCGGCACCAACGAACAGGTGAGCGGCGGCAGCGTGACGACCGCCTCGGCGCCCGGCGTCATGGCCGACGGCGGCGACACGACTGCCCTCAAGGGGCTGCCGATCTGGGCCCGTGCCGGCGCCGTGATCCCGATGCAGAAGCCGATGCTCCACGACGGCGCGATGCCGCTGGACACCATCGAGCTGCACGTCTTTCCGGGCTCCGCGACAAGTATGCTCTACGAGGACGCCGGTGACGGCTACGGCTACCAGTCCGGCCAGTACCGCGTGACGACGATGCGCACTGGCGGAGCGGCGAGGACGCTGACGGTCGCATTCACCCGCAGCGGCCAGTACGCCGGCGCGCGCGCGTTCGTCGTCACCGTCCATGGCGTAGACAAGCCGTCGCGCACCCGCGCCGACGGACGCAACGTCGCCAGCAGCTGGGATGCCGCGCGCCGCGAGACGCGGTTCACCGTGCCGGGCACGGTGCGGTCGGTCGAAGTGTCGCGTTAGGCCTCACGTCACGAGCGACGAATGTTCATTCACGCCGTCTATTTCTGGCTCCGCGACGATCTGACGCCGGCCGAGCGCGCACGCTTCGAGGCCGGCATTCGCTCACTGCGGGCAATCGAGACGGTCCGCGATGGCTGGATCGGCGTCCCCGCCCCGACCGACCGTCCGGTGATCGAGCGCGGCTACTCGCGCGCGCTCGTCCTCGTCTTCGCCGACCAGCGGGCACAGGATGCCTACCAGGTGCACCCCGTCCACGACCGGTTCCGCGAGGAGTGCGGCACCTTCTGGACGACGGTGCGCATCTTCGACTCGGTCACCGACGAGGTGGCGCGATGAGGTGTCTCGGCGCGCTCGCCGCGATGCTCGCGATGTCCGCCTGCGCCGACTCGGCCGGCAGCAGCGCGCACCCGGCCGAGCTGGTCGGACGCTGGGTACGCCTCCGCGCCGACCACACGTGGGGCGACACGATGGATTTCCGCCCAGACGGCGCGCTGCTCGGATCGACGGGCTATCCCGTTCCGCCAAGGCTGCGCTGGGAAGTAAAGCGCAGCGCCGACGGCGTGCTTCAGTACTGCGCCGCGCAGGAAGAGAATGGATTCTGCCGCAGCTATCACATCTCCGGCGACACGCTCGAGATGATCGGCGGCCCGCAGGGCAATACCACTTTCCGCCGGGTGCGCTGATGGATCGCGTCCGCACGCTGGTGCATGGAGTGTCTGACGCGATGATGCCCCGCGCGCCTAACGCGCTGGCCGCCGTGGCGCTCCTCGCCGCCGTTTTCGCCGCACCGGCGAGCGCGCAGGACCGGAGCTGGATGTTCGGGCCGTTCACCAAGCCCCTCGCGTCCAACCCGGTGCTCGTGCCTGACGCGGCGTCGGTGTTTCGCTCGCCAATGAACGACAGCACCGTCCACTGGGAGGAGTACGCGACCTTCAACCCCGCCGCCGTCGTCCGCGGGGGAAAGGTGTTCGTGCTCTATCGCGCCGAGGACGCGTCCGGCGCAATGGAGATTGGCCAGCATACCTCGAGGCTCGGGCTCGCCGAGAGCGGCGACGGATTGCGCTTCACCCGCCGCGCCACGCCGGTGCTTTACCCCGACAAGGATCTCCAGGCGAAGTGGGAATGGCCGGGCGGCGTCGAGGACCCGCGCATCGTCGAGAGCGAGGACGGGCGCTACGTGCTCACCTACACGCAGTGGAATCGCGACGTGCCGCGCCTCGCGGTCGCGACGTCGACGGATCTCGTCAGCTGGACGAAGCATGGCCCCGCGCTCGCGCGCTTCGACACCGCGCACAAGTATCGGAACCTGGATCACAAGTCGGGCGCGATCCTCACCCGCGTCGTCGGCAACCGGCTGGTGGCGACGAAGGTGAACGGGAAATACTGGATGTACTTCGGCGTCCCCGATATCATGATCGCGACATCGGACAACCTGGTAGACTGGGCGCCGCTCGAGGACGCGAACGGAAAGCCGGTGAAGGTGCTCTCGCCGCGTCCGGGCTACTTCGACTCGTGGCTCGTCGAAGGCGGACCGCCGGCGATCCTCACCGAGCGCGGGATCGTCGTCATCTACAACGCGGGGAACGCGGGGCGATATGGCGATCCCGGAATCGCCGAGCGCATGTACACCGGCGGGCAGGCGCTCTTCGACGCGAAGAATCCGGTGAAGCTGCTCGATCGCTCACCCGTCCCGTTCATTCGCCCGACCGAGGCGTACGAGAAGACGGGGCAGTACAGGGACGGCACCACCTTCTGCGAGGGACTCGTTCCCTTCAACGGGCGTTGGCTGCTCTACTATGGCACCGCCGATTCCCGGGTCGGCGTTGCCATCTGGGACCCGAAGACCCCGTCGCCGCACCGATAGGCGATCGTGGCGTGTTTCGCCGGGAGACGCCAGATTTGGGGCAGCACGGCCCACTCCCGCGAGGTGTCATGGATCCGATGTACCTGAAGGACGTCGAAGCGCACGATTCCGACTGCCCCCGCGGCCAGGCGATCCGCCGGATGCGCGCCGCCGGCCAGCCGGTCCCGCAGATCATGCACCTCTTCGCCTTCAAGCCGGCGCGCACCGACCACCTCGCGCGCTTCACCCAGGGCGTGATGCGGGGGCCATCGGAGCTCCTGCCCGGACAGCGCGAGCTCATCGCCGCGCTGACGTCCAAGCTCAATCAGTGCCTCTTCTGAATCGGCTCCCACGCCGCGGTCGCGGCGGAGCTGCTGGGCGACAAGGAGCTGGTGCAGGCCGTGCTCACCGATCTCGACACCGCGCCGATCGCGGAGAAGGATCGCGCCCTCTACGCGTTCATCCGCAAGACCGTCCACGACTCGCTGTCGATCACCCAGGCTGACGTCAATCAGGTTCGCACCGCCGGCTGGTCCGACGACGCGCTCTACGACGCGATCACCGTCTGCGCGCTCTTCCAGTTCTACAACACATGGATCGACGCGACCGGGGTGCACGATCTCTCCGCCCGCGGCTACGAGCTATCGGGGATCCGCCTCGCCACCGACGGCTACGCCCCGGCCGACACCCCGGGCGCGCGTTAGGGGTCAGGGGTCAGGGGTCAGGGGTCAGGCGCCTAACGGTTCGCTGAGCGTTGCTGGGCAGCTCCCTCACGGAGGAGTCACTTTCGCCGTCCCCTGCACCTGCGACGACAGCGTGAGCGCGACGCCGTTCGACCAGCCGAAGCCATCCTGGTTCGGGTACTCGCCGCCCCCCGCCTTCCGCTGCAGGTCGCTCACATCGTACTTCTCCGTCATCTTGCCCGTCTGCTGGTAGACGCGCCGGTTGAGCGCGAGCCAGCGCCCGCGCGCCTGGTCAGCGAGGTCGGCGCGCCCGTAGCGCCGCACTCCCTCCATCGTCAGCCACTCGAGCGGCGGCCAGCCGTTAGGCGCGTCCCACTGCTGCCCGGTCGCGATCAGCGTCGTGAGGAAGCCGCCCGGTTTGAGGAAGTCGCGCTCGAGCCGCGCCGCGGTCGCCCGCCCCTGTTCCGGCGTGGCGATCCCGAAATACAGCGGCTCCGCCGCCGCCAGCGACGGCCGGTCGCTCACCCGCGCACCCGTCTTCCAGCGCACGTCGAAGAAGAATCCCCCAGCCGGGTCGTAGCTCGCCGCGAGCAGCGCACGCTTTCGCTCGTCCGCCATCTGGCGATAGCGCCCCGCCACCGCCGCGTCGCCGGCCGCATGCCGGAATGTCCGCAGCGCGGCGATCGTGCGCTCGAGATTCCACATCAGCGTGTTGAGATCGACCGGCGCGAGGTCGATCGTCTCGAGCGAGCGGAGGTCAGTCGTGTCACGCATCCATCGCGACGAGAAATCCCACCCGCTCTCGGCCGTTGCCCGGAAGTTCCGGTACATCGCTTCCCGTCGCTCGGCGGGGAGCGTCTGCGCCAGGCGGTAGTCCTCCTTGTATGCCTCGGGGCGCGGATACGGGCGATCGTCCCAGTAGCGATTGAGCATGGAACCGTCAGGCAGCCGCACCACCCGGCGATACGCCTGGCCCGCGCCGACCCGCGACGCGCCATCCATCCAGAAGTCGTGCTCGGCCTCGAGCGCGGCGAGGTACGGCAGCACCTGGGTCGTGTCGGTCGCACCGGCGTAGAGGTCCACCATCGCCGCGAAGTACGGCGGCTGGCTCCGGCCGAGGTAGTAGGTGCGATTGCCGTTCGGGATGTGCCCGACGGTGGTGATGAGGTGCGCGAAGTTGTCGAGCATGTTGTGGACGAGGTCCGTCCGCCCGCTCTCGACGAGGCCGAGCATCGTGAAGTACGAGTCCCAGTAGTAGACCTCGCGGAAGCGGCCACCGGGCACGACGTACGCGTTAGGCAGCGGTACCAGCGACGAGCGCGGATCGGGCGTGTCGGCGTGGCGCGTCAGCACCGGCCAGAGCTCGCGGATGTGCTCTTCCATCGTCCGCGTCGTGTCGGTGGTGAAATCACCGCCGGCCAGCTTCGGCGCCTCGAAGTTCCGCGCGACGAAGGCCTTCAGGTCGAAGCCGGCGCTGTCCCTGGCCGCGACGTAGCGGGCCGCGACGACCGCCGGCGCATCGAGTGGTCGCGCGTCGACGAACGTCTTCGAGTCGGGAAAGACCGCCGCCATCTGCACGTCGTGAAAGAGCGGTCCGAGATCGCGCGACGGATCGTAGAGCGAATCCGCGGCAAAATGCCCGGTCGTGACCGCGGCGGTTCCCGTCGCGGCAGGAACGGCGCTGCGGCAACCCGCACCGGCGAGGACACCGAGCAATGCGATCGCGGGCGCGGCAAGGCGGCGTGAATGAATCGGCATCGGTTGTCGGCGTTAGGCGGTGAAGGTGCGTGGAGTGTCGAGAGCGTCAGTGAGTCGTGACCGCGGGTCCCGCGCTTCGTGTGGCGCTTTGTGCCGCGCGCCCCGCGATCTGCGGCGCGCGTAGAATCTGCAGCGTGGTGTCGTTTCTCGCAGCTACGATGAGCCGATCTCCGTTCGCCGCACGGAGCTCGGCCAGGTGACGGACCTCGCCGTCGAGGGCCACCCCGCTCTCCGCCATGTCTGCGGCAACGAATCGCCCGCCACCGACGCCGCGCAGGAACAGCCCGTAGCTCGCGTCATAACGGCCGATCACCGGAGCGACGGCGAAGAAGTTCCCGGCGAGCAGGAGGTCAGTGTGGCCATCGCCGTCGAAGTCATGTGCGAGCGCAGCTCGCACCGGCGCGAACTGCGCCTCGACCGGGAGCGCACGGATCGTGAACGTCCCGTCCCCGTTGTTCAGCGCGACCGACGTTGCGAGATCCCGTACCTGCCTGACGGTCGCCCGGGCGAGCGCCGGTGGCGGGACGATGTCCTCGAGCCGCGCCGTCGCGAACGACGCATACGTCGGGAACCGCGGGCGCAGCGCCGGAAGCGCGCTGAGGATCTCTTCCCGCCCCGCCAGCGTCGAGCTCACCCCATTGCGGTAAAAAGTGAGCAGCTGCTCGACCGAGCCGTTCTCGGCGAAGTCGCCGACGAAGAGCCGGGCCGGTTCGTTCTGTGTCGCGCGTATCATGGAATTGAGCCCGACGTTGCCGAGCACGAGGTCGGGTTTGCCGTCGCCATTGAGGTCGGCGACGGCGATCGCGCTCCACCACCCGTCGTGCGCCGCCAGCCCGGCCGCCGCAGTGCGGTCGACGAAGCGCCCGTTCTCCTGATGCAGCACCTTCACCGGCATCCACTCGCCGGTGATGATGAGGTCGAGCTTTCCGTCCCCGTCGTAGTCCACCCACGCCGCATCGGTGACCATCCCCGCGTTCTCGATCGCGTCCGAGCGGCGCGCTGTCACGTCGGTGAAGTGGCCGGTCCCGTCGTTCTCGAGCAGATGGCTCGGCGGCGTGAGGCCGTACTGCTGCGGCACGACGCGACTCCCCACGAAGAGGTCGATGTCGCCGTCACCGTCGAAGTCACCGGGGACGACACACGAGCTGTTGTCGAACAGCTCGGGAAGCGCGTCGGTCGCGCGATGGAACGTTCCGTTTCCGTCGTTGATGTAGAGCCGATCCCGCAGTGCGTCGCTCCGCCCGCTGAACTCGTTCCCCCCCGAGGCGACGTAGAGGTCGGGACGCCCGTCGCCGTTCGCGTCGAAGAATGCCGCGGCCACATCCTCGCTCATGCTGTCGGCCGCGAAGGTCTTCCCGCTCGCGGCGACGAAGGTGCCGTTGGGCTGCTGCAGCACCAGCTTCCCCGCCTGCCACTTCGCGCCCCCGGCATAGATGTCGTCGAGCCCATCGCCGTTCACGTCCGCTACCGCCAGCGCCGGTCCCTCCCTCGAGAGGAGCTGCGTCAGCAGCGGCTCGCGATCGGTGTCGAGGAACGGGTTCTCGACGTGCCGATACGGAATCGCGATCCGCGACGTGACATCCTCGAACAACGGCGCCGCCGGCATCGGGCGCTGGTAGTCATAACGGCCGCTCGCCGCCGACTGCGCGAGCACGAGGAGCTGGTTCACCTTCACGTTGGTCAGCAGCTGGAACCGGCGATCCGGCCAGATGACCGTCAGCGAGTCGACGCGCGCAGCGGTGTCGAGCCCGAAGTGCAGTCGCGGGTCCACCGACGACTCGAAGCCGCGGGTCGGGCTCTGCTCGAGCAGCTGTCGCACGCCACCGGCAACGACGATCACCTTCGCGCCAACTCCCGCGCTGTTCGCGCCGTCTCCCTTCAGCGCGACCGTCAGGTACGACCTGTGACCGAGCTCGCGCGCCCGGTTGCGGTAGATCGACGCGGGCGCGTTGATGTTGTTCACCACGAGGTCGAGCGCGCCGCTGTTGTTCAGGTCCACGTACGCCGCGCCGTTGGAGAAGCCGGGCTGCGCCAGCCCCCACGCCGCCCCGCTCTCGCTGAACGTCAGGTCGCCGTTGTTGTGAAAGGCGTGATTCGGCTGCGGCCGGTGCGGCATCTGCTTCACGAGCGGGAGGTTCTGCTCGGTGATCCCCTGCGCCAGCGAGCGCTGCGTGGCCGCGTTGCCCACCGTCTCGATGTAATCGAGATCGTTAGGCCTGCGGTAGATGCCGTTCGTGATGAACAGGTCCTTGCGTCCGTCGTTGTCGAAGTCAGCGAACAGCGGCGCCCAGCTCCAGTCGGTGGCCTCGATCCCCGCGAGATACCCGATCTCGCTGAATCGCCCCAGCCCGCGATTGAGCTGCAGCGTGTTCCGCTCGTACTGCGGATGGTATCCGGCCCGCACCTTCATGTTGAACAGCTCGAACGACTCCATGCTCGCCGACGACTTGCGGATCTCCTCGCGATCGGGAAGCATGTCGGCGACGACGATGTCCGGTCGGCCATCGTTGTTCATGTCGGCCGCGTCCACGCCCATCGAGAACCGGCTGGTGTGCCCGGTCGCTCGCCCCAGTCGCTCGGTGAACGTTCCGTCGCAGTTGTTGACGTACAGGAAATCGTCTTCCTGGAAGTCGTTGGCGACGTAGATGTCGGGGCACCCATCGAAGTTCACGTCGCTCACCACGACGCCGAGCCCCGATGCTTCGCCGCCGCCGTGGATCCCGGCCTGCGCGCTGACGTCGGTGAAGTGTCCGCCGTCGTTGCGATAGAGCCGGTCGCCGGCCAGCGGATCGCGGTTCTCGCGCATCGGCCCGCGCCCGATGGTCAGTGCGGTGCGGACCGACTGGTTCAGCAGGTACATGTCGAGGTCACCATCGCCATCGTAGTCGAAGAAGACGGCCTGCGTCGAGTAGCCGGCGAAATCGAGCCCGTATTCCTTCGTGCGGTCGGTGAACGTCCCGTCGCGGTTGTTGATGTACAGGACGTTATGACCGTGCATCTGCAGGTAGTCGATCCCCGAGACGTAGATGTCGACCCACCCGTCTCCATTCACGTCGGCCATCGTCACGCCGGTGGTCCAACCGCCAGCCCCTTCGACCCCCGCCCTGGCGGTGACGTCCTCGAATTTGTAGTTCCCCTTGTTGAGGTACAGCCGATTGTGCTGCAGATTGGAGGTGAAGTAGAGGTCGGGGAGCCCGTCGTTGTTCACGTCACCGACCGCGACTCCCGCACCGTTGTAGTAGTAGAGGTAGTTGAGGATGTTGAACCCGGGATTTTCCGGCAGGTCGTTCGAGAACGTCACGCCGGTGAACGCCGGCGCGAGGAGCTCGAACAGCGGAGGTCCCTGCGGTGCCTGACGGCCGCACGCGACGACTGCGCAGAGCGCAGCGGCGCTAATAAACTTCGACCGCGGAGCAATCATGCGTAGCGCCTCGAACGTTCTCGTGCAGGCCGGCATCCTCGCCACCCTGCTCACCGCCTGCTCGCACAACGCCAAGACAAGCGGCACGACGCCGCCGCCGCGCGGCGCCGATGTCACCGCCGAGGACATGCGCACCTCGCCCGAGCGCTCGATCGAGCAGCAGCTCATGGCGAAAGTCCCTGGCATCACCGTATCGCGAACCCCGTCCGGCGGGCTCGCCATCCGGATCAGGGGCGCCACTTCGATCTCCGGCAACAACAATCCGCTCTACGTCGTGGACGGACTCGCCGTCGAGGCAGGGCCCGAAGGAGAGATGCCCGACGTCAATCCCTACGACATCGAGTCGATCAAGGTCCTCAAGGATACCGAGGCGATGACGATGTACGGCTCGCGTGGCGGGAATGGCGTGATCGTCATCAAGACCAAGCTCTCGAACAAGCGGCAGAAGAGTCAATAGAATCAGCGGCCGGCAGCGCTGTTCGCGCGTGCGACGCCGCTCGCACGCGCGACACTGCGCGCCTGCGTCACGCGGAAGACGAGTGGCCGGGCGTTGCTGCGCGTCACGATGTACAGCGCGCCATCTGCTGTCTCGACTCGGCCGATGTCGCGCGCATCGCCAGGGACGAAGAAGCCGCTCTCGCGCGCCGGCACCGCGCTGAACTTTCCCTTCCCGTCGCCGCGCAGATACAGGCCGTAGCTCCCCGATGCGCCGCCGATGTCGGGCTTGAAGCCGGAGAAGTTGCCGGCCAGCAGCAAGTCGGTCTTCCCATCGCGATCGACATCGCCGGCGGTGATCCCGTACACCGGCGCGCGCTGGGCTTCGGCAGGCAGCGGCACCAGCGTGAACGAGCCGTCGCCGTTCTGCCTGACGATGCTGGTGGCGAACGTGTACGCCTGCTTCACCACCGCGCCCGCCAGCTCGTCGCTCGTGAAGACTTCGCTCGTCGTCTTTCCGGCGTAGTCCGAGTACTTCGGGAAGCGAGCCCGCATGAACGGCAGCGCCTTGATGAGGTCATCGCGCAGCGGGAGCGGATAGCTCTTGCCGTTGATGTACGTCGAGATGACCTGCTCCACGAAACCATCGTGCAGGAAATCCTTCACCATCATCGACACCGGATGCTGCGCGTCCGCCTGCAATCGCGTGTTGGTGCCGAGGTTGCCGACGATGAAGTCGGTGCGCCCGTCGCCGGTGAAATCGCCGGCGATGATGCGATTCCACCAGCCGTCGCTCTTCTCGAGTCCCTTCACCGTCAGGCGCTGCAGCCTGGTGCCGGTGTTGTGGAAGATGGTGATCGGCATCCACTCGCCGACGACCACGAGGTCGAGTCGGCCGTCGTGATCGACGTCCGTCCACACCGCGTCGGTGACCATGCCGATGTGCGCCAGCTCGGGGGCGATCGCGGCGGTCACGTCGCTGAAGTGGCCGTGCCCGTCGTTGCGCAGCAGCATGCTCCGCGGCGCAATGCCGTACTTCCACGGTACCACGCGGCCACCCACGAAGAGGTCGACGTCACCGTCGCCGTCGTAGTCGCCAGCCACCACGCGCGAGCCGCTGATCGTTTCCGCCGGCAGCGCGCCTGACGCTTTCGTGAAGTTTCCCTTCCCATCGTTGAGGTACAGGCGATCCTGCAGCGCCGGCGAATCCTCGGAGAACTCACTGCCTCCACTCACGACGTAGAGGTCCTTGTCGCCGTCCCCATCGGCGTCGAAGAACACCGCGCCGAGGTCCTCCGACGCCTTGTCCTGCTCGAACGCCGACTGGCTGGCCTCGACGAACCGACCGTCGGCCTGCTGCAGCATCAGCGATCCCCGCTGATCCTTCGCGCCGCCGACGAAGATGTCGTCGCGACCGTCACCGTTCACGTCGGCGACCGCGATGCACGGCCCCTGCGTCGACAACAGCTTCGGCAGTAATCGCTCCCGGTCGAAGTCGACGAAGTCGTTCTCATGGTGCACGAACGGAAGTCCGGTCGCTGTCGTCACGTCCGCGAACGGCGGCGCCACCGGAAACGGGCGGTCAGCGATCACCCTCCCTGCCGAATCCTGCCTGACGGTCACCCGCTGGTCGGCCCGAAGGCCGTGCATCTCTGACCAGCGTCCATCCGGCCAGTACACCGTTAGGCTCTGCACCGAGTCGTGCGCTCCGAGCCCGAACGTCAGCACATAATCCACGCTCGACTGGAATCCGCGCGTCGGCTGCAGCTCCTGCACCTCCTCGTCACCACCGTTCTCGATCGTCACCCGGGCGCCGAGCGCGAAGCGATTCGCTCCCGTACCCTCGAGTTTCACCTGCAGCCAGTGGTTCCTCGTCAGTGCGCGGTCGTTATTCCGGTAGACGAACGCTTCGGCGTTGATGTTGTTCACGACCAGGTCGAGCGCACCATCGCCATCGAGGTCGCCGTACGCGGCGCCGTTCGACTGGCTCGGCGTCGCCAGCCCCCATGCGCCGGCGTCGTTCGTGAACGACCGGTCGCCGTGATTCCTGAACGCGTAATTGGGAAGCAGCGTGGACGTCATCGCCTTGATCAGCGCGACGAAGTCCACGTGCTTGCCGCCCTGCATCGCCGCCGCCATCGTCTCGTTGCTGGCGAGGAAGGCGATGTAGTCCTGCGACGTCACGTCGCGCGCCAGCCCGTTGGTGACGAAGATGTCCTTCTCGCCATCCTGGTCGAGATCAGCGATCAGCGCGCTCCAGCTCCAGTCGGTCCGCGCCACCCCGGCCATCTGCCCGATGTCGCTGAACGTCCCGTTGCCGTTGTTGAGCTGCAGCATGTTGCGCATGAACTGCGCGTGGTATCCGTTCGCCAGCTTGAGCTGGTAGACCTCCCAGCTCTCGAAGTTCGACGTCTCCTTGAGTCGCTTGTCGTCTTCCGGGAGCATGTCGGTCGTGTAGATGTCCGGCCAGCCATCGTTGTCGATGTCGGCGATGTCCAGCCCCATCGAGAAGTAGCTCGTGTACGGCATCGCCCGCGCGACCGACTCGGTGAACGTCCCGTCGTGGTTGTTGAGGTAGAGGTAGTCCTGCTCGAAGAAATCGTTCGACGTGTAGATGTCCGGCCATCCGTCGCGGTTTACGTCGCTGATCGCGACGCCGAGCCCGAAGCCGACTTCGCTGCCGAAGATTCCCGCCTTCGCGCTGACGTCGGTGAAATGCCCGCCATCGTTATGATAGAGCCGCGCGCCGCCGAACCGGTCGCGCACGCTGCGCGTGTTGCGGATGCCGAAGCTGCTCACCGGGCGTGGCGAGTTGTTGATCACGTAGAGGTCGAGCTTTCCGTCGCGGTCGTAGTCGAAGAACACCGCCTGCGTCGAGTACCCGTCATCGGCGATGCCGTACTTCTCCGCTTCCTCGGAGAACGTCGGGATGCCATCCGCGTTCCTCCCCTCGTTGATGAAGAGGAGGTTGCGGCGCTCAGACGGCTCGCCCTGGCCGGCGCGGCAGATGTAGATGTCGAGTCGTCCGTCGCCATTCACGTCGGCGAAGGTGACGCCCGTCGTCCAGCCACCCTTCACCGCCACCCCCGCTGCCTCGGTGATGTCGCGGAAGCGGAACTTCCCCTCGTTGAGGTACAGCTTCGGCCCAGCCTGGTTGGCCGTGAGCAGCAGCTCCGGCAGCCCGTCCCCGGTCAGGTCGCCGATCGCGACGCCGCCGCCGTTGTAGAAGTTCCGGTAGGTGAAGACGTTGAAGTCGCGCGTCTCCGTGACCGTGTTCTCGAACGCGACGCCCGTGTAGCTCGAGGGCATCCGCGTGAACAGCGTCCCGTCCACCCCCGGCGCGCTGCCAGACCGCGCCGCCGGCGCGCCATGCTCGCTGCGCGTGCAGGACGACAGCGTGAGCGCAATGGACATCGTGAGCCCGTACACCAGGCTCGAACTCTTCGTCATGCTGCTGCTGCGGATTCGGGGGGAAATCGGAGCGCGACTGTCGTTGCGCGATGCGATGCGTTACGCGATGCGCGAGTGGCGCAGATACATGATAGCCTGCTTCCGTGGGGAAGCAGGCTATCATGTATCTGCCTAACGGTTCCGGCCGGGCTCAGTACCCGGGGTTCTGCTCCAGCTTGGGGTTCGTCTGCAGCTGCGTCGCCGGAATCGGGAACAGGATCCGGTACGGCTCGGTCTGTCCCTTGTAGCCGAACGGCGCGGTGAACTTGCCCATGCGAATCAGATCCTGGCGACGCTTCCCCTCACCTACGAACTCGAGGAGCCGCTCCTTCAGGATCGCGTCACGAACCTGCTGCTGCGTGAGAGTCGTCGACAACGCCGGCAAGCCGGCACGTGTGTGGATGGTGTTGAGCAACGGAATCGCCGCCGCGGTCTGATTCAGCTCATTCAGCGCCTCGGCCTTGATCAGGTACATCTCGGCGAGACGGAACCAGGCGAAGTCGTTGCCGTTGTTCTCGGCCACGTGCGCGGGGTCGACCGGCCACTTCAGGATGCGCGGTCCCTCGCCCTCACCAGCCTGCGTGATGTTGAGGATCGAGTCCGTGAAGACGAGCCGGTTCCCGGCGCGATCGTTGGCCGGCGCGCCATTGTCCTGGTTGAACTGCGGACCCTCGAGGAAGACCTGCTTGCGGACGTCCGCGGCATCGAACGCGCGGTACGTCTCGGCCAGCGTCGCGAAGCCGTTCCACGGGCTCGGCGTGTACTGGTTGTAGTGCAGCACGCGCATCGGGAAGTTCAACCCGAGACTCGGCTGCGCGAGGAAGTTGATCGAGAAGATGTTCTCGGGCGACGTGTAGTTGTCCGGCGTGAAGTTCTTCCTCCAGTTCGCCGTCGACTGCAGCGAGTAGTGCCCCGAGTTGAGCACTGCGTCGGCGTAGGTGACCGCGTCCTGCCAGTGCGCGGTGCCTTTCGTCAGCCCACCCGCGGCGACCGTACCGGTGAAGACTTCAGCATTCAGGTACATCTCGGCGAGGATCGCGTCGACTGCACCTTGCGTCGCGCGGCCGTACTCGGTCGCCGGACGTGTCGCCGGAAGGTCGGGACGTGCCTCCTTCAGCTCCTTCTCGATGAAGGCGAAAGTCTCGGCGCGTGTCGCCCGTGGACGAGTCGCGACCTCAGCGGTCGTCGCGATCGGCATGCCGCCGAAGAGGTCCATCAGCTGGTAGTAGTAGAACGCGCGGAGCACCCGCACTTCGGCCTGGATCGCCGGCTTGTTGGCGACGTTCGCCCCGGCGATCGCATCGAGCACTACGTTCGCGCGCGCGATGCCGATCGAGAGGTTGTCGTACGCTCCATTGATGTCATTCAGCCCGAGTGCGCTGTTCGCGCCCCAGGTCTGGCGGTGCAGCTCGAGCCACTTGCCGTTGTCGAACCAGTCCTGGCCGCGAGTCGGCACGACCATCTCGTCGGTGCTGATCTCGCTCAGGTTGTAGTAATCGTCTACCGTGGACCGAAGCTTCGCGTACACCGACGCGAGGCCGCCCAGCACCTCGGCGTCGGTCTTGTAGAACTGGCCAGGAGTGATCTGGCTCTGCGGAACCTCGGTGAGGTCGGTGCATCCCTGCATCGAGAACGGAAGTGGCGCAACGAGCATCAGCGCGAGCAGCGCGACTCTCCGGTACGAGGCGGTCGTTGAGTGCTTCGTCATGGGATTCGATGCCTTGTCGGGTGTGCGAGCAAGCTTAGAAAGAGACACGGAAGCCTCCCGTGATCGTGCGCGGCCGCGGATACGCCAGGTTGTCGATGCCGCGAGTGATCAACCCGCCGCCCTGCGTGTGCACTTCGGGATCGTACCCCTTGTAGCTCGTGATCAGCAGCAGGTTGTCACCCGAGAGGTAGACGCGGGTTCCGCGTCCTGCCGACGCGCCGCCGAAGCGGTTGAGGTACGGAAGGTTGAACGTGTAGCCTAACGTCACGTTCTGCAGGCGGGTGAACGACCCGTTCTCGATCCAGCGTGACGAGTAGATCGCCGGCTCGGTGAGCCCGGTCGGGTCGCTCAGCGCCGACTTGAGGAAATTCTTGTCCTGGAGGACGTTGCCCTTCGTCGCGTAGACGAGCGCCGTGTTGTTGAAGACATCCATGCCCTGCACGCTGTTGACCAGGAAGCTGAAGTCGAAGCTCTTCCAGTTCGCCGAGCTGTGCAGCCCTACCGTGTAGTTGGGGTTCGCATTGCCGATGATTCCCTGGCTCGCTTCCGACGAATTCGTCGTGACCCCGCTGACGCAGGTCGCGCCGGTCGAGCAGCGGAACTGCTGCTTGCCCGCCGAGTTCACGCCGACGAAGGTCGGTCCCCAGAACGTCCCGATCGGCTGGCCGACCATGATGCGCTGCGATTCCTGCCCCGACTGTCCCTGGCCGCTGACGTCGCCGGTCGGGATGAAGGCGCGCCCACCGAGATCGGTGACCTTGTTGCGCTCCGCCGAGAAGACGAGCCCCGCGTTCCAGTTGAACGATCCCCGCTCGTAAACGCGGCCGTCGACGTTCGCCTCGAAACCACGGTTGGTGAGCTTGCCGATGTTCTCGGTCCGCTGCGACACCGGCACCGGAAGCGGCACCGTCACGTCCAGCAGCAGGTTCTTCGTGTCCTTCTGGTAATACTCGAACGTTCCAGTGACGCGGTTTTCGAGCGCGCCCCAATCGACCGCGTAGTCCTTCTGTGTCGTCGTCTCCCACTGCAGCCTGGGGTTCGCGTTGCGCGTCGGCGCAACGCCGGTGAACGCCGTCTGGCCGAATGGATACAGCGCGTCGCCGGTCGGCTCGAGCAGCGCGAACGCCGCGTACGGGGACGACGCGTTGTTACCCTGCTTGCCGTAGCCGGCGCGAACCTTCAGGTCGGAGAGCGGGATGTTCTTCGCGAACGACTCCTGGCTGATGCGCCACGAGCCGGAGATCGCCGGGAACACCGCCCACTGATTGTCGACGCCGAACCGCGACGACCCGTCGCGGCGAACGACGCCGGTGAGGAAGTACTTGTCGTTGAGCGAGTAGTTCGCACGCCCGAAGAAGGAGATGAGGCGGCTCTCCTCACGGAACGAGTACGGGCGGATCAGCGTCGCGCCGCCGCCGAGGTTGTTGTAGCCGGAAACGTCGGTGAGGAAGTTCTGCCCTTCGGTGCCGAACTCGCCGAGGTCGAACTGCTGCCACTCGTAGCCGCCGACGACCTCGAGGTCGTGTGTCCCACCGTACGTGTCGAATGGACGGTGGAAGGTGAGCAGCGTCTGCAGCGTCTTCGAGGTGTTGTCGCGATTCGCCTGGCGTCCTCGTCCCAGGTACTGCGCGCCGATCGCGCTTGCGCGGGGCCAGTACGTCTCACGAAGTCCCTGGGAGCGATCGACGCCGACGTTGACGGTCCCCATGAGGAAGCTCGCGAGATCGACCTCGCCGGACACGTTGCCGAGCACGCGCGTCGTCGTGCCCTGGTCCTGGAGCTGCTGGGCCATCGCCACCGGGTTGCGTACCGACTGCGCGCCGGGGCCGATCTCGTAGTACACCTTGTTGCCGGTTGCCGGGTCGGTCACGAACACGGGGCGCGTCGGATTGAACTGCACCATGTTCTGGAAGACGCCGCCCTCGAATCCTTCCTGCTGCTCGTACTGGATGTAGTCGTTCTTGTTCTGCGCGGCGGTGAGGTTCACGCCGAGACGAAGCTTGTTGTCGAGGGCACTGTGCGTCCCGTTGAGTCGTCCCTGCAGTCGCTGCAGCCCGTTCGAGAGGACGATGCCCTGCTGGTCGAGATAGTTGAGCGACGCGCGGTAGCGCGTATCGGGAGTGCCGCCGGAGAACGACAGGTTGTGATTGTACGTCGGTGCGTTGCGCGTGAGCTGCCGTTCCCAATTCGTGTTCGCCGTGCCCTGCGCGTCGAGTCGCGCCTGCGGAAGCTTGCCTGCCGCGACCTGCTGCTGGATGAAGCTCCGGTACTCGTTGCCGCTCAGGACATCGAGGTAGTTGTACGGCGAGGAATTCGCGGCGTAGAACTCGTACTCCGTATTGCCGCCGTTTGCCGCGCCCTTCTTCGTTTCGATCAGGATGACGCCGTTCGCGCCGCGGCTGCCGTAGATCGCCGTCGCCGATGCATCCTTCAGCACCGTTATGGTCTGGACGTCGGCGGGGTTCAGGAGGTTCAGCGGGTTTCGTCCCGGCATGTCGCCGCCGCTGTTGCCGGTGTTGAAGCCCTGCGGATCCACCGCCGAGTTGTCGATCGGCACACCGTCGATGACGTAGAGCGGATCGTTGCTGCCGCTGATCGACGAGCCGCCGCGGATGCGGATCTGCGAGCCGGCACCTGGCTCGCCATTGTTCGACGTCACGTTCACGCCCGACACCCGGCCCTCGAGCATTTGCGTCGGGTTCGTCACCACGCCCTTGTTCGCCTCGTTTGCATCGACCGTGGCGATGGCGCTGGTGACCGCCTCACGTTTCTGCTTTCCGTATCCAATGGAAACGACGTCGCTGAGGACGACGGCCTGCGCGTTGATCGTGAAATCCGCGCGCGCCGTTCCACCGGCGACGACGGTCACGCTCTGCGTCGCCGGCGTGAAGCCGATCCGGCTCACGCGGACGGTCTGCGTGCCGACCGGCGCGTTCCCGATCGTGTAGCTGCCGTCCGCATCGGTCACTGCCCCGCGTGGGGTCCCGACGACGACGACATTGACGCTGCCGAGCGGCTGCTGTGATGCCGCGTCGACGACACGTCCCCGGATGGTGCCTGTCACGTCCTGCGCGCTGAGCTGAGGCGCGGCAACGAGCAGGCTACCGACTAGCCCGAGGAGAAAACAACGGCTTGCAACCATACGCATGCCTCCACCGCGTGGGAGTGGAACTTCGCCTTCGGTCGGACCCGTGTTGACGGAGAAACGACTGGGTGTTGACGAGCGCGCGCACGGATGAGCAGAACATCGGCGGCACCGGTGGCGACGCAGATCACATGAGCGTGCTACAACATCCGCCCCCCGCGCTAATTGTCAATATCCTGTTTGTCATTCGTTCGGTGCCCGAGTCGGCGCGGCGCCGCCTCCTTGACGGACGTGGATTCGGCGCACAACGTCGCTGGCTGACCGTTCGCCCGACGCTCGAGGGCTCGCGCTGCCCTCCTCCGCACCGAAGGATCCATGAACCTGATCGGCATCGCGCTGTTCGCGCAGCTCGCCGCCCCGGCGCGGCCATCACTTCCCGTCCTCGAGTTCCCCGAAGCCGGGATCGACGATACCGCTTCGTATCGCGGATACCAGACGCGCTTTTTCCGCGACGCCGCGCGCAACACGGTGCAGCTCTACCTCGATCGCCGTGATGGGCGCGTGGTCAACCTGTGGGCCGACGCCGAAGACGAGAGCATCGGCTTCACCGCACGCGACGCGTCAGGCAGTCCGGTCCCGCTGCGCTGGGCGAGCGCCGGCGCATCCACCCGCCGCGCTGGCCGCCTTCGCACCGTCGAGTACGACCTCGTCGCCGACGCGCCACGCATATCGCTCGGATGGTTCCTCCTCGGCTCGATGCGCGTCGAGCGCGACTTCCAGTATGCCAACGCGCAGCTCGCGCCATTCTCTGCTCCGCGCTTCTCGCTCCCCGAGCTCGATCGCATGATCGCGGCGATGGACCGGCTTCCGCCCGCCGAGCGCACGCGCGAGCTCGCGCTCGTCGGCGCTCACAGCATCGCCGCGCTCCGCGCACGGATGCAGCCGTCGATCGCCGTGACCAGCGGTGGGAACGCATGGACTGCGCGGATCACCCAGTCATCGCTCGATGGACGCGACACGATGCGCCTCGAGCTGAGCGCCGATCCGCGACGGGTGATCGCCGAGCGCGCCGGCGATTCGCTGTCGTTCCGCGCGCGCGCCGGCGCCGCCGTGCCGTTCACGGTGCGGATCGCCACCACTGGTCGGGCGCTGACGCCGCTCGCCCGCGAGGAGATCTTCAACGGCGAGTTCCTCCGCTTCCTCGCCGCGTCGAAGGCGCAGCCCGATAGCGCGGCCGCCCTGCGCGCCCGTCGGATGGAGCGGCAGGTGCGCGGCGTGGAGCTGCTCTCGTCGCGGGAGAAGTTGATGGCCGGGCTGCCGACCTACGCCACGTACTTCGGACGCGACATGCTGATGACCGCGCTCATGATGCGGCCGATCTGGCGCGACGAGATGTCGGAGTTCGCGATCGCCAGTGCGCTGCGCAAGCTCGGCCCCAGGGGCGACGTCAGCCACGAGGAAGCGTTAGGCGGGCAGGCGGTGCGCGAGTCGGCGTCGGAGTACGCGATGCTCGTCGGCCGGTCGCTCGCGGCGTCGGGCGCCGGCCGGCGCGCCGACGGCGACAGCCTGCTCCGCCTGGCACGCTCGACGCTGCGCGACATGCGTCGCACCCGCGAGAACTATCACATGATCGACGACGAGTTCCAGTTCGTCGTCCTCACCGCCCGCTGGCTCGGCGATTCGTCGGTGACACCGGCGCGAAAGCGCGCGTTCCTCCTCGACACCCGGGATTACGGCGAGCCGCGGCTGGCGCGCCTCGTTCGCGAGCTCGGACTGGTCGCGCGCCTGACGACGGCATACGCGGCCGACCCCGTGCCGTCGAACCTCGTCTCGTTCCCGCGGCGCGATTCGACGTGGGCCTCGTCGAGCTGGCGCGACAGCGGCGTCGGCTACGCGGGTGGGCGCTACGCGATGGACATCAACGCGATCTGGGCGCCGCACGCGCTCGCCGGCATCGCGCGCATCGCCGACGCGCTCCACTCACTCGGATTCTCCACCGACTCGCTGTCCCGCTCGATGCCCGACCTCGCGCCGGCCGCGCCGTTAGGCGGCTGGCTGCGCGACCGGGCGCGGCTCGCCGGCGCGATCGATGCCTGGCGCGGCGCGGCGCGGCACTTCATCGTCAGGCTCGCGCCCGCCGAGGTGCAGTCGGACGTCGCCGCCCGCCTCGCGGCGATGCCGGCGGCCGAGCGTGATTACTGGAGCACGCTCGTTGCGCGCACCGGCGCCGACCGCGACTCGCTCGTCTTCCTCGCGCTCGCACTCGACGCGAATGGTCGCCCGATCGGCGTCGCGAACAGCGACCCGGCGACGCGGCTCTTCCTCGGCGATGTCGCTGCGGCGCGCGCCGGCGGATCGACGCCGGACTCCGCGTCCGACTCGCGGCGCGACGTGCTTCGGGATGTGCGCCTGTTCGTCCGGCCTTACCCCGTCGGTCTCCTCATCGCCGAAGTCGGACCCGTCGTCGCGAACGATGCGTATGCCTCGCCCGCGGTCTGGGGCGCATTCGTCCGCGATCCCTATCATGGCCCGCGCGTGGTGTGGGGGCGCGAGATCAACCTCTTTCTCCTCGGCGCGTCGAACAGGTTGCGCATGGCCGATGGAGATGACGCGCTCGCCCGGGAGTTGCGGTCGGCGATCGACAGCGTGCGCGCCGCGGTGCAGGCGTCCGGGTTTCACAGTGAGCTGTGGAGCTACGAGGTGAGCGGCGGCAAGGTCGTCCCGGCGCGTTACGGCACCAGCGCCGACGTCCAGCTCTGGAGCACCACCGACCTCGCGGTCGAGTTCGCGCTCTCGCGGCTCCCGCGTTAGGCACCCGGCTTCTACGTCAGGCGACGTATGACGGTCGCCTGACGGTGTGCGCATCGTGGCGAATGGCGAGGTACTTCAGCCCCGCCATCGACTCCAGCCGGTGCACTCATGACGCTTGCCTTCTCTCGACCGCCGGGGTGCTACACCGCGCTTTCGGCAATGCTGGTCGCGACGGTTCTCGGTCCGCGGCCCGGCGCGGCACAATCTTCTTCACCCACAGACACAGTGACGGCGCGCGGCGACAGCACGACAACTCCTGACACGACAGTCCGGCCCGTGAAGCGCCCGCTCACGACGAGCGTACCCGTGCTTGCGCTGACGTCGATGGGCGGCGCCGCGGTCATAGGGGTCGATGGGGCAGTATTGGGAAACCTGTTCGACAGTGCACGTTGCGAACGCAAACATCGCGGCGAGCAACCCGAGTTCCTGTTTGGTCCCTGTTTTCTCTACGTTTCCGACGGCACAAAGGCTGGCTGGTTCGCGGGCTCGTTCGTTGGCGCGACCGCCGGGGCGGTAATCATGGCCCGGCAGCGCGGCTGCCCAACGCGCGAGGCGATCTGGCGCGCGAGCGCCGGGAGTGTTCTGGGGTTGCTTCCCGGGCTCGTCACCGCTTCACATGATCCGCAGCACACCCCTCCGAGTCGTTCGATCCGGCTCGGCACCGCGCCACTTCTCGGCGGACTGGGAGCCGTGCTCGCGGTCGCCGGTTGCCACCGTTAGGCGCGCCGGCGCCCGCCTCCGCCTAACGCTCTACGCCGTGGTCCCTGGCGTAGACGAGGTCTTCCGACGAGAGCATCGTCCCGCGCGCCTTCTGCATCCGGCGCGCGTAGCTGCTCGTCACCCCGTGGTCGTGCAGTCGCACCAGCTCGGCGAGCGTGAGGTTCGTGTAACCGGCTTCGCGAAAGCCCTTGATGAACGAGCCTGTCACGCCATGATCGCGGGCGCGAAGCACCGCGTCTCCCGATTCGTGATCGTAGCCTTCGCTCGCCAGCTCGCCGATGTAGTCGCCGTCCACTCCGTGGTCGCGGAAGTGCACCAGCTCCTCCGGCGCGAGGTCGGAATAGCCCGCCTTCTTCAACTCGGCAACGTACTCGGGGTCGACGCCGTGGTCGCGAAAGCGGGTCAGCGTCGGGACGTCGCCGAGCCGGTAGCCTGACGCACGCATGTCGCGCACGTAATCGATGTCCACGCCGTGAAGCCCCATCCGCGCCAGCTCCGCCAGGCTGGGCTGGCTGTAGCCGTCCGTCTTCAGCTCGTCGACGACCGCCAGCGTGACGTTGCCGAGCGCAAGGCGAAGCTGCTCCATTTCGCTCGCGTGTGGATAGCCGCGCTGCGCGAGCGCATCGGCAAATCGCGCGTCGCCGGCGAAGGAGTATTCACCGCTGCCTTCGCCGCCGCGCACTTCGCCATCGAAGGTGAAGACCCCGGCGTCGCGCGTCAGCGTGAAGTGCAGCTTCGTTCCGCCTGGCGCGTCGAGCTGCGACCGGGATAGCCCCGACAGCTCGGCCGCATCGATGCTGAACGACGTGCTCATCCGATTGCGAGAGTCGTCGCGCGTGTTCGTCAGTTCGAGCTGAAGCTGCGAGCCGCGCTCCTGCTTGCTGACGTGGAAATATCCGCGGGGGCCGGCCTGCGCACCGGCTCTCGCCGCGGTGGCAGCGAATGAAGCAGCGGCGAGCACTGGAAGCAGCGCGCGATTGACGCGCATGGCGAAAGGCGACATGGCTGGTCTCGGCCAAGGTTGGACAAGGCGATCGCCAGGCTGGCGACGCGACGAACATGGGATACCGCCGCCGCGCGAAAGGTTGGAACCGCCTTCAGTTCAGCCGCGCTCAGCCCGTCCAGGATGATGCCGAGCGCGTTTTGCCGATGCTGCCGGCCGGATCGTCAGGCCGGACTCGGCGTGCCCTGGCCGGCCGACAGGTGCAGCGACACCAGCTCGGCCAGGTGCTCGCGCGCCCGCTCCACGATCTCGTCCATCGACGGCGTGGCGGCGAGCATGCGCTCGGCGAACGCGTGGATCGCCTCTCGCGTCGGGATGTGCAGGTGCGGAAGCTCGGCGATGATCTCGGCGGCGAGCTGGCGGGCGACCTTCTCGATCACCGCCCTGCCTAACCGCCGCTCATTGCTGACGACGTCAGCCGGCGGTGCACCGAGCTCGGACACGACGCGCATCCACGACAGCGCGGTCAGCGCATAGAACGTCGGGTCGAACTCGTACCAGCGAAAGCCCTGCCGCGTCGAGCGCTGGTAGGCGTGATGGTTGTTGTGCCAGCCCTCGCCAAGCGTGATGACCGCGAGCCACCAGTTGTTGCGCGAGTCGTCGCCGGTGACGTAGCGCTGCGAGCCGTGCACGTGCGCCAGCGAATTGATGAAGAAGGTGCCGTGGTACAGGAGCACCGTGCTCCAGACGAAGCCGACGACGAGCGCGGTCCAGCCGCCTAACGCGAAGCAGGCGATGCCGAGGATCGTCGCCGGGAAGTACGGGTGCTTGTCGAGCCAGACCAGCTCCGGGTACTTCGTGAGGTCGGGCACGGCCGAGAGGTCGGTCTTCGAATTCTTCGGATGGAAGACCCAGCCGACATGCGAGAAGAGGAAGCCACGCTGCCGCGGCGAGTGAATGTCCTGCTCGGTGTCCGAGTGCCGGTGATGATGGCGGTGCAGCGACGCCCACCAGAGGATCCCGCGCTGCGCCGAGCTCTGGGCGAGGAAGGCGAGCAGGAACTGCCCGACGCGGCTCGTCCTGAAGGTCCGGTGAGAGAAGTAGCGATGGTAGCCAGCGGTGACGCCGAACATCCGCGCGACGTAGAGCACGACACAGAGGATCAGCGCCCCGCGGGTGACGCCGGTGAAGAAGGCGGTCAGCGCGGCGACGTGGACGAGAATGAACGGCAGCACCTGTGGATAGATGATGTCGTCGTGGAAGTCGTCGTGATCGGGCTTGGCGGCCGGCATGGTCGTGATCGTTTGCATCGGGTCCTGGTCGAGTAGTGTGCGATCGCGCCTGACGCGATCGTCGGAGAGTCAGGCGAGTGCGGAAGCGGGTGCGCGGACGAGCGCAGCGAGTGTCGTCATCGCTCGCTCGACGTCGAACTGTTCCGGGTCCATCACGACCTGCAGCGCGCAGCCTTCGACGAAGCCGGCGGCGACGGACGCCAGCCCTTCGGCGGTCATCCCCGCATAGCGATCGCGATCGCTGTCGACGAGCGCGCGAGCGAGCGGCTCGAACGCGTCGCGATAGCGATCGAGCGCGCGCCGGATCTTCTTGCGGATGGCGGGATGGCGGGTGCCGAGCACCCAGTAGTCGAAGAACAGCTCGACGCGCTCGCGCTGGCGCGGCAGCCATTCGACGTCGCGGCGGATCGCGAGCATCATCCGCGCGCCGGGGTCTGTGATGTGCGAGAGACGGTCCGGCGTATCGCCGGCGACGATCGTCTGCGCGAGGAGCCAGTCGAGCAGCTCGACGAGCAGGTTGTCGAGCGACTCGAAGTAGAAGAAGACGAGCCCCGAGCTGATCCCCGCTTCGGCGGCGACGGCGCGGGCGGTCACCCCGCCCAGCCGGTCGCGAGCGGCGACGGCGAACGCGGCGCGAAGGATCGTCTCGCGGCGCTCCTCTTCCGGCGCGCGTCGACGTGCGAGCGTGGGGCGGTCTCGGGTCTTATTGATCACTTGGTCAATTTAGCGGCTGGTTATTGATCATGCAATCAATAACGATCGGCCGGGGCGGAAGTCACCGCGATCGGGGAAGGCGCGCAGGCCGACGCTGGCCGGGGCGTGCATGAGAGGACGTGTAATTTCTGCCGAACTTGGGTCGCGTTTTTGCAAAATTGCGCCAGATAGTGCTTCGACTCGAGCAGTTTGTTGCGTTTTTTGCACGATCTGCTTGACAGTACGCGCAGGGTGATGGTATCCTGCCGTCGAACCCACTTCTGCCGGAAGGAGACCAATGAAGCTGATCGTCACGGTCGTGCGCCCGGAGCGGCTGCACGTCGTCAAGGAAGCCCTCTTCAGGGTCGGCGTGACCGGGATGACGCTCTCCCGGGTCAGCGGACATGGCGGCGAGCACGAAGTCATCGAGCAGTACCGCGGCTCCGCCGTCCTCTTCGAGTTCCGCGACAAGGTGCGGATCGAGATGGCCGTCTCGGAGCCCTTCGTCGAAGCGACGGTCAACGCGATCCTCTACTCGGCGCGCACCGGCGAAGTCGGCGACGGGAAGATCTTCATCCAGCCGCTCGAGCAGGTGATCCGCATCCGCACCGGTGAGCGCGACGTCGAAGCACTGACCCCGGTCACCGCCGACGAGGTGCAGGCGCGCGCCGAGGAGCAGGCCGAGATGCACGAATCGGAAGGAATCGCATGATCGCGCTGCCGGAAGCTTCCGCGATCTCCGCCGGCGACACCGCCTGGACGCTGGTCGCCACCGCGCTGGTCCTGCTGATGGTCCCCGGGCTCGCCCTCTTCTACGGCGGGCTCGTTCGCTCGCGCGCTGTGCTCAACACCTTCATGATGAGCTTCGCCGCGCTGGCGCTCGTCAGCGTGCAGTGGGTCGCGTTAGGCTACACGCTCTCGTTCGCCCCCGGCGGCGCGACGGGCGACCTGCGCTGGGCCGGGCTGCGCGCGATCGGGCTTGGCGCCGGCCCTTATTCGGCGACCATCCCCCATGTCGCGTTCGTCGCCTTCCAGGCGATGTTCGCCGGCATCACCGTCGCGCTGATCTCCGGCGCGATGGTCGAGCGGATCCGCTTCCCGATGTACCTCGCCTTCGCCGCGCTCTGGACGACGCTGGTCTACGATCCGCTCGCCCATTGGGTGTGGGCGACCGACGGCTGGCTGCACACGTTAGGCGCGCTCGACTTCGCCGGCGGGACGGTCGTTCATGTCAGCGCCGGGACCGCGGCGCTCGTCTCGGCAATCGTCCTCGGCCAGCGCCGTGACCGCGGGCGCACCGCGCTGCTTCCGCACAACGTCCCTTTCACCCTCCTCGGAGCCGGACTGCTCTGGGTCGGGTGGTTCGGCTTCAACGCCGGCTCGGCACTCGCTGCCGATGGCATCGCCGCCAATGCGCTGTTGACGTCGCACACCGCGGCGGCATCGGCGCTGCTCGTCTGGGTGATGCTCGACCTCCGGCGCACCGGGCAGGCGACGGCGGTGGGGGCGGCGACAGGGGCCGTCGTCGGGTTGGTCGCGATCACCCCGGCCGCGGGCTACGTCAGCCCACTTGCCGCGATCGCGATCGGAGCGTTAGGCGCGGGCGCCAGCTACGGCGCCATCCAGCTCCGCAACCGGACGAGGATCGACGACGCCCTCGACGTCTTCGCCTGCCACGGTGTCGCCGGTATCGTCGGCGCGCTGCTCACCGGCGTCTTTGCCCAGCGGGCGATCAACCCCGGCGGCGCCGACGGGCTGCTCGCCGGCAATGCACGCCTGCTCGGGATCCAGGCGATCGCGGTGCTCTCCACGATCGTCTTCGCCGGCGGGATGACGTTCGTCGTCCTCAAGGGACTGGCGATGGTCTCGGCGCTGCGGGCGAGCGTGTCGCGCGAGCTGCAGGGGATCGACCTGAGCGAGCACGGCGAGCATGCGTATCACGAAGGCGACACCAGCGAGATCGCCGGCGACGGCTTCCGCGTCGGGCAGCCGGTGCTGCTTGGCGAGGCGATCGAGATCGGCGGGAGAGAACCAGCCGTGCACGCGGACGCGGCGTAAGGGGTGCCGCCGGCAACCGCCGCCAGCAACGGCAATGAACCGCTGAGAACTGCCGCGGCAGTTCTCAGCGGTTCATTTGACGTTCCCGCGCGATGACGCCGCTCAGCCTTTTATCGTCTGCGTCGCCTCGTCCCACGTCACGACATTCTTCCGGAAGTACGACTCGTTCGCCATGTGGCAGGCGAGTGCGGCGTGATGGCCGAAGACGGCGTCCTCGACGACCGGCTTCCGTGAGCGGACGGCGTTGAAGTAGTTCGCGAGGTGCGGCTCGATGTCGTCGTAGTCATGGCCGCGGAAGACGATCGTCTCGCTCGTCGCCTCCTTCGCGACACGCGCATCGTTCTCGGCGTGCCACTTGGCGAAGTACGAGTCGCGCAGCGCCTTCGGGAAGCTGTACGCGTAATAGCTCGGCGACGAGTCCTGTCCGGTCTGCGGCGTGAAGGTCAGTCCGCCCTCGTTGACTTCGAGCAGCCCCTTCGAGCCCTGGAAGCGGTAGGTCTCGGGCATCTCGGTCGCCAGGTTGAGCCGCATGTAGACCGGAGTGTCGCCGTAGTAATAGTTCGTGGCGATCACGTCGGGCATGTTGCGCCCGTCCTTGAAGTGACGGATCCCACCGACCGCGAACGCCTGGCGCGGCGCTTCGTTGATGTCGAGCATGAACATCATGCCGCTGATCAGGTGGACGAGCAGGTCGCCGGCGACGCCGGTGCCGTACTCCTTCCAGCAGCGCCAGCGGGCGAAAACGTTAGGGTCGAGCGCGCGCTTCGGCCTGACGTCGCCCTGCCAGGTGTCCCAGTCGACGGTGCTCGTCGAGAGATCGGGCGGCGGCGGGTACTCCCACGCGCCGTTAGGGTCGTTCCGGCCAAGCCACCCTTCGACGAGCATCAGGTCGCCGAGCATCCCCTGCGCGATCATCTCGCGCGCCTTCGCCGTGACGTTCGAGCTGACCCGCTGCGATCCGATCTGCACGATGCGGCCGCTCTTCTTCACGGCGGCGACCATCGCGACCCCGTCCGCGGCGCTGTGCGACATCGGCTTCTCGCAGTAGATGTCCTTCCCGGCGCTGACAGCGTCGACCACGATCTGCCGATGCCAGTGGTCGGGGACCGCGGCGACGATGCAGTCGATGCTCTTGTCGTCGAGCAATTGCTGGTAGCGCCGCGTCACCGGCAGGTCGGGACGCACGATCTCGCGCGCGAGGGTATGCCGTCCGTCGTAGAGATCCGCCGCGCCCGCGCATTCGACGCCGGGCAACTGAATCGACGTCGCGAGCAGGTTCGACCCCTGCATCCCGATGCCGACCATCCCGAATCGGAGGCGGTCGCTCGGCGCGACGCGGGGAGGCGCAGCGAACAGTGGTTTCGGCGTAAGCGCGATCGTCTTCGCCGCGAGCGACGCACCAGCGACCGCGGCGCTGACACCGATGAATTCACGACGCGAGTAATCGTCTGCCGGCATATGAGCTCCCATGCGAGGTGGTCGGTACGCGATACGATCCGCGCTGACAATGGCACCTTTCGGTAGACTCGGCCAGTTCAAGGGGTCAGAGCAGTTGAAAAACGATGATGCCTGCGATGCACGGATCCTTCGGGCCGTGTGATTGGCTGTCGCGGCGCGAGCGGTTCCGGGTGGTCCGGGTCACTCGTATGATCGTCGTTCAAGCAGTTTGAATTACAATTTCGCGGATGCCGCGGATTACCCGGATACTTCCTTGGCTGACACAGTTGGTGAGGGCGCTGCGCATCAACAGAAGAAGCATTCCAAGAGGTGCGCGAAGGACAGGGATTGCGGCATTCAAGAGCAGTACGCACGACAGTTCAGCACAATCCCGATTCTTGGTTGGCTGAAGCGAGAAGTATCCGCGTAATCCGCGTAATCCGCGTGATTGTCGTTCAAGCAGTTTGAACTGCAATCACACGGATACTGCGGACTGCCCCATGGACGTACAGCAGTCCGTGCACCCTGTGCAGTCGGAGAGGATGATCACAGGGAGCACAGACGGTTCATGGAGACCCCCCCTCCGTGCCCTCTGTGGCTCCTGTAACAAACCACAACGAACCGCGCTCGCAGTTCCGCCGTCTCTCCGCCTAATGCGCGCCGCGCAGCACCTCGGCCCAGCTCCGCGGCGGGGTATCGCACTTCGGCGGCGCATGATCGGGTGGCGGCACTCGTCGCGCGCGCGACACCTTCTGCGGATCTTCCGACGCTTCGTAGGCGAGCATCGCGATCAGCGTCGCGTTCTTCTCCACCGCCGCCCAGCTGATCTTGTCGTACGTGTCGCGGTTGGTATGCCAGGTGTAGTCGTTGTAGTCCCAGTCCGACGAGTTGAGGAAGAACGCTGGCGCGTCGCGGCAGGCGAAGGCGTCGCTGTCGGTGCTCTCGTCGTGTGCAAAGCCGGGGAAGTCGACGTACACGCCACGGGTGACGTCGCCGGGCATGCGCGACATCCATGACGCGAAGCTCGCCGGGGCGTCGAGGAAGCCGACGCTGCGCACGGTGTCGATCTCGCCGGTGCCGTTGTCCTGGTTGAGCAGCACCTGCATTCCCTTGATCACGTCGGGATGATCGGCCGCGTAGGCCGCCGAGCCGATGTCGCCCTCCTCTTCCCCGCTCCAGTGACCGGCGATGATCGTGCGCTTCGGGTGCGGATACGCCGCGTGCAGGATCCGCATCGCCTCGAGCATCACGATCGTGCCGGTACCGTTGTCGGTCGCACCGCTGCCGCCGTCCCACGAATCGAGATGCGCCGAGAGCATCACGTACTCGTTAGGCAGCGAGCTGCCGGGAACGGTCGCGACGGTGTTGTAGACCGGCGATTCCTTCGGCGCCAGCTCCGCCTCGGCGAAGACGCGGACAGTCGGGTGCTGATTGTTGCTCGCGAGGCGCGCCAGCAGGCTGTAGTCCTCGCAGCTCACGTCGAACGTCGGCGTCTTCTCGCTGCGGGCGAGGAAGATCTTGTCGACGCCCCAGCCGCGCGACCACGTGTTGGTGAGGATCGCAACAGCGCCTGCGGCATCGAGCTTTGGCGCGATCGTGCGCGAGTTGAGCCCGGTCGCCGTCAGGCGCTGGCGCCACTCGGTCATCGCCGTGTCGCGCTCGGCGCGCATCGCGGTGAACCAGTCTTCGGTCGCCCAGCGCGCCCAGCTGCTGTCGGGACGACAGGTCGGCTGGGGGAAGGAGATCATCACGATCTTGCCCTTCACCGTGCCGAGCCAGCGATTGAAGCCCGCGCTGTCCTTCGTCACGCTCGCGGATGGGATGATAACGACCTCACCACTGACTCCCGCGCGCGGGGTCGGCGCGCTCCACGCCAGCATCGTCGCCTCGAGCGTCCGCGCCCGTGGCGCGAGCAGCTCGACCCGACTCTGCCCGCGCTTCCAGTCGCGCCACGTGCCATACTGCTCGTTCTTCGCGCTGATTCCCCACGACTGGTAGGTCTTCACCAGCCAGTCGTTGGCCGCACGATTCTGCGGCGAGCCCATGAGTCGCGGGCCGATCGAGTCCATCAGCACCTCGGCCAGCTGCGACGCATGCGAGCGCTGCATCCCTTCCTGGTAGATGCGCTGGATGACCGGATCGCCGGTTGGCGCGTCCTGCGCCGCGGCGACACCGGGAAGCAGGCAGGCGATCGAGGTCGCGAAGACGAGGGCTGTGCGGAAATGGCGGTGCATGCGAGGCTGTTGGATGTGCGTCGAGCGGTTCGATGAAGGCAGTCAGACTCTGCCGCCGGAAGATGCAGGTGGCTACCGCCCCGCGATAGACGCCGCCCGGCCGTGCGCATCGGGAACGATGGCCGAATCCTGACGGTTCGTCGGCGGGCCCCCTGACGGAGAACTACGGGCATGCTGACACTGCTTTCATCCGGCGCGGCGCGATCGGACCTTCCCGACCCCGCGCCTAACGCTGTTCCATCCGAGGCCGAGATCCTCGACGCCTATTCCACCGCCGTGGTCGGCGCGGTCGAGCGTGTCAGTCCGGCGGTCGTTCATCTCGAAGTCGAGCTCCCCTCGCGCGGACGCGGACGCAATCGCGCCGAGCGCGGCGGCGGAACCGGCTCGGGATTCGTCTTCACCCCCGACGGCTTCGCGCTCACCAACAGCCATGTCGTGAGCGGTGCGCGAACGATTCGCGCGACGCTCGCCGACGGCACGAGTCATCGCGCCGAGATGGTCGGCGACGATCCGGAGAGCGACCTCGCGGTGATCCGCCTCGATGCGGCTGGACTGGTGTGCGCGGAGCTTGGCGACTCGAGCACGCTGCGTCCCGGGCAGCTCGTCGTCGCGATCGGCAACCCACTCGGCTTCCAGGCGACGGTGACCGCCGGCGTGGTGAGCGCGCTCGGCCGCAGCATTCGCGCGAAGTCGGGGCGGCTGATCGCCGGAATCATCCAGACCGACGCGGCGCTCAATCCGGGAAATTCCGGTGGGCCGCTGGTCGATGCTCGGGGACGTGTCGTCGGCGTGAACACGGCGGTGATCGCCGGCGCGCAGGGAATTTGCTTCGCGATCCCGGTGAACACCGCACGGTTCGCGATCCCACGACTCATTCGCGATGGTCGCGTCCTGCGCAGCTATCTCGGAGTGGTCGGCCAGTCGGTGCGGCTCTCGCGCCGGCGGATGCAGCTGAGCCATCTCGCCGCCGGCGGTGGCGTGCTGGTGACCGAGGTGGCGAGTGGCAGTCCGGCCGAACGCGGTGGAATTCGCGCCCGTGACATCATCGTGCGCTATGGCGACCTCGCAGTGACGAGCGTGGACGGCCTGCACGCCCTTCTCACCGACGAGCGCATCGGTCGTCGCGAGACGGTGGTGCTGCTGCGGGACGGCGTGACGCGGACGCTCGAGGTCGAGCCGGAACGTCAGGCAGCGGCGAAGTAGCGATGCGGGGGCGAGAGACTCGCCCCCGCATCGACGCTCACCCCCAGCGGTCGGTGCGCTTCGGGTCCGTGTCGCGGTTGCCCGGTCGCGGCTTGCCCGAGCTGCCGGGCCCGCGCTTCCCCTTGTCCCGTGTCTCGAGCCGCTCCTGGTGCGTCTCGTCGGGCTTCGCCTTCCGCGTCTGCTTGCTCGCGCCTAACGTGACGCCTTCCTCGCTCGGAAGCTTTCCCTGCTCGCGCGCCTCCCGCGCTCGGGCGCGGCGCTGTTCGTTGTCACCTTCGACGTTGCGGTGCTGACGCGGCATGCTCTCCTCCGGTTCCGGTTTCAAACCCCGCGGCGAGTCGTCAAACTACGTACCACCTCGGCGAACTCCCCGGGGTGATCGGGGTTTCAACAGGCTGATCGCGGACCGCGGTTGCGGACCGCCGACCTCAGGCACTAACGTTCGCTTCATGGTCCCTCGACGCGGCTTCTTCCGCGCAATCGTGATGCTTTGGGCGGTACTGCAGCTCGCAGTGCCGACCCTCGCCGTGTCCGCGGATGCCGTGGCCACGACGGCGAGCATCGGTGCGCACGCGCACGTCGAGGCGACCACCGACGCCAGCTGCATCCGCGTCCATGACGCCGAGTGCGTCTTCTGCCAGTTCCTCGCGACCGGAGCGGCGCCCGCCGCGAGCCCGGTCCCGGACGTGCCCGGCGTCGTCGACGTCGCCCAGGCGTTCGACGAGCTGGCCGCGCCGCATCGCGGCGCGCTGCGCGGGATCGCGAACCCGCGCGCCCCACCAGCGGTCTGAGTCGACCCACACATCCGTAGCACGGACGCGGGGATTGTCCCGCCGTCCACATGTACCCGTGGCATCGCGCTGCCGGCAATCGACGCCGGCCGGCCCGAGGCCCGATCGACTCGAACCGACAATTCATGCGCAGACTGCTTCTCGCAGCCTGCTTCGCGGGAGCAGCAACCACGCAGCTTCCCGCGCAGCAACCAGGTCCGGCGGCGCCTAACGGCGCCAGCGGCGATTCGCTGCCGCTCTCACGCGCGCAGGCGATCGCCCAGGCGCTCGCGCGCAACACGCAGCTCGACATCGCCCGCGAGCAGACGGCGCAGGCGCGCGCTCGTCGCGTTCAGGGCGTGGCGATTCCCGATCCCTCGCTCACCGCCGCCAGCGACGAGCAGTCGCACTTCTTCGGCTTCGATCGCGGCGGCACGCGCCCGGTCGAGGTCGGCCTCGCGGTGCCCTTCCCCGACAAGTTCCGGCTGCAGAACCGGATCGGCGTCGCCGACATCCGCGCCAACGAGCAGAACTATCGCCTGCAGCAGCAGCTCGTCGCCTTCGACGCGTCACAGGCATACGACCAGCTCCTGCTCGCGCTGCGGCGGCGCACCGACCTCACCGAGGCGCTGACGCTGTCGCAGGACTTCCTCAAGCGCACCCAGGCCCGCTTCGACGCCGGCACCGCCGCGCGCGTGGACGTGATCAAGGCGCGAGTGGAAGTCGCCGGCTCGCAGAACGACCTGATCGCGAACGAGCGCGAGATCGCGAACGCGCAGACCGCGCTCAATCGCGCAATCGGCCGCGTCTCGTTCGCGCCGATCGTCCCCACCGACTCGCTCGACGTGCCGCCCCCGCTCCCCGACTCGGCGAGCGCCGAAGCCACCGCGCTTGCGGACCGTCCCGAGCTCGCTGTGCTGAACCAGCAGATTCGCGGGCAGCAGGCGAACACGAGCCTGGCGAAGGAATTCTGGCTCCCCGACATCACCTTCGGCGTCACCCGCGACTACCTCCAGCCTAACGCTGCGGCGTTCGCGACCGGGATCGCCATGCCGATCCCCTTCCTCTTCTGGCAGCACACGAAGGGGGAGATCGCCGAGTCGAGCCATCGCGTGCGCGAGCTCGAGGCAGGCTACCGCGACCTGCGTGCGCAGGTCGTGCAGGATGTCCGCTCGGCGTACGCAAACGCGAGCACCGCCATGCGACAGGCGCAGTTCCTCCGCGACGAGCTGGTGCCCGCGGCGCGGGATGCCTATCGCGTCGCATCCACCAGCTACCAGCTCGGCGCCGCTTCCGCGCTCGAGGTGATCGACGCGCGCCGCGCGCTCCTCGACGCCGAAGCGCAGCTCGCCGAAGCGCTCGCCAACGCCAACACCGCGCGGGCCGATCTCGATCGGGCGCTCGGCCGCTCGCCACTCGGTACCGCCCCGCAGACCAGATGACTACGTCAATGAAAGCCACCGGCGCGATCGCGCTCCTCCTCTCGGCGGGCACCTTCGCCGGCTGTTCCTCGTCGAAGCCGAAGACCACCGCGGACTCCGCGGCCGGTGCGACGGCCGCGACCAGCGGCACCACCGCGACCGGCGCGACCCTCGCGCTCAGCCCCGAGCAGCGGCAGCGGATCAACATCATAACGGTCCAGCCCGAGCCGTTCCGGCCGATGGTCGAGGCGACCGGCACCGTCGCATTCAACGGCGACCGTGCGACGCAGGTGCTGTCGCCGGTCTCGGGGCCCGTCACGCAAGTGCTGGTGAACCCCGGGACGACGGTGACGAAGGGCGCGCCGCTCGCCTACGTCTCGTCGCCGGACTTCGCCGAAGGGGTCGCGACCTACCGCAAGGCCCAGACGGCGTATCGCAACGCGAAGCGGATCGCCGACCGCGACTCGGTGCTGTTCAAGAATGACGCGATCGCGCGCGGAGACCTCGAGCAGGCGCAGGCGGACGTCGCCGGGGCCGAAGCGGACCTCGAGGCGGCGGTGCAGCAGATGCGCGCGTTAGGCGTCGAGGAGTCGCAGATACAGTCGATCCGGAACGGCGGCGCGGCGCCGATCCAGGCAGTGATCCGCGCTCCGCTCACCGGCACGGTGGTCGAGAAGTTGATCAGCCCCGGCCAGCTGCTGTCGGCCGGAAGCACGCCGGCGTTCACCGTCGCCGACCTGAGCACGATGTGGGTGAACGCGAGCGTGTTCGCGCCCGACCTCAAGGACGTGACGGTCGGCCAGGGCGCCGAGATCACGACGGACGCGAGCCCGGTGCCGATCCCCGGGCGCGTGGACTATGTCGCGGCGCTGGTCGATCCGGCGTCGAAGGCGGTCGCGGTGCGGATCGTCGCGCCGAACAACAACCTCGTGCTGCGGCGAGACATGTTCGTCCGCGTCCGGATCAAGTCCGCGCACGAGCATCACGGGCTGCTGGTTCCGGCGTCAGCCGTGCTGCGCGATGAGCAGAACCTTCCCTTCGTGTACGTCGCAAGCGGCAACGACTTCGCCCGCCGGCGCATCGAGCTCGGTTCGCGGGTGGACGATCACTACGAGGTGGCGTCAGGACTCAACCCTGGCGACAAGGTCGCCGGCGACGGTGCACTCTTCCTCCAGTTCGCGGAGAGCCAGTGACGACCCCTGACGTTCCCGAGGGCCAGCGCGAGAGCGAGAACCCGCTCCACATCGACGACCGCGCCGCCGGCCATGCATCGGGCGAGTCAAAGGGTGGGGCGATCCAGAGCCTCGTCGCGGCCGCGATCTCGCAGCCGCTGCTCGTCGCGCTGCTGACGTTAGGCCTGATCGCGGTCGGCATCTGGTCGCTGAAACGGCTTCCAGTTGACGCATATCCCGACGTCAGCTCGCCCGGCGTGGAGCTCACCGCGCAGTGGCCAGGGCATGCCGCCGAAGAGGTCGAGCGGCTGATCACGGTGCCGATCGAGACGCAGATGAGCGGGCTGCCGAACCTGGTGGTCACGCGCTCGGTCTCGCTCTACGGGCTGTCGAACGTGCGGATGACGTTCGCCGACAACACCGACCTCTATTTCGACCGGCAGCAGGTCTACGAACGCCTGGCCGGAGTGGGGCTGCCTGACGGCGTCACCGCGGACATCGAGGCGCCGTTCTCGCCGTCAGGGCTGGTCTACCGGTACGTGCTGCAGAGCAACGACCGGAGCCCGAGCGAGTTGAAGATCCTGCAGGACTGGGTGCTCGACAAGGCGTACCGCTCGGTGCCCGGCGTCGCCGAGATGTCGTCGTTAGGCGGCGAGACGATGCAGTACCAGGTGCTGGTCGATCCCAACAAGCTGGCCGGCGCCGGGCTGTCGGTGAGCGACGTCTCCGACGCGTTAGGCGCGAACAACTCCAACGCCGGCGGCGGCTTCTATTCCGAGGGCGGGCAGTTCTTCTACGTCCGCGGGCTCGGTCGCGTCTCGACGCTGGAAGACATCGGCAAGATCGTCCTCGCGGTGAAGAACGGGACGCCCGTGCTTGTCCGCGACATCGGGACCGTGACGATCGGCTATGCGCCGCGGCTCGGGCAGTTCGGCTTCAACAAGCAGAATGACGCGGTCGAAGGCGTGATCCTCATGCGCACCGGGGAGCAGGCGCAGGTCGTCCTCAAGCGTGTGGAGAAGAAGACGCAGGAGCTCAACGAGCAGATCCTGCCCAAGGACGTGAAGGTCGTCCCGTTCTACGACCGCGGCGACCTGGTGAAGCTGACCACGCGCACGGTGACCGACAATCTCATTCGCGGGATCCTGCTCGTCGTCGTCGTGCTGATCTTCTTCCTCTACGACGTTCGATCAGGACTGATCGTCGCGGTGACGGTGCCGCTCTCGCTGCTGGTCGCGTTCATCTGCCTCGACCTGCGGCAGATTCCGGCGAACCTGCTCTCGATCGGCGCGATCGACTTCGGGATCCTCGTCGACGGCGCGGTGGTGATGGTTGAGAACATCCATCGCCAGCTCGCCCGGCGGCACGGGACGAAGTACAAGATCCGCGAGGTGATTCTCGAGGCGGCGGCGGAGGTGAACCGCCCGATCGTGTACGCGATCGCGGTGATCATCGCCGGCTTCCTGCCGATCTACGCGTTGTACGGTGCATCGGGAAAGCTCTTCCGGCCGATGGCCGACACGACGATCTACGCCCTGCTCGGCGCGCTGGCGCTGACGCTGACGGTGGTGCCGGTGCTGTGCGCGGTCGTGCTGCGGAAGGGCGTCGTCGAGCGGCGCAACCGCGCCTTCGAGTGGATCCGCGACCAGTACGCGCGCGGTCTGGACTGGTGCCTGGCGAATGCGCGCCTGACGGTGATCGGCGCGAGCGTGCTGTTCGCGCTCTCGCTCGTGATCGCGTTCACGCGCGGCGGCGAGTTCATGCCGAAGCTGGATGAGGGTGCACTCTGGGTCCGGGCGACGATGCCGTACACGATCTCGTTCGAGGAATCGTCGAAGATCGTCCCGCAGGTGCGGGCGATCCTGCAGAGCTTCCCCGAGGTGACCGTGGTCGCGTCGGAGCATGGGCGCCCCGATGACGGTACCGACCCGACGGGCTTCTTCAACTCCGAGTTCTACGTCGGGCTCAAGCCCTACCGCGAATGGAACGGACAGTTCCGCTCGAAGGACGAGCTGATCGACGCGGTGCAGAAGAAGCTCGCCGTCTTTCCCGGCGTGACCTTCAACTACACCCAGCCGGCCGAGGACGCGGTCGACGAAGCACTGACCGGCTTGAAGAGCTCACTCGACGTGAAGGTGTTCGGCACCGACCTCACGCTGCTCGAGGCGAAGGGGCGCGAGATCAAGGGAGTGATCGAGAAGATCCCGGGGATCAATCACGTCACGCTCGTACAGGAGCTGGGTCAGCCGAGCCTCACGATCGCGGTCAATCGCGAGAAGATGGCGCGCTACGGGCTGAGCGCCGACGCGATCAACGGCCTGATCGAGGCCGCGGTTGGCGGGACGGCGGCGACGCAGGTCGTGCAGGGCGAGCGGACGTTCGACCTGGTCGTGAGGCTGCAGCCGCAGTACCGGCAGACGCCCGAGCAGATCGCGAGCATCCTGCTGGCGACGCCCGACGGCCAGCAGATTCCGCTGCGCGAAGTGGCGGACATCGAGGTCGCGAACGGTGCGTCATTCATCTACCGGCAGGACAACTCGCGCTACATCGGCGTGCAGTACTCGGTGGAGGGGCGCGACCTGGCGAGCACGGTGCGCGATGCGCAGGCCGCGGTGGACGGCCAAGTGAAGTTCCCGCAGGGGTACGGCACGCGCTGGGGCGGTGAGTTCGAGGAATACACGGCGTCGCGCGCGCAGATGAACGTCGTGCTCCCGGTGACGGTCATCCTGATCTTCGCGATCCTGTTCGTCCTCTACCACAACCTCAAGTTTCCGCTGATCACCGTCGGCGGCGTGATCCTGTCCGCACCGTTAGGCGGGCTGCTGGCGATGCTGGTCACCGGCACGCCGTTCTCGGTGTCGTCGATGATCGGCTTCCTCGCGCTGTTCGGTGTCTCGGTGCAGACCGCAGTCGTGTACATCTCCTACGCCAACGAGCTGCGGCTGGGCGGGTCGAACATCACCGAGGCGACGCGGACCGCGGCAATCTTGAGACTGCGGCCGATCATGATGACCGCGCTCGTCGCAGCGTTAGGCCTGCTCCCGGCGGCGATCTCGAGCGGAGTCGGCTCCGACACCCAGAAGCCGTTCGCGCTGGTGATCGTCGGCGGACTGTTCTCGCGGCTGCTGATCAGCGTGTTCCTGATGCCCGTGCTGTATGCGATGGTCGCGCGCGAGGGGGATCATCTCGAGGTGTAGAGCCGGCGGGGGAGCGGAGCCGACGAAACAGCGGGGCCCGTGGATCGGGAGAAAGCCGGGTAGGCGACAGGGCGCGGGAATCGGGATAGACACTGCTCTCCCATAGCGGTCCTCGTTCCGCGGTGGCAGGGCAGTTTCTTTTCCCGGGCTCCCCGCCGGTTCGCTCTCCGGGCAATCTCCCGATCCATGGGCCCCGCGTTTTCGCAGGGCCCGCTTCCCCATCTCGCATCCCTCATCCCGCTCGATCGCTCTTGCCCCACGGCCCGGGGCGTCGTATTCGTATGGCCGTACGGCGCGCCGTTTCCGCGGGCTGGTCCTGTGCGACGCGGCGGCTCCTGCTGGTACCGTCCCGATGGAAACGCGTGATTCGTATGCGGCGCTCGCTCTCTCGATCGAGCGCACGGTGCGCGCGGAGCTCGCACCGGAGGGTGAACCGCCCGAGCTGGCGCCTTCGATCGACCGGCTGCTCCTCGACGAATCGCGATCGCGCGAGCTGCAGCTCGGCTGGCTGCGGGCGGGCGTCGTCGGTTCGTACTTCCTGATCTCACTCGGGCGGTTGCTGTTCGACACGGGCGGAGCGCGAAGCGCCCGGCTCGGCGCCATCGCGCTTGGCGCGATCTCGCTCGCTCTCGCGGTCGCACTCGTCACCGCGCTCCGTCGCGGATGGTGTCCACGCTGGATCCAGTACGCCGGACCGGCGTTCGACGGCTCGATGATCTGGGTCGGCTACGTCATCGCCTCGCTCGCGGCGGGGGGGATCAGGACCGCGCCGCCGCCCGGAGTGCTCGTCTGTGTCGCGATCCTGTGCGTGCTGCTCACGATGTCGGGGGCGCTCAGGCTGTCGCGCTCCTCGGCGGCCATCGGGACCGCGCTGGCGATCGCGATCTTCAGCTACGCCGCGGTCGGGACGCGGATCGACCCGGTGCAGATCCTGCTCGCGTCCGGGCTGCTGATACTGATCGGAGCGTTAGGCGCGGGGATCGCGACGCTGGTCAAGCGCGTCGTCACGACCCAGGTCGAGCGCTCGACGCTGTCGACGATGTACCGCGAGGCACAGCTCACGATCGACGCCCGCGAGCAGGTGCTCAAGATCGTCTCGCACGACCTGCGCAACCCGCTGCACACGATCTCGATGAGCACGAGCCTGATGCTCGAGGTGCCGATGGAGGAGGAGCAGCGCGTCAAGCGACTGCAGATGATCAAGCGCGCCGGCGAGCGGATGACGCGGATGGTGCAGGACCTCCTCGACGTCGCGAAGTTCGAGTCGGGCCGGCTCGGCATCGACAAGCGACCGCTCGAGATCAAGCCGCTGATCGGCGAGGCGATGGACATGCTGCGGCCGCTGGCGAACGAGCGATCCCTGCGCCTCGAGAGCGCGGTCGTCGACGACCTGCCGATCATCGCCGCCGACGCCGGGCGCGTGCTGCAGGTGTTCTCGAACCTGATCGGCAACGCGATCAAGTTCACCCCGCCCGGCGGCCGGATCGCGATCCGCGCCGAGCCGGCGGGCGGACAGATCAGGTTTGCAGTGTCGGACACCGGGAGGGGAATTCCCGCGTCGCAGCTGTCGCAGGTGTTCGGCCGCTTCTGGCAGGCCGACGCCAGCGACCGCCGAGGCATCGGTCTCGGGCTCGCGATCGCGAAGGGGATCGTCGAGGCCCACGGCGGGCGGATCTGGGTCGAGAGCGAGGTCGGGCGCGGGACGACGTTCTACTTCACGCTCACCGGCGGCACGGATACGCGGCGGACTGACAGCGGGCTGCGCGCCTCGGCGGCGGTCGCCGCGCTGCGGACGAGCAGCGCGGCGGACCGGGTGGGCGCGCGTTAGGCAGCGCCGTCGCGTCGAGCGTTACTGGGCCACGCAACACCCGAGCGAGCAGGTGATCCAGGTGCTGCCCTCCTTGATCATCGCCGTGTCGCCTGCGGCACCGATCGCGGCGCTCACGCTCCCGCGGTTCGAGACGAATTGCAGGTAGCTCGTCGCCGCCGCGGTCTTCACAGGCGGCCGCGGCGCGAACCGCTTGCTCGATCCGCAGTCCCACCACCTCGCCATCGACGGGCGCGACGGATCCGGGGGGTGATCCGGGCAGGGGTCGAATCTGGCCCGGCGCAGCTTGGTGACCTTCACCTGCCCCGCCTGCGAGAAGTCGCGGGCGATGAACAATGACTCGAGCTCGTTGTTGCTGCCGAGGCGGACGACCCACCAGGCGCGGCTGCTCGCGGGGATATGAAAGCCGCGATCCTTCCGTCCATCGACGTCATAATTGATCAACCGCGCGACGACGATTCCCTTCGCGTCGATCGTTTTCACGTCGAGCTTGTTCATCCCCACTTCGGGCTGGATGAAGATTGGAGCAGCCTCGTTGACGCACGCTTTCCCCTTCTTCGTGCAGTCAGCAAGGATGAGCTGTCCATTCTCCAGGTTGAGGTCGTACACGAGCTTGTTCAGGTAGCCGACGAGATCCGCGTCGCTCATGTTGTCTTCGAGGGCCACGCTGGAAAGCGGGAGGGTGTGACCGGCATACCCGGTTTCGACGCCTTTGCCGAATGGGCCGCCAAGCACCGTGGGTGGCCCCTCAGCAGACTCGTCGTCCGCTTCCCCGACCGGCTCGCTGTACGCCTGGAGGCGCACTGTGTCGCGGCTGCCACCGCCGCCTGAATCACCGACGCAGCCCGCTAGGGAGAAGATGGCCAGCACGAGCGCGGTCGTCGGCGCTACCCGGTTCGTCAGTCGCATGAAGTGCTCCGGATCAGGGGTATCGTGAGCTTCCGCGCGTTGGTCACGGACCGGTCGAACAGCAGCCCATGCTGCAGGTGACCCACGCTGCCGTTAGCATCGCGAGTGGGCGCGGGACGATCGGCATCGGGACGCGCGACTCGAACGACGCGAGATGGAATGGGCCATCGACAGCGGCAGTGCGCCCGGCGCGATTGCCGGCCGACGCCGCGGCGAGAAGCGTGTCGGCACTGCTCTGCGCGCAGTTCCAGAACTTTCCGCGCGCGGGGCGACCGCTCGGTGCGTCCTGGTGTCCGCACCTGATGAAGGGTCTCGTCCTCGTGACGAAGGTGATCGGCGCATTCTGGACGTAGGTCCTGACGAAAAAGCGCGACCGCAGTGTTCCGGCGCTGTCGTCGACGACCCACCAGGTTTTCGCGCCGGCGCGGAAGCCGAGGCTGTCCGCGTCCCTGTCGTCAGCCGCTCTATTGATGACGCGGGCGACGATGATGCCGTTAGGCGGGATGGAGTCGTGTTCCCACTTGCTGGTTCCCGCTTCCGGCTGGATGAGAAGATCGGCGCTGTCCCCGCTCGCACAGGGGACTCCGGTCGTCCGGTGCGTGCATGGCGCGTTGGCTCTCTGCGTGCTGAAGTGCGACCAGCTCGGCTTCCAGTGGAGTGAGTTGAGGTACTTCACGAGGTCTGCGTCGCTGAGCGAATCGATGGGATGTGTGAGTGCCCGCGTGGGCGCGCGTGCGATCACCACGTCCTGGGATCGATTGCGCTCGAGCGTGATCGGTGGCTGCGTGTCGCGTTCAGCCTCCACTTCCACCGTGTCGAGCTCCGAGTCCGGCGCGAACCCTTTCCCTCCCGGTAGCCCGCCTTGTACGCAACCGGCGGCGCCGAGGACGAGCAGGGCAAGGAGCGCTGTGAAAGGATACCGGCAACGAGATTGCTGCCTCATGTTCGTACCTCGCATTGGGTGGACGCGGCGCTAGCGGGACGCAGATTTGGCAGGTGCCGAATGACAACCGGGTACGAGCTCGCACATTCGCCGGACGTAGGGCTGGACCTCGGGATCGCCATGCGCCCAGAGGACGGTCACCGGACGGGCCCATCGCGCCGCGGTCGCCCTGTCGCCGGATGCTGCCGCGATTTCCGCCCGGAGCCCCATCGCGCGGACGAAGGCGGCGCTGTGCGACGGATAGTCGAGCAGGAAGGCGCCTAACGTTGGAAGCGCGTCGAGCGACGCATCGAGATGCCGCGCCGCGGCCGCGGTGTCACCGATGCTCGTGAACAGCCAGCTCTCGACGAACGTGTAGTCCAGCGCCGTGTCGCCCGGACGGTTGAGCGTTCGCGCCGCGACCAGCCCGTCGAAGATCGCCCGGAAGGCTGGGGTGTCGTGCCTGGCGATCGCCTGCTCGAGCATGACCATCTTGTCCCCTGCCGGATCGATCTGGACGAGCGCCTCGGTCCCGACGCAGGGCGCGGCCAGGGCGAGCGGCCGCCGCAGCAGGGCGCCGCGCACCGCGTCGCGCCGCTTCGGGTCCGGGACATAGCTCGCGATCTGTCGGTCGATGCGCGCGCGGTATCCGACCACCGTGTCACCACAGGCACCCATCATCGCCCAGGCGAACGCATTCGCCGCCTCCTGCTCGAGTGCGGGCGAGGCGTCGAGCGGTGTGCCGTTAGGCAGCGTCAGCCCGCTCCGTGTGACTCCGCCGGGCGCGCGGAGGATCGCCGCCAGCGTCCGGATTCTGCCCGTCAGCGCCGCTGGCCCGGCGAGCACCCCGGTCGTGTCGGCCGCTGGATCACCAGCATCGGCAAGAACGGAATCGACCAGCGACGCCGCGCCCGTCCAGTTGCCGGCTTTGACGAGCAGGCGAATCTCGTCCTTCGCAAGCCGGCGCCGTTCGGCCGGCTCACTGGACAAGGTTCGCGCACGATGCAGCTGCCACAGCGCCGAGAGTTCGTTCGGTTCCTCGCTCCCGATCTCGTCCAGCGTCTCGAGGAGCCCGGCCAGTGCAGTGTGCGCCTCCACCGTGGCCGGCGCAGTCGCTGCCCAGCTGCGATACAATCGCCGGAGGAGCGCGCGGTTTCGATCGAGTGCCCGCGCTCTCGCTTCGGAGGCTCGCCGGTCGACACTCATGCGCGGATCGTCGAGGCGGTACGGGACGAAGCCGAGGGTATCGCGCGCGAGCGAGGGGAATGCGCCAAATTCGACTCGCTCGGGCCCGGACGAGTGGCCGGGTCGCAGCTGGATCCCGGAGGTGTACAGCAGCTGCGAAAGTCGCGAGAACACGAATGTCGGCGGCGCGATCGCGCGTTCGTCGACGACGTGCATGTACGCGCGAACCGCCTGCTCCATGCTCCCGCGGAAGCTCCATCCGGACGGACTGGCCGCGTCGTGAACGACGAGCGAGTCTCGCGACTGGCATTCGCCGAGCCCGTACCACCCGATCACGCCGGTGGAGTCGGTGGCGACCACACGCCGGTATGCGGTGCATGCGTCAGGGTAGCGGCCTTCGGCGAGTGCAAGCTGCCCGGCCGCGAGCAAGGTATCGCTCGATCGTAAGCGGGCCCTGTGATCGTACGCCTGCCGCGCCGCCCCTCGCCACCGATCGGGCGAGGTTGCCGCCCACATTTCAGAAAGCGAAAGCCACAGATTCGCCTCAGCGTGGGCCGGGTCGGCGCGGAGCGCCGCGCGAAACTGGCGCGCCGCGTCGGTAATGTCCCACTGGTCGAGCAGGGTGCGGCCGGAATCGTATGCGATCCACGCCGTGAGCGATGGGCGCGCCGCGTCGCCGCGACCGAAGATCGGAGGCAGTCGGTCACCGCGGAGGAGTGCGTTCGCCGCTGCGCGAGCGACCGCACCAGATGTCCCGCGGGCATAGTCGAGGGTCGTAGAACGGAGCACCGTCCCCGTCGAGACGTCATAGCGACTGAGCCTGACGGTCATGCCGGACCCGCCATCCTGTGGCGTGGCGCTGACCTCGCCCCAGACGACGTTGGCGACACCGAGCCGGGCTCCAAGCGCCAGCGCCTCAACCGTCGTGATCGGCCGGCCATGATCGATGCCCGCCAGTTCGCTCGCCATCTCCCGTGAGCCGACGACATGCACGCCGTCCCACTCGCCTAACGCGTCGGCGACCGCGCGGGCGACGATCGCCGTATCGGTGCGCGCGGCGGCATCGACGGCGGTCAGTGGCAGCACGACGAATCCGTCCTGATCCAGCGACGCGGCTGCGTGCGATCGCGCCATCACCTTCCCGGCGAGTCCCGCGACCACCACCAGTCCGACGCCGATGGCCGAGAGGATGAGCGCCCGGCGCGACGGACGCCTGGTGGGGAAGCGCATCGTGTCGGGTGGCACGGGTGACAGCGTCGTCGGGCCGCCAACCGTCATCGCCGCCACGAACTCCCCCGCCGTCCGGAACCGGTCCGCGGGCGTCTTCTCCAGCGCGCGCGCCACCGCCGTGTCAACGTTAGGCGGGCAGTGCGGGCGCTGCGCGCAGATCGACGGCGGCTTGGCGGTCAGGTGCTGCGCCAGCACCGCGGCCGAGTTCGCGCCCTTGAACGGCGGCATCCCGGCGACCATCTCGAAGAGGACGCAGGCGAGGCTGTAGAGGTCCGCACGCCCGTCGACGTCGGGATCGGCGGCGGCCTGCTCGGGGCTCATGTAGGCGGGCGTCCCGACCGCGACCGCGGACTCGGTCAGCCGCTGTGTGCCGGCGGTGTGCAGTGCGCGCGCCAGGCCGAAGTCGGCGACGAGCACGTGGTCGCCGAGGAGGAGGATGTTCTCGGGCTTGATGTCGCGATGGACGATCCCGCGCTCGTGCGCATAGTCGAGCGCGAGGCCGACCTGACGCGTGATCGACAGTGCCTCCTCCATCGGCAGCTGGTGCTCGCGCTCGAGGCGCTCGCGGAGCGTCTCACCCTCGACGTGCGGCATGACGAAGTAGAGCATCCCCGCCGCCTCACCCGAGTCGTGCAGGGCGAGGATGTTCGGGTGCGTCAACCGGGCCGCGATGTTGATCTCGCGGAGGAAGCGCTCGGCGCCTAACGTCGTGGCCAGCTCGGGGCGCAGCGCCTTCACCGCCACGTGGCGGCCGTGACGGACGTCGCGCGCGAGATACACGATCGCCATCCCACCATGACCGAGCTCCCGCTCGATGTCATACCGGCCCGCGAGTGCGGTCGCCAGATCGTCGCGCACGTCGATCACGCTGGTGCCTCCGGGGGAGACGTTCCCAGTATACGACACCTTGGCCGGTACTGCGAGCAGGGTTGAGGAACATCCCTTGCCCCGTTGTCGTTCCTCAGCCATCCCTCCACGAGCCATGACAGCCTCGACTGACGCCGATTCCCGCCCCGCCGTTCGCAGCGGCACCTTCATGCTCGGCGGTTCTCTCCCCGTGCACCGCCTCGGATTCGGCGCGATGCGCATCACCGGCAAGGGGATCTGGGGCCCGCCGAAGGACAAGGGTGAAGCAATCGCGGTGCTTCGGCGCGCGGTCGCGCTCGGTGTGAACCTGATCGACACCGCCGATTCGTACGGTCCGCACGTGAGCGAGACGCTGATCGCCGAGGCACTGCATCCTTATCCGGCGGGACTCGTCATCGCGACCAAGGCCGGCCTCGAGCGGCCGGGCCCCGATCAGTGGGAGCCCAACGCTCATCCTGCGCATTTGCGCAAAGCGTGCGAAGGAAGCCTGAAGCGCCTGCGCCTCGAGTGCATCCAACTCTATCAGCTGCATCGCATCGACCCGAAAGTCCCGGCCGAGGATCAGCTCGGGACGATGCGCGACCTCCAGCGCGAGGGAAAGATCGCGCACGTCGGGTTGTCGGAGGTGTCGGTCGCGCAGCTCGAGAAGGCACGTGGTATCGTGCCGATCGTCTCGGTGCAGAATCGCTACAACCTCGTCGATCGCGCGTCGGAGCAGGTCGTCACGCACTGCGAGCAGATCAGGATCGGCTTCATCCCCTGGTTCCCGCTCGCGACCGGAAAGCTCGCCGCGCCGGGGAGCCCGCTCGCCCGCGCTGCCGCCCGACTCGACGCGACGCCATCGCAGGTCGCGCTGGCGTGGCTGCTCGCACGCTCGCCGGTGATGCTGCCCATCCCGGGCACGGGCAGCGTGGCGCATCTCGAGGAGAACGTCGGCGGCGCACTGCTCCAGCTCGACGACAAGGAGCTCGCCGCGCTGAGCGCGACGAAGGGCTGAGCGGCTGGACGTCCAGGGCACACCGCCGCGGCGGCTGATCTGGTTGCTCACGATCGCGGCCGGCGTCAGCGTCGCGAACCTCTATTACAACCAGCCACTGCTCTCCGACATCGCGGCAACGTTTCACGTGTTGCCGCGATCGGTCGGTGCCGTAGCGACGCTCACCCAGGCGGGTTACGCCGTCGGCTTGCTGCTGTTCGTCCCGCTCGGCGACATCGTCGAGCGTCGGCGGCTGATCGCGCTGCTCCTCGTCGCGGTCGCCGCGTCGCTGGCCGGCGCCGCCGGCAGCGTATCGTTAGGCATCCTCGTCGCGGCCAGCTTCGCGATCGGCGTGACGACGGTGGTGCCGCAGCTGATCCTCCCGTTCGCCGCCGGGATGTCGGCGCCGGCGGTGCGCGGCCGCGTCGTCGGCCAGGTCGTGTCCGGG
>JBJMNK010000029.1:0-13478 GCA_045804265.1 Gemmatimonadaceae bacterium | reverse complement strand
TGTATGCGCCATTTCCGCAGGATCCACGCGTTAGGCGAGAGGCCCTCGTGTCGGCGGAGCTCGGTGCAACGACCGTCATCTGCCTGGCCGATGGCTCCGCGGCCCAGGGCGCTGACCGGTGGGGCGAAATTGGAATCATTCGCCTGTCCGGGGCAAAGCGGCGAGGAACTGTGGCCCAGTATCTCTCCGAGTATTTCGGATTCCTGTTGGCCGTGTATCGCCTCATTCGGCGGGATAGGGAGCTCCGAGAGGCATCCATCATTCACGTGCACAGCCTACCCGATTTTCTCGTCTTTGCTGCGATTCCCGCCCGACGACGGGGTGCGCGTGTCATTTTGGACCTTCACGAGATATTCCCTGAATTCGCTCGAGCCACGTTCGGACCAGTATGGGGCCGTTTGATTCGGCCGCTCATCAAAGTTCTCGAGCGGGCGAGCCGTCGCTTTGCCGATGTCACACTCACGGTGACTCGACCCATCCTCGAGTTGCTCACGGAGAGACGCGCGCGTCCCGACGAACGTATCGAAATTATTCACAATGTTCCCGACCTGCGCGACTTCGGTCCGCAGCTCGCCCCGCGGCCTCAACTCACGAGACCTGGATTGCGTCTCGTCTATCATGGCACGCTGACGCACATGTACGGGCTCGACCTTGCGATCGATGGCGTCGCCGGAGCACGCAAGGAAGGAGTCGATGTGCGGTTCGATGTGTTTGGCGATGGGCCGCAACGCGGCGCACTGATCCTGCAGATCGAGCGATTGGGCCTCGGCGATGTAGTCACTCTTCGGGGTGTTTCGCCCGCCGCCCGCCTCCGTAACGAGCTTCCAAACTACGATGCTGGCCTTGTTCCGACGCGCGGCGACGCCATGACAAAATACTCTCTATCCACCAAGCTCCTCGAATACGTGCACCTCGGCCTGCCCGTTGTCGCTCCCGCCCTGATGACGTATGAGGAGTATTTTCCGCCTCCGGCACTGATCTACTATCGACCTAACGATTCAGGGGCGATGACCGCGGCGATCGTCGCGCTCGCGGCGATGCCGGCCGAGAAGCGCGCTGAACACGTGGTGGTCTCGCAACGGTCGCTCGCCGAACTGAACTGGGAATCTGAGCGGAAACGGCTCCGCGAGATATACGCGGAACTGCTGGCGTAGCGAATCCAGACGCGTCTAGTGCTGCACCATTTGCGCGATCTCGATCTTGTTGACGCCACCGCCGGCGGGAGTTCGGATGTACGCAACCTTGTCGCCTAACGCAGAAGCGTAGTAGATGTTGCCGTCGACCGCCGGAAGGATCACGCCCTCGACGCTCCAGGTCTTCAGGTCGAAGCTCACCGCGGACCACATCTGTGACTTCCCGCCGGTGGGCACTCGACCAATATCGTCGCCGGTGTAGAACATGCGCCACGCACCTTTGCCGAATGGAACGATGGACGGGCTATAAACGGCCCGCTCTGTTCCGGAGCCCGGCACCCCTGGCCGCAACACTTCCCCAGAATAATCCCATTGCAGCCCATCGGCCGAGCGGAACTCGACGATGGCCCAGGAGTTCGCCTGCCCGCTAGCGAGTTGCATCGAGCCGAGAACCATCCGTTGCCCGCCCGCGTCGGGCAGGACGACCATCCCCTCGCCTTGCGGATACAAGTGAAGCGCCCCGTTGCTCACCCGGATTCCCGCTTCGACAAACCAGCGTCCAACCCCATCTCCGATCGCGCTGAAGACCTGCCACCCAGTCGTCTGGCTACCGCCTGAGAAGTACATCCGCATCCCAGGCGCATCGCGTCGCGGCACGACTACGACGTTCTCGAGTCCCCACCCGTACCGATCTGTGGTTGCAGGCTGGTGGGGAATCGCGGTTCCGGCGTAGTGAAAATTGCTGGTGTCACTGCTTGTCAGATAAGCGAGGTCCGCGCGCGAGAAGTTTACGGACGGATCCATCTTGTACGCCGCGAAATACAGCCTGACGTTCCCGTCCGGCGCCATCGTCAGCGTCGGCGCCCATGGATTGCCAAGCGCCGTGTCGGCGTCGAAGGTCGCGGCGATCCGGCGCTGTGCCAGCTGCGGGGGGAGGTACACTCGCAGCGACCGCGATTCCTCGAGCGCACCACTGCGCACCCGAACCGTCGTGACGCCGCTTCCGATCACGATGATCGTGTCGCGCACCCCTGTCGATCCCACCGTGGGCTCGTCCACCACCACGCTCACCGGCGCGCCGGCGATGGGATGTGCGTTGGCATCGACTACCGACGCCCCTGCCGCGAGGCGCGCGTTAGGCGCGACCGCCAGCGGCTGGGCGAACACCGATTCGTCGAGGATGATTCGCGCCGGCTTCTGCCACACGGTCACCGGGATGCTCGTGCTCAGCCCCGCGGCGTTGAGCGTGAGCGCCGTCGTGCCCGGCGCCGCCGCTTCGACGCTGTCGGCTCCGGCCAGCCGCGCGACCGTCGAATCGACGATCGCAACGGTCACCGTGCCGGGTACCGCGCTTCCCAGCGAGTCGACAGCGCTGGCACCGATCGCCGCCCGCGCGCCTAACGCGGTGAGCTCGATCGACGCCACCGTCGGGACGATGCGCGTGGCGCGCTGTGCGACCTCGATCGCCGCCACACGCTGCACCGCACCCGCGGTCAGCACCAGCGACGTCGTGCCGTTCCTGACGGCGAGGATTCCCGCACCGACCACCCGCGCTACCGTCGTGTCGCTCACCGTCGCCGCCACGACCTGGTCCGCGATCACCCGTCCCGCCGCGTCGCGCGCCTGGGCGCTCAGCGGGACGGACGCACCGAGCGCCGAAAACGTCAGTGTGTCCTCGGCGACCGTGATCGCCACCGGCTGCTGGCGCACAGTCACCGGCAGCGAGTCGCGCACCACCCCGTCGACCGAGATCACGAGCTGCGTCTGGCCATTCGCCAGTGCCCGGACCACCCCGGCCGCATCCACCCCGACCACCGCCGGATCGCGGGGGGCCAGCGTGAGGTGTGCGCTCGCCACCTCCACTCCCGCGCTGTCGGTCGCCCGCGCGACGACGCTCGCGCTGTCGCCTAACGATGCGAACGCGAGCGAAGCCGGCGTGTGCGTCACCGCGGCGACGATCGGGCTGACCAGAATCGGCACCCGATCGCGCACCGAGCCGACCGTCAATGTCAGCGTCGTCAGCCCGGCTCTCACGCTCGTGATCAGGATGCTGTCGCCGCGCTGCGTCACTCTCGCGATCGACGTGTCGGCAACCGCAGTGGCCGCCGCCGAGTCGAGCACGGCTCGACCGTTGACGTCCACCAGCAGCGTACGGACGACGATCGTCGAGCCGATCGCGTTGAGTCTCGTGCTCCCCGACGTCCCAATCGTCGCGACACGCTGGATGACGTTGACCACGGTCGTGTCGGCGAGAGAATCGAGGCGTGCCTCGACACGGCTCGTTCCCCGGGCGACTCCCATCGGCCGGCCGTCGCTGCCGATCTCCACCGCGGCGCCCACGACCACGCGATAGCTCACCCCGGGGGGCGCGAAGTCGTTGCCGAAGCGGTCGGTCGCGACCACGCTCAACGCAGCCGGTGCGCCAAGATCGACCGTGGTCGTGTCGGCGCTCAATCGAAGGATCTCGGGCTGCTTCGGCTGGGCCGACCCGTGCAGCACTATCATTGCACGCGCGCCGCCCTTCTTCGCTTCGATCAGCAGCTGTTGCGGCTGGGCCGCGTTCGTCCCGAAGCGCCAGTCCGCCGACGCTTCGCCGTTCGAGGTCGTCCGCTCGCTGAACCTCGTCACCTCGGCTCCGTCGCCGATCACCGTCCAGCGGAGCGTGGCGGCGGCGACCGCATGGCCGGCTCCATCGACCAGCCGCACCGATGGGCGTGCCGACGCGAAGTCCCCCGGAGCGCCCGCGAAGACGCTGTCGGCCAGCTCCTGCGCATCAACGAACGACATCCCGGCGCTGGGACCCGTCACCGAATCGTGGCAGGAGCCGAGCGCCAGCGCGCCTAACGCGAGAGGCAGGAGCCGCGCGGTCAGGCGCCGGGCCAGCGCGCTCCGGCGGTGAGCCGGCTCAGTGGGCACCGTTCATCCTCAGGACGGCGGGAACGGTGCGCAGCAGGATCACGACGTCCTTCCAGAGGCTCCATTGCCACATGTAGGCGGCTTCGATCCGGATGACCGCCTCGAAGTCGGTGATCCGGTTTCGGCCGCCGACCTGCCATGGCCCGGTGATCCCCGGCTTCATGTGGAAGCGGCCGTAATGATGCGCCGCGTAGAACTTCACTTCCGACGGTAGCGGCGGTCGCGGCCCGACCAGCGACATGTCGCCACGCAGCACGTTCCACAGCTGCGGCAGCTCGTCGAGGCTCGTGCGCCGGAGGAGCGCGCCGAGTCGCGTGACGCGCGGATCACTGACGATCTTGAACAGCCGCTGGTCGGCGTAGATGCTCCGGTCGCCGACCTGTTCCCGCCGCGTCTCGGCGTCGGCGACCATGCTGCGGAACTTGAGAATCGAGAAGCAGCGTCCACCACGTCCCACGCGGCGCTGCCGGAACAGCACTGGCCCGCGCGACGTCGCCTTGATCGCGCCGGCGATGAGGATGAAGAGCGGCGCAAGCACGATCATTCCGGCCAGCGCACCGACGATGTCGAGCGCGCGCTTGCCGAGCAGGTGCTGTCCACGCGTACCGGGATAGGTCAGCTGCACCAGCGGCGCGCCGCGTCGCCAGATCATCTGCGGGACGAGCCCGGAAAATTCCGTCGAGCGCGGGAGCGAAAACAGGTGGCATCCCGCTGCGTCGGAGACGTCGATCAGCTCGCGCAGAGGACTCGTCTCGAAGTACCCGCACAGCACGACCGTGTCGATCGCCTCACGCGCGATCACCGTGACCAGTCGCTCCGTCACGTCCACCGTCTCGCCGAAGCCCACCGCCGTCGCATCGAGCTGGGCAACGAGATGAAAATCGCGGCGGTCGGAGAGCGCCGGATGGGCGCGCGCCGCTCCGGTATCCGATGGCGTTCCGACGAGCAGCGTGCGCGGCGCATCGACGCTCGCCGGCCGGAAGCGCATCACGACGCGGTCGATGATCAGGCGCTCGATGACGAGCGCGCCGCCGATGCTGATCGCCGCCATCGCGAAGCCGAGCAGCGTGAAGCCGTCGATGCCGTCGTTCCACACTCGCGACCAGAAGATCAGCCCCAGCCCGAGAGCCGTCCCGGCGATCACTCGCCCGCTGTCGCGGCGCCGGTCGCCGGCGCCGTACGCCCCGCGGACGACCAGCCCGAGGACGATGGCGGCGAGGAACTGGAGCGGGGGGAACGTTCCCCTCGGCACGAGAGCGCCCGCCGCTTCGGCTGCCCGGCTGCCTAACGCCGCGATGTCGCGGATGGCGTGGAGCGAGGCGCGGGCCGCCAGCAGCGTCAGTGCGTCGACGAGGAGGAGGATGCCGGTGCGTGTCGCGCCGCGGAGGAGGTGACGGCGCACCGCCAGGCGCGCCCGCCGCTGCAGGACGATCGGGAACGGAGCCGGCTCGGTGGCCGGTACAACGTTCTCGATCGTCGCTCGCCGACGACGCGTCGTCGCGTCGGAAGAAATTCGCTGCGTGCGAGACCTGGTCATTGCTGGCTATGAATGACGCCGATGCGACGTCGCATCCGCGGGACCGCGCTGAAACGATGCATCTGCCACGAAAAAAAGATCCGGCGCCCGATGGCGTCGGTGCCCTGCCTGACGACGGTACGCCGCGCCTGTCCGCCTAACGTCGGCAGAGCAGGTCGGCGACCCGCGTCCCCGCCGCATGCAGCTCCGGCTGGGTGCTGCGGAACAACTCGTACAGCGCACCCGCACCGTCGTAGACCGCCAGACTGCGAACCCGGGCCTGCCGCAGGGCGAGCACCGATTCGTCGAGCCGTCGCCGCGACGCGCTGTCGGCGACGATCCGCTTGTCCAGCTCCAGCTCCAACCCCATCTGCGCTGCATCGGCCCGCTGCACCGCCGAATCCAGCCGCGTCGTCGGCAGCGATGCGTCGAAGAAGTAGTTCGGCTGCTGCCACGCCGCATCGAAACCCAGTTCCCGCCAGCGCGATGCTCCGCCCGCGCCGTAATACGGAATCCACAGCGCCTGCAGCCCCCGCTCATGCGCCGCCCTGATCGCTGGCCTCGGCCCTTCGCGCCCGCCGGCCGAGTCCTGCCACACCGCTTCGTCGAGCCAGTAGACCGCGCCCAGCTCGAGATGCGCCAGTCCGGCGCTCCCGAACCGCGTTCGCAACGTGTCGATGTACAGGCCGTACAACTGTTCCCGGCTCTGCTCCGTCACAATCCTAACGCTGTCGCCGCTGCCTGACGGTATCCACATTCGCCCGCGGGCGATCGCCGGAATCATAACGGCGACCGTCAGGCGCTTCGCGCCCACGCTCGCCACCGCCGCATCCAGCCTGCGCAGCGGCCCGCCCGGCGCCGCCAGCGTATCGACATAACCGAACCAATCCGTCAGCGTCGCGTCGTCGGCGCGCGTGCGATTCATCCACCCCGCGAACCATCGACCACTGCCTGCCTCACGCAGTCCGAGGAACACCACGCCGGTGAACAAGCCACCCCGGCATTCGTGTCCCACCGGCCCAGCGAGCGTCCGCGCGTAGAAATCATCCGCCGTCACGCTTCGCTTCCACGTGCCGTCGTACGAGAGCAACCAGCGCGCGACCGGATGCGGGCGCACACACCCGACGATGAAGACCAACGCGAGCGCCGATCCGACCCGCCTCAACATGGCTCCGCGCCCGTCCCGGTCTCGCGCCGCTGTTTCATGAATCGTTCGACGCCTGGCGGCGCGCGACGTTAGTCGCCAGATAACTGACGATCGAGGGGCGGAAAAAACACATGGGCGAGGGAGATTGCCAGCCCGGGCACGTTCGATGACAGCCCCGCCTCGCCGCAGAGGGCAAATTCGGGTCTTCGGTCGGGCTTACTGGCGCGCTGGCGCCGCCTCGGTGTGACGACCACTGGGGGCTGAGCCACCGGCGGTGAACGCTCCGCCAATCACCTGCGCGAACTCGGCGCAGCATGCCTCACGCTCGAAGTCGCGGAGAAAGGCGTCACGACCCCTTCGTCCCTGTTCGGCTGCAACCGCTGGGCTTTGCGCCCATTGGCGCACCGTCTCGACGATTCGTCCAGCCGCACCGCCGGTCGCTGGATCGACGACCACTCCGCATTCCGCTTCGAGTACGGTCTCCCCGCTCTCGCTCCGCTCTGGCCCGACGAAGATCGCCGGCCGGCCACTCGCCATGATGCCGTAGAGCTTTCCCGGCACCGAGATCCCCACGAACTGCGGCTTGAGCGAGATCAGGTGCGCGTCGCCGACGCTCAGCGAGTATCGCAGCTGCTCGCGCGGAAAGTATCCGCGGTACATCGCGTTCCTGATCCCATGCTCGGCGATGTACCGCTCGATCTCCGGGCGCCGGGGCCCGTCGCCGACGAAGAGCCAGAAGATCCGCGCATCGTCCTTCGTCAACCGCATCGCCTCCAGGATCGGCGCGAACTCGTGGACCAGCCCCGCGTTTCCCGAATACATGACCACGAACTTTTCACGCAGCCCGAGCTCGTCGATCACCGGGTTTGCGTCGCGCGGCGTCGGCTCGACTTCTTCCTTCCGGTTCCAGACGTGCACCGTGTGCGTGCGCTCCGGGCGAACGCCTTTCGCCACGATCCGCGCCTTCATGTGGCGACCCAGATCGACCACGAAGTCCGCCTGGCGGTAGCCGACGGCGTTCATCCGCTCGAGCATTCGCGCCGCGAGCGACGTCGGCTTCAGCATCCCGCTCGCGATCTCGGCATCGGGGTGCAGGTCCATGCTCCAGACACCGTACCGCCGTCGGCGAAGCGTCTTCGCGATCGCGCCGAGGAAGGATAGCAGCGGCGGCGTGGTCAGGAAGACGACGCCGTCATAACGCTTCCCTCCGGCGAACAGCATGCCTAACGCCTGGATGTAGAAGCTGGCGTAGTCCACGAGCCGGCCGACGTGCCGCGCCCGGCCGAAGCCGGTCGTGCGGACGCGACGGATCGTCACGCCGTGCCTCGTTTCCTCGAGCGGCGCCGGAACCTTGCCCTTCACGTAGCGCCCGCGGCTCGCCAGCACGCTCACCTCATGCCCTTGAGCCACGAGGAACTCGGCGAGGTCGGCGAGGTGCTGCCCGGTCGATGCGACGTCGGGCCAGTAGTGTTGATTGACGAAGAGGAGGGACGCCTTCCGTCCCTCCTCGTTGCGCGAGCGTCCCGCGCCATCGGCTGCTTCCGGGAACGCGCCCGTCACCACTGCCATTCGCGCGGCGTACCGTTAGGTTCTCGTCGCGTCAGGCGCGTGTCGCCGACTTCGAAGCCTGCCGCTTCAGCTTGTCGATGCCCGGCACTTCCTCGCGCAGCACGTCGCCGTGCGGCGCCGGTTCGGGCGACTCGAGCCCGGAAGCCTTTATCGCGGCGCCCGTCACTCCGCCCTGGTTCGATGTGGCGCGACTGCCGGCGGTTTTCCCGTTGCCGTTCGCGGCGCCCTTTCCGGTACCATTCCCGTTCAGACCCTGCGCGATCCCCCTCGGCGCCGGCGGCTTGACGTCGTACTTCTCCGGCTGCGCCGCCATCTGCCCGTAGATCCACTCATACGTGCGACGGAGCCCTTCCTCGAGCGAGATCTGCGGCTCCCACCTCAGCACCTGGCGCAGCTTCGTGTTGTCCGAATTGCGACCGCGCACGCCCTGCGGCGCGGTGAGGTTGTGCTTCTTTTGCACTTTCTTCCCGGCGATCTTCGCGACCATGTCCACGAGCTCGTTGATCGTGATCATGCGATCCTGGCCGAGATTGAGCGGCTCGTTGAAGTCCGAGCGCATCAGGCGCCAGATCCCCTCGACGGTGTCCTCGACGAAGCAGTACGACCGCGTCTGCTCGCCGTCGCCCCAGACCTCGATCGTCCCGCCGTCCGCGACGAGCGCGATCTTGCGGCAGATCGCCGCCGGGCTCTTCTCGCGCCCTCCGTCGTACGTGCCTAACGGTCCGAAGATGTTGTGGAAGCGGACGATCCGCGTCTCGAGCCCGAAGTCCTCGCGGTAGTGCCGGCACTGCCGCTCGGTGAACAGCTTCTCCCACCCGTAACCGTCCTCGGCGTCGGCGGGATAGGCGTCCTCTTCCTTGAGCGGCGTGACGTCTGCCGACTTCTGCAGGTAGCCGGGATAGATGCAGGCCGAGCTGGTGAAGAGGTAGCGCTTGGCGCCGTTGACCCGCGCCGCCTCGAGCATGTGGAGGTTGATCAGCGCCGAGTCGCGCATGATCACCGCCTTGTTGTGCTCGATGAAGCCGATCCCGCCCATCTCCGCCGCGAGCCCGTAGATCTCCTCGATCCCGCGGGTGGCGAGGAGGCAGTTGTCGAACTTGCGGAGGTCGAGCACCTCGAACTCGTCGGCGGCGGACTCGCCGTACTCGGGCAGCTTCTTGTCGACGCCGCGAACCCAGTAGCCCTTGTTCTTGAGGTAGTTCACCAGGTGGTGGCCGATGAAGCCACCGGCGCCGGTGACGAGGACTCTGGTCTCGGAATTGGGCTTGGTCATGAGTTCACTGCGAGTTCGAAGCGGAAGCGCGACAGGCGCGAAACGTCGGACGGACTGGCTACGGAGCTACCCTCGGACGATAGCGGTGATCCCGGAAACGATGAAGCCCCTTCTTGCGAAGGGGCTTCGATCGTTCCGGCTCGTGACCGACGTCCGCCCCCCGACGGAGCGCCGACTCGTGCGCGGATCACTGCACCTCTCACCGGTCGCCGCTAGCGGCATTTGGTGTGTTGGCGGTGATTTCCTTTGCAAGCCGTGGGCCAACGCGCTGGCGGGTGTCCGCCGCCCCCAGCGTCGATGCTCCTCACCGTTCTGCCGGGCCCAGAGCGGCCGCGACATGGCCGCGAAAGGCCGCGAATGAAAAGACTTCGCGCTCGCGCCGGCGCCCGGCTTCGCCCATGGCCGTCGCGCGCTGAGGGTTCGCCAGCAGCCCGCCGATCGCAACTGCCAGCGCCTCCCGGTCCCCGTCCTTGACGATGCAGCCCGTCGTGCCGTCGGCGATCACGTCCGGCGCCGCGTCGGCGTCGCTCCCGATGCACGGCAAGCCGCGACGCATCGCCTCGAGGTACGCGAGCCCGAAGCCTTCCCCCCGGCTCGGCATCGCGAAGACGTTGCAGCGCTCGAGCAGGGCGCGCAGCACTCCATTCGCGACGAAGCCCGTGAAGACGATGTCGCCGGCTACGCCGGCAGCGGCGGCCTTTGCGCCGAGTCGCGGCACGTCGTCGCCCCGGCCGACGACCAGGAGCTGCGCGTTAGGCACCGCCGCCCTGAGCCGCGGCCAGCACTCGATCAGCTCGTCGTGCCCCTTGTACCGTTCCGTGCTGCTCATCCGCCCGACAATGATCGCCCGTGGGCGGTCGCCGCCGCCCAGCAGACGCATCGCTTCGGCGACATCGGCTGCGTTCGGCGCCGGACCGTCGGGAAGCAGCGCGAGCGGGCAGGCGCTGATCGGACCAAGATCGGGATGGACACGCGCCACGCGACGCGCCGTGTAGAACGAGTTCGACATCCGGACCCGCGCCCGCCGGATCGCATCCTTCCGGTCCGCAGCGAGCTCCGGGTCCCATATCTCGACGCCGTGCAGGAAGACCGCATAGGGACGCCGCATCGCAGCCGGCACGTGGAGCTGCGCACGCGCGATCCCCATGTGGTTGAACACCACCGGCAGTGGTGGCGCGGTCCATTGCGCCAGCGTCAGGCGGGCGAGAAACGTGAGCTGCTCGCGACGCGAGACCCTCCCCGCTATCCTCGGCTCGAGGCCGATCACTCGCGGCGGCGCTCCGGCAATCTCGGCCAGCGCGCGAGCGAGAAGCAATCCGGCATAGCCGACGCCGTCGCCGGCTGGACGAGCGCTGACGACGGCGAGGACGGGGCGCGCGATCGCCACCAGGCGCGGGTCTTGGGCTAGACGACGCTGTGGCGAACGGCCGGCACCCGCCGGATCATCGTGTCGTTCAACACGATCACGTCCATCCGCGTGCGGAGGAAGCAGTCGAGCGCCTGCGCCGGCGTTTCTACAATCGGCTCGTTCTCGTTGAAGCTCGTATTGAGCACGATGGGCACCCCACTCAGCTTCTCGAACTCCTTGATCAGCTGGTAGTAGCGCGGGTTCGTCTTCGCGCTCACCGTCTGCAGCCGCCCGCTGCCATCGACGTGCGTGACCGCCGGGATGACCGCCCGCTTCTCTTCCTTCACCGGATAGACCTGGAGCATGAACGGGTCGTGCACCGCCCCGTCGAAGTACTGGTCGAGCGCCTCGAGCGCGACCGAGGGCGCGAAGGGCCGGAACTTCTCGCGGAACTTGATCTTGGTGTTGATCAGCTCGCGCATGTCGGCGCGGCGAGGGTCGGCGACGATGCTGCGGTTGCCTAACGCGCGGGCGCCCCACTCCATCCGCCCCTGGTACCACCCCACCACCAGCCCGTCGTTGATCGCCTTGGCCGTCGCCTTCGCCGTTTCGGCCGAGCTGCCGAAGTGTTCGACGGCGTAGTCCCACTGCTCGTCGTCGCGCTTGTCGAGGATCGGGAACACCTCCTCCTCGGTGTGCTCGGGACCCCAGTAGCCGTGCTCCATCGTGAAGCCGCGCGAGCCCTTGAGCTCCTGATTCCACACCCAGTACGCCGCGCCTAACGCGGTGCCGTTGTCCGCCGACGCCGGCTGGATGTAGACCTCCTTGAACGGCGTCCGCTCGCGAATCTTCCCGTTGGCGACCGAGTTCATCGCGCACCCGCCGGCCATGCACAGCCGCGGATTCTTCGTCCGCGCGTACAGCCCGTTGAGGATATGAAACGCGCAGTTCTCGTAGACGATCTGGAGCGAGTGCGCGAAGTCCTCGTGCATCGGCTCGAGCTTGTCACTCGGCTGCCTCGCGGGCCCGAGCAGCTCCTCGAGCGCCGGCGTGAAGACCTTGCCTAACGTCGGGTAGCCCTCGTCCCACTCCATCTCGACACCTTCGTTCCAGTGGCGGAAGTAGTCGAGCTCGAGCTCGAACAACCCGTCATCGGTGAGGCGGACGAGCTTCGAGATCTCGTCCACGTACGTCGGCTTCCCGTACGGCGCGAGCCCCATGACCTTGAACTCGTCACCGAAGCCGTAGAAGCCGAGGTACTGCGTGATCGCGGTATAGAGCATCCCGAGCGAATGCGGGAAGTACACCTTGTCGATCACGTCGATCTGGTTGCCCTTGCCGGTCGCCAGCGACGTGCTGACGAAGTCGCCGAAGCCGTCGATCGCACACAGTGCCGCATCGTCGAAAGGCGAGACGAAGAACGCGCTCGCCAGGTGCGACGGATGGTGCTCCACGTAGTGGATCTTCGGCAGGTCGTCCTGCGGCACGCCTAACGCTGCGGCCAGCGGCCCGTGCAGCTCGCGCACCTTGCGCGCGTTCTTCACCCGGTCGAGGATCAGCTTGAGGTCCGGGCGCTTCTGCAGGGCGAACATTCCCTTCTTCACCAGGTTCGCCTTCGGATCGCGGCTGATCGCCACGTGCGACACGTCGGCGCCGGTGATCCCGCCCATCTCGAGCACTTTCCTTATCGAGAGCGTCGGGAACCCCGCCCAGTGCTTGATGCGGCGAAAGCGCTCTTCCTCGACGGCGGCGATGAGCTGCCCGTCCTTGAGCAGGACGGCCGACACGTCGGCGTGGTAGGCATTGATCCCGATGATGTACGTCGGCTTCGTCATTGGCATGGCAGAAAATTCAGAGAGTCGCGCCAGCCTGTGAGGCGAACGCGACTTTGTGGTTCAGGCTGGTTGTGTCAAGTCAAGAATTATGCCGCCCCCCACTCCGGCGGGCGTCGTATTTCTTCACCACAATCATACCCTGGTACAGCGCCTTCATGAAGCAGAACACCAGCCCGTCGCGGCCGTCGCGGAACCCTCGCTTCCACAGGTAGGCATAGAGGAAATAGAAGACGGGACGCAGCGGCAGGCGCCATGACAGTCGCTTCAGCGCGGCTCGCCGGCGCAGCGGGTCGCGGCGGATGAGATCCGTCCAGCCGCGCACCGTCGCCTCGTTCTCGAGCTCGTACTCGGCTTCCTTCCGCGCATACCGATTCTGCCGCTCGAACCAGTCATCGATCGAGCGCAGGTTCTCGTCGATGAGGTCGTGCTCGAGCTCGAGCGTCTTCCCCTGTACGGTCTGCGTCTCCGCGTGGCCGCGATCGACGTAGCGGACCAGGTCGCGATGGATCAGCCGAACGACCCAGTTGGGATAGAGGCTGCTGTACCGGAGCCACCGTCCCCACATGTAGAACCGGCGCTTCAGGCGATAGGCGCCGACATCCGCCGGCGCGCTGTTCGTTACCGACTCGATCTCCGCCGCCAGCTCCGGCGTCACGCGCTCGTCGGCATCGAGGATCAGGATCCACTCGTGCTTCGGCGCGCAGTGGTCGAGCGCCCAGTTGCGCTGGCTCCCAAAGCCGG
>JBJMNK010000028.1:0-41041 GCA_045804265.1 Gemmatimonadaceae bacterium | reverse complement strand
GGCGTGTCCAACCGGACACGCCCCTTCTCTCTTTTTTTTTTCGTCGATGATGTACCTGGTGCTTCAGCTGCGAAGGACGTAGCCGACGCCGCGGACCGTACGGAGGAGTGGCGGCCGGCCCTCGCCGTCGAGCTTCTTCCGCAGATAATTCACGTACACATCGACGACGTTGGTCGACGGCTCGGCGTCCTGCCCCCAGACGTGCTCGGTGATCTGCTCGCGAGTGACTTCGCGGCCGGCATTCTTCACGAGATACTCGAGCAGTGCGTATTCGCGCTGGGTGAGCGCGATGGCGACATCGCCGCGCCGGACCTGACGGGTCAGCGGATCGAGGACGAGGTCGGCGAAGCGGAGCTTCGCGTCGTCAGCGCGGAGCGTCGCGCGGCGCAGCAGCGCCTTCACGCGCGCTACGAGCTCCTCGGTGTCGAACGGCTTCGCGAGGTAGTCGTCCGCGCCGGCGTCGAGCCCAGTCACCTTGTCGGACACGGTGTCGCGTGCGGTGAGCATCAGCACCGGCGCGCGAAAGCCGCGCCGCCGCAGCTCGGCGGCGACGTCGAGCCCGGAGCGCTTGGGAAGCCCGATGTCGAGGACGACGAGCGCGGGAGCGGTATCGAGCGCGGTGCTGAGCGCCATCTCGCCGTCATAGGCGCGCGTCACGGCGAAGCCACTCGCGGTCAGCGTCTGGGCGATCACCGCCAGAACGTCGCGATTGTCCTCGACGACGAGGATGGTTGGTGTTGCGTCGGTCGCGGGCATGGAAAAAAGCTAGCTCGCCCCCACCTAACGGCAAGCCGCGCCCCTTGAGTGCGCGCGAGCGCAACGTTTTGTTTACGTCGTGTCGAGTGCAAGCAACATACGGTCGTCGTTATGGCGTGGGGGTCGTGCGGGCGCGGTCGCATCCGCAGCAGTGACAGGTGCGCTGCTTGGCTTCGGCTTGCGCGGCGGCATGGCAGCGAGACCATTCAACGCCGCCGCGGTACTTCTCCTTGGCAACCTGGCGCGCGGCGTCTGGGGGTTCGTCGCTGGAGTCAGCCTGGTCGGAGAGCTGGTCATCATCGGGAGCTGCGTGGCTGCCGGCGCGCTGTGCGCGACGCTGCTGCAGCTCGTTCCAGCACCGAGTCGCGTGCGACATCCGCGGCTCTTGGCCTTCGCACTCGCACAAGCGGTTGCGGCCGCGATCCTCCTGCTGCTCGTCATGCGCGCGCCGGATTTCGTCGGTGTCTCCCCCAGCGGCGCGCTCTCGATCAGCGAAGGCGCTGTGCTCTCGATCATCCTTTCGGTCGCATACGCATCGGGCATGGGGATTGCTCGATAGGCCGATCGCGAGCGCTGCAATGGCTCGCGATGTGGGCACAGGACATCGAAAAGTGCCATCGATTGCGACGGAACCTCAGTCGTAGGCACGGGTTCGAGAGAACGTACCCTGAACGACCCCGCGTACAGTCCATCGTGGACGGCCGGCGCGCTGCATGTCGCAGAACGCGTGAATCGGAGGGGGGATGCAAGCAGCAGGGGGAGAGCGGGCACCGCTCAAGGAGGGGGGAATGGACGTCCTCGTGATGTTGGAGGACGGCTCCGATCACCCGCTCGTGCTCGCGCACGTGAATTCCGTGCCCTCGTCGCTCGATGCGGAGCGCCCGTCGCGAGACGTGGTGACTCTGTATGGTGAGCCGAGCCCGGAATCACTTGCGCTCGTGCTGGCGGCCGCGGTCGAGAGCCATCGATCGGGAGATGACCACGCGGATGCGATCCGTCATCTCGGCGTGTGGGCCGAGCGTGGCGCGATCGGCGATGCAGCATGGCGCGATGGTGCCACCGGTCAGCTGATGACCCAGGACATGGATATCCCGCTCGAGATCCTGCACGCGACGGCGGGGCGTCTGCTGTCCGAGTGCGGACAGCTGATCCGGCGGCTGGCGGCGGGGTTGACGATGCCCGACTGGCCGGAGGGTGCGCGCCGCGCGATCACGATCTCGCTGGGGCCCGTGCTCGACATGACAGCTGGCGCACGCGCGCGGCTCGACAACATGCTGGACACGGTTCGCGAAGCTGACGGACTCACTTTCGAGTACGAGGGAGACTGACACGAGCGTTCATCGTCCGCGTAGTCAGCAGTCAGCAGTCAGCAGTCAGCAGTCAGAGAACGGCGGGGCGCGAGAACAATCTCGCCCCGCCGTTTCCACATCCCGGGTGCAGCCTCGTCGGTAATCTCGTCCGCGAACTCAGGGTTTGGACTGCTTGACTCGGCGCCCCGGATGCGACAGGGTACAGCATCGACCACAGGAGGGTGCCCATGCGGGACTATGATGCGAAGGCGATCAGGAACGTCGCGGTTGTGGGACACGGTGCGAGCGGGAAGACCACATTGGTCGACTCGCTCGCATTCGTTTCGGGGTCGAGCCGGCGACGAGGATCCGTGAAAGAGGGAACGGCGCTCACCGATGGAACCCCGGAAGAGATCGAGCGGCGCTACTCCATCAACGTCGGCTGCGCGATCGCCGAGTGGATGGACACGAAGATCAACCTCCTCGACACGCCAGGCTACGCCGACTTCGCGGGCGACGCGATCGCCGGGCTGGCGGCGGCGGACGGCGCGCTCGTGGCGGTGAGCGCGGTGTCGGGGGTGGAGGTCGGGACGGAGCGGATGTTCCGCGAGGCGCTCGAGCGGCGCGATCCGGTGCTCTTCGTGGTCACGATGATGGACAAGGAGCACGCCAGCTTCGACAAGGCGTACGCATCGATCCGCGAGACGCTGACGCCTAACGTCATCCCGGTCGAGATCCCGTTAGGCGAGGGTGCGTCCTGCCGCGGCGCACTCAACCTCTTCACGAAGCGCGCGCAGTTCTACGGTCCGCGAGGCACGGCGACCGACGGCGAGATCCCGCCCGAGGATCGCGAGCGGTTCGATCGCTATCATCGCGAGATGCTGGAGACGATCGCCTCCACCGACGATTCGCTGCTCGAGCGCTACCTCGACGGCGGCGAGATCTCGCGTGAGGAAGAAGTGGCGGCGATGAAGGAAGGGATGAAGCGGGGACAGATTTTCCCGCTCTTCCACTGCTGCGCCGAGCGCGACCTTGGCAGCGCGAACGTGCTGACCCGACTCGTCGAGCTGATGCCATCGGCGTACGAGATGGAGGAGCTGCACGCGTTCCACGGTGCGGAAGGGGAGCACGAGGTCGAGATCCATCCTGAGGACGGTGCGCCGTTCACGGCGCAGGTATTCAAGACGTTATCGGAGCCGCACGTCGGCGACGTCTCGTTCTTCCGCATCCTCTCGGGGACGATCGAGAACGGCGCCGAGGTCTTCAACGCGTCGCGCGGGTCAGCGGAGAAGCTGGGGCATCTGTCGGTCGCGCTGGGGCGCGAGCGACTCGAGATGCAGCGGCTGCACGCGGGCGACATCGGCTGCGTCGCGAAGCTGCGCAACACGCACACCGGTGACACGCTGTCCACCCGCGACCACCCGGTGCGCCTCCCCTCGCTTCGCCTCCCAGAGCCGCTCGTCACGTTCGCGGTGCATGCCGCATCGCGCAGCGACGACGAGAAGCTGCAGGCCGGACTGCACCGCCTGCACGACGAGGATCCGACGCTGGAGCTGCACTACAACTCCGAGACGCACGAGACGCTGTTGAGCGGGCTCGGTGAGCGGCACCTCGAGGTCGCGCTGGCAAAGTTGAAGCGGAAGGCCGGTGTCGCCGCAACGTTGAGCGCGCCGAAGATCGCCTATCGCGAGACGGTCCGCGCGCGCGCCGAGGGACAGGGGCGGCACAAGAAGCAGACAGGGGGACGCGGACAGTTCGGCGATTGCTGGGTGCGAATCGCCCCGGCGCAGCGCGGCGACGGGATCCGCTTCGAGGACCAGATCAGCGGCGGCGTCATCCCCAGCAAGTACATCCCGGCAGTGGAGAAGGGGATAACCGAAGCAGCGGTGCGCGGCGTGCTCGCCGGATATCCGATGGTGGATTTCAAGGTCGAGCTGTTCGACGGCTCGTACCATTCGGTGGATTCGAACGAGATGTCGTTCAAGATGGCCGGGATCCTCGCGTTCAAGGAAGTCGCGAAGAAGTGCAAGCCGGTGCTGCTCGAGCCACTCGACGAGCTGGAGGTCGAAACACCCGACGATTACCTCGGTGACGTGCTCGGCGACCTCTCATCGCGGCGCGGCCACGTGTTAGGCACGGAGCCGTCGGGCTCGCGGCGAACACGCGTGCGCGCAACGGTGCCCGAATCGGAGATCCACCTCTACGCGACGCAGCTGCAATCGCTGACGCATGGGCGGGCGAAGTTCACGCGACGGTTCAAGCAGTACGAGGAGATGCCGAGCGATGCGGCGGAACGGGTGATCGCCCAGCACGACGAGGAAAAGGCGGCACCGGCGTGAGCTGACAGAGAACCGCCGCGCGGGGAGCGGGTCGGGATGGCGGCATGAACGACCGTGGGGCAAGTGGGCGATACCATCTCGCCACTTGCCCCACGGTCGTTGTGCTTCGGACCGAAGAGCCCGGCGGGCCGGTCGTGCCTAACCGTTCGCCGACTTTCTCTTCCGTCGTCCGTGACCGCCGCTCGCCGCGATCTCGATCGGGACGATGTCCGGCGTCTCGGCCGGCTCGGGGACGCAGCCGGGGTTCGCGACCCGGGGCTGCTTGTAGGTGAAGCGCTTGCCCTCGTAGTTGCGGAAAATCACCTCGTCGTCGGTGATCTCCTCGACATACTCGGGGAGGAGCGGGACCTTGCCGCCGCCGCCGGGGGCGTCGATCACGAAGTGCGGAACCGCGAGTCCCGACGTCCAGCCGCGGAGGGCCTTCACGATCTCGAGCCCCTTCTGGACCTGCGTCCGGAAGTGCTCGCCGCCGGCGACCTGGTCGGCCATGTAGATGTAGTAAGGCCTAACGCGTGCCTTCAGCAGCTCGTGCATCAGCTTCATCATCACTTCCGGGCTGTCGTTGACATCCTTGAGCAGGACGGTCTGGCAGCCGAGGACCACGCCGGCGCGCGAGAGCCGGTCGAGGGCGGCACGTGACGCCTCGGTCAGCTCGCTCGGGTGGTTGAAGTGGGTGTTCATGTAGATGGGGTGGTACTTCTGCACCATGTCGCAGAACTCCGGCGTGATCCGCTCGGGGAGGTGCGAGGTGATGCGGCTGCCTAACCGTATGATCTCGACGTGCGGGATCGCCCGCAGGTTCTGCAGGATGTACTCGATCCGCCGGTCGGACAGCATCATCGGGTCGCCACCGGAGAGGATGACGTCGCGCACCTCCGGGTGCTCGCGGATGTACTGGAACGCCGACTCGTACTGGTTGAGCGGGATCTTCTCCGGATCGCCGACCTTGCGGCGACGCGTGCAGAAGCGGCAGTAGCTGGCGCAGACGGGGCTGACGAGGAAGAGCACGCGATCGGGATAACGGTGCGTGATGTTCGGCACCGGTGAGTCGGCATCCTCGTCGAGCGAGTCGATCACCCCGTCGACGATGTCGAGCTCCTTCGTCGTCGGGACGTACTGGTTCCACATCGGATCGCCGACCGCCTTGATCTGTTCGAGCGCGGCCGGCGTGATGCGCATCTGGAAATTCTCGAACGCCGGGCGCAGCGCCTCGACGTCGATGACGTCGGCGCCGAACTTCGCGACGAGCTTGTCGAGCGAATCGATGCTGCCTTCCTTCAGGATCCTCTGCCAATCACTCATTGCTGCACCGCTCCCCGCCCCGTGGACGAGTTGAGTATTCCCTGGAACCGTTTGGTGAGAATGACCCGATCATCGCCCGGTGCGTAGAACTCGCGCATGCGCGCGGCTTCGGCGTAGCCGCGGCGCTCGTAGAACGCACGTGTCGGGGCGTACTCGGGTCGGGACGATGTTTCCACGACCAGCATTCGGGCGTTCAGTCCCTCGAGCCTTCGTTCGACCTCGGTCATGAGTCGGGTTCCGCCGCCCGTCCCCTGCACCGCCGGGTCGACCGCGATCCAGTACAGATCGTAGGTGCGGTCGGTGTCCGGTGTGGGGCCGTAGCAGGCATAGCCCACCAACTCGTCGTCCGGGGTGAAGGCGCCGAGGAAGACGTACGTGGAGTCGGTGGGGGGAGCGTCGTTGCGCCGGGGCGCGGCCGTCGCGTCGCCGGATGGAGCAGCTGCATCGCGCGGGAAGACTTCGTCGAAGAGCTCGAGCGCGACGTCGATCTCTTCCTTCCGAAAGACGCCGGTGGCGTCGAGGATTTCGATGATCCGCTCGCGATGAGCGGGTGAGAGGGGTCCGACGCGAGTCGCCGGTGCCACGGTCTGGACCACCTAACGCTGACCGACGGCGAAGAGGTCGAGCGCCGCCGGGTCGGGTGCGCCGCTGATCCCCGACAGCTGCTGCGCGAGCGCCCAGCGCTCGGCGACCGATGGCACGCCGTGAGCGCGCGACAATCCGTGCTCGCAGATCGCGTGAACCAGCGCCGGGTAATCGAGTCCGGCAACGCCGGCCATTCGCGCGAGTCCCGCATCGGGCGCGATGTCGGGATTCGCGTTCACCTCGAGGAGCCACGGCTTGCCGGTGGAGTCGACACGGAAGTCGACACGACCATAGCCGCTGCCGCCCACGGCTCGCCACGCGGTGAGCGCGATCCGCTTCAGCTCAGCGATCAGCTCAGGCGGAAGATCGGCCGGGCAGCGCGGCACCGATCCGAGATCCTCCTCGGAGCCGACGCGCCACTTCGATTCGTACGAGACGATCTTCCACATTCCCTTCGGCATCTTCCCGAAGTCGATCTCGGCGACCGGCAGCGCGGTCTCGCCGAGGATGCCGACGTTGACCTCGCGTCCGTCGATGAAGCGCTGGACGAGTACTTCGTCCCAGCGCGCGTGCATCGCGTTCACGCGATCGGACAGCGAGCGGATGTTGCGAACGACGGAGCGCTGCTCGACGCCGATCGACGCATCCTCAGCGGCCGGCTTCGCGATCGCCGGGAAGCCGACGGCGGGAAGTTGTCCGCCGGGTGTGACCACGCCGAACTTCGGAACCGGAAGGCCGATGCGATCGAGCAGCGTGTTGACGACGTGCTTCCGCAGGCAGACCGCGGTGGTGTAGCTCGTCGCGCCGGTGTACGGAACGCCCATCAGCTCGAGTGCGGAGATCACCGCGGGCTCGAGTGCGCCGACGCCGTCGATACTCTCGCAGAGATTGAAGACGAGGTCGAACTTCGCGCGACGCACGCGCTCGACCCAGCGACCGTCGGGATTCACGGGCACGCGAATCACTTCGTTCCCGGCCGCAACGAGCGCGGCTTCGACGGCTTCGATCGTGTCGAGGATCAGGACGTCCGGCGTCTTCCCCAGCGCGGACAGTCCGTCGAACAGCACGGCGACCTTCATCTTTTCCTTCTTCGTGTCGTCAGGCAGAGGCCACGGCTCGCCGGGCGAACGGGCGAGCGAGATGACCTGGCAGGGCGATTCCCTGCCGATCGGCGGCGTGGCGCAGACACGACTGAATGAGCTCGTCGTAGCTCAGTCCCGCTGCGCGCGCGGCCTTCGGAAAGCACGAGTTGTCCTCGGGATTGGGAAGAATCCCGGGGAGAGGATTGACCTCGACGACGTTCGGCGTGCCGCCGGCGTCGAGGCGAACGTCGATACGCGACCAATCGCGGCAGCCGAGCACGCGGTAGGCGCGAAGCACCACGCTCTCGATCGCGCGACGCTTCACGTCGCTGACCGAGGCGGGGCAGGAAAAGATCTCGAGCGGATTCTCCGGGCGATCCCAGAGCCACTTCGCTTCGAAGCCGTAGATCGGCAGCGCGCCGTCAGGCAGCGCGGCGAAGTTCATCCCCACCAGAGGGAGAACGGTCGCACCGCTGTCGTTGCCGAGGATCGCGCAGGTGAACTCGTCGCCGGGGAGAAACTCCTCGACGAGCACTGGCTGGCGATAGGTCTCGAGGAGAAAGTCGATCTGCTGCTCGAGCTCCTGGAGCGTGCGGCAGAGATTCTTCTCGGTGATCCCCTTCGACGATCCTTCGTGCACCGGCTTGACGAAGAGCGGCAGGTGGAGCGGCCGCTCGCTCGGGACGACGTGCGCCTTGGTGACGTGGTGGACGGCGCGGATGCGCGAGCGCAGCGGCGGAATTTCCTCGGCGCTGCCGATGAGGGCGAACGAAGCAGTCGGGACGCCGTGATAGGCGAGGACTTCCTTCGTGCGCGCCTTGTCGAGGCAGATCGAGAGGGTGAGCGGATCGCTCCCCGAGTACGGAATGCCAAAAAATTCGCAGATTGCCGGGACGTGCGCCTCGCGATTCACGCCGCGAAGTCCCTCGGCAATGTTGAACACGATGTCGGGGCGAGTCTCGCGGAGGCGCTCGGGAAATTCGGCGGTCGCCTCGAGGCGGATCACTTCACCGAGCTCGCCGAGTGCGTCGGCGACGGCGTCGATGGTGGCGACAGAGTCCCACTCGGCGAATTCGTCGCTCGAGTCGGAGGGGGAGAGGGCCGGTGCGCTACTGGGAGGCTCTTCGTCGGGGCGCGATGCCTCGACGTCACCCGCGTCTCGCGGTGCCTCCTGCTCGGGCTTCTGGTTGTAGGCGAAACCGATTCGCGTCATCCGATACCGGTGAGGTGGTCGCGAGAGAAAAAGCGCAACTCGAATGCCACCAGTGGTGCGGAGCGCAAAGTACGCGCACCGATTTTTTCTCGCAATGATTTTTTGCGCGATCGCGAAAAAAATCAGGAATTTTTTTTTCGGCGCGATCAGACTTTGTGGTAGACGATCCGCGCTGCCTCACGGCGGTCGTCGCCGGAGTAGATCTCGAAGTCGGCGAAGAAGCCGGGGGCCTCCTGCTGCAGCAGCCGGATCAGCGCGACGGCGCAGCGGCGGATCTCCAGCTCCGCGCCTTCGCTCGAGCGGAGCTCGAGCATCGTGCGCCAGGCGCGCGCGTTCCCGGTGACGACGATCTTCGTCTCGGTGGAGTTGGGGAGGACGCCTCGCGCTGCCTCACGCGCCATCTTCCGGCGATGGACCTTGTCGGCGACCCAGCCATAGCGCTCCATCAACTGCTCGACGAGGCTGATGTACGTGGAGAGCGCGGTCTCCATCTGCCGCCGCCACACGCCCTCGAGCGCCTCGTCGCCGATGATCGCCGGCGGGACGACGAAGTGCGCGTCGCTCTCGTCGACGTAGCGCTGCGAGAGCTGGGAGTAGGCGAAGCCGGCGCGATGGCGCACCAGCTCGTGGGTCAGCGACCGACTCACACCCTCGAGGAGGATGGAATAGTTCGCGTGCTCGAGGACCGAGCCGTGTCCCTGCTTCTTGATGTTCTCGAGGTAGTCGCGCGTGTTCCGGTTCGCGGGATTCTTCTGGCTCATGTAGCAGAGCCGACCCGCGAACTCCGCGAGCCGCTCACCATCGGTGCTCTCGCCGAGCCAATGAACGGGCAGGTGACTCGGCTCCGTGAATACGGGCCGAGATAAGACGGTGATGCGGGGCTCGGAGAAAAACATGGCTCGCTACCTTGCGACACTGCGAGGAGAGATGAGAGAACGGCGGTCGGGAATGACGGTGCGGTTCGCGCCGCGAGCGGGGAAGCTAGTCGCCGATGAGAGCGAGGCGAAAGGCCGAGTAGGCGCGGGATTGCTCGACGTGATCGAGGGCACGCCGCGCGTTCGGCGAGAGCGGCGGGAGTGAAGGATCGTACTTCACGTCGCCGATGCCGGTGTCGGCGGCGAGTGCGACCTTCGCGCCCGGATTGAGAATTCCCGCCGGATCGAAGGCGCGCTTCACCAGCGCGAATCGCTCGACGATCTCGCTGCCCCAGACGCGATCGAGGAGCGGCGCCCGAAGGCGGCCGTCGCCGTGCTCGCCGGTGACGGTGCCGCCGAGTGATGCGACGAGAGCCGTGACCTCATCGAGCAGCGCAGCGACGCGAGCGCGCCAGTCGGGACGGCGGACATCGACGAGCGGGTTGACGTGGATGTGCGCGTCGCCGGCGTGGCCGAAGATGACGCCGCGAATCTCCTGGCGCGCGAGCGCGGCGCGGACGCCACGCACGTACTCGGCGAGTCGTGGCGGCGGGACGGCGCCGTCCTCGATGAACTGCATCGACTTGAGCGCGCGGTCGAGCTTCGCGAGGATCGGGCTCGCCGCGTGGCGCAGCGCCCACAACTGCTTCTCGGCGTCGGCGCTGTCGGCGACGCGGACCGCTGTCGCGCCGGCGCGCTCGCAGGCGGCGACGATCGAGGCGACGATCGCGTTCGCTGCCGGCGCGCTGTCCGCTTCCGCTTCGGCCATCACCACTGCCTCGGTGCCGGCGGGGATCGTGACGGGAAGCGGGCCAGCGGCGGCGACGTCGAGAAAAGTCCTGTCGAGGAGCTCGCACGCGCTCGCGCCCGCGGCGCGCGCAGCGCCCGCGGCATCGACCGCGGTCTCGAGAGAGGGAAACGCGGCGAGCAGGCTCGCGGTCGCAGCCGGGATCGGCTGGAGCATCAGCTCGATGCCGACGAAGAGAGCGAGGGTGCCTTCGCTGCCGACGAGGAGATCGACGAGGTCCTCGGCATCCTCGCCGCCGCGCGCCCACTCGGAGATTCCGTAGCCCGAGGATTCCTTGCGGACCCCGGGGTGTCGGGCGGGGCGCTCGCCCTCGCGCCGGCGGAGGGAGGGTGCCGCCTCGGCGAGGAAGCGGGCGACCGGCGGAACGTTAGGCGGCGGGTCTCCCCGCCGGACGAGGGCCCGCGACCCGTCGGCGAAGACGCAGTCGAGAGCGAGGACCCAGCGACGGGTCGAGCCGACGGCGACGGTGCGGGCACCGGCGGCGTTGGTCGAGGCCATCCCGCCTAACGTGCAGAACGACCAGCTCGACGGATCGACGGGGAACCGGAGGCCAGCCGGTACGATCGCCGCGTTGAGGGCGCCGAGGACGACACCGGGGCCGACCCGGACGCGCTGTGCGGCTGCGTCCACCGGCCCGATGGCATCGAGCCGGCTCAGGTCTACGACCACGCCCTCGCCGATCGCCCCGCCGGCCATGCTGCTCCCCGAGCCACGCGGCACGAGCGGTGTCGCGGTCGCGGCGGCCCAGCGGACGAGCGTGACGACGTCGTCGGCGTCGACCGGGACGGCGACGGCGAGCGCGAGGCGGCGCTGGATCCCGGCCGCCTCGGAGTACACGCCGCGGGCATCGGCGTCGTCGCGGATGACTCCGCGGAAGCCGGGGACGCGGAAGCCCGCCGCTGGAGCGTTAGGCACGGCCGGCGCCGGCGAGAAAGGGCGCCCGCCGGACCCGGCCGGCGAGCCAGCGGACGGCGGCGTTGCTGCCGACGAGGAGAAGTCCGGTGACCATCAGCGCGCGGACTTCGCGCCGCGAGATCTTGACCGATCCGCCCACCTGGAGCATCGCGCGTGACCGCGACAGCTCGCGCAGGGTGGCATACGCGAAGAGGAGCGGGAGCAGGCAGAAGGCGCGAATGCGCATCGCGCGCCGCGGCAGCATGAGGAGGTACTCGAGCGCGCCGTCGAGGTCGCGCCAGGCGAGGGCGATCAGCTCCTGCACCGCGGCGTGATTCTGCTCGACGTGCGCCGGGTCGAGCAGCAGGCGATGGCTGCTCCTCTGTGCACGGAGCGAATCCTCGGGGACGTAGATCGCATTCTCGTGCGTCGCATCCCAGGCGATGTCCTTGAGGATGTTGACGGTCTGCAGCGCCTGGCCGAACTCGCGGCATCGCTGCCAGAGCGCGCGAAACTCCTCGATGCCTATCGCCGCATCGTACTCGTGCCAGAGATCAGTGAGCAGGTTGCCGACCGTCCCGGCCACGTAGTAGCAGTACTCCTTGTACTCCTCGAGCGTGCGGATGCGAATGCCGTTCGGATAGAGGCGAACGAACTTCTCCATCCCCCGCACCATCTCCGAGACCCAGTGCCTGACGCGTGCGCGCGGGCGCTCGGCGAGCGAACCATAGACCGCGAGGACGTGCTCCGCGCCGCGCACCAGCTCGACGTGCGACCGTTCGCCGGCGACCAGCTCGTCCGCCGACGCGGCAATGGTGCGCGCCGCCCGTGCGTCGCCGAGTGCGACGAGCAGCGTCTGGAGGAGCTTTGCCTTACGCTCGACGGTGGCCGAGTGGTCGTCCTCGATGGTGTCGGCGATACGGCAGAGGAGATACGACGCGAGCACCGCGTCGTGGAGTTCACCCGGGAGGAGACGGATCGAGAGCGCGAAGGTCCGCGAGACGCTCGGCAGGATCGCGCGACAGAACGCAGCCGATTCGGCGGGCGCGGGGCGCGGCGGAACGCTCGTTGCCCGTTGCTCGGCGGGAGAATCGGTCGCGGTGGACGGGATCGTCACGCCAGTAAAGATAGCCGCGGCGGGATCGAGGAGAACCGGAACGGTGAGGACGTAATGGCGACGAAGCTGGACAAGGCGATCAAACGCGAGCTCGAGGTCGAGGGCAAGCTCTACACGATCACGATCAGCCCGGAAGGGGTGAAGGTCGTGGAGAAGGGAAAGCGGAACGGGCATGACCTTCCGTGGAGCACGATCATCTCGGGTGACGCAGCGCTGACGCGGGACCTCAAGGTTTCGCTCGACGCATTTGCGTTGGAGTGAGCGAAGCGAGGCGGGCGAGCCCGCCATGAAAGTGACCGCGGCCCGCCGACGATGGCGGGCCGCGGTCACTTCTCCATTGAGCGGCTGAAGCGATCAGATGCCGAGTGCTGCCGCGCGCGGCGTTTCCCCTGAATAGTCGTAGAAGCCGCGGCCGTTCTTCTTGCCGAACATTCCCGCGAGCACCATGCGCTTGAGCAGCGGCGGCGCGGCGTACCGCGTCTCCCGATACTCGGCGAACATGATCTCGGCGATCTTGTAGAGCGTGTCGAGCCCGACGAAATCGGCGAGCACGAAGGGACCCATCGGGTAGCCGGCGCCGAGAGTCATTCCCTTGTCGATGTCGTCGATGGTGCCGACGCCATGCTCGAGGGCGCGAATCGCATCGAGCATGTAGGGAACGAGAAGCAGGTTGACAACGAAGCCCGAGTTGTCCTTCGCGGCGATCGGCTCCTTGCCGACCGCCTTCGCGAACTCGAACGCCGCACGAAAAGTCTCGTCGCTCGTCGTCACCGTGCGGACGACTTCGACGAGCTTCATCAGCGGGACCGGGTTGAAGAAGTGCAGTCCCACCATCCGATCGGCGCGCCCCGACGCCGCGGCCATGGCCGCGATCGTCAGGCTCGAGGTGTTCGAGGCGAAGATCGTCCGCGGTGGACAAACGCCGTTCAGCTCACGCCAGAGTGCGTTCTTCACTTCGAGATCCTCGACCACGGCCTCGATCACGAGATCGCAGTCGGCGAGAGCGGAGACGTCGGTGGTGAATGCGAGGTTCGCCAGCGTCTTCTCCCGCTGCTCGGCGGTGACCTTTCCCTTCTCGATCCCCTTCGCGAGCGTCCGGTCGATGCTCGCGCGCGCCTTGTCGCCGAGCGCGGTGCTGACTTCACGGACGACGGTGGTGAATCCCGCCTGGGCCGCGACCTGCGCGATCCCGCTGCCCATGAGGCCACCGCCGAGGACGCCGATCTTTCGCATTGCCATTGTGTCTTCTGGTAGGAACGTTAGGCAGCGCCGCTTGGCCGGCGCCGTGAGTCTATGGCCGCCGGCCGATGAGGCCAAGGACGTCGCCGACGCGCGGGCGCGGCGGCTCGCCGTGCTCGATGCTGTCGAGCGCCTGCTCGAGGGAGAGCTGCACACGCTCGGCGGTGCCGCGAAAGCCGCGCGCGACCTTTACCCCGATACCCGCGCCCGCCGCGACCGGGACGGCCGCGATCGCGACGAGCGGAAGCAATGGAATGGCGAGACCGAGCGCGATGCCGATGCCGACCATCGATGCGCCGGCGACGGTTCCCGTCGTTGCGACCGCGGTTCCTCCACGAACTCGCGCGGCGCGAGCGGGGCGCAGGTCGGCGTCGATCTGGACGAGTGTGTTCGCGCTGTCGATCGCGATCGCGGTCGCGGCGACGTCGTGTGTCCGCGTCAGCGCGTAGGAGCGTCCGCCGAGGTTGAGGCCGCGGCGAATGCTGCCGAAGACGTCGCGGCGCGGCTCCCAGACGACGCGATCGACGAGGCGGCGCTTCACCTGGAGGCATTCCTCGCGTCGCATCCATTCATCGAGGCGTGAGAGGAGCTGCTCACGCGTGCCGCGAATGACGCGCCGTGCGGAAACGGTGCGCGGCCCGATCCACCGGTCAGCAAACCCTGGTTCGTCGGGGAGCGCGGGGCGCGTCCGCTCCTCGGCGATCGCCTGTCGCAGATGTTGCGGCGTGATCCCGACTTCCTGCCCGAGCGCAATCAGCTGCTCCTCGGTCATCTCCTCGGCGGGGTCGGCGGCGCTGACCTGGAGCTCGCCGGCCCGCTTGAGGATGCGGTCGAGCGCGCGGCGATCGAGCGACTGACGCGCCGGGACACCCGACGTTCCGGGAGCGGTGGGGTCGCTGCCGGCCGGCGGTGCGGGAGGAACCGGGGGGCTAGAGTCAGCCATGGTGGCCGCCTAACGTTTCTGTCAGATGCCGGCGTAGACCGACGCGATCTGGTTGGCGATCGCATCACGTACGCGCGCGTCGAGCGGGAAGGCGCTGGCCAGTGCGGCCTGCGGGTCGCCCGATGTGAACGATACGCCGGCCGCCTTCAGATAGTAGCGCGCATAGCCGTCGGCCAGGTCGGGCGCCGCGCGCTGGAGCAGCAGCGCGCCGCCCCGCACCGCAGCGGCGCTGGCCATACGGTCGGCGAGCCCTTCACGCCGCTCGGCAGGAGTGATGTTGTCGGCGATCGCGGTCGCGGCCAGGGCTCCGAGCACCTCGTGCGTGAAGACGTAGATCGCATCGACGGCCTGCGCCGGCGTGTCCGGGAAGGTGAGCGCGACGATGTTCTCGCGCTTGCCGCCGCTGACCGTACGGCCTTCGCCGTCGAGCGGGAGCGAGAGGATGAAGTCTCCCGACTCCTGCTGCGTGCGGCTGAGATAGGTCTGCAGCTTCAGCCGGTAGCTCTTCTGCCAGAGTGAATCGACCGCGGCGAGCACGGGGCCGCGGGTACGCTGCTCATCGAGCCAGTACTGGTGATAGAACCTGTCGCGCTCGTCGGCGAGCGACTTGGCGAAGAGGTCGAGCCAGTCGCGGTCAGCCTGGGTGTTGAAGGACGCCGCGAGGAAGGCGATGACCTGCTGCTGCTGCTGGGTGCGCGCCCGGCCGACATCGCCTTTCGCCTCGAGGAAGAGCGCGATCGCCTGCTGCATGTCCTCCCACGAGCCGAAGTAGAGCGCGGCGAACTGCGCCCCGACGAGGTTCCGGTTCGCGGCGAACCGCGCCGCGAGCTGAGTGCGGTTCTGGTCGAGCAGTGTGGTTACGCCGCGACGATTCTTCTCGACGACCATCGCGTCCCGGTAGCCGCGGCGGAATAACGGAATGCGCGTGGTGTCCTGCTGGAGCATGGCGAAGCCGTGCAGCCAGAGATCGAGATGCTCACGCGTCTTCACCGGCCAGGGAGCGGTGCTGTTGGTCACGACCCCCGATGGGTTCACCGGCGCCGGCGGGGCGGCCGGCTGCGGCTGCTGCCCGCCGCAGGCGGCGAGCGCGACGAGGACAACGGCCGCCGCGCTCTGACGCGTTAGGCAGCGCGCCGCGCTCCGGCTCATCACAGGGTGGTGGTTCAGGGCATGCATGGTCATCTCCATGGTTCCTTGCCGGTATGCCGCGTCAGTCGAGGCGCTCGATGATCACCGCCATCCCCTGCCCGCCACCGACACAGGCGGTGCCGAGACCATAACGCTTTCCCTCGCGGCGCAGTGTGTGGACGAGGTGGGCCGTGATCCGCGCTCCCGATGCGCCAAGCGGATGGCCCAGGGCGATCGCGCCTCCCGCCGTGTTCAGCTTGTCGCGATCGATCTTCAGCACTTTCTCGACCGCGCAAACCTGTGGCGCGAAGGCTTCGTTCAGCTCGATGACGTCCATCTGGTCGAGCGAGAGTCCGGCGCGCTCGAGCGCGATCTTCGTCGCGGGTACCGGGCCGATGCCCATGATGCTCGGGTCCACGCCGGAGACACCCCAGGAGACGAGTCGGGCGAGCGGGCGCAGTCCGCGCTTCTTCGCCGCCGTGGCGCTGGCGATGACGAGCGCCGCGGCGCCATCTGAAATCCCGGATGCATTCCCCGCGGTGACCACGCCGTCAGCCTTGAAGACCGGGCGGAGCCTGGCCAGTCCTTCCGCGCTGGTGTCGGGGCGCATGTGCTCATCGCGGCGGAACTCCTCGGTCGCCTTCGTCTTCGGGTTCCGGATCGGAATCCCGATCACTTCGTCGTCGTAGGCTCCGGCGGCCCAGGCATCACGCGCCTTCTGCTGCGAGCGCAGCGCGTAGGCATCGGCAGCGGCGCGGTCGATGCCGCACTGGCCGGCGAGCTTCTCGGCCGTCTCGCCCATCTTCATGTTCGGCACGGTGTCGGTGAGCGCGCTCCAGAGCGTGTCCTCGAGCGGCGGCGCACCGCCTAACGGCAGCCCCCAGCGCAGCCCGCGAGCCACGTGCGGTGCCTGCGACATCGACTCACCGCCGCCGACGAGGCAGAGGTCGGCTTCGCCGAGCATGATCTCCTGCGCGCCACTGACTACCGCCTGGAAACCCGAGGCGCAAAGCCGGTTGACGGTGAGCGCGGGAATCTCGTCCGCGCACCCCGACTTGAGCGCGACGTGGCGGGCGAAGTAGGCGGCATCGGCCGACGTCTGCACCACGTTGCCGAAGATGGCGTGCTGCACGTCCGGTCCGGCGACGCCGGCACGCTCGAGCGCCGCCTTCGCCGCGAAGACGGTGAGGTCGATGGCGGAAATGTCCTTGAGTGTGCCGCCGTAGGTGCCGAACGGCGTCCGCACCGCGGAGAGAAAAACGATGTCGGTGTTCGAGCGCTGCGTTCCCATGTGATGTCTCTCGTCCGGTTCGCGGCGTCGCGTGGAGCGCGCCGGCCCCGTGTTACTGGGTCGGTTGCTTCGTGGTCGCGGTGTCGGGTGGCGGCGCAGGCAGCGCGGCCCGCGCAGCGGCCGAATCGCGCGCGATCGCACCCGGGTGCGACAGTGAATAGACGTACACCGCAATCCGGTGGATGGCTACCGAGTCGAGCTGTCCGCCGAATGCCGGCATGCGCGCCGTCCCGAGCTTCGGCACCGCGACGCCGTCATGGATCACCGCCTCGATCCCGCGCAGCGAACCGTTGCTGTCGACCCGCACACTGTCACGAAGGCTCGGCCCGAGGCTCGCGTTCCCGATGCCGCGCGGACCGTGACAGGAGAGGCAGCGCCCGCGCGACTTCTGGTAGAGCGAATCGCCGATCGCGCTGTCGACCGCGACGAGGAGGAGCGGCGCCGTGTCCACCGGTGCATGCACGGTCGTGTCGACGTGTGCGCTATCGGCGGCGTGGGTGACCGCCGAATCGACGACACGCCTGGTCGTGTCACCGGGCGCAGCGACGGCGGTGTCGGCGGTCGCGTCGGCACGGTCGCCGCCCCTGCACGCCACCGCCGCCGTCGCCAGTGCCGCGAGCAGCGAGATGCCGCACGCGCGCATGCCTAACGTTCCGCGCATCAGGTGGCCGAGACGCCGCGACCGCAGGTCGTGCAGAACTTCCAGCCGACCTCGAGCTCCGTGTTGCAGGCCGGGCAATGCTGCACGGTCAGGTTCTGCCCGCAGTGCGGGCAGAACGTCAGGCGCCGGCCGGCGGGAAGCGCGCCGCTGCAGTAGCGGCAGCGTCCACCGAGCGCTTCGGCGGTCGTCGAGCGGGGAGGTGCGCTCATCGTTTGTTGAAGGCTGGGATTCGTGACTGGTGACCGCATCGGTGCGGGCGCGGCTGGCACCACCGGTGGCATCGGGGGCAACGGAGCAGCGGCGGCAGCCGCGACGCGCGGCGCGACCGTCGGCGTCGCCGCGGGCGTCGGCATCCCGCGACCTGGTGCAGCGGAGAAGTTTCCCTGCTCGAGGCGACGCAGCGCGTCGGCGGCGAGCGCAACATGCGACTGCGCGAACGGCCGGAACGCGCCGGGATCCGGGTTCGGCGTCGCGAGCTCGCGGCGCAGCGCGTCCTGCATCTCCTCGTCGCCGATGACGTAGCCGCGCTCACCGGAGAGAAGACGCAGCAACGTCATCTCGTAGTCGGAATTTGTCTCCATGCCGAGCGCGCGCCGATGAAGGCGATACGGCATGATCGATTGATAGATATCGGCAACCTCGAACGGGCGCGTCAGCAGCTCGGGCTGCTGGGCCCTGATCGCGTCGACCAGAAGGCGGTAGAGTCGGTCTAGCTCGTCCATGTTCTCGAAGCGGGAGTGCCGTCAGACGGGTCCTGAAATGGCGCGGAAGTCACATCGTTCCGCAAGCCCCGTGCGTAGCACTACCCCGACGAGCAGCATGTGTCCCGCATGCGACGACACGTGGCGCGATCGATCGCGTCACGTGTCGTGGATTACAGAATCGTGCAGCGACGATCAGTCGCGCACGGATTCGGTCTGCTTGTCGATGTCGTTGCTCATCCGATCGCGATTCTTGCCGCCGACTTTATCGACGGTGCGCTCGACGACGTTCTTCGTGTGGTGCCGTGCGTCGTCGAAGCCGTAGAAATATCCGATCGAGATGCCGATGATGAGGGCGAGCAGCGCGAGCTTCATGTGAGTACGTGGATGGGGGGCTGAGCGTACGCTCCGGCGGGATGCGCGGCGCACCGCCGAGAGCTCTGCATTGAGACGCGCTGTCGAGAGCGGCGGTAACGCGTCGCGCCCGCGGCTCGCCCGTGTCAGCCCTTGGGTATCGCGCGCGCGGCGCGAAACCCGAGCGGGGGGAACGGAGTCGGCGCGCGCACCTTGCCCTTCGCCGTCTTCGCGGCGAGCCATGCATCGAACCCCGAGTCCACCGCGCCCTTCGACGCGCTCAGCTCGCGTGCGGCCCGGATGGCGAGGTCGTTCGCGTACTCGTTCTGCGCATGGCCATCGTGTCCGCGCACCCAGACCCACTGCACGTCGTGCGGGCGCACCACATCAGCGACCTCGCGCCAGAGCTCGAGGTTCTCGATCGCGCCTCCCTTTCGCGCCCATCCGCGTGCGATCCAGCCCGGGAGCCACTCGCTCACCCCCTTCACCACGTAGTTGGAATCGCTGGTGAAGACGACGCGCTGCCGGCGACGCTTCGCGCCAAGGATTCGGAACGCCTCGATCACCGAGCGCAGCGCCATCCGGTTGTTCGTTGTCGCCGGATCGGAGACCCAGTAGTCGAAGCGCGCGAGCTGACCACTTCCCTGCCTGACGCACTCGATCAGCCCCGCGGCTCCGCCGGGGTTGTCGCCGTCGCGCCCGTTGCCCAGGCAGCTTTCGTCGGCGTAGACCGCGATCAGCGCCTGCTCCGGCGGGCGCGATGCCGCGCCGTTAGGCAGCGTCACCGCACGACCTCGATCGCGTCGAGCTCGTCGATGTAGAGAGTCAGCGAATGTCCGGTGGTCGGATGCATCGCGTCGATGGCCTCACGGCCGCCGTCGATGCGCAGCCGCTGCGGAATGACGAGGTATTCCGTCCCCCGCCGCCAGACGGCGATGCGGGTTCGGTCGGTGACCGCGCGCTCGAGCGCGTCGTACTGTGCGTGTGTCAATTGCGCCATGCGCGAATTCTAATTGGGGAACGTGAGCGCCATGCGCGTGAGCACCGCGGTCGCCTGCTCGATCTCGGCGACCGGCACCCACTCCTCGGCCGCGTGCGCGAGCCTGATGTCGCCCGGCCCGAAGCAGATCGCCGGAATGCCGGCGTCGTTGAGGATCGCTGCGTCGGTCCACGCGCTCATCCCCTCGATCAGCGGCGACAATCCCTCGGCGCTCATCGCTGCGGCGAGCGCCCGCACCACCGGCGAATCCGGCGCGACGTCGCTCGGCCCCTGCGCCGTCATGAGCCGGAGTGATGCATCGAACGTCGCGCGCCGCGCAGCGATCCGCGCGAATGCGGCGCGCAGCTCGTCGAGCACCGATTCCGTTGTTTCGCCGGGGACCGTGCGTCGCTCGAGCGCGAGCACGCAGCGGTCCGGATACGTTGACATCCCCGTGCCTCCCTGCACCAGCGACGCGTGCAGCGACGCATGGCCGAGCAATGGATGCGTTCGCGCAACCAGCGCCGTCTCCTCGAAGGCGTCGAGGTCGGCGAGCAGCAGCCCGGCATGGCGAATCGCGTCGACACCGATGTCATAACGGCTGCCGTGCGCGGCGCGTCCGCGTACTTCGATCTCGACCCATACGAAGCCGCGATGCGCGGGCATGATCGTCAGGCGGGTGGGCTCGGTGACGATCGCGGCCTGGGCTCGAACTCCGCGCTCGACGAGTGCGCGCGTACCGAGGCTCTCATTCTCCTCGTCGATGACCGCCGCCACCAGCAGCTCGGCTTTCGTGGCGCTCGCGGCGCGCGCCGCGGCGGCGCACATCGCGGCGATCCCCGCCTTCATGTCGGCCGATCCCCTTCCATATATGCGGCCGTCACGCATCGACGGATCGAATGGTGGATGAACCATCGAATCGGTGCCGACGACATCGAGGTGCCCGTTCAACATCAGCACGGGCCCGCCGCGTCGTCCCGTTCGCGCGATCACGTTGGGTCGCCCGGGTGCTACCTCCTGCAGCTCGACGTCGAATCCCCAGTCGGCGAGCACACCCGCCAGCAGCGATGCGACCGCGCCCTCACCCGGACCGCCAGGCGCGATCACCGGATTCCGTGAATCGATGGCGACCAGCGCTCGCGCGAGCGCGACCGCGTCGCCGCGCGGGATCCTCGCGTCAACCATCGGCGTCTCCGCGCTCGACGACGCTGAAGCCCGAGGTGTCCACGGCGTAGTCGAGCGGAGTGGCGAGGTCGCCGATCGAGCGGGCGACGTCGTCGCCGTTGTCCTCGCCGGCGATGACTACGACGCATCCGCCGCCCGACGCGCCGAGGGCCTTGCAGCCGAGCGCGCCGGCGGCGTACGCGCGGAGACAGATCACTTCGATCGTCTCCGTCGTTATGCTCGGGTGCAGCTCCCGCTGCAGCGTCCAGTGCTCGCCGACGATGTGGCCGAGATCGTCGATCGCGCCGCGGCGGAGCGCATCCGCCGACGAGCGGGCGCAGCTCTTCATCCCGGCCAGCAGCGCGAGCACGCGCCGGTCGCCGGCGCCTAACGCGTCGACGACGACCTTGATCTGCTGCGCCGAGATGCGCGACTCGCCAGTGAACCACAACCGGCACCGCCGCGCGAGCTCGACGCGGAGCTCCGCGCCGAGCTCGATCTGCTCGACGTCGATCGCCCCCTTCCGGAAGCTCAGCCCGAGCGCTCCGCCGAATGCAGCCGCGTAATGATCCTGGCTTCCGCCGGCGATCCCCAGGTCGCTGCGTTCGGTGGTGCAGCTCCGCTCGGCGAGATCGACGCGTGAGACCTGCTCGCCTTGCCAGGCCGCGAGCGCGCCGGCGAGCGCGACGCCAGCCGCGCTCGAACCGCCAAGGCCAGCCCCGACCGGGAAGTCGCTCCGCAACGCGACGTGCGCGTCGCTCAGCCCGGCGCGGCGCAGCGCCGCCGATACCAGCGGGACTGCACGATCGTCCACGCCCGGACTAACGGTCGCGGTTGCGTAGCGGGTGATGGCGACGTTGCAGACAAAGCCTTCGTGCTCGGCCGGGTACGGGGGAACGTCGGTCCACCCCCCGCCGAAGTCGATGCGGGTAGGGGCGCGTGCGACGAGGTGCTTCATGCGCTCAGCTCGAGTGGTCGTGCACGATGCGGAGTCGGCCGTTGTCCCTCACCATCACGAGCGATGTCGGGCCACGCGCGACCACGGAATCGCCCCGGGCGAGCACATAGTAGGCGATCACGTTGAGCACGCCGGGCGCGAGCGAGTCGACCTCGACGCCTTCGAACGAAAGTGAATCGTGTACCCCGCCGGGCGCGAAGCGCGGCGCATAACGCTCGCGGATAGATGCCGGTCCATGCACGATGCCGCGGCTCGTCACGTACGTCGTGCGATTGCCGGGGAGGTAGTCGGTCATGAAGGCATCGAGGTCGCCGCGATTCCACGCGGCTGCGGACCGGGCGAACATCGTCGTCACTTCAGCGACGAGGTCGCCGTGAGCCAGCGGGGTTTTCGCCGGCTGGGGCGCGCATCCGGCGAACGCAACGGAAATAGTTACGGCGCGCGCGACGTGAAATGCGTATAGTGGAAGGGAAGGGCGCATTCGGCGTTGGGTTCGGGTCTCGACAGGATAACGTTATGGGCCGAGACGCGCAGCAAGTGGCCAGCGAAAGAGCCGGACCGCGCCGTAGCCGGGGCATGTTCGTTGCCCAAGGTGTTTGCGATGCCTGAGCTTTCTGATCTCGTTGGAACGCGCCGCCTGATTCTCGTCTCGAATCGAGAGCCGTACGAGCACGTCAGGACAGGTGGCACCCTCGAAGTGCGCCGTCCGCCAGGCGGGCTCGTTTCGGCGCTCGATCCGCTGATGCGGCGCACGAACGGAGTCTGGGTCGCGTGGGGCTCGGGCAATGCTGACCGCGACGTTGCCGATCGGCGCGGGCATGTCGCCGTCCCGCCTGAAGATCCGTCGTACACGTTGCGCCGCGTGTGGCTTTCCGAGGCGGAAGTCGAAGGCTACTACCAGGGGTTCGCGAACAGCGCGCTCTGGCCGCTGTGCCACATGTTCGCGCAGCACTTCGAGCCGCGCAGCGACGATTGGGACCAATACCGCCTGGTCAACGAGCGCTTCGCGCACGCAGTCGCTGAAGAGGCGAGCGGTGCACCGGACCCGGTGATCTGGATCCAGGACTACCATCTCGCTCTCGTGTCCGCGACCGTGCGGACGCTCGTGCCCGGCGCGCTGCTCCACCAGTTCTGGCACATCCCCTTTCCGCCGCCCGACATCTTCCAGCTGATGCCGAGCGGGGTCGGCGTTGCGCTGCTGCGCGGGATGCTCGGCAACGACCTGCTCGAGTTCCAGACCGAGCGCGCCGCGCGGAACTTCCTCGCCTGCGTGAGCGAGTTGATCCCTGATGCGCGCATCGATCCCGACGGGCAGCGCGTGCAGAGCAACGGCCGCACGACGACAGTGCGCGCGTTTCCGATCAGCATCGACGTCACCTACTACGAGGGACTGGCGAAGGAACCGGCCGCGGCAGCGCTGGCGACCCGGCTGCGCGAGCGTTATGCGACCAAGGGGCGGCAGCTCGCGGTGTCAGTGGACCGCGTCGACTACACGAAGGGCATTCCCGAGCGGCTGCGCGCGCTCGACCTGATGTGGGATCGGCATCGCGAACTGCGTGGGTGCCTGACGTTTCTCATCGTCGCGACGCCGTCGCGGAGCGCGCTGCCGGTGTACCAGCAGCTCGAGGAGCAGGTCGCGGCGCAGGTGAAGCAGATCAACGCGCGCTACGCGACGAAAGGATGGACGCCGATCGTCCTCATCCAGGAGAACGTCAGCGCGGACCGTCTCGCCGCGATCTATCGCGCAGCCGATCTCTGCCTCGTTTCCTCGCTGCAGGACGGGATGAACCTCGTGGCGAAGGAGTTCGTTGCCTGCCAGGTGGACGAGCGCGGGTTGCTGCTTCTCTCACGGTTCGCTGGTGCCGCCGAGGAAATCGAAGGAGCGACGCTGATCAACCCGTTCAACATCGACGGCCTCGCGGATGGCCTCAACAGCGCGCTGTCGGTACCGCTCGACGAGCGACGTGCGCGGATGTCGCGGATGCGTGCCGACCTTCGCGGTGCGACGATCTTCGACTGGCTGCGCTCGATCCTGACCGCGGCGAACCAGCTTCGCCCGGCGTCGCGAACGATCCGCTCGGCCAAGGTGTGACGCCGCGAGCCAGTGGCGCGGGTGCAGCCGGCGCACCCGCGGCGCTGCCGCTTCCCGTCGACCCCGCAGCGTTAGGCAGCCGGCTGGCCGGCGCGCCGCTGGTGGTGCTGCTCGACGTCGATGGCACGCTCGCGCCGATCGCGCCGCGCCCCGAGGACGCCTCGGTGCCGGAGTCCACGCGCCGGGCGGTGTCGGCGCTCGTCCAGGCGCGCGACACGCGCGTTGCGCTCGTATCCGGGCGTAGCGCGAAGGACGCGCGCCGCCTCGTCGGCGTCGAATGGCTGTGGACCATCGGCAACCACGGTTTCGAGACGATCGATCCCGACGGCCGGTTCTGGGTGGACAAGCGCGTGAGCGAATGGTCCGCGGCGCTGCAACAGGTTCGGGCGAGCGCGGCCGACGCCGTGATGTCGGCTCCCGGCGCGCGGCTGGAGGACAAGGGCGCAACGCTCAGCGTGCATTACCGGCTTGCCGCGGAGGGTGACATCCCGCGGCTGGAGCGTGCGATCGTGGCCGCGGCGGAAAGCGCGGGGCTGCGCGTGACGCGCGGCCGAAAGGTGATCGAGGTGCGCCCACCGATCGCGGTGGATAAGGGGACGGCGGTGCTCGCGCTGGCGCGGCAGCTCGGTGCGACCGCGCAATCGGCATCGATCGTCTTCGCCGGCGACGACACCACCGACGAGGATGCGATGGACGCACTCCGCGGCTGGCACGCGGATGCGGTGACGATCCACGTCGAGGGCGAAGAGCCGCGGGCAACGCGGGCCGAGTTTCGCGTCGGCGCGCCGAAGGTCCTGGCAAAATGGCTCGCCGCCCTCGCGGCGATGCGCGGGGGCGGCGAGTAGACGATCGTAGCCGGTGATGCGCGGCCGCCGCGAGTCGCCTAACGCTTCTTCGCGGCCTTCTTCGCGGACTTGGCGGGCTTTGCCGGCGCGCTCTTCTTCGCCGCTTTCACGGGAGCACTCTTCGCGGCCGGCTTCGTTGCGGTCTGCGCGCTCTTGCCGGCTGCCTTGGCGAGCGCCCTCGGCACTGACTTCGGGACCGTCTTGTCGTGGCTCTTCGGTGCCGCGTTGAGGATGGCGGCCGAATGCGGCTGCGGCGCCTTGAACGACGGCGGCGGCGCGGGCGGCGCGGACGGCTTTGGCGTGAACGGAGCAGCGGGGCGAGGGGCAGGATGCGGCGTCCCCGGCTTCCGGGTGGCGTGCGCCTCCTCGACTTCGCGGAGCAGCTTTTCGGCTTCTTCGTTGCGCATCTGGCCGCGACGCACCATGTACTGCAGGAGATCGCGCGCGCTCTCGATGGCGAAGCCGGTCATCCCCGCGGCGGCATAGATGACGTCCTTCATCGCGCCGGAAACCTTGCTCCCCGCCTCGAGGCTGAGCTGCTGCGCCTTCTCCGTCATCTCGGCGACAGTATCGCGTACGTCGGCGCCGCGATGGCCCGGGCCCCGGCGCGGTGCGGGCGGAACGGTCGCGGGCGCGCCAGCGACAGGCGTCGCGCCCTCGGCGGGAGGAGCCTTGCTTTCTGTGGTTGGCAATTTATCCGTCATGTTCGTGTCCCGCTCTCCTGACACCCGAAGGGGCTCGTTCGGCGCCGGCGTCGGCGACTGCGTCCGACGGCAGTCTCACGTCGAAGAATGCAGCGGCCCGAACGGCGGCAAGTATATGATTATTCGCGATCTACGCAAGGCTCTCGCCACCTGAAAACCGCGTCGCGGCGCAGGCTTTCGACAGCGTCGGTCCTCGTGAGCCACGCATATTGTGGCGAATTATAACTACAGCGATGAGCCACAACAACGACAGCTTGCCACTCGCCGGGGTCAGAGTGCTGGATCTCTCGCGAGTGCTGGCCGGGCCGCTGTGCACGATGATACTCGGCGACCTCGGTGCGGATGTGATCAAGGTCGAGCGGCCTGTCATCGGCGATGAGACTCGCGGGTGGGGTCCACCCTTCGATGAACGCGGCGAGAGCGCCTACTTCCTCAGCGTCAATCGCAACAAGCTCGGAGTTGCGGCAGACCTCTCGACCGAGGATGGCCGTTCCCTGGTCCGCCGGCTGATCAGCGAGGCGGACGTCGTCATCGACAACTACAAGCGGGGCGCGCTCGCCAGCTTCGGGCTCAACCCTGATGAGATCCGGCTGGCGCGCCCCGGCTTGATCTGGCTGACCATCAGCGGGTTCGGCGCCGACAGCGACCGCGCGGGATACGACGTCGTCGTCCAGGCCGAGCAGGGATGGATGGCGATCACCGGACCCGCGGACGGATCGCCGACCCGCGTCGGAGTCGCGCTGGTCGATGTCGTCACGGGAAAGGATGCAGCGGCGGCGATTCTCGCCGCCCTCGTCGGGCGCGCGCGGTCCGGTGTCGGTGCGCGGCTCGAGGTCTCGCTCGTGCGCAGTGCGACCGCGGCGCTCGTGAATGTCGCGCAGAACGTTCTCGTGAGCGGGGAGGATGCGAAGCGTTGGGGCGACGCGCACCCGAACCTCGTCCCGTACCAGCTCTTCGCCGCCGCCGATCGCCCGGTGATCATCGCGGTCGGGAACGACCGCCAGTGGCTCGCGCTCGCTCGCGCGCTCCGGCTCGACGACCTCGCCGCCGATGCGCGGCTGGCGACGAACGCCGGTCGCCTCGCCGAGCGCGCCCGCGTGGTGGCCGCGGTCGCTGAGCGGGTGAGGCTGCGCCCAGCCGCGGAATGGGGAAAGCTCCTCGACCTGGCAGGGGTGCCGTGCGGCGTGGTGCGGAGCGTGGCCGAAGCGTTAGGCAGCGTCGAGGCGTCGCCGCTCACCGGCGTCGCGCCGGCGCTTTCTTCGGGGCGGGTGCGTCGTCCGCCACCGCGGCTCGACGAGCACGGCGACACGATTCGTGAGCGGGGGTGGGCGGCGTTCACTGACGATGAGCCGGCGACTGCGGGGTGACCGGCTCTCGCATCCTGCCTGACGTTTCTCCGGCAAAGTGCGGCGCTCATGGGAGAAAGACCCTCGCGCTCGGCGGATCGCCGCCCTATGTTTCCCGGGCCTACCCCTCGAAAAGCGATATGACCCAGACCCGCCCGCACATGGTGTTACGTGTCCGGCGCACGATCGTCCATGGATCGTGGCCAACGTCCTTACCAAATCGGATCGGCAACGAACCCTCGCCCCGCGCCAGCAGTGGCGCTTTGGTAGCACTGTGAAGGATACCGTGACTACGCAGGAAGTGGCGCAGGACGTCACCGACCCCGATTCGGATCAGGCGATCATCGGCCGGGTATTAGCGGGCAACCGGGATGCATTCCGGACGCTGATCTCCCGGTACAGCGACCCGCTCTATCGCCATGCGCTGTGCATGACGGGGAGCCCGGACGTAGCGGAAGACATCCTCCAGATGTCTTTCATCAAGGCGTTCCAGCACCTCGCCGAGGTGCGTGGAAGATTTGACGCCTGGGTGTTCCGGATCGTCGCTAATGGGTGCAAGGATTGGTTGAAGAACATCCGACGCACCCACCTGAGTTACGACGAGGACGATCAGCCGTCTGGATACGCGACGCCCGAAGAGGATCTCGACCGGACGGAACTGAAGAGCGATCTCGATCGCGCGTTGGCAGCACTCCCCGCCTCGTTGCGGGAAGCCTTCGTGATGAAGCACGTCGAGGGCCGATCATACGAGGAGATGGCTGACCTGCTGGGGACAACCGTCGGAGCACTGAAGATGCGCGTCCACCGCGCGCGCGAGGCGCTCCAAGTCCTTCTCGAGGAGAAGTACGCCTGATGCTAGACGATCTGAATCCACAGGGCGGCCGCGGCGAGAGCCAGGCGCCGAAGCGCGCACGCGAAGAGCGTCCGCTCACTGACCGCGAAGTGCCGCTCGGCCAGGCGCGCAACATGGCGCCGATCCATGCCTGGCTCGATGGCGAGCTCCCGGAGTCCGCGGTGCGCACGGCGGAGTCCGCGCGTGACGTCGACTTCTGGCGCAAGGTCACCGAGGAGACGGAGCGTCGTCGCACCATGAAGACGCCGGCGTACCTCGAGGCCCAGATCATGGCTGCGCTCCCGACGGACAGAACCGCCGACGGCGTGCAGACCTGGTGGGCGCGCGAAGTGACGATGACTCCGGCCACCGCCGCAGTCGCCGCCGCCTCGCTGCTCGCAGTCGGTGCGGCGGCGACGGTCGCCGTGCTCCGCGCGATTCGCTAGACTCGCAGCACACGCGGCCTAACGGCCAAACGGCCCTCGGACCCGCCTGAGACACGAGGCGGGTCGGAGGGCCGTGTCGTATCACGCATCGTCGCTCCCCCCGCCGGATGCAACGTGATCGAGCCTGACCGTCAGTCCGGAACTCCCGCGCACTCGCGGTCGACGCCGCCGCGCGTCGTGCCGGCGCGCGCCGGAGGACCGCTCACGCGCTCGGCACGCTGGCTCGCGGACGCCGGGCTGCCCACCCACTGCGCGATCGCCTACACGCTCGCGCACGCGGCGTGGCTGTTCGTCGTCCCCTCGACCGCTCCGTACCGCGAGATAGTCGGGAACGCGTTCTTCCTCCCGGTCGGCGCGGCGATGGCCTGGATGGCCTGGATGAACGCGCGCGATCCGCGCATGTCCGCCGAATCGCGAAAGGGCTGGTGGTGGCTGACGATCGCGTACGCCGTACTCGGCGTGTCGACCGACTTCTGGGCGGTCAACGACATCCTGTTCTCTCACAGCCGGGTGCTGCGCGTCCTCGTCGACAGCACGACGGCGCTCTACCTGATCGTCCTCACGCGCGGCGTGCTGGCGTTCCGTCCGGCGCGAAGCACACCGGACAGCGGCGTGAAGACGGCGCTCGACTTCGCGACGATCTTCATCGGCGCGGCGGCGCTGATCTGGTACTTCATGCTGCGACCGCGCTACGCCGCGGCCTCCGAGCTGAATCTCACCGTCGCGTCGAGCCTCCTCTCCCCGGTCGGTGACCTGCTCGGTGTGCTGGCGATCGGGCTCGTGCTGATCCGCGGCAGTGATCGCGTGTCGATGAACGCGCTCTGGATCATCGGGTCGGGGCACCTGCTGATGGTCGTCGCCGACCTGCTGTACACACCGCTGTCGCTCGCCGGCACGTATCGCGGCGGCAATCCGGTGGACGTCGCGTGGATGGCCGGAGACGCACTCGTCTTCATCGGGGCCGCGTACCAGTATCGCGTCGGGCCCGTGCGGGCGGCAGCGTTAGGCAACCCGCGTCCGCGATTCGCCCGCCTGCCGTATCTCTTCATCGTCGCCGGCTACCTGCCGATCCTCGTCGCGGCGGAACAGTGGTCGCGCAACGACCGCCTGGTGCTCTACGCAACGGTCGTCCTCACGGCGCTCGTCCTGGCGCGGCAGTTCGCTGCGCTGCACGACAACGAGCATCTCGCGCGGCAGCGCGAGCTGCAGGAAGCGCGATTCCGCTCGCTCGTGCAGCACGCCTCGGACACGATCACGGTGGTCGACGCGGCAGGAATCATCCGCTACCAGAGCGCATCGGCCGAGCGCGCGTTCGGTTATCCCGCCGGCGCGCACATCGGCGAGCCGCTGGTGTCGATGCTCCATCCGCAGGACGCACTGGGTGCGACCGCGCTGCTCGAGCAGATGCGCGCGAACGGCACGCGGGCCGGGGCGATGCGTTGGCGCGTCCGCCATCGCGACGGGAGCTGGATCCCGATCGAGACGGTGGCGACGAGCATGCTCGCCGATCCGGCGGTGGAAGGAATCGTCCTCAACTCGCGCGACGTGAGCGAACGCGTCGCGCTCGAGACGCAGCTGCTCCACGCGCAGAAGATGGACGCGGTCGGCCGCCTCGCCGGCGGAATCGCGCACGACTTCAACAACCTGCTCACCGCGATCCGGATGACGGCGTCGGTGGCGATCGACGAGCTGCCGGCGGGATCGCAGCTCGTCGACGAGCTGCACGAGATCGAGCGCTCCGTCGACCGCGGCTCGGCGCTGACGCGGCAGCTGCTGGCGTTCAGCAAGCGCGAGATCCTGCAGCCGGCGCTGCTCGACGCGGCCGAAGTCGTCGCCGGAATCGAGCCAATGCTGCGACGGCTGATCGCGACCGAAGTCGCGTTCGAGATCAATGCGCGCCCGCAGCAGTGGCGCGTGCTCGCCGACCGCGGGCAGCTCGAGCAGGTCGTGCTGAACCTCGCGCTCAATGCGCGCGACGCGATGCCCGACAGCGGCCGGCTGTTCATCGGCGTGGAGAGGACGACGATCGACGTCGCCACGGCGCGCGGCAACCCGGGGCTCGTGCCCGGTGACTACGTCACGATCACGGTCCGCGACAGCGGGATGGGGATGTCGCCGGAGGTCCAGGCGCACCTGTTCGAGCCGTTCTACACGACCAAGGAAGTCGGCAAGGGGACGGGGCTCGGGCTGTCCACCGTCTACGCGATCGTCCAGCAGTGCGGAGGGACGGTCACCGTCGACAGCACGTTAGGCAGCGGCTCGGCGTTCACGGTCTACATGCCGCGGGCGGTGACCGAGGACGCGGTCACCACCGGCGCTCCGCTGGCCGGAACGGAGCACGCCGGGCGCGAGACGATCCTCGTGGTCGACGATGAAGAGACGGTGCGGCTCGCCGTCAGGCGGATCCTGCAGAAATCGGGTTACCGCGTGCTGGTCGCGGGCAACGGCGTCGAGGCGCTCGCGGAGCTCGCGGCGCAGGGCGCGCAGGTCTCGCTGGTGCTCACCGACATGGTCATGCCGGTGATGGGCGGCCGCGAGCTGGTCGAGCGCGTCGCCCGCGCATACCCGGCGGTGCGGATCGTCTGCATGTCGGGCTACACCGAGGACCCGGCGCTCCGGCTCGGGCAGCTCGGCGGCGAGCACGCGTTCGTGTCGAAGCCGTTCACGATCGCCGAGCTGACGGCGGCGATCCGCCGCGTCCTCGACACCCCGGCACCGGCGACGCGGCCGCTGGCCGCGATCAGTTGAGCGTGCAGCGCCAGAGCGTGAGCGCGACGCCGTCCCGGTAGAAATCGGGAACGACACCCTCGCGCTCGAAGCCGCCGGCGGCGAGCATCTTCGCCATCTCGGCGGCGTCGTCGGGAACTTCGGCGACGACGATCCGCGCCCCCTCGGCCGCGAGCTCGGCCTTCGCCAGCGCGAGCAGCGCCCGCCCGACACCGTGGCGTCGGCGGTCGGCGCGGACGGCGAGCCAGAAGACAGCACCGGTGCCTAACGCTCCGGCGACGAGCCCGAAGAGGACGATCCCGGCCGCGGCGCCGTCGCCATCGAATGCGGCGACGGCGCGCGACTCCGGCGTCTCGCCGAGGGCGCGCTCGAACCGGTCGACGACGCGCTCGGGGGCGCGGCCGGCGATGAACAGTGCACGGGCGGCGGCGATCGGCCCCGGGCCGAGCGCGGCGGGGTCGAGCGGCACGACGCGGAGGGCAGCGGCGTGCGAGCCGGCGGAGTCGGGCATCAGATGTGGATGGCGCGGCCGAGCGCGGCGAGCGCGGCTTCCTTCACCGCCTCGGAGAGCGTGGGGTGGCCGTGGACCGTGATGCCGATGTCGTCGGACGACGCGCGGTACTCCATCGCCAGCACGACCTCGGGGATCAGCTCCGAAACGTTAGGCCCGATCATGTGACAGCCAAGGATCTCGTCGGTGCGCGCGTCGGCGACGAACTTGACGAAGCCATGGGTCTCGCCGGCGGTGCGGGCGCGCCCGTTGGCCGAGAAGGGAAACTTGCCGGTGCGGTACTCGCGTCCGCTCTCCTTGACCTGTCGCTCGGTGAGCCCGGTGACGGCGATCTCGGGCCAGGTGTAGACGATGCCCGGGATGTTGCCGTAGTGCATGTGCACCGGCTTCCCCGCGATCACCTCGGCGGCGACGACGCCTTCCTCCTCGGCCTTGTGGGCGAGCATCGGGCCGGGGACGCAGTCGCCGATGGCGTAGACGCCGGGCAGGTTCGTGCGCATCTGGTCGTCGACGAGGATTTCGCCGCGCCTGCCTAACGCAAGGCCGAGCGCGGCGGCGTCGATGCCGGTCGTCGCCGGGCGCCGCCCGACCGAGACGAGGACGTGGTCGCCCTCGAGCCGCTCCTTCGCCCCGTCCTTCTCGACCTCGACGAAGACGCCGCTCGCGGTGAGCCCGCCGCCGACGACTCTCGCCCCGGTGCGGATGTCGAGCCCCTGCTTGCGGAAGACGCGTTCGGCCTCGCGGACGACGTCGTCGTCCATCCCCGGGAGAATGGCCGGAAGCAGCTCGATGACGGTGACCTTCGCGCCTAACCGTCGCCAGACCGAGCCGAGCTCGAGGCCGATGATCCCGCCGCCGATGACGATGAGGTGCTGGGGGACTTTCGGGATGGTGAGGGCGCCGACGTTCGAGAGCACGCGCTGCTCGTCGAACTTGAGGAAGGGGAGCTCGATCGGTACGGAGCCGGTGGCGATGATGACGTTCTTCGCCTGGAACGAGGTCACGTTGTTGTCGGGGGGGGCCCCCCGCACCTCGACGATGTTGCCCGGCTTGAGCGTTCCGCGCCCCTTCGCCCAGGTGATCTTGTTCTTCCGGAAGAGGAACTCGATCCCTTTGGTGTTCTGGCCGACCACGTCGTCCTTCCGCTTGTGCATCGTCGCCACGTCGATCACCGGCGCCGCGACACCGATGCCATGCGCCTTCGCGTCGTGTCCGATGAACTCGAAGTGGTGCGAGGACTCGAGCAGCGCCTTGGACGGGATGCAGCCGACGTTGACGCACGTCCCGCCTAACGTGCGATCCATCTCGACACAGACCGTGGTCAGCCCGAGCTGCGCGGCGCGGATGGCGGCGACGTAGCCGCCCGGGCCCCCGCCGATCACTACGACGTCAACGGAATCCATCAGTCCAATGCGGTTCGAAGGGAGACGACGGAACGAAGCGAGATGCCGTGCGGACGGTGGTCAACACGGCGATGCGAGATGATCGAGGCTCCGATCGAGAGAGAAGACACGAGCGACGAAAGAACGATTGTGGTTACCGGCATACCCGCTACTGCCGTCCCGCTCATTCGGTTCTCTCCTCGCTGATCTCTCAATCGGAGTATCGATCATCTCTGGATCGCAGTGTCATAGCTAGCGCTGCGCGCTAGACGATGAGCATGGATGCCGGATCCTCGAGGAGCTCCTTGACCCGGACGAGAAAGAGCACGGAATGCTGGCCGTCAACGATGCGGTGGTCATACGAGAGGGCGACGTACATCATCGGGCGGATCTCGACCTTGCCGTTCACGGCGATCGGCCGGTCCTGGATCTTGTGCAGGCCGAGGATGCCGACCTGCGGGTGGTTCACGATCGGTGTCGACATCAGCGAGCCGAAGATGCCGCCGTTCGTGATCGTGAACGTGCCGCCGGTGAGGTCGTCCATCGTCAGCTTGGCGTCGCGCGCCTTCTTCGCCAGCGCGGTGATGTCACGGCTGATGTCGAGCAGCCCCTTGCTGTCGGCGTCGCGGATGTTCGGAACGACGAGTCCAGCATCCGACGCGACCGCAATTCCCATGTTCACGTAGTGCTTGTAGACGATGCTGTCGCCGTCGATCTGCGCGTTGAGGACGGGGATGTCCTTGAGCGCCATGCAGGCGGCCTTCACGAAGAAGGGCATGAAGCTGAGCTTCACGCCGTACTGCTTCTCCGTCCGCTCCTTGAACCGGTTGCGGAGCTCCGAGACGGCGGTCATGTCGATCTCGTTGAACGTCGTCAGCATCGCGGTGGACTGACGGGCGTTGAGCAGGTTCTCGGCGATGCGCTTGCGGCGGGTCGTCATCTTCTCGCGCGTCTCGCGGGCGCCGTTGGACGGGCGCGGCGCGGCAGCGGCGATCGATGAAGCGTTAGGCAGCGACCCGGCAGGACGGCTCGGCGCTGCCGCCGGAGCCGTCGTCGGCGCGGCCGGGGCGGGCGCCGGCGCGGCCAGCGCCGACGCGGCGGCCGCGGTGCCACGCGCCGCCTGATCGAGAACGTCCGCCTTCGAGACGACGCCACCGCGACCAGTGCCGGCGACGGCAGCGACGTCCACGTTCTGCTCGGCGGCGGTGCGCTGGGCCGCTGGCGATACTCGCTGCTGCCCATCGCCGCTCCCGGCAGCAGCGGGAGGCGGCGCCGCAGAGGGCGCAGTCGCCGATCCATGCGAGGCGCCGGTGGGCGCAGCCGGCTGCGCGGCGCCCTGCTGCGTCGCGCCCTGCTGCGTCGCCCCCTGAGGTGCGGCCGCTGGTGCGGGAGCGCTCTGTGGCTTCGCCCCCGCGCCGGCGGCGGCGGTCTCGTCGATCTCGCCGAGCAGCTGATCGACCTTGACGACGTCGCCTTCGTTCGCCGCGCGGCGAACGAGGACGCCGCCCGTCAGCGCCGGGACTTCGACGGTGATCTTGTCGGTCTCGAGCTCGACAAGCGTCTCGCCGGCGGTGACGGCATCGCCGTCCTTCTTCAACCAATGGGCGACCGTCGCCTCGACGATCGACTCTCCGAGGGGCGGGACCTTTATCGAGATCATGGGCTGGTGCCGTGAGCGAATCGGAAGTGATGCCGCGCTGGTTTTCGACCGGCGCGGGGCATAGCATTCATGCTCTTCGTCAAATATAACGCGACCACCACGTGCGAGCGCTCGTCATCAACGCGCATGGGGGCCTCGAACGCGTCGAATACCGCAACGACGTTCCCGAGCCCCAGATCCGGCAGCCGAACGAGGTGCGCATTCGCGTCCGGGCGGCGGCGCTGAATCACCTCGATCTCTTCGTCATCGGCGGGCTCCCTAACGTCTCGATCACGACGCCGTGGGTCCTCGGCGCCGACGCGATGGGGGAGATCGAGTCGATCGGGAGCGCGGTGCGCGACGTGCGCGTCGGCGACCGGGTGATCGTCAATCCCGGGATCAGCGACCGGAGCTGCGAGTACTGCCTGGCCGGCGAGCAATCGCTGTGCGTGCGCTTCGGCATCCTCGGCGAGCACCATCAAGGGACGCTGGCCGAGTACATCGTGGTCCCGGCGTCGAACGTGCGGCGGGTCGCACCGGAGATCACCGACATCAGCGCCGCCGCGTTCACGCTGGCGACGCTCACGGCATGGCGCATGGTGGTGACGCGTGCACGCGTACGCGCCGGCGACCAGGTCCTGATCCAGGGGATCGGCGGTGGCGTCGCGCTCGCGGCGCTGCAGATCTGCAAGGCACTCGGCGCGACGGTGTGGGCGACATCGCGGAGCGAGGAAAAGCTCGCGCGTGCCCGCGCGATCGGTGCCGACGAGACGATCGATTCGCGCGCCGACGTCGCGCGCGAGGTCCGGGCACGGACGGGAAAGCGCGGCGTCGACGTCGTGATCGACAGCGTCGGCGAGGCAACGTGGGCGCAGTCGCTCGGCGCGCTCGCCCGGGCGGGGCGGCTCGTCACCTGCGGAGGAACGAGCGGGCCGATGGTCCAGACCGACGTTCGCCGGCTCTTCTGGAACCAGTGGTCGATCATGGGCTCGACGATGGGAAACGACGCCGAGTTCGACGCGATCTCCGCCGAGCTCTCGTCGGGGCGGCTGTTTCCCGAAATCGACCGCGTCTTCGAGCTCAGCGAGGGTGTCCAGGCGTTCGAGCGGCTCGACCACGCCGACCAGTTCGGGAAGATCGTCGTCACGATCTGACTGCCTAACGTTCAACCGGATCATCATGCTGCGCTTTCCACTGGTGACGCGATACTCCGACTACGACACGAAGGGTCACGCCAACAACGCGATCTACCTGACCTACTTCGAGTGGGCGCGCCTCCAGGCGTGGCAGAAGGTGGCGACGGGCAAGGCGGGGCTGACCAGCGCCGACATCGCCGACCCACCGCTCATCGTGGCCGAGGTGCGGGTGAAGTACGTGAGCCCGGCGAACATCGGTGTGCCGCTGGCGATCGAGATCAGCGTGAAGGAAGTGCGAACGAAGGGATTCTCGTTCGCCTACCGGGTCGTCGCTTCCGACGACGATCGCCTCATCGCCGAGGGGGAGACGGTGCAGGTCGCGTACGACTACGAAGCCGGGCGGACGATGGCGATTCCGCCCGGAATGCGGGAGGCGCTGGAGGAGATGTGACGGACCAGGAGCGCGCGCAGTTCACAGAGGACGAGCAGAAGGCGCTGCGACTCGCCGTCGCGGCGGGTGAAGAGCCGAGCTGTCCCCGCTGCGGGGTCCGGATGACGACGCGGCCGGTTGGCGGGGGTTCGTTCGGACTCGGCTACGCGCGGAAGCGCGAGTGGCTGATCTGCCCGCGTTGCCGGCGCAGCGCGATCTTCGACGTCAGGCGCGGCACACGCACGTGAGCCAGCCGGACGGCGCTCGACCACTCTCCCATCCCGCCCGATGAAGCACCCCTGCCTAACGTTCGTCGCTCTTCTCCTCGTCGCCCCCTGCCTGCGGGCGCAGGTCACCGAGCGCCCCGTCCCATTCGACAGCATCGGCCGCGTTCCGACGATAACCGAGCCGCTCGCGGCGCGGCTGCGGCTCGCGCCGCCGGCCTGGCCCGTGCTGGGGAGCTTCGTTCGCGCCCAGCTGTTCGCCAGGAGCACCGGCGGCTATACCCTGGTGGTCGCGCGCGCCGACGGCTCGCTCGATCGCTATGAGCTGACGGGCGAGCAGGCCGACGCGCTGCGCGGGGTGGTGGTGAGCGCGCTCGCCTCCGGGCAGCGTGCCGGAGTGGGCGAGCAGACGAGCGTGGCGTCGGATCCGGCGGGGAATGCGTTCGTCCGCAACCAGGCGCTGCTCGGGCTCTTCCTGTATGGCCCCTCGGCGGCGCTCGTGGTCGGCGACGCGACGAACGACGGGAAGGCGGCGCTGTCGGCGGAGCTGCTGACGGTGAGCGGAGCATTCGCCGCCGCGCTCGCGCGCCGCAACGCGTCGCCGCCGGTGACCACGGCGCAGAACAACCTCTCGACCAGTGCGGCGATTCACGGGGCGGCAATCGGCGAGGCGCTCGTCTACGCGGCGGGGGGGACAGGTGGCGAGGTCGACGCAACCGCGCACGGCGCAGCGCTGCTGGCGGGCTCGGTTGGCGGATCGATACTGGGGATGCGGTTCGCGCGACGCATGACCGACGCGGAAGCGTCGTCGTCCGCGTACGCGGCCGACTTCACGGCGGCCGCATCGTTAGGCGTGATGGGGGCCGCCGGCGCGCTCGAGCGCGAGTCGTCGGGGCGAGCCGCGGCGGCGATCGCGTCGGCGGCGATGATCGGCGGATACGTGGTTGGCCCGAGCTATCCCCGCCGCGCGTCGTACACGGTGACGGCCGGTGACGTCCGCGCGATGACGACGACGACGCTGATCGGCATCGCGGCCGCGGCGACCCCGTTCATCGGCCGCGATCGCCCCGACGCGCGAGCGCTCTCGGTCACGCTCACCGGTGGGACGGTGGTTGGTGCGCTCGCCGGCGACCGCTGGCTGGTGCGCCCGCGCGACCACACCGCGTCGGACGGAGCGCTGCTCATGACCGGAGCTGGGGTGGGTGCAGTGGTCGGCGGCGGGGTCGCGAGCCTGGGCGACGCGAGCAGCCAGCCGGCTTGGGGGCTTGCGGTGACCGGCGCGCTGCTCGGGATGATCGCCACTGAGGCGGCGGTGCGACCGCTGCCTGGCGGACGGCGGATATTGTCCAGTCGGGGCGATCAGCGCAGCGCGCGCGGTGCAGACGACAGTAGCGCGACCGCCCACGGCGCGAGCGAACGGCGGATGAAGATCACAATCGATCCGATCGGTGTCGCCTTCGCCGCGACGAGCCGGATAGGTACATTCTCCGTATTGCGTGTCAGCTTCTAGACGCGCGTGACACGTGACGGCGCGCCGGAGGGCGCGCCGCGACGTGTCCAATCACCACAACTGATGAAACGAATTCTCTTCGTTCTCGCTCTCGCGATCGCGACGCGCGCCAGCGCGCAGGTCGTCGAGGTCCCCGAGGCGTTCGACAGCGCCGGACACGTCACCGTGATCACGCCGCCGGTGGCGGCCCGGCTGCAGCTCTCGCCACCGGCGTGGCGGATCACCGGCGACTACACCGGCGCGCGACTCTACGCGTTAGGCGCGCAGGGGTGGGTGATCGTGGTCGAGCGGCGCGACGGCGCGGTCGAGCGCTACGCGATCACCGCCGCCGATCGCGACTATCTTCGCGCGCGGACTTCGACGTTGGCGGTCGACTTCGACCAGAAGGTCGGCAAGGTGGGCGCCGGATTGAGCAACGTCGGCCAGGAGATCCGGACGGCGGTGCGGAACGACGCATTCGTCGCGCACCAGGGTGCGCTGGCGGCGCTTGTTTATGGACCAGCGTTCGCCTATGCGCTCTCGAACGAGACGCCCGGCCGGATCGCGGCGTATGTCCTCGGCGCCGGTGGGACGTTCTACGCCGCGACGCAGCTGGCGCGGACGCGGACGATCACTCCCGAGCAGACGGTCTTCTCGACGATGACGGCGATTCATGGAGCGGGTGCGCTCTGGGGACTGGCGCACGCGGCGAGCGGAAACAGCAACGTGCAGGGCGCGGCTGCGTTCGTCGGCGGCGTCGGTGGAACGATGGCGGCGCTGGCCGCGAGTCCGCGCCTGACCGAGGGTGAAGTAGCGGGCGCGCAGTTCGGCGGTGACGCGCTCGGGCTGACCGCATTCCTGATGACCCGTGCCGCACACGAGCGATCGCACGACTATCCGACGCGCGGTGAAGCGGGGATCCTGGCGACGAGCGTGATCATCGGCTATCCGCTCGGGCTGCAGTACGCGCGGAGCGCGTCGTACAACGTGACGCCGGGCGATGTCGGCGCGATGTGGGCGACGGGCGCCGTGGGCGGTCTCTCGGCGTGGACGATCGCGCACGCGATCGTCCGAAACGGAAGCACTCCGCGCGGCACGAGTGAGTATCGCGACAAGCACCAGACGGCGACGAACTCGGCGGCGGCGGGCGGATTCATCATGGGCGCGGTGGCCGGCGACCTGCTCCTGACCCGACGGTTCGACCACACGCCGTACGAGGCGGGGATGCTCGGCGTCGGCGCCGCGGGCGGTGCGCTGGTCGGCGCGGGCGCGTACACTTTATTCAGTGGTGCGCGCGAGAAGGGTGCGACGGCGCCTTACGTCGCGGCGACGATCGGCGCGGTGGGCGGGCTCGCGCTCGCCGAGGCGCTGATGCCGCCGCGCGACGACGCCGGTCGGCAGACGTCGATGCGGCTGCACGTGGATCCGCTCGGGTTCGCGCTGGCCGCGGCGCACGCGCCGGGGATGCACTCCATCGTGCAGCTGCAGTTCTGATGCAACGAGCCTAACGTTCGAACATGTCCATCACTGAGCGGTTCCAGGCGAGCTTTTCGCAGGTGTTCGGCGAGCTGCTGCCGGCGATGTTGAGCGCGCTGGTCATCATCTTCGCCGGCTACCTGCTGGCGAAAGTCGTCGAGCGACTGGTGCTGCGCCTGCTGCGGCGGATCAAGCTCAACGCGCTGCTCGAGCGCGGCGGCGTGATGGGCGCCGTCGAGCGCGGGGGCTCGCGAATCGACCCGACACGGGTTGTCGCCGGGCTGACGTTCTGGCTGATCATGTTCGCCGTCATCCTGCTTGCAGCGTCCGCGCTCGGTCTGGACGAGCTGACAAGCGTACTCGGGGAGCTGGTGAACTACATCCCGAGTGTGATCGCGGCGGTGGTGATCCTCCTCCTCGGCATCGTGCTCGGTGGATTCGTCGGGGGGCTGATCGCGACGTCGGCCGGTGCGGTGCACGGCGGGACGGCGCTGTCGCGGATCGGTCGCGCCGGGGTGATCGTGCTGGCGGTGTTCATGGCGCTGCAGGTGCTCGGCATCGCGACCGAGATCGTGACGACCGCGTTCGCGATCCTGTTCGGCGCGGTGGCGCTGGCTGGCGCGCTCGCGTTCGGGCTGGGGAACCGCGAGCTGGCCGGCGAGGTGACGCGCGAGTGGTACAACCGCTACCGCAGCGAGCGTGAGGCGCACGAGCGGGCCACCGAAGCAGCGCATCTCGCGGATGCGCTGGAGGAGCAGGACCCGATCCCGCCGCCGCCGATCACGCGCCGTTAGGCGGGCGATCACAGACTGCAGTTGATCCGCTGAGAACGACCGCGCCAAGCCAGGGCCGAGGTCCCGCGCCGGCACTGCGACCGCCCGGAAAAATGCGCTCGTAAGCCCATGTCTGACATGAGCTTACTACCGGTCGCGAAAGTTGCTTTTCGCCCCCTGTTCGGCTACATTTAGTAGTCTGTCCATCGCCCTTTTCGCGGCGGTGGTGAACCGGCGACGCCGGCCTCCCGAAGCTCCCAGAAAAGCATGACCGCACCGAACAACCGCGAGCGAATTCTCCCGCGGCTCATCGACGATGAGATCAAGGAATCGTTCATCAACTACTCGATGAGCGTCATCGTCTCGCGCGCCCTCCCGGACGTCCGTGACGGATTGAAGCCGGTGCACCGGCGCGTGCTGTACGCGATGAACGAGCTCGGGCTGGTGCCGGGGCGTCCGTACAAGAAGGCGGCGACGGTCGTCGGCGACGTGTTAGGCAAGTACCACCCGCACGGCGACTCGAGCGTGTATGACGCGCTCGTGCGCATGGTGCAGGATTTCTCGCTGCGCTATCCGCTCGTGGACGGGCAGGGGAACTTCGGCTCGGTGGACGGCGATCCGGCGGCGGCGTACCGCTACACCGAAGCGCGCCTGACGACGATCGCGATGGAGATGCTCGCCGACATCGACAAGAACACCGTCGATTTCGCGCCGAACTTCGACGACCGGCTCGAGGAGCCGACGGTGCTGCCGTCGGCACTGCCGAACCTGCTCGTCAACGGCTCGAGCGGCATCGCGGTCGGCATGGCGACGAACATCCCGCCGCACAACATCCGCGAGATCATCAACGCGGTCGTCGCGCTGATCGACGATCCCGAGCTGACGGTCGGCGACCTGCGGAAGATCGTGAAGGGTCCCGACTTTCCGACCGGCGGCTTCATCTACGGGCGTCAGGGGATCAAGGATTACCAGGAGACCGGGCGCGGCCGCATCGTGATGCGCGCGCGGGCGGTGATCGAGGAGAAGGAATCCTCGAGCAAGTCGCAGATCGTCATCACCGAGATCCCGTACCAGGTCAACAAGTCGACGCTCGTGAAGAGTATCGCCGAGCTGGTGCGCGACAAGAAGCTCGAGGGGATCAGCGACCTCCGCGACGAGAGCGATCGCGAGGGGATGCGCATCGTCATCGAGCTGAAGCGCGATGCGATTCCGCGTGTCGTGCTCAATCAGCTGTACAAGCACACGACGATGCAGTCGACGTTCGGCGTCATT
>JBJMNK010000027.1:0-7600 GCA_045804265.1 Gemmatimonadaceae bacterium | reverse complement strand
GATCCGGGCGCGCAGCAGCGTGTCACGCGTCGCGTGGAATTGCCGGTGCAGCATCGCGACGAATTCGAGCGCGTCGGCGCTGAGCACGCGCGCCTGGTCGGCGCCCGCGTCGCCGTGAACCGTCACCTGTCCCGCCAATGCCTGTGTCATTCGATGCACATTGCCCGCGCACGGTGTCGCTGTCAACCGGCGCGAATTTGCCGCGGCGTGCGCGCGAGCGATGACTCTCGCCGTGCCTCACGGCGCGACGATGGTGCGTGCTCAGCATGCGCTCCGCCGCCGCCGCTCTCGCCGCACCGCCCGGCATCGACGCTCTCGCCGCCATCGCCGCGCTCGCCGGTTTCGGCGGCGTGCCGGCCGCGCTCGCATCGGGCGCACGCGAGGCGCTCGGCCTGCCCCCATCGCTGCTCGACGTCCGCGTGCAGCCGGGCCCTGGTGCGCTGCGCGCACTCCTGCTTCGCTGCAACGGCACGGAGAGCACACGCGACACCGTGCAGCTGATCGCCGCTCGCCTGGCGAGCCGGACTCCGCAGCTGCGCTGGCTCGCCATCGCCGAGGACGAGCAGGCGAATGATCGGATCATCGCGACCTGGTCGCCGGAGAAGGTCCCGCCACGCGTGGCCGCGCTCCACGCACAGCGAAACCGACTCGTCGACAGCGACGCCGAGACGGTCTGTGCGATCGCAGCCGCCGCCGGCCCGGATGACGTGCTCACCCATGCGCGCTGGCTCGAGGTCCTCGGCCGCGACGCGCTGCGCCGCCGCTTCTACCGCGAGCTCGAGTCCGGCGTCGATGGCGCGGCCTCGTCGCTCCCGGCGGTGATCCCATCCGAGGATCGCCGGTCACTGGCGCTGTTCGTCGTCTCGCGGCTTCTGTTCCTCGCGTTTCTCGAGGCGAAGGGATGGCTGGACGACGACCGCGCATTTCTCGCGCGCGTGCATGCGGCGACGATCATGAATGGCGGCGGCGTGCATCGACGCCTGCTCGAGCCGCTGTTCTTCGGCACGCTCAACACCCGCGTCGCTGCCCGCGCGCCGGCGGCGCGCGCATTTGGACGAATCCCGTATCTCAACGGTGGCCTGTTCACGCGAACAGCGCTCGAAAAACAATGGCGCCACGCAGGCTGCTCCGATGACGCGCTGGCCACGCTGTTCGACGGAATCTTCGCGCGCTACCGCTTGACGGCGCGTGAGGACCGCGCCACCTGGTCGGACGCGGCGATCGATCCCGAGATGCTTGGGCGCGCGTTCGAGTCGCTGATGGCCAGCGACGTCAGGCGGAGCTCGGGCGCCTTCTTCACGCCACACGCGCTCGTCGGCGACGTCACCAGCGAGGCGCTCGCCCGCCACCTCGGCGCAACGTTAGGCGGGGACGATGCCTGGCGGCTCGTTCGCGGTGAGCGTCCGACTCCGCGGATCGCGGCCCTCGCCGCGGCACGGCTCGAGTCGCTCCGGGTCCTCGATCCCGCCTGCGGGTCTGGCGCTTTTCTCGTTCATGCGCTCGAGCGCATCGCCGATCTTCGACTGTTGTGCGGCGACGAGCGCGATGCCGGGACGATCAGGCGCGAGACATTGTCGCGCTCCATCTTCGGCGTGGACGCGAACCCCGCGGCCGTCTGGCTCTGCGAGCTGCGACTCTGGCTCTCGACCGTGATCGAGACCGATGTCACCAGCGGACAACGCGTTCCGACGCTCCCGAATCTCGACCACAACATCCGGGTCGGCGATTCGCTCGCCGGAGCCGGCTTCGGCGCGGCCTCGTTCGCCGAGGGAGGATCAGGGCGCGCAGTCGCTGCACTGCGAATCCGCTACGCGCGAGCGACCGGCGTTCGCAAGCGGTCGCTCGGACACGAGCTCGATCGCGCCGAACGCGGCGCCGCGTTGCGCTCGCTCGATCGCCAGCTCACCCGCCTGACGGCCGCCCGACGCGAGCTGCTCACATTGCGCCGGCAGCGCGACCTGTTCGGCCGTCGCAACGGTACGCAGCGCCCTGACGGCAGTGATCCGGAGCGTGAGCGACTTCGCACCGCAATTCGTGGGGCGCGCGCCGAGCGACGCGCACTGGTCGGCGGTGGGTCGCTCCCGTTCTCCTTTCGCGCCTGCTTCCCCGACGTCGCCGCCGCGGGCGGCTTCGACCTCGTGATCGCGAACCCGCCGTGGGTCCGCCTGCACAACATCCCGGCGCGATCGCGCGAGCGCCTGCGCGAGACGTTCGCCGTCTTCCGCTTCGCCTCCTGGGAGCCCGGGGCGTTAGGCGCCGGCGCGGGCCGCGGCTTTGCGGCGCAGGTCGACCTATCGGCGCTGTTCGTCGAGCGAAGCGTCGACCTGCTCGTCAGCGGCGGCACGCTCGCCATCCTGCTCCCGTCGAAACTCTGGCGCTCGCTCGCCGGCGGCGGTGTGCGTCGCTGGCTCATCGCCCACGCGCCCCCGGTCCTGATCGAGGAGCTCGCCGAATCGGCGGCCGCATTCGACGCGGCCGTGTACCCGTCGCTGCTTGTCGCCGTGAAGGATGGCTGCCCCACTCCGGTGATGTGCACTCACCGGCGACGCGACACCGTGCTCCGCTGGAACGTCGATCGCGCCGGGCTCGCGTTCGATGATTCGCCCGGAAGTCCATGGATCCTCGCGCCACCGGAAGCACACGCCGGCTTCGACCGCCTTCGCCGCGACGCCGACACACTCGCGACGAGCGTCGTCGGCCGCCCCCTGCTCGGCGTGAAGTGCGGCCTCAACGAGGCGTTCGTGATCGGCGCGGACAACGACATCGCCGCGGCGAGCTGGCTTCGCCCGCTCGTGCGCGGCGAGACGCTCTCGCCGTGGAGGGTCTCGGCGACCGAGCGAATTATCTGGACGCACGGTGCGGATGGCGTTCCCCTGCGCACCCTTCCCGCCGGCGCGCTCGCCCACCTCGCTGCTCATCGTCGCGGCCTCACGGCTCGCTCGGATCTCCGTGGATCGCTGCCCTGGTGGTCGCTCTTCCGCACCGAGAGCGCACGCGTCGAGCAGGCACGTGTTGTCTGGGCCGACGTCGGCCGTTCCGTGCGTGCGGCGTTCGTCGCGCCGGGTGACCCGCTGGTCGCGCTCAACAGCTGCTACATCGTGCGCTGCCCAAGCGTCGATGATGCGCTGGCGATGCTCGCGCTGCTCAACTCGCCGCTGGCGTCTGCCTGGCTCTCGCTCGTCGCCGAGCCGGCCCGCGGCGGCTACCATCGCTACCTCGGCTGGACGATGGCGATGCTGCCGGTGCCCCGCGACTGGGCGCGCGCCCGCGACATCCTCGCACCGTTAGGCAGGGAGGGTGTTGCCGGCTCACCTCCCTCCCCGCACGAGCTGCTCGACCGTGCCATCGCCGCCTGGCGAGTGCGCCGCTGCGATGTCGCTCCGCTCGTCGAATGGGCGAGCTGATCGGCGACTTCCGGTTCGCGACGCTGGACGAGGTGCGCGGGCTCATCGCAACGCTCATGCTCGACCATCGCGGCGACGGGGCGTCACGCGTCGGCGACGTCTCGCTCTGGCCGCATCAGCGAAGCGCCGTTGCGCGCCTCCGCGCCGCGATCGCCGAATTCGGCGGCGCATTGCTCGCCGATGATGTCGGTACCGGGAAGACGTTCGTCGCGCTCGCGATCGCCGCCGGTTACGAGGCGCCGCTCGTCGTAGCACCGGCCGCGTTGCGCGAGAGCTGGCGCGCCGCCGCGGCGAGGGCCGGGCTCACGGCTGCGTTCGTCTCGTTCGAGGCGCTGAGCCGCGGTGCGCGGCGCGATGCCGGTCACGACTTCGTGATCGTCGATGAAGCCCACCACGCACGCAACCCGTTGGCGAAACGCTACGGCGTGCTCGCGTCGCTGATCGCCGGTGTGCCGACGCTCCTGCTCACCGCCACTCCGATTCACAATCACCGTGCCGACCTGCTCGCCCTGCTCGCGCTCTTCCGCGGGATTACGGCCGCAACGATCGATGACGCGGCGCTCGCACGCTGCGTCGTGCGTCGCGACCGCGGCGTGCTCACGGACGCGGCCCGCCTTCCCATGGTTCGCGGGCCGATCCCGCTCGCCTGCGACGCCGCCGACGACGAGACGCCTGCCGCCATCCTCGCCCTTCCCCCGCCCGTACCTGCCGCCGACGCCGGCACCGCGGCGGTGCTCGTCGCGATCACCCTTCTCCGGCAGTGGTCGTCGAGCCAGGGTGCGCTCCTCGCTGCGCTGCGCCGGCGGATCGCGGGCGCGCACGCACTCGCGTCAACGCTCGACAGCGGCCACTGGCCGACGCGCGCCGAGCTCGGCGCCTGGACGTTAGGCGACGATGCACAGCAGGTCGTCATGACCGAGCTGCTCGCGCCGCCCGCACCGCCTACGGAGGCTCCTGCTGCGCCGGCAGCGCTGCGCCTCGCCGTCGCCGAGCACCTCGACGGGCTGCGTGCCCTGCGAAGCATCGCCGGACGCGACGCTGATCTCGATCGGCGCCGTGCCGGCCGCCTGCGTGACGTCTGGCGCGCGCACGCCGGTGAACGGTCGATCGCATTCTCCCAGTTCGCCGACACGGTGGATTCGTACTGGCGCGAGCTTCGCCTCGAGCCGCGAGCCTGCGCCGTTACCGCCGCCGGCGGCCGCGTCGCCGGCGGCGCTGTCTCGCGGCCTGCAGCGTTAGGCAGCTTTGCCCCGGGCAGCCGCCCCGCCTCCGAAGCCGAGCGCATCGACGCGCTGATCGTCACCGACCTGGCGAGCGAAGGGCTCGACCTGCAAGACGCATCCGTGCTGGTCCACCTCGACCTTCCATGGACGCCGGCCCGACTCGAGCAGCGCGTCGGACGCATCGTCCGCCCTGGGGCGCGGCACGGCATCGTGCACGTCTACGAGATGGAGCCGCCGGCCGGAGCGGCGCTGCTGCTCGGCATCCGGCGGCGGCTCGAGGAGAAGCTGGCCGCCGCCCGGGCGACGTTAGGCACGGTGATGCCTGACCTGGGGCTCGGGCACATCGACTCGAACTCCGGAATTGCTGCCCCGCGCGCCGCCGAGGAGCTCGAGCGCATTCTTTTGCGCTGGCGGTCGCAGGCGTCGAACATCGCGTCACTTCCCGCGCAAACGGCTGCCGCGCCCATCGTCGTCTGCGTCGCCTCGGAGCGCCCGGGGTGGCTCGCGATCATCGACCATGGACAGCGGCGGCTCGTCGCCGCGCGCGGCGACGAACCGTCGGACGATCCCGTCCTCATCGCAAAGGTTGCGACGCTCGCAGACGCCGCGCTGCTTGACGTTCGCGACACGATGCCCGAGCGAGCGGAGGCTGCCGCGCGGCATGCCATGACTCGCCTCGGCCACTGGCTCGAGTCACAACGGGCCGCGACGCTTGCCGGAGTCGCCGACATCCCCGTCGTTCGCGCCCGTCGCCGCACGCTCGCCGCTGTTGCGCGCTTCGCCGCCGCCCCGGCATCGGCCCGGGCGCGAGGCGCGGTATCCGCCGCGAGAGCCCTATCGACCGCCTCGCGCCCGTTGCCGGCCGCACATGAACACGACTTGAATGCGCTGTCGCGCGATACGCGGATCTCCGATTCTGCGCTGATCGACGCGATTGCCGCGCTCGGCGGCGGCGAGCCCACGGGGGTCACGATCGGGCCTACGCTCTGTGCCCTCGTCGTTCTCGTCCCGGACCCGTGACCGGACCGCCCGGGACCGCGCGCTTGCCCCGGAAAGCCGCAAGGCCACAACCTTGACCTGCCCTTCAAACCTTCGAGGCGGTCGCGGTATCTGAATCCGTGAACGACAGAACCACGACCGAATGGCGACCCTGGCTCTCTCTCAAACAACTACCACCTCGCGTCCAGCGCTCGATTCCGACGTCGCCCTCGCGGCGACCGGCGATCGCGACGCCTTCGAACGGCTCTACCGCGCCAATTCGGGGCGGGTGTTCGCTCTCTGCGTCCGGATGGTCGCGGAGCGGTCGGCCGCCGAGGAGCTGACGCAGGACGTCTTCGTCAGGGCGTGGAGCAAGCTCGGGCAGTTTCGCGGCGACTCGAGCTTCTCGACCTGGCTGCACCGGTTGGCGGTGAACGTCGTGCTGAATGCGCGGAAGCAGCAGGGCCGGCACCGCGCCCGGCATGAGGAGATGGACGGCGAGAGCGAGACGTTCGCGCAGCCGGGGCTTCCCGCCCCGGGCACGCGACTCGACCTCGAGGCAGCGATCGCATCGCTGCCGCCCGGTGCACGAAGAGTGTTCGTGCTGCACGACGTTGAAGGCTACACCCACGAAGAGATCGCCGAGCAGACTGGCGTGACCACGGGCGCGACCAAGTCGCAGCTGCACCGCGCCCGGATGCTGTTGCGGGAGGCACTGAACCGATGACAATGACCATGACTTGCGATCAGATCGAAGCGCGGCTTCCGGATTACATGGAAGGCGACCTCACGGGCGACGAGCGCGGTGCGTTCGAGCGTCACGTCGAGGGCTGCGCGGACTGCCGCAACATTCTCGAAGAGCTGAAATCGATCGTCGCCCACGCTGCCGCGCTCGGCCCCATCGAGCCGTCGCGCGACCTGTGGAGCGGAATCGAGTCGCGCATCGGCACGCAGGTCGTGCCGTTAGGCAGCCGGCGCTCCATTCCCTTCGTTCGCGGTCTCGCCGCGGCGGTTGTCCTGGTCGCGGCCACGGCCGGCATCACCTGGCAGCTGGCGAAGCGTGCGATACCCGCGTCGACACCGATCGTTGCCTCGGCGGAGCCGGACAAGCCGTCGCCTAACGGGACCGGGCCGGTGATCGTGACCACCCCGCCGCAGGTTGCCAGTACCGCTGGTGGCGCGGGCGAAGCGGCCGGTTCGGCCGGCTCGCCGGAACTCACCACGGTTCAGGCGCCAGCGTCGCAGCAGCGCGTTGGCAGGCAGATGGTGCAGGCGGTCCGCAACGACGTCCGGCGCGAGAGCGCTGCCGCCGTCTACGACCAGGAGATCACCCGGCTCCACGCGGTCATCGAACGCCGCCGCGGTGAGCTGGACCCGAAGACCGTCGCGGCGATCGAGCGCAGTCTCGCCGTGATCGATACCGCGATCGCACAGGCGCGCTCGGCGCTGGCCGCGGATCCCGCGAGTCGCTTCCTCCATGGGCGGCTCAATGATGTACTCGACAAGAAGGTGGAGCTCCTCCGCACGACGGCGATGCTCCCCGCACGTTCTTAGAGGATACGCAGATGAAATTCGCACGCACTCTCATCGCGGTTGCGGCGCTGCAGGCCGCCGGTGCCGCCATCGCCGCACCCGCCCGGGCCCAGGACGATCGCGACGATCGTTCCGAGGCCAGGGCGACATCGAAGCTCGACACCACGGTCACGATCTCGAAGGACGGGACGGTCGACCTGCAGCTCGTCTCGGGCGAGATCATCGTCAACGCCGGCAGCGGTAACCAGGTCCGCATCCACGCCTACAGCGAGCGCGGCGTCCTCGAGTTTTCCTCGAGCCCATCGCGCGTCTCTCTCGATGTGCACTCGCAGCGTGGCCGGATGGGCGACACGCGCTATGAGGTCACCGTTCCAGTCGGCGTCAGGCTCGAGCTCAAGAGCGTCTCGGGCGACATCACCGCCCATGGCGTCAATGGCGAGATCGAAGCCGGCGCGGTCAGCG
>JBJMNK010000026.1:0-11866 GCA_045804265.1 Gemmatimonadaceae bacterium | reverse complement strand
CACACGTCATCGTTTTTCAACTGCTCTGACCCTCGCGCTTTATCCGGTCACCTCGCGCTTCCGCTTCGCCAGCGCTGCGCGCGCGAAAGGCGCCTCACGGCTGTCGCGGTGGCGCTCGACGATGCGACGCAGCTCGGTCAGCGACTTCGCCGGCTGCGCGAGCGGGCCGTCGTACAAGTCGATCAGCCGCTGCGTCGCGTAGAGGTCCTGCTGCGAGGTGCAACCGGGGACGCGACGGATCTCGGCGAACAGCGCGGCCGCCCGCGCGTGGTCGCTACCGCGGGCATACAGCTCCGCCGCCTGCGCGCGCGGCACGACCGCCGTCGGCTCGGCGTGGATCACCTGCTCATACGCGCCTAACGCTGCGGCGACGTCGCCGGCCGCGGCCATCGCTTCGATGTGCGAGTAGCTCGCCTGGCGCGGAGCGGCGCCGCGATTCGGCCAGAGAAAGCCGATGAATCCTTCGGACGACGCGTGCGGAAACCAGAACACGCCGAGCCAGAGGATGAACGTCCCGAGCGGGGTGCCGATCAGTGGGTACGGCCAGAACCGCGTGCCGGGTGCGCGCGGGATCAGCGAACCGATCGCCGACGAGAGAATGAACGAGATGACGGCCGCGAATCCGAGAATGCGCGCGCGGCGCGCGCGCTCGATGCGTTCGCGCGACTCGGCATCGCTGCTCGATGCTTCTTTGAAGTGGACGTACGGCTGGTGCGTCTGCATGGTCGGCTCGTTGACGCGGATCGCTGATGTCAGAGTTCGATCAGGTCCGTCATCCAATCGACGCGACCCTCATCGTCTTTCAACTGCTCTGACCCCTTGAAGTGACGCTCGCGTCATCTCAAGTGCTCTGACCCCTTGAAGTGACGCCTTGAAAACAATCGACGAGCCGGACGCTGTCGCCGTTACTCCGCGAGCAGGAATCTTGCTCGTCGCCGCGGCATGATCATCGTCATCGGAGCGGGAGTGGCGGGGCTGGCCGCGGCGCGCAACCTGACGCGCGGCGGGGAGGAGGTGCGCGTGCTCGAGGCGCGCGACCGGATCGGGGGGCGGATCCTCACCGAGCGCAGTGAGACGTTGCGGGTGCCGATCGAGCTCGGCGCCGAGTTCCTGCATGGCGAGGCGACGGAGGTCGTCGAGGTCGCGCGCGAGGCGGGGCTGCTCGTCTGCGACGTGCGCGGCGACCGCTGGCGCGTCGAGGGGAAGCAGCTGACGAACATCCATGATTTCTGGGGCGACGTCGAGGCGGTGCTCGGCAAGCTGCGCCGCGACCGCGACCCCGATCGCTCGTTCCAGGATTTTCTCGACAGCGGGCCGGGCGGGCCGAAGCTCGCGCGGGCGCGAGGGATCGCGCGCGAATATGTCGCCGGCTTCCACGCCGCCGATCCGTCGCTGATCAGCGAGCGCGCGCTCGCCGACGGCGGCGCGCCCGAGGCACCAGCCGAGGAGCGCACGGCGCGCGTGCTCGACGGCTACGACCGGGTGCCGCAATGGCTCGCGCGCGAGGTCGCCAGCGTGATCGGGACGGGCGTCGTCGTGCACGCGGTGCGGTGGCGGCGAGGAGCGGCGATCATAGAAGCGGTGCATCGCGCGACCGGTGAGCCGATGCGCTACGAGGCGCGGGCGGTGGTGATCACCGTGCCGTTAGGCGTCCTCATCGCCAGCGGCGGTGAGGGCGCGATCCGCTTCGACCCCGAGCCACGGACGCATCTCGCCGCGGCGCACAAGCTGGCGATGGGCGACGCGCGGCGCGTCGTCTTCCACTTCGCCGAGCCGATCTGGCAGCAGGTGTCGACGTCGCGGCTGCCGAAGGACGCGACGTTGTCGATGATGAGCTTCCTCCAGGGCGACGATCCCTCGTTTCCCGTGTGGTGGACGACGATGCCGGTCCGCTCGCCGGCGATGGTGGCCTGGGCCGGCGGGCCGCGGGCGACGTCGATGGTCGGCCAGCCGCCGGAACGTGTAGTCGACGAGGCGGTGGCAGCGCTGGCCAGAGCGTTAGGCCTGACGCGACGGCACGTGGCCGGCGCCGTCGTCGAGGCGTGGACGTACGACTGGGGGAGCGACCCGTTCGCCCGCGGCGCGTACAGCTACTCGATGGTCGGCGGCAGCGAGGCGGCGAAGACACTCGCCCGCGCGGTCGAGGACACGCTCTTCTTCGCCGGCGAGGCATGCGATGGTGGCGGACGCAACGGAACCGTGCACGGCGCGATCGCCAGCGGGGTGCGCGCCGCGAAGCAGATCATCCGCGCGCAGCAGCGACCTTCACGGCGCTGAACGCGCCCGTCGGCATGGCCGATGCAAAAAGCTGAGGTGACTGTTGACTTTCACCGGAGGCGAGCGATGCCGAGAGGCGACAAATCATCCTATACGGACAAGCAGAAGCGCCAGGAGCGTCACATCGAGGAAGGTTACGAGAGCCGTGGGGTCTCGAAGGACGAGGCCGAGCGGCGCGCGTGGGCGACGGTGAACGCGACGCATCACGGGGGCGAGAAGCGTGGCGGCGGTGGATACGGCAAGTCCGAGGACCATTCGCCGGAGCGGAAGGGCGGTCACTCGCAGTCGCACTCCGAGCGGAGCCGGGCGGCGAAGAAGGGCTGGGAGACCCGGAGAAAACACGAAAGCTGACCGACTGCGCCGCTGATGGCGGGGGAATGCGTCAAGTTGGCCGGATGATCGACCGATACTCGCATTACCGAGATCCCGATCGCCGGCCACACTAACGGTCGAGGCCGTTGCGTGGGCTGAGAGCAAACCGTCTGGATACGGGCGCCGACCGGGCGTCCAACTTCACGCCAGGATTGCCTCATGAATCGCATGCATTCCCTCGCCGCTGCGGCGGTCGTGCTCGTTGCGTCGCCGCTCGTCGCCCAGAACACTCCGGCTGCGGTCACTGCTGCCGTCACCGCGCCGGCGACGGCCGCCGTGGCGACGAAGCTGCCGCCGATCCCGGCGTGGCGCCAATTCACGCACTGGGGACAGATCGACAGCAGCTTCGACGACGACGAGAACTCGAGCTCCGTCTCGCTGACGCTGCCGTTCAATGAGAACCAACGCGACGTCTTCATTCGGCGCGGCGACGTGCGCGCGGTCGAGATGAGCACGGGCTTCGTCTTCGCGGGCCGCGAGATGAAGGCGCTGCCTGAGGTCGTGACGCTGGTGTTGAAGTTCACCCGCGCGACCGACGTCGCGGTCAGGTCCGATCGCGAGGGTACGTCGGACATCTCGATCACCGTCGACAACGGCGTGCCGATCGTGGTCCCGGGCCCGCTCGTGTCGCGGAACGGGATCGACATCGCCAACAACCGCGCGCGCAACGTCGAGGACACGTACGTGATCATCCTCAGCGTCGCGCAGTACCTCCGGATCGTGAACGGCGCCCAGGTCGACGCGCAGCTGCACGACGTGCGCATGGAGTTCACGGGTGGCCCGCTCGAAGCGATGCGCGACCTGGCCAGCCGCCTGATCGTCGCGCCCTGACGTTCCGCCGTTAGGCAGTCGCGACCGACAGCGGCAACTGCGAGCTGCGGCTTGGCGCGTCGCGGTCGCAACCCCGGACCGGGGTTTGCTCCGCGGACTTCGTCCGATCGTCGCTGCACCCCGGCCCGGGGCTGCTCCCTCAGTCCGCATCGCAGTCCGCAGTCCGCAGTCCGCAGTCCGCGCCCCACGCTCCGCGCGCCGCACCCAGCGCGGGCGTGGCGAGTGGGCAGCAGGCGCCGCGCACAAGCCGGGCGCGCGTGCGCCCAGCGCGGCGCGAAGGCTCCGCGGCCGAGCAGTGTGCGCGAGTGCGGGCACGGCGCGAGCCGCGTGCTGTCGGTGGCGCGAACAGGGGACCCACCGCGTCAGCTTGACCGGAAGGAGCGCCCGGGCGTCGGGGTGCAGCGACGATCGGACGAAGTCCGCGGAGCAAACCCCGATGCCCGGGTGCGACGCCCGCAGTTCCTGACGCAGTCGCGGCCCCGGAGCAACCGCGACGCTCGGTCGCGACGCCCACAGTCGCCTAACGCTGGACAGGTCCGCGAAAGATCGTGCCGCCTTTGATCACCAGCGACACGCGCCGGATCGCGGTGATGTCGCGCGTGGGATCGCCGTCCACCGCGATCAGGTCCGCGAGCAGCCCGGGCGCCACCGACCCGATGCGGTCCTGCATGTGCAGGACGCGCGCATCCGTCGACGTCGCCGCGCGGAGCGCCTGCGTCGGCGTCAGCCCGTAATCGACCAGCATCTCGATCTCGCGGGCGTTGTCGCCGTGGGTGAAGACGCCGACGTCGCTGCCATTGCAGATCGTGACGCCGGCGGCGATCGCGGCCTTCACGCTGGCGCGCTTGGCGACGATCGACGGCGGATCGGGATCGACGCCCTTCTTCCAGCCGCGGTACTGAAGGATCGCATCCCCCGCTGCGACGGTCGGGCACAGTGCGACGTGCTTCTCGGCCATCAACCGGAAGACTTCCGGGGTGCCGTCGTCGCCGTGCTCGATCGTCTCGACGCCGGCCAGAATCGCCCGGCGCATTCCTTCGGCGGTGGTCGAGTGCACCGCGACAGGGCGCCCGCTGCTGCGCGCGGTCTCGACCGCGGCGGTAAGCTCCTCGATGCTGAAGGTCGGGCGCGCCTCACCGTTAGGCCCCCAGCGATAGTCGCCGTACAGCTTGATCCAGTCGGCACCGTTGGCGATCTGCGAGCGGACGGCGTGCGTCACCCCCTCGACGCCGTCGGCTTCCTCCGCGCCCTGCGGCACGTCCCAGCGCGGATCGAAGTCCTTCGGCCCGTAGCTGCCGGTGGCGACGATCGCGCGGGTGACGACGATCAGCCGCGGGCCGGGGATGATCCCCTGATTGACCGCCTGCTTGAGACCGACGTCCGCCTGCGCCGCGCCCTCGGTGCCGAGGTCGCGAAGGGTGGTGAAGCCGGCGTCGAGCGTCGCGCGAAGATGGTTGGTCGCGCGCGCGACGCGCAGCGCGAGCGGCTCGTGCAGCACCTGGTCGTTCCACGACGTCTCGTTGTACGGGTGCAGCAGGATGTGCGAGTGCGCGTCGATCAACCCCGGCAGCACGGTCGAACCGGGGAGGTCGATGACCCGCGCGTCGGCCGGCGTGCCGACCTGCGCCGCGGGACCGGCGCGCTCGATCTTCTCGCCGCGGACGAGCACCGTCCACCCAGTATGGATGTCGGCGCCATCGAAGACGCGGTCGGGGCGGAGCAGGATCGCGGTGGCCGCGAGGGGCGAGGCCTGCTGTGCCTGGAGCGGTGATGGAGCAGCCGTCGCGAGCGCGAACGCGAGGACGAGCGGGAAGGCGGTCGCGAAGGCGGCGTGACTGAGCGATTTCGGTCGGCGCATGACAGGATGGCGAGTGGCGCGAGGCGTGCGCGAGGGGTGCGTGCCGCGCGCGGCGCAGCGATGCGCGGCGCGCAGCACGCTTGATTGGACAGGCGCCGCAAGAGTATGTTCGCGGACCGACCCCCGCAAGAAATTCAGCCGCCGATGCGCGGCCTCCCGCCGCTCGATCCATGTCACGCACCAGCGCACTGAATTCCGTCGCCGTCGTCGCGCTATTCTCGCTCCCCGGCTGTCCCCGGGCGTCGACGCCGACCCACGCACCCGCGCCCGTCAGCGCGCTCGAGTCGGCAGGAATCAGCGCCGCGCTGCCGGCGCAGCTCGACTCGATCATGAATGCGGCGATCGCCGACCACGCGTCGCCGGGGATCGCGGTCGCGATCGGACATCATGGGCGGATCGTCTACACCCACGGGTGGGGACACACCGACTGGGCGCCCGGTGCGCCGGCGGCGACCGACAGCACGCTCTACGACATGGCCTCGCTGACCAAGGTGATCGCGACGACCACCGCGGCGATGATGCTCGAGGAAGAGGGAAAGCTCGACCTCGATCACACCGTCGTCAGCTACCTCCCGGAGTTCGACGCCCCCGACAAGGCACCGATCACGATCCGCATGCTGCTGCTGCACACGAGCGGGATGCGGCAGAACCAGTTCCTCTATCGCGACATGAAGGGTCGCGAGGCGTACATCAGGGCGATCAACGCCAAGCCCGTGGTGACCAAGCCGGGCGAGGCGTACACGTACTCCGACTGGAACATGATCGTGCTGCAGCTGGTGATCGAGCGGCTCACCGGCAAGACCCTCGACACGCTGGTCGCCGAACGGGTCTTCGGACCGTTAGGCATGCACGACACGATGTTCAACCCGCCCGGGTCGCTCAAGCCGCGGATCGCGGCGACCGAGATCCAGGAATTCCGCGGCGGGCAGGTCTGGGGGGTGGTGCATGACGAGAACGCCTGGGCGTTAGGCGGGGTCGCCGGCCACGCCGGGCTCTTCTCCAGCGCCCGCGACGTCGGCGTCTTCACCCAGATGCTGCTCAACGGCGGCGAGTACAACGGGACGCGCATCCTTCGCCCGGAGACGATCGCCCGCTGGACCGCCCGGCAGAGCCGGGACGAATCACGCGCGATCGGCTGGGACACGCCGTCGCCGCGGTCGAGCGCCGGGCAGTACTTCTCGATGCGGAGCTTCGGCCACACCGGCTTCACCGGCACCTCGATCTGGGCCGATCCCGAGAAGCAGCTCTTCGTCGTGCTGCTGACGAACCGCGTCGATCCGTCGCGCGACAACGCGAAGGTGGGGCCGCTGCGGCGCGTCGTCGCCGATGCGGTGCAGCGTGCCGTGCTCGACGCTCCGCTGCGGGTGTGGGAATTGCCCGGGAGCACGCCGTGAGCCCGCGCGACGGCGACCAGCTTTCGCGCCGCGACTTCGTCGCGCTCTCCGCGTTAGGCATCGCCGGGCTGGCGATGCCGCGCCCGATGCGGGCCGATGCTGACGACGAGCTGAAGGCGGACCGGATGCTGTACATCGGGACCTACACCGACGACGGACGCAGCAAGGGCGTCTACCAGCTGCGCATGTCCGCGGCGACGGGAGCGCTGACCATCGTTGGCGTCGCCGCCGAAACGACGAATCCGTCGTTCGTCATCCTCGGGCGTGACGGCCGGTCCTTGTACGCGGTGAACGAAGTCGGCGATGCCGCCGGTCGCCCCGCTGGCGGCGCGACCGCGTTCCGTCGCACGGCATCGTCAGGCAGCCTCCACCAGCTCGGCCACGAGGAGACGCGTGGCACCTTTCCCTGCTATGCATCGACCGACCGCACCGGTCGCTCCCTCTTCGTCGCGAACTACGGGAGCGGAAACGTCGCGATGTTCCCGATCCACGCCGGCGGCGGCATCGGCGCGGCGAGCGCGATCATCCAGCACAAGGGCACCGGGCCGAACAAGGAGCGGCAGGAAGGGCCGCACGCGCACTGCGCGATCACCGATCCGGCGAACAGGTTCGTGCTCGTCGCCGACCTCGGGATCGACCGCGTGATGGTCTACCCGTTCGACGCGAAGTCGGGAACGCTCACGACCACCGCGGCGGCGGAGGGCGTCCTCGCACCGGGTGCGGGACCGCGCCACCTCGCATTCGGTCATGGTGGTCGCGTCCTCTATGTCACCAACGAGCTGGCCTCGACGGTGACCGCGTTCCAGTACGACGCGAAGAGCGGCGCGCTCACCGAACTCCAGACGGTGCCCGCGGTGAGCGAAGGTCTCGCGCTCGACGGCGCCAACACCGCGACCACCGCGAGTGTCGCCGGCGTCAACGAGCCGGCCGACATTCACGTCCACCCGAATGGCCGCTTCCTCTACATGTCGAATCGCGGGCACAACAGCATCGCGGCGTTCGCCATCGACGGCGCGACGGGACGGCTCTCGCCGCTCCAGCTCATGTCCACCGGCGGTGACTGGCCGCGCAATTTCGCGATCGACCCGAGCGGCGAGTTCCTCCTCGTCGCCAACCAGAAGTCCGATTCCATCGTCACGCTGCGCATCGACCGCACGACGGGCAAGCTCGCATCGACCGGCCACACGCTCGCGTTGCCTGTTCCCGTCTGCGTCCGCTTCACCACGCCGGAAGCGTGACCGTCGCGGCGCAGGTACCGGCGATCCACACCGAAGGGCTGCGCAAGGTCTACGCGGCGCCTAACGGCAAGAAGCGCGCGGGGCCGCCGGGACCGGCGCAGATCGGGCGCGGCGCCACCGGCGCACCGCCTGACGGCGCGGCGGGGGGCGAGATCGTCGCGCTGCAGGCGCTCGATCTCGAGATCCCGGCCGGCGAGTTCTTCGGGCTGCTCGGGCCTAACGGTGCGGGGAAGTCGACGACGATCGGGATCCTGACGACGCGCATCCGCCCGAGCGGCGGGCGTGCCTCGGTCGCGGGAGAAAACGTCGTCGAGCGCGCGGCCAGCGTCAGGCAGCGGATCGGCGTCGTGCCGCAGCGACCGAACCCCGATCGCAGCCTCGACGTGATGGAGAACCTCGTCTTCCATGCCGCGTACTTCGGTGTCGCGCGCGGCGAGGCGACCGCGCGCGCCAACCGGCTGCTCGAGACGCTCGGTATCGCCGACAAGGCGCGGGCGAAGGTCGAGCAGCTTTCCGGCGGGCAGCAGCAGCGGCTGATGATCGCGCGCGCGCTCATCCACGAGCCGACGGTGATCTTCCTCGACGAACCGACGGTCGGACTCGACCCGCAGGCGCGACTCGGGCTCTGGGAGATCCTGCGCGAGCTGCACGCCGAGGGACGCACCATCGTCATGACGACGCATTACATGGAGGAAGCCGACCAGCTCTGCGACCGGCTCGGCATCGTCGACCGGGGGAAGCTGCTCGCGCTCGACTCGCCTGACGCGCTCAAGGAGCGAGCACCGGGCGGGACACTGATCCTTCTCACGCTCGACGGCGATGCGTCGAGCGTCGTCGATGCGGCGGGGCGCGTGGCGGGAGTCGAGCGCGCCGAGGCCGACGGTGTGACGCTGCGCGCATACTCGACGCGTGGCGGTGAAGCGATCCCGGGACTGATCCGCGCCGCCGAGGGTGAACGCCGCGCGGTCAAGGACATCTCGCTGCGCGAGCCAAGCCTCGAGACGCTGTTCATCTCGCTCACCGGGCGAGGATTCGAGTGAGCGCCGTCGCCATGGCCGCGGAGCGGAGCGCGATGCAGCGCGTGAGCCGCTCGGGGGTGTTCCTCGCCCTGCTGCACCGCGACATGCGCGTCGCGCGGAAAGAGCTGCCGTTCTTCCTGATCCGCACCACGCTGCAGCCGCTGCTCTTCATCATCGTCTTCGGCTTCCTGCTGCCGAAGATGGGCTTCATGCAGCGCGGCTACACGGCGACGCTGCTCCCGGGAATCCTCGCGATCAGCCTGACGTTCTCCAGCATCCAGGCGGTCGCGCTGCCGATGGTGCAGGACTTCGGCTGGACCAACGAGATCGAGGACCGGCTGCTGGCGCCGGTGCCGACGCGGCTGATCGGCGCCGAGAAGATCGTCGCCGGCGTGCTGCAGGGATTCATCTCGGCCGGCTTCGTCCTTCCCGTGGCGCGGCTGATCATGGGGCCGATCCCCGGGCTGACGCTGTCGCAGTTTCCCGTCGTGGTGCTGATCGTGATCCTCGGGGCGACCGCGTTCTCAGCGTTAGGCCTGCTGCTCGGCACCGCGATCTCGCCGCAGCAGATCGGGCTGATGTTCAGCGTCATCATCGCGCCGATGCTCTTCTTCGGCTGTGCCTACTACCCGTGGGCGGGGCTCAGCGCGGTCCCGGTCATGAAGTACGCGGTGCTGGTCAACCCGCTGGTGTACGTCGCCGAGGGGATGCGCGGCGCGCTGACGCCGAGCGTGCCACACATGCCGCTGGCGATCTCGATCGTCGCGCTGGTCGTCATATGCGCGATCTTCTGGATCCTCGGCATCCGCAGCTTCGAGCGGAGGGCGATCGGATGATCGACAGCACCCGCGACGCCGAGGAACGTCCGGCGGCCGACCCGATCGCCCGCTTCAACGCCCTGCTGGCCGCAGCGCGGGCGGTGGACCGCGTGCTCCTCCCCGAGCCGACCGCCTTCGCGTTAGGCACGGTGTCGGCGGACGGGCAGCCGTCGGTGCGCATCCTCCTGATCAAGCACGTGGACGACCGCGGCTTCGTCTTCTACACGAACTACGACAGCCGGAAAGGACGCGAGCTGAGCGCGACGGGAAAGGCCGCGCTCTGCTTCCACTGGCAGCCACTCGAGGTCCAGGTTCGTGTCGAGGGCGCGGTCGAGCGAACGTCGGCCGAGGAGTCGGACGCGTACTTCGCGTCGCGCGCGCGCGGCAGCCAGATCGGCGCCTGGGCCTCGCGCCAGAGCCGCCCGATCGACCCGCCGGGAGAGCTCGAGCGGCGAGTGGCCGAGTTCGAGCAGAAGTTCGAGGGGCGGGACGTGCCACGCCCGCCCCACTGGGGCGGCTGGCGCCTGACGCCGGCGTTCATCGAGTTCTGGAAGAACATGCCGAGCCGCCTGCACGTTAGGCACCGGTACATCCGCGATGGATTGCGGTGGCGGGTCGAGACGCTGTATCCGTAGAGTTGCGCCGCTATTGCTGACCGGTTCTTCTGAGCCGCCGGCTTCCTGGTATGTCGGCCATGGTCCTCAGCGTCCGTACTTCGGAGAGTCTGACTTTGTGAGACACCGAGGCACCGAGGGTACCGAGGCCGGCACATCGAACTAGTGTCGTTGCGCTGCGGCCGAACAGCTTTCGGGCAAGTGGGCGAGATGGCCTCGCCCCGCGTGCCCCAAGATGTCTCGGGCTGGTGCGGACCGCTCAGCCCCGGCGGGGCTGGCCTCGGCGGACTCGGTGCCTCGGTGTCTCGGAGAAATAGACTGTCACGACACCCGGATGCTGAGGACCATCGCCGACATACCAGGAAGCCGGCGGCTCAGAAGAACCGATCAGCAATAGTCGCGCTGAGGACCGCATCGCGCACCGATCCGCCGACCGTGGCCGAGAGTGTTCCAAGATCGGTACCCCTCGCCCCCGACTGGCTCTATCTTCCGTCCATGGCGACGAAGATTCAGGCGGAACCGGTCGAGGCTACCGCGGCGGGGTGGTCGATCGAGGCGGCACGGGCGCTCTACAACATCGAAGGGTGGGGCGCGGGATTTTTCGACATCAACGACAAGGGACATGTCGTCGTGCGCCCCGACCGGAACGATGCAGCGCGCGAGGTCGATCTCCATGAGCTGGCGACGGACCTCGAGCAGCAGGGGGTCCAGCTTCCCGTGCTCGTGCGGTTCTCGGACATCCTTCGCTCGCGCATCGAGTCGCTCAGCGAGCGGTTCATCCGCGCCATCGAGGAATATTCGTACAAGGGCGGCTACACCACCGTCTACCCGATCAAGGTCAACCAGCAGCGCCATGTCGTCGAGGAGATCGTCGAGTACGGCAAGGCGCACGGGGTCGGCCTCGAGTGCGGGAGCAAGCCGGAGCTGCAGGCGGTACTCGCGCTGAGCGAGACGACCGAGCACCTCATCGTCTGCAACGGCTACAAGGACGAGGAGTTCATGCGCCTCGCCCTGATGGGGCAGAAGCTCGGGCACCAGGTCTTCATCGTGATCGAGCAGATCCACGAGATCGACACGCTGCTGCGCGTCGCCGACGAGCTGGGCGTCGAGCCGACGGCGGGGATCCGCATCAAGCTCGCGTCGGCGGGGTTCGGGCGCTGGGCGCAGAGCGGGGGAGAGAAGTCGAAGTTCGGGCTCAACGCGGCCGACCTCGTGCGCGCGATCGACAAGTTCGCTGCGTTAGGCAGGCTCGACGTGCTCCGGCTGATCCACTTCCATCTCGGCAGCCAGATCACCGACATCCGCTACATCAAGCACGGGCTGCAGGAGATCGCGCGCTTCTACGCCGAGCTTCGCTCGATGGGCGTCAACATCACGCACGTCGACGTCGGCGGCGGGCTCGGTGTCGACTACGACGGCACGAACTCGACCTCCGTGTCCTCGGT
>JBJMNK010000025.1:0-42466 GCA_045804265.1 Gemmatimonadaceae bacterium | reverse complement strand
TATCGAGGGAGAATGGGCGGGACGTGTCACTGGACTGGGCACCCAGCGTGTCGAGATCGCCATGCTGGTCACCCCGGATGGCCACAGTCGGCTCGAGCTTTCGCGATTCCTCACCCCGCCGGTCGTGGCGGATCATCGGACTGCTCCTGTGAACGCTCTCGGCTACCTGCGTGTCATGTTCGCCGTGGCCGACCTCGACGAGACGCTCGCCAGGCTACGTACGCGTGGCGCGCAGCTTGTGGGCGACGTAGTGCAGTACCAACAGTCCTATCGCCTCTGCTACATTCGCGGCCCCGAAGGCATTCTCATCGGGCTCGCCGAGGAACTCGGGTAGAGCTTTTCCCGATAGGCTCGGTTGGGGTGCGGCCGGCGGATGCCCACCGGGAGTATCGCGTCGGCGTCCATCGATCGCTGAACGTGACAGAGGCCAGTCGACACGCGCGCTGCACTCGCGTCGCTGAAACATGCTTTGCAGCTCAGCCCTGGACGTTAGGCGGTGCAGGAGCCGTGAACGTATCAGCAGGAACGGAGCAAGAATGAACGTGCGCAAGCAGATCGACGACTACCTGGCCGCTCAGCCGGAGCGCAAGCGCGGTGACATGCAGACGTTGCACGGCATGATGCTGACGCTGATGCCCGACTGCCGCTTGTGGTTCCTCGACGGGAAGGACGAGGGCGGTCGGACGGTGTCCAACCCGAACATCGGCTATGGAGTCCGGACCATCACCTACGCCGATGGGCGAACCCGGGAGTTCTATCAGATCGGCCTGAGCGCCAACACGGGCGGAATCTCCGTCTACATCATGGGGCTCGATGACAAGGCATACCTCGATCAGACCTATGGCGGTCAACTCGGCAAGGCGAGTGTGACGGGGTACTGCATCAAGTTCAGCACACTCCGCAACATCAACCTCCCCGTGCTCGAAGCGGCGATCCGGGACGGGATCGCCCGAACCCGGGTGTGAGGACGCGCGTCACTTCCGCATCCACGCCTCCGGGGCTGCGAGCTTGCAGCTGAGCTCCAATCCCGCGGCCGTTGATCACGACGATGTTCATCCGTCAAAGCGTACCCGCCGATTTCCCTCACATCCTCGCGCTCATCAACCAGGCGGCGCGAGCCTATCGAGGGGTCATACCGGACGACCAGTGGCATGAACCCTACATGTCCGCGGACGAGCTGTCTCGTGAGATCGCGAATGGCGTGGAGTTCTCGGTCGCTGAGGAGAGCGGAGACGTGCTGGGAGTGATGGCGGTTCAGGATCGGGGCGACGTCACACTGGTTCGCCACGCATACGTTTCGCCCACCCGACAGCGTACCGGCGTGGGGCGCACACTCCTGCATCACATCGAGGCGCACACCACCAAGCCGATATTGATTGGGACCTGGGCGGACGCCGCGTGGGCGATCGCTTTTTACCAGCGCAATGGATTCACCTTGATTCCAGGCAACGAGACGGGCCGTCTCCTCAGGACATACTGGTCGATTCCACAACGTCAGATCGAGACTTCCGTGGTGCTGGCCAATCGACAGTGGACCGCCGGCTCTGACAACGCCTCGACGGATCATCGACCGATATAGTCGCCTGCAGCTCCGCTCCATGCGTTGGACAACACCAGGCATCGCGAGGTATCGCCCGTGCAGGTTGCAGTTCTCAAGCTGTTTGAGCGGCGGCACCTGCTCGTCCGGTGGCAGGACGGCTTCGAGGCACTCGTCTGGCTCTATGAAGTCGACGCCTCTCGGCCCGGGCGCGAGCTTGTGTATGACGTGGTGAGTGTCAGCAACTGGGGGTCACGGGCGCCAACGGCGGTCGAGGCCGAACAGGCCGTCACAAGCTCGGCGGCCGCCGTCGCTTCCGTCGAGCTGGTCGCGGACTAGAGCCGGGGGCGACAGGCATCACCACTCGACCGCGGCCAGGCTCCAGCCGTTAGGCACGCAACGGAACATTCGCAAGGAAAATCATGAGCAAGGTATTCGTCAGCATTGGACTCAGCCTCGATGGCTACATGGCACCGGAAGGCATGACCATGAAGAACCCCGGGTACAAGAACTGGGGCGCCAAGTGGGGTGCGCTCATGGGCTGGCTCGTCAACCAGGAGTACTTCCGCAAGAACCTCAACTTCGGACCAGGGGGAGAGACCGGCCCGGTCAATGACCTGGTTCGGAGCACGACGGAGCGCATCGGCGCCAACATCATGGGCAAGCGGATGTTCGACCAGGGCGAGATCTCCTGGCCGGACGAGGCTCCGTTTCACACGCCGGTGTACGTCCTCACCAATGAGAAGCGTGAACCCTGGGCGCGTCCGGGTGGGACGACGTTCTACTTCATCAACGACGGGCCGGAGCGTGCGCTGGAGCTGGCTCGAAAGTCCGCTGGCAGTCGCGATGTTCGCATCGCGGGTGGAGCGGATGTGATCCAGCAGTACCTGAACCTCGGTGTCGTTGACGAGATGGAGATCGCATTGGCACCCGTGTTCTTCGGCAGCGGGCGGCGCCTCTTCGAGAACCTGCGCGAGCCCACGCCGCAGTTTCGCATCGACAGGGTTCTCGATGGTCCGGCCGCCACACACCTGCGCTACGTGCGTCAGTAAGGCAGACAACACGCATCCTCTGCAGTGCCGAGATGCGTGTTGACGCCCGTCCGTGCCCATCGAACTACTACCTCATCGAGAGCACGTGCTCCACGAGCTGTTCGACGGCGATCTCGGATCCCTGATAGAAGCCCGACTCCTTGTTCTTCGTGAGGTCCGCTTCATCCCGGTGCAGCGCCGTGAAGACGTAGCGCGTGCCTTTGCCGACGGCTTCCATCGTCATGATGGCGGTGATCGGAATGTCGTCGAAGACGGCCGGGCGATAGCCGGGGAACAACATCGACGTCCAGACGAGTCGCTCCATCGGGATGACTTCGAGGATGCAGCCGAGGTTGGGCACCTCGCGGCCGTCTCCGACTGCGATGTCGATGCGGATGGTGCCGCCCGGTCGCAGGTCGATTTCTGCTCGCGACACACGCCCCCAGGCCTTCGGCATGTACCACTCCTTCAGATGCTCCGGCTTCGTCAACGCTTCCCAGACGAGCCTCGTCGGAGCGTCGATGAACCGCTCGATGGCGAAATCGAGCTTCGGATCGAGGGTGAACTGCTCGCTCATGGTTGTCATTCCTTCTCCTTGAGTTGTTTGACGTAGTGGTCGAACCGGTCCAATCGAGCTTCCCACAGCTGACGACGCGCGGTGAGCCAGTCTTCAACGACCCTGAATCGTTCGGGTGCGATCTCATACGTCCGCACTCGTCCGCGCTTCTTCGACTTTACGAGCCGGCTCTGTTCGAGCAGCGAGAGGTGCTGCACGAACGACGGAAGCTGCATGTCGAACGGTGCCGCCAGCTCGCTGACGGTGGCCGGTCCGACGGACAATCGCTCGAGGACTTTCCGCCGGGTCGGGTTGGCCAGGGCATGAAAGATCTCATCAGCGGCTGCGGATTGAATCATGTCCGACACCATCCAGATGCTCGGGTTATCCGACCTGCTCGACGGATACTACAACCGTCGAATACTTTTGTAAATACCTAAGTATTGGAACTCGTGAAAGCGCCGCCCTCGAATGGCTGTGGTCCGACCAGCTGGCCGTCAATGCGCCGAATAACAAGGTGCAACCGTTCAGCGATGCGCCGAGTGCGGGCCTCGTTGCCGGCCAGACGATACGGCGACGCTCCACCAACATCCGGAAGAAGGAAAAGGGCGGTGGCGGCTGCTTGTGCGCCATGCGAACGTGATCCCGAGTCGCTGAGACCGCGCCGATCCACGCGCCGCGCCCCAGCGATCGCTGAAGCTGGGAGAGGTCATAAACCGACCCCGCAGGCGAGGGCATCCGCCACCCCAATGTCCGGAGGGAAGAAATGAAAGCATCAGTGTTCTACCGAATCGCTGCTGCGCTTCTGCTCCTGTTTGCGGCAGGTCATACGCTTGGCTTTCGCCAGTCAGATCCGACGTGGGGGGTCGGCGCTCTGCTCACGTCGATGCGGTCCATTCACTTCGACGTGCAGGGATTTAGTCGCACGTACTGGGACCTCTTCGTCGCGGCAGGATTCTCTGTCGGCGTGTTCTATCTCTTCGCGGCGATATTGGCCTGGCAGCTGGGCAGCCTTCCCGCTGCGACGTTGGCGCTCATGCGCGGCACCGTGTGGGCGTTCGCCCTCGCCTTTGCCGCCATAACGGTCGTGAGCTGGCGATATCTGTTCGCCATACCGGTCGCGTTCTCTATTGCGATCACCGCGTGTCTGACCGCGGCGGCGTGGACGTCCGCGAAGCCGGCCGAGCCGTGACTCCATTGCGATGGCATGGCGAGGGAACCGAGCCAGGACCGCTGCGGCTTCCAGACGACCGGGCCACCGTGCCTCGTCGCACCGGCGATGCCTAACGACGGCGAATCATGCATCCGCTGCCGACTCGTGAATCATGGCAGATGGCGTGACGCAGATCCGTGAGAAATCATGATACCGATGACGCATCCTGAAGACGCGCCGGCGGCATTCCAATCCGCGTGGAATGCGCACGACATGACGGCGTTTGGCGCGCTGTTTCACGAGGACGCGACCTTCGTCAATCGGTTCGCGCACTACGTGCGCGGCGTCGATGAAATTGTCGCCCTCCATCGACCGATCCATGAGACGATCTATCGTGACTCGATCATTGAGAACGAACTGATCGACGCCACCTCTGTCGGCGACGGCGTGGTGGTCATCAACTTCTGGAGTCGACTGCGCATCGGTCCGGCCCACCCGGCGGGCGCACATGACATCGATACGCTGATCCTGGCGGTGGTCACACGCCGGGAAGGCATCTGGCGAATTCAGGCGCTCGAGAATGTCACGTTGACAAACCCGCGGACAGGCGAGGCTGTGCTGCGTCGCTGAATCACCAGCTCGTTGCACTCGCTCGCAGCAACTCCCGGCAGGCTGGCTCGACGCGTCAGGCGTCGCCGTCGTTCGGCGTCAGTCCAGCTTCACGATTGTCCGCCGATGGAAGAAGCTGCCTTCGTCGCCGATGATGCAGCATCCTGGGAAGCGTCCGCCACCTGAGCGCTCGACGACGAGCCCGACGATCGCCGCATCGACGGCCGGGACGAGGAATCGCCGGACCGCTGTCAGCGTTTCTCCCGCCAGCAGCAGCGTGTCGAACGGCACCGCGCTGGCATCGGTCACGGGGGCATACTGTCGTCCACGCCGGTCGCGCAGGTCCACGGCGACAAATCGTTCTCGCTGCGCGACTCGCCGCGCATGGTTCGCCAGTTGAAAGGTCACCTCGTAGTCGACGGCGGTACTGGTGCTCTCGCGATGGACTGCCTGGACGGCGATACACCAGTCGTCCGAGCATTCCTCGTTCCCGACGGCGAGGAATCGCTGCGGCGTGAAAGCGGAGACGAGCAGCAGCACAGTGAAATACGCCGCGGCGCCGATGCCCAGTCGCCGGAGCAGCGTGTAGCTCCGCGCGCGGCGCCCCCGAGCCGCGACCGCGACGACGACGAGAGTGACAGCCCCGCCAAGGAACGAGACGAGGAAGAGCAGGTCGAAGGGGCTCGCGGACGAGGTGCTGATGACAGGGTTGCCTGGCCGGTGAACGCCGCGTAGATCGAAGATGCGGTATCGTCGATGAATACCGTAGCGCCGCAGAATGGAGCATTCGTCGCCATGAAATTTCAACCTGCCGCTCTCGCCCTCGTGAGCGTGATCGTGCGCGGCGCGAGCGCGCAATCGGCATCGCGACCGGCCGCGGTTGCGCCGCCCACGGGAACGTGGCGCGGCACCTCGACGTGCCTCGTTCACCGGTCGGCCTGCCACGACGAGATCGTCGTGTACCGGATCACGCCAATGCACGCTGCTGACAGCGTGACCGTCGACGCGCGGAAGATCGTCGGCGGTGAGGAACAGGAGATGGGCGTCCTCGCCTGCCGCTTCACTTCATCGAGTGGCCGGCTCACGTGCAGTATTCCGCGCGGTGTCTGGTCCTTCACCGTGCGCGAGGACAGTCTCACCGGCGACTTGCGCCTCAGCGACAACACCCGCTTTCGAGACGTCCGCACCGCGCGCGACCGCACGCGGTCCGATCGACACGAGCACCGATGAAGGGCGGCAAGCAGGGCCGAAAGCGGCGACCGGGTGGAGGGTCCGACAAGCCCGGGACAGTCGAGCGAGGCACGGGGAAGGCGTCGGGTTCACACCGCCCTCCTTCCACGGCGCCGAAGAAGGGCGAGCGCCGGAAGCCTTTCGGTGGCCGCTCGAGCTCTGGCGAAGATGCCTAGCCGCTATGTACGAGCAAGCCGCTCGATCGCGATCTTGAACTGTCGTCATCAATGATTGTCGCGATCATCGGCGTGCTGCTTCTGATGTTGGTGGTTGCCGGCACCCTCGGCGCGTTGTTCGGCGTCGTCTGGTGGCAGCCGGTGAAGCAACACGGGATCTGGATGCTCCTGAGTGCATGGTTGTTCTCGATGCTGGTCGTGGCAGCGCTCGGCGTGCTTCGCTCCACAGTCGCGCTGCGTCACGCCGCATCGGCGCCGGGTGCGTCGCGGTTTCCCTCGAACCTCTTCCTGTTCTACGCCGCAGTAGTCGGCGTCACGCTGGTGCCGACCGCTGCGGCACTGCACTGGCGCGTACGCCGACGGCCGGATAGTTCTTTCGCCACCGTCCTGCTCAGCTCCGCCGCGTGGGCGATGGCCGGAGTCGTCTTCATGTTCTTCGCGGTGATCCGGTTCGAGCTGACAAGGCTGCTCTCGAACCGGTGAAGTGCTGATCATTCGCGGTCCAACCGCAGGGCCGTTCACATCGAGGCATCGATGATCCGCAAGCTCAAGTCGGGCGAGTATCGGTTGTATTCGCGCAAGAAGAACCCGAAGACGGGAAAACGCCGGAACCTGGGCACCTTCAAGACTCGCGCGGCCGCGGAAAAGCACGAGCGTGCGGTGCAGTTCTTCAAACGCGGCGGTTAGCGCCACGCGGCAACGGACGGTCGCCGGCGAGGACTCGTTCACAGGTACAATTCACCGAGGTAAGTCGGGATGTGTCGGAACATCAGGACGCTGGCCAACTTCGAGCCGCCGGCGACAGAGGACGAGATCCGCGCCTCAGCGCTGCAGTTCGTGCGCAAGCTGAGCGGATCGACGCGCCCATCGCGAGCCAACGAGCTGGCCTTCAACCAGGCCGTCGATGATGTCGCGGCGGCTGCGCGCCGGATGCTTCATGCGTTCGAGAGCTCGGCGCCGCCGCGGGACCGCGACGTGGAGCGACAGAAGGCCCAGGCGCGGGCGCGACAGCGGTTCGGCACGGAGGCGACCGATGCCTAACGCTGGTCCGAGGAAGCAGGCTGCCGCGAAGAAGAAGACCGCGACGCCAAAGGCCGCGGAGAAGAAAACCGCGAAGCCAACGGCCGCGAGGACGAGCGCGCCGAAAGACGGTGTGTCTGCCTCACGACTGATCGATAGCCGGATCGAGGAGCTCGGCGATTGGCGCGGCGCAATGCTCTCCCGGCTCCGCACGTTGATCAGGCAGGCGGACCCCGAGGTGGTCGAGGAGTGGAAGTGGAGCGTACCGGTCTGGTCGCACGACGGATTGATCTGCACCGGTGAGACGTACAAGAGCGTGGTGAAGCTGACGTTCCCCAAGGGTGCCGCGCTCGCCGACCCGGCGGGACTCTTCAACTCGAGTCTCGACGGCAACACCCGGCGCGCGATCGACGTCCGCGAAGGCGACGAGATCAACGAGCAGGCGCTGAAGACACTCATCCGCGCGGCCGCAACGCTCAACGCGTCGGCCGTGCGGCGTTGAGCGCGTCCGCCGCGCCGATTCTCGTCGAGGCTTGCGTCGACTCGGTGGAGTCGGCGCTCGCGGCCGAACGCGGCGGCGCGCGACGCGTCGAGCTGTGCGACGCGCTGTTCGACGGCGGCACGACGCCGAGTGCGGGGATGATCGCCGCATGCAAGGCGAGCGTATCGATCCCGATGTTCGTCATGATTCGTCCGCGCGGCGGCGGCTTCTGCTACTCGGCGGCCGAGCGCGACGTGATGCGGCGCGATGTCGAGGCCGCACGCGCGCTGGGCGCTGATGGGATCGTGACCGGCGGCCTTCGCGCCGACGGCGAGGTCGATGTCGATCTCGTGCGCGATCTCGTTGACGCGGCAGGCGGAATTCCCGTCAGCTTTCATCGCGCCTTCGACCTAACGCGCGATCTCGAGGCATCGCTCGAGCTTCTCGCCGGCGCCGGAGTGAAGCGAGTACTCACGTCCGGTGGAGCACCGACCGCACTCGAAGGCGCGGCGACGCTGGGGCAGCTGGTGCGACGGGCAGGCGAACGGCTGGTCGTGATCGCCGGCGGCGGGGTACGCGAGGACAACGTGCAGCGCGTCGTGGCGGCGAGTGGCGTGCGAGAGGTCCACGTGCGGCTCACGCGTACCGCGCGGAACGGAGCGCGGTCGCGCGATCGAGCGCTCAGTTTCCGCAAGCCACTGCCCGCCGACGAAGATGCCTGGGAAGAGACGGACGAGCAGCGAGTGCGCAGCTTCGTCGCGGCGACGCTGCACGGTGCGAGCGACGGAGCCCGGCGTTAGGCAGCGAGCGCGCTGGCGAGTCTCGGCGAGTCTTGACCGGCGACGCGCCGAATCCTAGATCTCGGGATGAAAAATCTCTTTGAAGCGAGCTCGGTCGCTGAAATCAAGGACCGGCTCCAGCGCCTCGGTGCCGACAGCCCGCGTCAGTGGGGGAAAATGAGCGTGGCGCAGGCGGTCGTGCACTGCGCGCGTGGGATGCAGATGGCGACCGGTGAGCTGCGGCCGCCTCGTGCGTTCGTCGGGCGGCTCATCGGCCGAGTGATCAAGCCGCTCGCGCTGGGCGACGACGCCCCGATGCGCCGGAACTCACCAACGGCGAAGGAGCTGATGGTGGGCGACCAGCCTGACTTCGATGCCGGTCGGCAACGGCTGTCGTCGCTGATCGACCGTTTCGCCGCCGCTGGTCCAGCCGGGTGCACGACGCACCCGCATGCTTTCTTCGGGCCGCTCAGGCCGGATGAGTGGGCCGTGCTGATGTACAAGCACATCGATCACCACCTGCGCCAATTCAGCGCGTAATGCTCGCGCGCTCCCGGTCGATGCGTGCCGCCGGATACTTCACAGTCAGCATCGCCGCGCTCACCGCGATCGCGTGTACGCGAGTGAGGCCGACCGGCGAAGCCACGGCGCGTGAGCAAACGATCGCTTTCCTGAACGGGCGCTGGCTCGCCGGTGGGCGATTCGTCGCCGAGCCGCGGTATGTAGTCGGGGCGGCGCTGCGCGATCGCATTCGAGGACGCGCCGATTCGACGGTCGACCTTCGCGGCGGCTTCGTGGTCCCACCATTCGGCGAAGCGCACAATCATAACGTCGAGGCATCGTCTCGCGTGGACGCTCTCATCACGCGTTACCTGCGCGACGGCGTGTTCTACGTGGAGAATCCGAACATTCTTCCCCGCAGCCGAGCGGCGCTGGCCGGGAAAGTCGACACGCCACTGAGTGTGGATGTCGCCTTCGCCAACGGTGGCCTGACGGGATCGGGCGGACACCCGATCGAACTGGTGCATCGCAACATCGGGCGCGGGATCTGGACCGAGGCCGACGGCGAAGGCGCCTTCTACTGGACGGTAAGCGACAGCGCCGAGCTGGAGGCGAAATGGCCGGCGATCGTGGCGCAGAAGCCGGACTTCATAAAGGTGTACCTGCTGTATTCCGAGGAATACGCGGAGCATGCAAGGGATACGACGACGTTCGGGTGGCGCGGCCTCGATCCCGCGCTGCTGCCTGACGTCGTCAGGCGGGCGCACGCCGCGTCGCTTCGTGTCGCGGCAACGAACAGGAGCGGCTGCCTGACGCGGTGCGGTTCACCCTCACCGACGACGACGCACGCGCGGCAGCGCGTCGCAGCGTGGTCGTCGTGACGACGCTCGGCGGCGCCGCCGCGCTTGATCCATCAGGGCCCGACAGCCTGACGCGGCGCGCGCTCGACGCATTGCACAGGCGCAACCTCGCCACGTTGCGTCGCGCCGGCGTCCACCTCGCAATCGGCAGCGACAGCTATCGCGACGACTCGAAGGTCGAGGTGCAGTATCTCCATGACCTCGGCGTGTTCACGGACGCCGAGCTGCTGCAGCTGTGGGCGCACGATACGCCGCGGGCGATCTTTCCCGCCCGGGCGATCGGCCGCCTCGATGTGGGCGATGAGGCGAGCTTCCTCGTGCTCGACTGCGATCCCCTGGCGAAGTTCGCTTGCACCGACTCGATCCGATTGCGCGTGAAGGACGGACGGGTACTGCCGGTGGTGGCACGTTAGGCAGCCGATGCAGGCGCAACCCACTGGCGATGTCGCTGGAGCGCCGCGGATGGGTCGGTCGAAGAAGGACCGATGACCGAGCCCTGCCCGATGCTTGGCTTCTTCGTGATCATCGAGCTCGCGCCCGACAGCTCGCCTAGCCCGCCCGGTGGCTTCGCGGCCGACTGGCGCGAATTCCTGGCGACCCGCGGACTATACGCGATGAGCGCGGATGCCGCCGCCAGACGCTGGGCGGTGGCCAGCGAGGCGTCCCAGGCCGTCGAAGCCGATTGCGACGCGGCGCGAGGCTGGCTCGCCGCACGGCCGGATGTTGGCCGCGTCGAGGTGGGACCGATCGAGGACCTGAACGCGGCGTCGTGAAGATTCGCGTCCAACCGCGCAGGGACCCAGGCCCGGTCATGGACGCGCGGGTCGAACCGTGACAGCTTGTCACTGGCAGCAACAGGAGTGCTCCATGCACAGCGAACGACACAGCCTCCGGGCGGCACGTGCGGGTCGTGCCGAGTTCCGCGCGCCGCGGCCGGGACGTTAGGCAGCGATGGAAAACGGCTTCGTCGTCGGCGGCGAGATCGACCGAGTCGAAGTGTCGCTCCGCATCGCCGGCGACGCGCTCGATCCGGAGCGCATCACGCGCATGCTCGGCGTCACGCCGACCTTCGCCGCACGCAAGGGCGACGTCATCACACACGGCGAGAGCACCGTCACGCAGCAGATCGGGATCTGGACGTACAAGCTTCCGGCATCGAACGAGTGGGAGCTGGGAGACGCGATCCAGACGCTGCTCGAGCGGCTCCCGGCTGATCCCGCTCTGTGGGAGACGCTGGCGGGCGAGTTCAGGACCGACGTCTTCTGCGGGCTCTTCCTCTCGGCCGCGAATCGCGGCACGGAGCTTCGTGTGGAGACGATGGCGCTGCTCGCCGAGCGCCGCCTAACGCTCGGCCTCGACATCTACGCACGGGGTGCGGAATGAGCGGAGGCAAGGCTGAAGCTCGCGATCAACAGTCACGCCTCGACGGCGCGCGGCTCACTGCGTTCGTCGCAACCACGGACGCTCCACGGTCGGTCGCATTCTACAAACACATCCTCGGGCTGCGCATGGTGTCGGAAGACCGATTCGCGATCGTGTTCGACGCGAACGGCACCGAGCTGCGGATCCAGAAGGTCGAAGCGCTCGTGCCGCACCCCTTCACGTCGCTCGGTTGGCAGGTCGAACGACTGGAGAGCATCATTCGCGATCTCGCCGCGCGCGGCGTAAGCTTCGAGCGCTACCCGGGGTTGCCGCAGGACGACCTCGGCATCTGGTCGGCGCCAAGTGGCGCGCGGGTCGCCTGGTTCAAGGACCCCGACGACAACCTTCTCTCTATCGCTCAATACGCACGATGAAGCTGTTCACCTACCTCAACTACGGCGGCAACTGCCGCGAGGCGTTCGAGTTCTACGCTCAGCATCTCGGCGGACGCATCACGATGCTCAGCACGCACGGCGAGGCGCCGGCACCGAACAATGCCCCTGAGGGCTGGAAGAACATGGTGCTGCATGCGCGCATCGAGATCGGCGGGACGACGATCTTCGGCGCTGACGTTCCGCCCGACCGCTTTCAACCGATGCGCAGCGCCTACCTCTCGCTCACCCTCGACAGCACCGCCGAGGCCGAGCGCATCTACGCCCTACTGACCAAGGGGGGCCAGATCTTCATGCCGATGGCCGAGACATTCTTTGCCTATCGGTTCGCGATGCTGCGCGACAGCTTCGGGACGTCGTGGATGTTGCTTCATGAGAAACCCATGCCGTAGCCGATGTCGGCGCGACATGGCAGCGTAGCGGGACGAGAATAATCTTCAGGAGTACCGCAGGTGCCGACATACGCGAACGGAAAGATCTGCTACATCGAGCTCCCCGCGACCGACGTTCCCCGATCGGCCGCGTTCTACAGCGCCATCTTCGGCTGGAAGATCCGGCAGCGCGGCGACGGCCACACCGCCTTCGACGACGCGGTCGGTGAAGTGAGCGGGTCCTGGGTGACGGGGCGTCCGCCGTCGTCGCAGGCCGGTGTGCTGTTTTACGTGATGGTGGACAGCGTGGCCGCCACGCTCGGCGCGGTGGTCGTGAATGGCGGCGAGATCGCGCAGGCGATCGGGGCTGACGCGCCCGAGATCACGGCGCGATTCCGCGACCCGGCGGGGAACCTCATCGGACTGTATCAGGAACCCGGGTGAGCGTTAGGCGGTGACGACCATCAGCGGGCGGATCTCGCTGCGTCGGGCGGAGAGTGACGACGCAGTGCCGATCGCGGCGCTGCTGGGCGAGCTCGGACATCCGGTCGATGCGGCCGACGTTCCCGAGCGGCTCGCGAGGGTGTTGCGGGAGGGCGGAGAAGTGCTGGTCGCCGTCGCCGACGACGGAGTACCGCTCGGGTTGATCAGCCTCGCGCGACACGCGGCGATCCACACGGCGGGGCCGGTGGGCTACATCATGGCGCTGGTGACGGCAGATTCGGCGCGGCGGCGCGGGGTGGGAAAGCTGCTGGTGGAGGCGGCGAAGGATTGGGCGGCGCGTGAGGGATGCGTGCGACTGTCGGTGACCAGCGCCGAGCGCCGCGCCGACGCGCATGCGTTCTATCCGGCGTGCGGAATGCCCTACACCGGCCGGCGGTTCGCGACGGAGATTCCCGCGCCAGCGCGGCGAGTGAGCGAGGACGAGCGATGACGAATGTCATGAACACGGCGACGCTCCCGTCGCGGCGCACGGAACCGCTGGTGCTGCTCGCGCTCGGGGTCGCGTGCCTCGCGGCATCGCGGGTCGGCGCGCTGGAGCCGGGGACGTGGGTGCTCGAGGTGTTTCCGATCTTCATCGCCGTGCCCGTGCTGGTGGCGACGGCGCGCCGCTTTCCGCTGACACCGCTGGCGTACCGGCTGATCTTCCTGCATGCGCTGATCCTGATGGTCGGCGGGCATTACACGTATGCGAAGGTGCCGTTAGGCTTCTGGGCCGAGAGCGCCTTCCACCTCGGCCGCAACAACTACGACCGGATCGGTCACTTCGCGCAGGGCTTCGTGCCGGCGATCATCACGCGCGAGATCCTGCTGCGCACGTCGCCACTGCGGCGGGGAAAGTGGCTCGCCTTCCTCGTGACCTGCGTCTGCCTGAGCGTGAGCGCGTGCTACGAGTTCATCGAGTGGGGCGCGGCGGTGCTTGGCGGCTCGTCGGCCGACGCGTTCCTCGGTACGCAGGGCGACGTCTGGGACACGCAGTGGGACATGCTGACGGCGCTGATCGGCGCGATCGTCGCGCAGCTGCTGCTGGCGCGGGTCCACGATCGCCAGCTCGAGCGGCTGGGGTGATTCAGTCGGGCCTCGACGCGATGCGTGTCCCGCGACACGTCGCGCCTGGGAGCGATTGATGTAGCTTGAACGATCTGGCCGCATCACTGACTTCAAGGACTCCATGAAAAGCGAGGCCCCATGAAGAAGAGAGGCGCACGGGACATCCCCGATTTTTCGCACAAGCAGAAGAACGTGCAACCGGGTAGCGCGGCCGCGCCACGCCAGGCGTCGGCTACGGCGGCGCTGCGGCGCGATCGCGTCGTGAAGCCGCAGGCGACGTCGGCGAAATCGGGGCGGCGCGGGCAGTAGCGAGCTGCGCGCAGAGCACCACATGCAGACGTTCAGCCTGACTCGACAGATCGCCGCGCCGGTCGAGCGCGTCTGGCAGGTGATGAGCGACGTCGAGCGGTGGCACGAGTGGACCCCCTCGGTGACGAGCATCAGGCGATTCGGCGGGGGCGGGGTCGCGATCGGCAGCCGGGCGATCGTGAAGCAGCCGCGGTTTCCGCCGGCGCTCTGGAAGGTCACGGCGCTCGAGCCGGGGCGAAGCTTCACCTGGGTGAGTATCGGCCCGGGGCTGCGTGTAGTTGGCGTGCACCGTGTCGATCCGTCCGGCGGCGGCAGCCGGGCGACGCTGACACTCGAGTATCACGGGCCGTTAGGCAGCCTGCTCGGGCGGATGACGGCGGGGATCACGGAGCGATACCTGGTGCTCGAGGGAAACGGGCTCAAGGCGCGGAGCGAAGATCCGGGGTGGATTCCGGGCTGAGGCACCGCGCTCGCCGGCCCGCCCAGGTGGCGCCTTCGATGCTGCTCAGGGCGGTGCCTGCCGCTCTCGTTGCCGCGGCATTGCTGGTCGCACCGGTGGGCGCCCAGTCGGCCGCGATCTGGACGGGCGGAACGGCAGCTGTCGCGCTCGCGGCGTCAGGCGACCAGCAGCTCGACGCCTTCGCCCGGTCGCACCGGACTGCGTCGCTCGACGCCGCCGCGCGAACGTTAGGCACGATCGGCGAGGCGCACAACATCATACCGGTGCTGGCCGCCTCGGCGCTCGTCACGCGGTTCGCGGCGCCGCGCCCGGTGGCCGACGCGGCGCTACGGATCGGCTTGAGCTACGCCGCCGCGGACGGTGTCGAGAGCGTCCTCAAGCCGCTGGTCGGGCGCCACCGCCCCGGCGACGGCCACGGGGCGTGGCGATTCGCCGCGTTGCGGAACGACGAGCAATGGCACTCGTTTCCCTCGGCGCACACTGTGCACGTCTTCTCGATCGCCGCGGCACTGGCGGACGAGTCGCGGAGCCGCTGGGTGTCGGTGCCCGCCTACGGCGTCGCCGCGCTGGTCGGAGTGCAGCGCGTCTACACCGGCGCGCATTGGGGGAGCGACGTGGTAGCGAGCACCGTACTCGCGGTCGGCGTCGCCAGCGCCACCGATCATGTACTGCGGCGGCGCGGGTTGCCGTACGTCCTCCGGCCGGAAACCGTCAGGCATGACGCGGCGGCGGATGGCACGAGAGACGCGCGAGGCGGCGTCGCGACGCGGGTCCGGGTCGAAGTGACGACGACCGGGATCATGGTCGGGTGGAGCTTCTGATGTCGGGCAGGGTAACCGGCGCGCGGGGAAAGGCCCGCGCCTCCGGTGGAGGCGCGGGCCTGACGTGCCTCGCTGCCTAACGCGTCACTTCCTCGAGTATTCCGCCTCGAGCTTGTCCATGATTGAGGTCCAGCCGTTGGTGTGGCTCGCCCGCTCCTTGTCGTCGGCGATAGCGTGGGTGAGCACGACCTCGGTGGCGTCGCCGCGCTCGAGGAACTCGATCGTGATGAGGCTGTCCTTCACGACGTGGTCACCGTCGTGGCCCCAGGTATAGACGACCTTGCGCGGCGGATCGACCTCGCGATAGACGCCGCTCACGCCGTGCTTCGTGCCGTCGGGTTCCACCATGACGATGCGGTACTTCCCGCCCGGGCGGAGGTCGATCTCGGCGACTTCGACGTGCAGCGGTCCCGGCGCGTGGAACTTCCTTATCTCTTCGGCTTTCGTCCACGCGTCGAAGACGCGCTGCCGCGGCGCGCGGATCGTGCGGCGGACTTCGAGGGTTGGGATCGCCGCGGTGCGGGTGGCCATGATGACTCCGGTGTTGGGGGTGGGGGTGATTCGAGATACTTCGCCAGCAGGTCGAGCTCCGACTCCCAGTAGCGTCGGTAGCGCTCGATCCAGGCATCGGCGGCGCGGAGAGGCGCGGCGCGGAGGGTGGCGCGTCGCACCCGACCGTCGCGCGCGACGCGCGCGAGCCCGGCGCGCTGGAGCACGCCGATGTGCTTGGAGACGGCGGGGAGCGACATGTCGAAGCGCGACGCGAGCTCGCTGATCGTCGGATTGCCCAGCGTGAGGCGGGCGAGGATCTCGCGGCGGGTCGGGTCGGCGAGCGCGCCGAAGGTGGCGTCGAGGGCAGCGGCTGAGTAAACCATATGGTTTAGTATGAGACGACACGGTCTGGTTGTCAACAGCGAGTGGACGCCCGCCGCGTCAGGGAGTCATTCGCGACGGCGGCGAACGCGAGCGGCGATCGCGGGCGACGATCGCGGCCGACTACTGCGGGCGGCGAGGGGTAGGTGGCGTCCCAGGCGGTTGTTCCGCCGAGGGACTCGCTGCGCTTCCGGGCGGCTGCGGCTTGTCCCGCTCGGTCAGCACCTTCGTCATGAACCGTTGACTCTCGCCGATCCGTTCGACTTCGATCGCGACCGCGTCGACCGACTGTTCGATCTGCGACAGCCGATTCATCTGGTCGGCCGGCAGCTCAGCGCTCGCCGCGTACCCCGGCGGAAGAGTGCGATCGACGATGCGCCATGGCGACAGTCGCCAGGTGAGAAAGAGCCCGATGAACCCGAGCAGTACGTGCACACCGGCGTGATTCGGCTCCCTCGCCACCCCGGCGAATACGGCGCCGGCAAAGTTGACGGCGGTGAACACCGCAGCCACTGTCGTCCAGACAATCCGGGTGCGTCGCGTCATGGGAGCTCCGGTGTGAGAAGCGGATGACCTCTCGGATGATACCGTCCGCGCGCGCGGCGGGCGAATCGACAGAGGCTCTACGCCGCATCGCCGAGGCGGTTTCCAATTGCAAATCACCCCGGCCTGGCCACGAGCGGCCAGCGCGCGCCGGATGACATCGAAGGAGCGTTAGGCACCGCGCGAGGCGGCATCGCGCCGCGGCTGCGGCTCGACTGCGCGCCGATGGCGATCACCGTCCGGTGGACTTTCTGATCCGCGCTGCCGATATTCGCCACTCGTCACCGGCGAATGTCGATGACGCCAATGCCAACCGCTCCGAACCGCGGATCATGATGGCCACCGAGCGGGAAAAGATGGTGCGAGGAGATCTCTACCTCGCGAGCGATCCCGAGCTCGTCGCGGCGCGCGTCCGCGCCCGCCGGCTGTTCGCGCGGTTCAACGCCAGCGATCCGGGTGACGCCATCGCACGCATGGCGCTGATGCGTGAGCTGTTTGGCGGCGTCGGTCGCGATGTCTGGATCGAGCCGCCATTCGCCTGCGACTACGGCACGCAGGTCATCCTCGGAGACGGAGTCTTCGTCAACTTCGGTGGCGTCTTCCTCGATCCGGCGCCGATCATCATCGGCGCCGGTGCGCAGCTCGGACCGAACGTACAGCTGCTCACCGCAGACCATCCCCGGGACGCGGCGACCAGGGCGGCCGGGCCGGAGCTCGGCCGCCCGATCACGATCGGCTCCCGCTGCTGGCTTGGCGGCGGCGTGATCGTCTGTCCCGGAGTGACGATCGGCGACGACACCATCGTTGGCGCGGGGAGCGTCGTCGTCCGCGACCTGCCGGCGCGAGTGATCGCGGCGGGCAATCCGTGCCGGGCTATCCGTGAGCTCTAGGATTCCGCGCGAGGAGGGGCGCTGGGTGCGAGTGACGGAGCTGCCGTCGATCCGGAGGTTCGCTGCATGCGGCTGCATTCTCGTGCTGGCCGGGATGGCCTGCGATCGCCCCGGGACAGCCGCCAGGGTCGCGGCATGCCGCCTCACGCGTGGTGACACGCTGGCGATGGCGACGCTGGCCCGCGACACGATCGGCCGGCTCAAGTCGCGTCCGCAGGCTGTCACACTGATCTCGGCGGTACCCGGCGGCGTCTCGGTTCGCACCGAGGACGCCGATTCGACGGCGTTTCATAACGGCGGCGCGGTCTCCTTCGATTGCTCGAAGCGCGTGACATCGATCTGGCTCGACACCGGGTGAGCCCACGCCGTCGTCGGCACGGGGCACCGCGCTATTGATCGCCGGCATGCCGCGGGCGCATAATGGCGAAGCCACGCAGCGGCCGCTGCGGCGACAACCCTGCTCGGAGAGCGCATGCGCATCGAAGGAGCCGTCATCGCAACTTTCACCGCACGCGTCGTCACCCGTGTCGCCGGCGCCGCAACGCTCGTGCTGCTCGCACAATGCGCATCGGTGCAGCGACCGGCGACGACTCCCGCAGCGGCCACGGCTGCCTCGGCCGCCGCACCAGCTTCGGCGCCCGCGCCTAACGCGGCGGACGTCCGGCTCCACAACGACTGGGCCTTCCTCGAGCGCTACCGTCAGGCGAATGCGGCCCTCGCCGCGCCGGCGCCGGGTGCGAACCGCGTCGTCTTCTACGGCAACTCGATCACCGAAGGGTGGGCGCGCTACTTCGACAAGGAGTTTCCCGGCAAGCCGTACATCGGCCGCGGGATCAGCGGCCAGACTACGCCGCAGATGCTCGTGCGCTTCCGCCAGGACGTGGTCGCGCTCCATCCCGCGGTCGTGGTCATCCTCGCCGGGACCAACGACATCGCCGGAAACACCGGACCGTCCACGCTCGAGATGATCGAGGACAACTTCGCGTCGATGACGGAGATCGCCCAGGCGAACCACATCCGCGTCGTGCTCTCGTCGGTGCTCCCGGTCTACGACTATCCGTGGCGCCCCGGGCTGCAGCCGGTGCCGAAGATCGCCGCGCTCAACGCCTGGCTGCGAAGCTACGCAGCGGCGCACGGCGCGACGTACCTCGACTACTTCTCGTCGCTCGCCGACGAACGGCAGGGGATGAAGAGCAACCTCGCATCCGACGGCGTGCATCCGACCGAGGCCGGCTACGAGGTGATGGCGCCACTCGCCGAGCGGGCGATCGCCGACGCGCTGCGGACGCCGGCGCCGTGACCGCATGAGCGCGCGGAGCACGATGGGACCGGGCCGCCTCGAGGCGTTCAGCGACGGCGTGCTCGCGATCCTGATCACCATCATGGTGCTCGAACTTCGCGTCCCGCAGGAGCCGACGCTCGCCGCGTTAGGCACGCTGGTTCCGGTGCTGCTCAGCTACGTGCTGAGCTTCGTGTTCCTCGGCATCTACTGGAGCAACCACCATCACCTGCTGCACGTGACCAGCCGCGTCAGCGGCGGGATCCTCTGGGCGAACCTTCACCTGCTGTTCTGGCTCTCACTGATCCCGTTCATGACAGCGTGGATGGGGGAGAACCACTTTGCCGCGGTACCGACGGCAGGATACGGGCTGGTGCTGTTGATGGCAGGCATCGCCTACTGGATCCTCCTCCATGCGATCCTCAGCAGCGAGGGTCCCGACTCCGTCATCGCCCGTGCGGTGGGCGGCGACCTCAAGGGAAAGCTCTCGCCGCTCTTCTGCCTCGCGGCGATCCCCGCGGCGTTCGTTCGGCCGGCTATTTCGGATGCGCTCTACGTGATAGTCGCGCTGATGTGGCTCGTTCCCGATCGCCGCATCGAACGCGTGCTCGCGGCGCATCCGCAACGTCCGGAAGCGGTGTAACTTGCAGGCGGACCGAGCTGTGGACGACACCATCCAATCCCGATAAACAATGCAGGAGATGCAGGAGAAGTGGACCGAGGCTGCGGCCGATACGTGGGCGCGCGAACTGTACACGAAAGTCGACCGCAAGGACGCAGCGGCATTCGCCGCCGTCTTCGCCGACGATGGCTTGCTGCGTTTCGGGAACAACGATCCGATCGTCGGACGCAAGAACATCGAGACGGGGATCGCGCAATTCTTCACCGCGATGATCTCGCTGCAGCACGAGTTCGTGCGCACGACGCTGCACCGCAAGCTCCTCTTCCTCGAGGCGCTGGTGACGTACACGCGTCACGACAGGAAAGTCGTGACCGTGCCGGCGATGACGGTGTTCACGATGGCCGATCGCGGCGGCCGGCCGGTCGCCGAGCGCTGCAACATCTACGTGGATCTGGCGCCGCTCTTCGCGCCATGAGGTAGTGAATCATGTCCTACCGTCTGCTCCAGCCTGACGGCCGGTTCGTCGAGAGCGAAACGCCGGGCACGCTCGGCGGCAACGCGACGCTCCGCATCTACGGGCGGCTCGATTGTGCGAGCGCGGTGAACGCGATCCCGCGTGGCTACGCGAAGCATCGCGTCTTCTTCGCCGACGAGCAGGCCGCGATCGATGCCGGCTTCCGCCCCTGCGGGCGATGCATGCACGCACAGCACGCGATCTGGAAGGCGGGGCCGCAGGGGACGCAGGATTACCCGTGGCACATCACGCCGAAGCACCCGGTCATTCCGGAGTGAAGGCGCATTGGGGGCAGCGACTCGGCAACGCGATCGCGATCGTGACGTTGCTGGTGGCGGTGGTGGCGATCTGGCTGCTGCAGTCGCGAAGGGAGCCGGCGGCAGCCGGGAGCGCGAACACGGCACGAGACAGCGCGCAGTATTCGCGTTAGGCACCGGCGCTGCTGTGCCCGCGCCGCGGCCGCCTCGATCACAAGGAGAATCGAATACGATGCGCTACGTCATGAAGCAGAAGCTCTTCTCCTGGGGCGACGACTTCACGATCAGGAACGCTGCCGGCGAAGACATGTACTTCGTGGACGGCAAGGCGTTCAGCTTCGGCGCGAAGCTCTCCTTCCAGGACATGAAGGGGAACGAGCTCGCGTTCATCGAGCAGAAGCTGTTCAACTGGGGTCCGACCTACGAGATCCATCGCGACGGTCATGTCGCCGCGGTCGTGAAGAAGAAACTGTTCGCGCTGCTCCACCATCGCTTCACCGTCGACGTCCCGGGGCCCGACGACCTCGAGGCCGCGGGCAGCTTCACCGATCACGAGTACACCTTCAGGCGCGGCGATCGCGTGGTCGCGACGGTGTCGAAGAAATGGTTCAGCTGGACCGACACCTACGGCGTGGACATTGCCGACGGGGAGGATGACGTCCTGATCCTCGCCAGCTCAGTGGTGGTGGACATGGCCTGTCATCCCGACGACGGCAAGCGCCACTAAGGAGCCGTCAGGCCTAACGCTCCAGCGATCACCATCGATGCCGCGCACGCGGACGCTTTTCACCATCGGCTATGAAGGCGCGACCGTCGCCAGCTTCCTCGCCGCGCTCCGCGACGCTGGCGTCGGGCTGCTGGTCGACGTGCGCGCGCTCGCCAGCTCGCGCCGCCCCGGCTTCGCCAAGACGGCGCTCGCCGCGAACCTGGCCACGATCGGCGTCGACTATCTCCACCTGCGTGGACTCGGCACTCCCGCCGACGGGCGCGCCGCCGCGCGCGCGGGGCGTCACGAGGAGATGAAGCGGATCTTCCTCGAGCACATGAAGGAGGACGTCGCACAGGAGGAGCTCGCCCGCCTCGCCGACATCGTGCGCGGGGAGCGCAAGGTCTGCCTGCTCTGCTTCGAGGCAGACCCGATGCACTGTCATCGGCGCTACGTCGTCGAGGCGCTCGCTCCGCTCGTCTCGTTCGACGTCGTGCACCTCTTCGCCAAGGACGAGTGGGAGGAGTAGCCGCGGCGCCGGGCTTCTTTGCCGGCGCCGATCGCCTAGTAGAACTGCCGCAGCTCGATGCGCGTGCTGTTGAGCGCGACGCCGTAGAAGCGGACGGTCTGCCCGCGCGCCAGTCGCCGGAAGTAGTCGATGTCCTGCTGCCGCGGGTTGAAGGGCATCGACACGGTGATCTCGTAACCGGCACCGTTGTTGATCGTGAAGAGCCCGTTCTGGTAGTCGATCTGCCTGACGGTTCCCTGGAACGACTGCACCGACTGTGAGCCGTTGCTCGACTGGCCGTTCTGCACCGACTGTGTCACCTGGATCGTGTCGGCGTAGTAGCTGCCATTGCCGGCGTCCCGGATGTTGGCGATGACCTGGTCGCCCATCTCGAGCGCGGTGACTGGATAGTTCTGGTTGTTGTAGAGGACGATGGTCTGGTTGTCGTAGCCGACGCCGATCGTCTGGCCATTCGACTGGGTGATGCCGACTTGGTGGCTCTGGGTGTTCACGCCCTGGATCGTCCCGGCAAGCTGGTTCGAGCCGCCGCCAAGGACGCTGCCGAGGACGTTGCCGAGCTGCGAATTCGCGCACGCGCTCATCGCGATGATCGCGAGCGCTGCCGCCGCGCCACGGCTCGCGCGTTGAAGGACCGTCATGGTGTTTCTCCGGTGGAGTTCGGCTTCGGGTTGAGCAATCACGATGCCGGAATCTCCGGCGTCACTCGTCGAGCGCGGAGAGTTGGACGTCGGCCCTTCCATCCGCGTCGTAAGTCACCGTCACCCGCCACGGCCGGCAGCAGACCTGGCAGTCCTCGACGTAATCCTGCGCGTTCCCGCTACCGGGGTCCAGCCCGATCTCGACGCTCTCGCCGCAATAGGGACAGGTGACGATCGCCTCCATCGCCGCAGTGCCGTCGCCGAGTGGGAATTCCTCGTCGAGCTCGGCCTCGAGCTCGGGGTCGTCGGCGCCGTCGGATTCGAAGGCATCGGGGAGATCGTCGGAGAATCGCATGCTCGGATGATAGCGAGGATGGATGCGTGTCGCACTGGCATGCGCGGCGGGTGCACGTCAACTTGATCGCGCCTGTTGCTGGCGATCGCCTGTCACCTGCACCCCGGACACTGCGCGATGACTTTGTTGCGGCCGATGAGGCACATGGTAGTGCGATGAGTGCGCCGGAAGTGTGGCTGCGCGGTGCGCTGCCCGACATCCCGCCTCTGCTCCAGCCGGTCGCGCACGGCCTGCTGCAGTGCCGCGAGGAGATGACTGCCGCACTCGCCGGCCTCACCCCGGTGCAGCTGTGGGCCCGGCCTAACGGTGCGGCGTCGATCGGCTATCACGCCCGCCATGCCGCGGGTGCGCTCGACCGGCTGTTCACCTACGCCCGCGGCGAGCAGCTCTCGCCTGACCAACGCGCCGCGCTCGATGAGGAGGGAACGTTCGACGTCGCGCCCGATGCCGCGGCGCGACTCGCGGCCGGCTTCGACAGTGCGGTCGAGCGCGCGCTGCGCCAGCTGCGCGCAACGCCGGAGCGAACGCTCACCGACGCCTGTGGCGTCGGACGGGCGCAGCTGCCGTCGACCGTCATCGGCCTGCTCTTCCATGCGGCCGAGCACGCGCAGCGTCACACCGGGCAGCTGGTGACGACGGCGAAGATCGTGCGTGGGATGCGGGAGTGATGCGCCGGCGTGGCGGCGGGGGCGGTGTCGCGGAAGGTGCAGGCGCGTCAGGCACGCCGGGCGGATGCGCCCCGTCAGGTTGGCGCGGGGCCGCAGGCGCGCGTGGTGCGTCAGGCACGCTCGGCGCGCTGGCGTTGGTCGTTGCGATGGGTGGATGCGCCGGTCGCAGCTCCGAAATCACGATCGCGTATCGAGGCGACGTCGCGGCCTATCGTCAGCTCGTCCGCGTCAAGCTCGACACCGGAAGTCGCGCGCGAGTCGTGGTCCCCGCGTTTCCAAGCGCGGCGCAACCAGAACCGATCGGCAGCAGCGGCACCTTGCCACTGAGCGTGATGCTGCTCTCGGGAGCCGATACGATCGCGCGCTATACTGCGCCGCCGCTCGCGCTCGCGCCGGACATGTCGTACGTGCTGAGCATCGTCGTCAGTGCGCGCGCGCCGACCGAGACTCGGTGCACCGGGCCGTGGGCCGCGACGCCGATCGTCCCCAGGGGCGCCGATCCTCGCGACTCGACCGCCACGGCGGGCTCGCTCTACGTGAGCATCTTCCGCGGCGACCGCGGCGCGCCGACTGCGAACTGCGACCAGTAAGTGGCATCAGCGCGCTGCACGCATCATCGTCTTTCAACGACTCTGACCCCTTGAAGTGACGCTCGTCGATTTTCAACGACTCTGACCCCCCCCGGCGCCCCGGGCGGCAGCCGTTGCGGGGCTGGCGCGTGTCATACTCGAGAGCGTATTTCAGGACCTCGTCCCCCCCACAGGAGTTCCGCTCCATGCGTCGTTCCCTCCTCGTCGCCGCGCTCGCCACGGCCGCGCTGCCGGCGATCGCGATCGCCCAGACCCCGGCCCCGATGCGGGCGAAAGCCGCTCCGGCGGGCATTCCGGACATCGCTTACAAGAAGTTCACATTGAAGAACGGGCTCACCCTGCTCGTTCACGAAGACCACAAGGCACCGATCGCCGCGGTCAACATCTGGTACCACGTCGGGTCGAAGAACGAAGTCCCGGGCAAGACGGGTTTCGCGCACCTGTTCGAGCACCTGATGTTCAACGGCAGCGAGAACTACAACGACGACTACTTCAAGGCGGTCGAACCGTTAGGCGCGACCGACCTGAATGGCACGACCAACGAGGATCGCACCAACTACTTCCAGAACGTTCCCGTCTCGGCGCTCGACCGGATCCTCTGGCTCGAGTCGGACCGGATGGGACACCTCGTCGGCGTGATCGACTCGGCGCGGCTCAACGAGCAGCGCGGCGTCGTGCAGAACGAGAAGCGGCAGGGGGAGAACGAACCGTACGGCAAGGCGTGGATCACCATCGCCGAGAACACTTTTCCGAAGGGCCATCCGTATTCGTGGTCGGTGATCGGATCGATGGAAGACCTGAACGCCGCGTCGCTCGCCGACGTGAAGGAATGGTTCAAGACGTACTACGGACCGGCGAACGCGACGCTGGTGATCGCCGGCGACGTCAACACCGACGACATTCGGCAGCGTGTCGACAAGTACTTCGGCGACATCCCGTCCGGCCCGCCGATCGTGAAGCACGAGGCATGGACGGCGAAGATGGTCGGCGAACATCGCCAGATCATGCAGGACCGCGTGCCGCAGGCGCGCCTGTTCAAGGTCTGGAACGTTCCCGCTTGGGGGACGCGCGACTACACGCTACTCTCGCTGGCCTGGAGCGTCCTCGGCGACGGCAAGTCGTCGCGGCTGTACAAGCGCCTCGTCTACAAGGATCGGATCGCGACCGACGTCGCCGCCTTCACCGACGACCGTGAGATCGCGAGCCAGCTGCTGCTGATGGAGACGGCGCAGCCTAACGGCGACCTCGCCGGCGTCGAGCGCGCGTCGGACCAGGAGCTCAGGTCATTGATCGCCAGCGGGCCGACCGCGGCCGAGCTGGATCGGGTGAAGACCCAGGTCCGCGCGGGGTTCATTCGCGGAGCGGAGCGAATCGGTGGCTTCGGCGGGAAGAGCGACATCCTCGCCCGCGGCCAGGTATATCGCGGCGACCCCGAGACGTACAAGCAGATCCAGAGCTGGGTCGCGTCGGCAACGCCGGCCGACATCCAGGACGCGGCAAAGCGGTGGTTGTCGGATGGCGTGTACGTGCTCGAGGTACACCCATTCCCCGAGTACGAGACCGTGGCGTCGAGCGTTGACCGCAAGAAGGGGATGCCGGAGATCGGCGCGCCACCGGCCGCGCCGCTGGCCGCCCCGGAGCGGGCGACGCTCTCGAACGGGATGAAGGTGGTGCTGTCGCGCCGGACCGCGGTGCCGGTGGTGCGCGTCACGGCGATCATGGACGGCGGCTTCGCCGCTGATGATCCGTCGAAGCCCGGTGTCGCCGCGATGACGATGCAGATGCTCGACGAGGGCACGACGTCGCGCAGCTCGCTCCAGATCGCCGACGAGCTCGCGTCGTTAGGCGTGAACCTGAACTCCGGCGCCGACCTCGACGTCAACCGCGTCAGCATGTCGGCGCTGAAGGACAAGCTCGATCCCGCGCTCGCGCTCTACGCCGACGTGATTCTCCATCCGGCGTTCCCGCAGAGCGACCTCGATCGGGTGAAGCAGAACACCCTCGCCAACATCGAGCAGGAGAAAGTGCAGCCATTCTCGATGGGGCTGCGCGTGCTGCCGCTGCTGCTCTACGGCGCGGGCCACGCCTACGGCCAGCCGCTCACCGGCAGCGGGACCGAGCAGTCTGTGAAGGCGATCACCCGCGACGACCTCGTGACGTTCCATCGCACATGGTTCAAGCCGAACCATGGGACGATCGTCGCCGTCGGCGACATCACGATGCCGGACTTGAAGGCGAAGCTCGAGCATGCGTTCGCGGGATGGACGCCGGGCGAGACGCCGACGAAGAAGATCAACACCGTCGCCGCTCGTTCGCGAAAGACCGTCTACCTGCTCGATCGGCCGGGCGCAGACCAGTCGTACGTGCTCGCCGGGGAGCTGATCGCGCCGAAGGCGAACGCCGATGAGATTCCGTTCGAGCTGTTCAACGATGCGTTCGGCGGTGCGTTCGTCTCGCGCATCAACATGAACCTGCGCGAGGACAAGCACTGGTCGTACGGATCGTTCAGCTTCCCGATCGACGCACGCGGCCAGCGGATGTGGATGGTGATGGCGCCGGTGCAGACCGACAAGACCAAGGAGTCGCTCTCGGAAGTCGTGAAGGAGCTCAAGAGCGCGGTCACCGACCGTCCGCTGACGACCGCCGAGATCAACGACGCGAAGGACCGGCAGATCAAGACGCTCGCCGGCCGCTGGGAGACCGGCGCGGCGGTGTCCGGAGCGTTAGGCGAGATCGTGACTTACGGGCTGCCTGACGACTACTACACGACGTACGCCGACCAGGTGCGCGGTGCGAGCGAGGCCGCGGTCAACGCGGCGGCGAGGAAGTTCGTCAGCAACGACCAGATGGTCTGGGTCGTGATCGGCGACCGCGCGAAGGTCGAGAGCGGGATCAGGGAGCTCGGACTCGGCGACATCGTCCTGCTGGACGCGGACGGCCGGCCGAAGAGTCCGACACCGTAACGGCAGCCACCAGCGGTTCGAAGTGCACGGACACAAGATCTGCAAACATGCCTGCAATTCAACGCTGCAGTTGGCCGTCCTCCCCACTCGACATCGAGTATCACGATGCCGAGTGGGGGGTACCGGTGCACGATGATCGAGTCTTTTTCGAGTTCCTCACCCTCGAGGGGGCACAGGCGGGGCTGAGCTGGTCGACGATCCTGAAGAAGCGAGACGGCTATCGTGAGGCATTCGCCGGCTTCGACCCCGCCGCGGTGAGGCGATTCACCGCGGCGAAGCTCGACCGGCTGGCGGCAAACCCGGCGATCGTCAGGCACCGGCAGAAGATCGCGAGCGTCGTCGGCAACGCGCGTGCGTTTCTCGAGATCCAGGACGAGCACGGGAGCTTCGATGCCTACGTCTGGCCATTCGTCGGCGGAGTGCCACGGATCAATCATCGCCAGTCGCACGGCGACATTCCGGCGCGAACCCCGGAATCGGACGCGCTGAGCAAGGACCTGGCGCGGCGTGGCTTCAAGTTCGTCGGCTCGACGATCTGCCAGGCGTTCATGCAGGCGACTGGATTGGTGAACGATCATGTCGTGCGATGCTTCCGGTTTGCGGAGCTGAGGGAGGGAAGATGAGTGGTTGTTCTTGAAGCCTACCTCTCTCTGTTCAATCCCAGACCCTGACATCCATGCCTAACGCGCCATTGAAGGCGATCCTCGTCACCGCCCTCGCCGCCTTCGCGACCGCCTGCGCGACTTCCTCTCGCCCGCCGGCGAACAGCGACAGCGCCTTCGCCGCAGTGCAGGCTCGCGGCGCCGCGGTCATGGGGGTCGATCAGTACAGCTCCGCTCACGTCTTCGAGGCGCTGCCTGACGGCGGCCGCATCGTCCTCGAGCGGAAGGATGCGAGCGATAGCGCGGGCGTCCGCATTATCCGCGCACACATGCGCACGATCGCCGACGCCTTCGGGCGTGGTGACTTCACCGCGCCGGGGATGGTGCACATGACGAAGGTGCCTGGGACCGAGGTCATGGCGGCCAAGCGCGACGTGATCAGCTACGTCGCCGTTGACCGACCGGCGGGCGGGGAAGTGCGGCTGACCACCAGTGACACGGTCGCGATCAGGGCGATCCATGAATTTCTCGCCTTCCAGCGGATGGATCACCGCGCGCCGGCGCATTCGATGTGACCGTCTCGCCCAATTGCCGCGGATGATCGAAGTCGTCAGGGCCGACATCACCACCCTTCGCGTCGACGCGATCGTCAATGCGGCGAACTCCGCGCTCGCCGGTGGCGGTGGTGTCGACGGGGCAATCCATCGCGCTGCCGGGCCGGAGCTGCTGGAAGCGACCCGACCATTCGGCCACTGCCCGACCGGCGAGGCGGTGATCACTCCCGGCTTCCGGCTTCCCGCGCGCTACGTCATCCACGCCGTTGGCCCGATCTGGCAGGGCGGCGGACAGCGCGAGGATGAGCTGCTGGCCCGCGCGTACGAGAGCGCGTTCGCCCGCGCACGGTCGGTGGGCGACGTCCGCTCCATCGCCTTCCCCGCGATCTCCACCGGCGTGTACGCATTTCCCAGATGGAGGGCTGCGCGGATCGCGGTTGCGGCGATGCGCGCGCACGAGGACGAGTACGACCGGATCATCGCCTGCGCCTTCGACGACGAGTCGGCGGCCCTCTACCGCGCCGCGCTGCAGGAAGCGGCACCCTGATCGTCGATCTGGCGAGCGCCACCGCACGCCGGTAGCTTCGTCGCGGGCCAGCAACCCGCCGATCTAATGACCCCTTCGCGAGCTGTCTTCGACGAGCTCGAGGACGAAAACAATGACGCCGAAGCAGAGGCCGGCCGGGAGCGGCGCGCCGACTTCATTCGCACGGCGATCGCCTGCATCGCCTGGGCGGCGATCGGCATCTACTGCCTCGCCTGGAGCGTCCATACGACCGACCCGACGTTAGGCAACGCGGCGTTCTTCGCCGGCATCGGCCTCGGGAACGGTGGCGTCATCTTCACCCTTCTCGCCGCTTACCGGCGCGGGGAACGGCGCGGCGATTGGTAGTCGCCGCTCCCGGCTGCGCGCCGTCGTGACTTCGCCGTCGCCAATCGGCTACGCCCGGCGCATCGGTCCGTTCAGCGGCACGATGATGGTCGTCGGCGGGATCATCGGCTCGGGGATCTTCCTCAACCCGTCGATCGTCGCGCAGCGTGTCGGCACTGGCGGCCTCACGATGGTCGTCTGGGGGATCGGCGCGGTCGTCGCCATCCTCGGCGCATTCATTTTCGCCGAGCTCGGGGCGCTGCGGCCGGCGGCGGGTGGAGGGTACGTCTACCTGCGCGACGCGTTCGGTCCGCTGCCAGCGTTTCTCTACGGGTGGGCGCTGCTGGTCGCGATCGCCAGCGGCGCGACCGCCGCGGTCGCGGTCACCTTCGCCAGCTACGCGGTCCCGCTCCTCGGACTCGGCGCCGCGGCGCGAATTCCGCTCGCCGCGGCGGTGATCGTCGTCCTCGCCATTGTGAACATCATCGGCGTGCAGCCTGGGACGCTGACCCAGAACGTCTTCACGATTCTCAAGCTCGCCGCGATCGCCGCGCTCGTCGCCGGCGGCCTCGCCTTCTCGGGGACGCATCCGCTGGCTGCGCCGGTCGCCACTGCGCCACACGCACCGCCCGCGACGCTGGCCGTCGCGTTAGGCACGGCGCTCGTCCCGGTGCTCTTCGCCTACGGCGGCTGGCAGCAGACCAACTTCGTCGCCGAGGAGATGGTCGAGCCGGAGCGGAACCTCCCGCGGGCGCTGGTGTTCGGGGTGCTGATCGTCGCCGCGGTCTATCTGGCGGTGAACCTGACGTACCTGCGCGCGTTAGGCGCGGATGGTCTCGCCGCGAGCACGGCGCCCGCCGCCGATGCCATGGAGCTTCGCTTCGGCCGCATCGGCCGGACCCTGATCGCGGTCGGGATCGCCGTGTCGACCTTCGGCTTTCTCGACCTGGTCATCCTCGTCACGCCCCGCGTCTACCAGGCGATGGCGCGCGACGGGCTGTTCTTCCGGCGACTCGCCGTGCTTCACCCGCGCTACCGGACACCGGTCGCCGCCATCGCGCTGCAGGCCGCGTGGGCGATCGCACTGCTCCTGTCGGGAACGTACGGCGAGCTGCTCGACTATGTCACCTTCGCTGACTGGATCTTCTTCGGTGCGACGGCGGCAACGCTGTTCGTCTACCGGCGACGCGCTTGCGAAGCGAGTGATCGGCGCTTCCGCGCCCCGTTCTATCCGGTCAGCGTCGCGCTGTTCGTGCTCGCCGCAGCCTACGTGATCGCCGGCGCGGTCATGTCGAGCCCGTTGAACGCGCTGCGGGGGCTGATCCTGCTCGCCATCGGGCTCCCCGCCTACGCCTGGTGGCGCTCGCGGCCGGCGCCGGTACTGGTCGAGCAATGACCGGCGCCCTCCCCGCCATCACGCCGTTAGGCGATCGGGCGCTCGTCGTCAGGCTCGGCGATCAGATCGGCGACGAGGTCTTCGAGCGGGTGCGTGCCGCGCACCATCGACTCGTCGGCGCGCACCCGGCGATCACCGACCTCGTTCCCGGCTACACCAGCGTCACCGTGCACTACGACCCCGTCGCAGTCGGCAACGGAACGGGCACGCCGCCGCACCGCGCCCTCGCCCACGCGCTCACCGATGCGTTGCGCGCACTCGATCAGGCGCCGGCGCTCGAGGCCCGCACCGTCGAGATCCCGGTCTGCTACGATGGCGCGCTCGCGCCGGACATCGATCGTGTCGCCAGCCACGCCGGACTTGACGCGGCCGACGTCATCGTGTTGCACGCGGCCGCGACCTACACGGTCCAGATGATCGGCTTCACCCCCGGCTTCCCCTACCTCTCCGGGCTCGATCCGCGACTCGCGACTCCGCGACGCGCTGAGCCGAGGACACGTGTGGTTGCGGGAAGTGTCGGGATCGGCGGCGCGCAGACGGGGATCTACCCACTGGCGACGCCGGGCGGGTGGAACCTGATCGGGAGCACACCGCTCTCGCTGTTCGACCCGGCGCGCAAGCCCGCGGCGCTGCTTCGCATCGGTGACCAGGTGCGATTCGCCGCCATCAGGCGCGAACGATACGACGCGATGGTGCGCGGATGAAGGTGCGCGTCGTGCTCGGTGGGCCGTCCACCACCGTCCAGGATCTGGGCCGGCGCGGAGTGCAGGGCGATGGCGTGCCGGAGAGTGGCGCGATGGACCTGGTCGCCGCGCGCATCACCAACCTCCTCGTCGGCAACGCCGAGTGCGCGGCGCTGATCGAATCGACACTGGCGGGACCCGCGCTCCTCTTCGAGCACGACACCGTCGTCGCGTTAGGCGGCGGTGACTTCGGTGCCACGCTCGACGGCGAGCCGGTCGCGCCGTGGCACGCCTTCCCCGTGCGTGCGGGCGCGACGCTCGCCCTCGGCAACGCGCGCCAGGGCTGCCGCGCCTACATCGCCGTCGCCGGCGGGGTGGACGTCCCGCCGGTGCTCGGCGCGCGGAGCACCTGCCTCCCGGCGCGCTTCGGCGGCTATGACGGCCGCGCGCTGCGGGCCGGGGATGTCTTCTCCATCGCCGACGTGCCGCCGCACCCGGTCCGGCGCTCATTGACCGCGGCGCTTCGCCCGACGTTGCGCTCGACGGTGCGGCTCATCGCCGGCGAGCAGCTCGCCGCACTCGACGCCGGCTCGCGCGAAACGCTGTTCGGGAGCGCGTTGCGCGTGTCGACGCGCTCCGACCGGATGGGCTATCGGCTCGAGGGCGCGACCCTCAGGCTCCGCGCGCCGATCGAGCTGCTGTCTTCCGCGGTCACCACCGGCACGCTGCAGCTGCCGCCTAACGGCGAGCCGATCCTGCTGATGGCCGACCACCAGACGACCGGCGGCTATCCCGTCCTTGGCCACGTCGCGTCGGTGGACCTCGGGTCGGTGGCCCAGCTGCGGCCCGGCGACGCGATCAGCTTCACCGAGATCTCGCTCGACGAGGCGCAGCATCTCTACCTCGAGCGCGAGCGTTCGCTCGACACGCTGCGGCGCACCCTTTCGTTCGACGCCTGACTCATGACCAGCGTCGACCTCAATTGCGACATCGGCGAGAGCTTCGGCGCCTGGACACTCGGCGCCGATGATGATGTGCTCGCGCAGGTGAGCTCGGCGAACATCGCCTGCGGCTTCCACGCCGGCGACGCGGCGACGATGCGTCGCACGGTCGATCGCGCGCTGGCGCGCGGCGTCGCGTTAGGCGCGCACCCCGGGCTCCCCGACCTCGCCGGCTTCGGTCGCCGCGCGATGGAGATCTCGCCCGACGAGGCGTACGAGATGGTGGTCTACCAGGTCGGTGCGCTCGCCGCCTTCGCGGCTGCGCGCGGAGCGCGCCTGGCGCATGTAAAGCCGCACGGCGCGCTCTACAACATGGCGGCGACACGCCCCACGCTCGCCGACGCGATTGCCCGCGCGGTGCACGATGTCGATGCCGGGTTGATGTTGTTCGCGCTCGCTGGAAGTGCGCTCGTCATCGCGGCGCGATCAGTGGGGATCACCCCCATTGAAGAAGTGTTCGCCGACCGACGTTATGCCGCCGATGGGACGCTGGTGCCGCGCACCCATCCCGGCGCGGTGATCACCGACGCCGCCGCCGCCGTGACCCAGGCGGTGCGCATGGTTCGCGAAGGGCGCGTCACCGCGATCGACGGAACCGATGTGCGTGTCCACGCCGGCACGATCTGCATCCACGGGGATACACCCGGCGCCGCGGAACATGCTCGTGCGCTCCGAGCCGCGCTCGACGCGGCGGGAGTAACAATAGCCGCGCCAACCGGAGCGCGCGCGTGAGCGTGCGAAGCTCAGCGAAAGCAGGCGACAGGAGCCGCGAGCGCTCGCTCTCGCGTGCCCTCGGCCTCGGCGACGCGACCATGCTCGTCGTCGGCTCGATGATCGGGTCGGGGATCTTCATCGTGTCGGCCGAGTCGTCGCGATTGGTCGGCGCACCGGGGTGGCTGCTCGTCGCGTGGGCGCTGGCCGGCGTCATGACGCTGACCGGCGCGCTGTGCTGCGCCGAGCTGGCGGCGATGATGCCGCGCGCCGGCGGACAGTACGTGTTCCTGCGCGAAGCCTACGGTCCGGCGACCGCGTTCCTCTTCGGCTGGGCACTGCTGCTCGTCATCCAGACCGGGACCATCGCCGCGGTCGCGGTCGCGTTCGCGAACTTCGCCGGCGTGCTCGTTCCCTGGATTTCGGGGACGCACTATGTCGTGGAGCCGGTCGTCATCGGACGCTTTGCGCTGAGTCTCTCGACGCAGCAGCTCGTCGCGATCGCGTCGATCCTGCTGCTGACGTGGGCGAACACGCTCGGCTTGCGGACGGGGAAGCAGATCCAGAATGTCTTCACCGTCGCGAAGACCGCCGCGCTGCTCGGGCTGGTGGTGATCGGGCTGACGTTAGGCGCGAACCGAGCGAGTGCGGCCTTCACGTCCTCGTGGTGGCACTCGCCCGCGAACGGATGGAGTCCCGCGATCGCTCGTCCGGGCTTCGCCGCGGTCGGCGGCATCGCGCTGGCCATGCTGCTCGGCCAGGCGATGGTCGGGCCACTGTTCGCGCAGTCGGCATGGAACAACGTCACCTTCGCCGGCGGCGAAGTGCGCGACCCGAGGCGAAACCTGCCGCGGGCACTGCTCGCCGGCTGCGGACTCGTCGTCGCGCTCTACCTCCTCGCGAACCTCGCCTACATCGTGACCCTTCCGTTGGACACGATCCAGCATGCCCCGCAGAACCGGGTGGCGACGGTGGTGATGCAGGTCGCGTTAGGCGGGCCGGGGATCGTGCTGATGGCCGTGGCGATCATGGTCTCGGCGTTCGGCTGCAACAACGGCTTGATCCTCGCCGGCGCGCGGGTGTCGTACGCGATGGCGCGCGACGGGGTCTTCTTCGATCGCATCGCTCGCCTCAACGTGAAGCGGGTACCCGCGGCGGCGCTGCTGGTGCAGGGGATCTGGGCCTCGTTGCTGGTGCTTCCACGCTCGGTAACGCGCGATGCGGTCACCGGTGCGGTCTCCTTTGGCAACGTGTACACCCAGCTGCTCGAGTACATCGTGCCGGCCGACCTAGTGATGTACGTGGCGATGGTGCTCGCCGTCGTCGTGCTCCGTCGGCGCGCGCCCGCATTGGAACGTCCGTACCGGACGCCGGCGCTCGCGCTCACGACGACGGTCTACGTGACCCTCGCAACGCTGCTCGTCGTCGATCTCGCCTGGCTCGCACCGTCGACATCCGGGATCGGCTATCTCATCGTCGCCAGCGGGATCCCGGTGTACGCCCTCTGGCGGCGCGCACACCGCGGCCTCCGCGTTGCGCCTCGAACAATCTCCCTTCCCAATCAATCATGAATCGATCGACGTTCGCGTTCGCCGCAACGCTCCCGCTGTTCGCACCAACGATGGCGCTCCGTGCGCAGGCGCCGATCGATGCGCAGCGCCTCGACTCCGTCAGCCGCTACGTCGAGTCGGAGATGCAGCGACTGCACATCCCCGGGATGTCGGTGGCGATCCTCCACGGCGACAGTATCGTGATGGCGCGCGGCTTCGGCTACGCGAACGTCGAGCTCCGGGTGCCGGCGAGCGACAGCACCATCTACCAGTCGGGATCGGTCGGCAAGCAGTTCACCTCAGCCGCGATCATGCTGCTCGCCGAGCGTGGCAAGCTCTCGCTCGACGACCCGATCACGCATTGGCTTCCCGAGGGGAAGACGGCGTGGAAGGGGATCACGATCCGCCACCTGCTCAGCCACACGTCGGGCATCGCGAACTACACCGATGGCGCGGTGGACCTGCGCAAGGAGTACACGGAGAACGACCTGATCAGGCTCGCCCTCAAGTCGCGTCTCGACTTCCAGCCGGGTACGCACTGGAACTACAGCAACACCGGGTTCGTGCTCCTCGGCGCGATCGTGCGGCGGGTGACCGGCCAGTTCTACGGCAACTTCCTGCACGACAACGTCTTCGTGCCGTTAGGCATGAGGACCGCGCGCATCATCTCCGAGGCCGACATCGTTCCCAACCGCGCCAGCGGCTACCACCTCGCCGGCGACACGCTGCGCAACCAGGAGTGGGTGTCGCCGTCGCTCAACACGACGGCTGACGGTGCGCTCTACCTCACCGTCCGCGATCTCGCCGCATGGGCCGTCGGATTGAACCATGGCCGTGTCCCCTCGGCCGCGAGCTTGGCGACGAGCTGGACGCCGAACAAGCTCTCGACCGGCGGGACGTATCCCTACGGTTTCGGCTGGGGACTCTCGCCGCAGCGCGGCGTGAAGAAGATCTCGCACACCGGTTCGTGGCAGGGCTTCAAGACCGCGATCGCGCGGTACCCGACGCTCGACCTGACCGTGATCGTCATGTCGAATCTCGCCGAGACGCCGATCGGCCCGATCGACGCGGCGATCGCCGGGATCGTCGAGCCGTCGCTGGCGATGCCGCACCGGCTCGCCGGCACCACGTTCACCGTGCAGCCGCCGGTGCCGATCGGCACGCTGCTCTCGCGCGTTGCGTCGGGGGACGCCGCCGCGCCGATCACGCCGGCGCTGCGCGGCTTCATGAACGCGAGCGAGCGCAAGGCGCTGTCGCGCCAGCTTGCCGCCTCGCCCGCCTGGCGAACGTTAGGCTGCGACCGCATGGCCGACGCGACGGCCGACGGGGTGGGCGCGGGGTCGGCGTACAGCTGCTACGCGGTGTCGGACAAGCCGGGCGTCGACCGCGCTTTCACGGTCCTCTACACTCCCGACTGGAAGGCGAGCTGGATCGAGATGTACAACTGGTGAGTCGGGGGGCGTTCGCCTAACGCGAAGAGCTGTCGGCCGACAAAGGACGAGGGGAGCCGCGCGATGCGCGGCTCCCCTCATTCATGAAGCGCCGATGTGGCGCCCGACGTTCGATTTTTGTTCAGCTCTGCTCGACGGCCGACTCTGCGGCTGGCTCGGCTGCCGGGGCGCCGGCTACAGCCGGCTTCTGCGGCGCGCCACGACGCCAGTAGCTGGCGGCCGGGGCGGCGCGGCGCGTCATCAGGTCGTCGTAGTAGGCGACCACACGCGAGCTGACTGATGCCCGGGTGTCCTTCGCGCTCGCCTGGAAGGGCGCGTAACGGTGGCGGTCGTCGGTGGAAACTCGGAACCACCACCAGGCACCGCGCGGCGCAGAATGCGCACCTTCGACCGTGCAGCTGAACTTGCGGTCACGGTCAGTGAACTCGAAACCATCGATCACGTCGTTGTCCTTGAAGACTGTCTCGAAATATAACCCGATTCACCGCTCTCCGCTCGCTCGGCTTTGCTCGGCCTCCGAGCTCGCGTTGCGTGCCGATGTGGCAGTCTTCGACTGAGCATTCGCCGGCGATGAGTCGGTGACCGGCGCATCGACGTACTTGCCATGCGCGGGAACCGCGACCTTCTCGAAGTCGCGGGCCAGCGTCTGAAGCGCTTCACGCATCTGCGGACCGTGCAGCGCGCGGCCGTGGCCGGTTATCACCAGCTCCGGCTGCAGCGCGGCGAGCTTCCGCACCGATGCGGCCGCACTGATCCAATCCGGCGTGAAGTACATCGGCGGACCGTGCAGCTCCGGCCGCTGAGTCGCGACCGCGTACGCCGACTCCTGCTTCGTCGTGATGAACGCGTCGCCGGCGATGATGGTGCGATCGCTTTCGCGCCAGAAGGAGACATGTCCCTCGGTGTGGCCGGGCGTGTGAATCCACTTCCATCCCGGCATCCCGGGCACTGCGCCGTCCTCGGGGAGCGCGTGCAGCCACTTGCTGACGTCGATCGGTCCGCGCGGATAGAGTCCCGCGGTCGCGGCGAGCATCCCGCCGCCGACGGTCGGATCGGGTGGCGGATACGATGCCTGCCCGCTCAGATACGGAAGCTCGATGCTGTGCGCATAGATCGGGACGTTCCATTGCTCGGCCAGCGTGTGCAGCGCGCCGACGTGATCGAAGTGCCCGTGCGTCAACACGATCGCGACGGGAGGAGTGTTCGTGCCGAAGAGATGCTCGGCCGCCTCGGCGATGAGCGGCGCGGTGCCGGGAATCCCCGCATCGATGAGCACCCACTCCTCCTGCTTCGGCTGCCCGACGAAGCAGACGTTGACCATGAACAGCCGCTTGTAGGCGATGTCGCTCGCGATCCCGTGAACTCCATCATGGTCGAACTCGTTGGCGCGCGCGCCGGCGGCAACTTCGACTTGCTTGTCCATCGCTTCGCTCCGTCATGAGACCGTTGATTCTCGTGGCGAGCAAGGCGTATGCCGATGACCGGTCGACACCGTCGCGCGAGGACGGATCGTGACGCCCGGTTGCCTGAGCCGTCGTTAGTGGTACTTCACCAACATCGATGCCAGAACTGAATCCGGCCCGGCGCAGGATCACGACCCGCGCGCTCGCCCTCTCCTCGGTCGCGCTCCTTCTCGCCAACGTCATCGCCTGCGGCGATCGCGGAGGCGACGGCCCCGACGTCCGTGGCAACGGGCTGCGCGCTGCACCGCTCGACAACCGCGCGCGCGCCGCGGTCTATGACGCCGCGCTTCGCCAGGCGTTCGACGTCGACAGCGCACTCGTCCTGCTCGTCGATCCGGCGATCCTTCCACGCAACGGCACCTTCGCGCGCGACGCGAAGCTCGACGATGACGTGGTCGCCGAACTGCAGCGCTCCGGGATCACACGCGGCACCTGCGAGACGACCGAGGACACGCGCCACGCGCCGAAGTGCACCGCCGCGGGGCCGGGATACGTCGTCCGCTTCTCCGACGTCTTCCAGGCGAAGGGCGACACCGTCCGCGTCTTCGTCGCCGCGCAGCGCTTCCACACCACCTCGGGGCTCGGCCCAACCTCGCGCTTCGCGTTCGAGAGTGGATTCGAGATCGTCAGGCAGGGAAGCGGCTGGCGCGTCGCCCGCGAGGGGCGCCGGGTGGCCAAGTAGCGCACGTTAGGCGGGGATCGCGCTGGTAGCGCACCCGTCCACCCGACCACATATTCGGCGCGTCCTCACCCCGGTTCATGCACATCCGTCACGCTGCACTACTCGTGGTCGCGCCGCTCTTCGTCGCCTGCAGGCCACAGCCGGCATCGCTCACTCCTCGGGATTCGAAGGCGCGCCAGGCGGTCCTCCTTACCGCGCACGACCTCGCGCCAGGGCGTCGCTGCCGGATCGTCGACCCGGAAGCGCCGCTGCCTGACGTCGCGACGATTGTCGACACGGCCGCGATGCCGGAATTCCTGCGCCAGGCGAGCATCTCAGCGCGCGACACGGGCTATGCGCTCTTCTCGCTGCGCTACGACTCGACGGGGAAACCAGTGCGGGCGCGACTCATCGAGGCGACGACCCCGGACTCGATCGCCGATGCGCTCGGAGAGGTGATCGCGTCCGCTGTCGTGCAGCGTGCACCGGGCAATCCGATCGCCGCCCGACTGCGAATCGACTTCACGACGGTACTGACCTATCGCCTCGGCAAGAGCGAGTACTGCGACCCCGAGCAGATCACCGTGCACTTCGCACAGGACCCGCGCGCAACGGTCGAGACGCACGGACCGTCGGTTTCGCGGACGATGACGACCTACAAGTACGAGACAGACATCTCGGCGAGCGGAGCGGTGCTCGCGATCCGCTTCGACTCGTTCATCGAACCCGCAGTGGAAGTGCCGTTGCGGGAGAGCATGATGAAGCAGCGCTACGAGCCCGCGCTCGACGACGGTGCGCCAGTGGCCGGACACGCGACGGGTTCGATGCGGATCGAGATGCGACTCGTGACTCGCACCATCCCCGGCCACTAAGCCTGGTCTAGAACCCCAGGTACGCCCGCACTCTCGGCTCGATCCGGTCGGGCGACCATAACGGCGACCAGACGAGGTTCACCGTCACATCGGCGACGCCCGGTATCGCGCGCGCGGCGCGCTCGGCGTCTCCCATGAGCTGCGGTCCGCTCGGACAGGCTGGCGACGTCAGGCTCATGTCGACCTTCACCGCGCGATCATCGACGGCGATCTCGTAGACGAGGCCGAGGTCGATGATGTTCAGGTTGAGATCGGGGTCCTTCACCCGCCGCAGCGCCATCTTCACCTGATCGACCGTCGGCGGCGGCTCGCTCGCATCGAACGCCGGTGTCGCGGGAACAGCGACGGGATCGCCCGCGCTCGCAGTCGCGCTCGCAGGTGCGCTCGCGGGCGCCGTTGGCTCGGTGGGTGGCGTCGTGCCGGAAAGATCCATGTCTGAATCTCACCATGCGTGACGGCGGCGACAAGCGCCGCCGTCAACCGTGACTAGTGCTTCTTCTTCGCCGATGACTTCTTCGCGGTGGTCTTGCTCGGCGACTTTCTCGCGGGCGCTTTCTTCGCGCTGCTCTTCCGGCTGGAACGCGCCTTCGACAGGCGCGAGTGCGAGTTCCTGCGATGGCTGCCGGCGCCGTGGCTCCGGCGCGAGCGAACCGGACGCTCGGGGCGATTCCAACCGACCGCACGATCGGCGCGGAAGCTGGCCGGCCAGGCGAGCACACCGTCGGGACCGTCGGTGACGGCGAGTGCCGCCGCGTCGGCCAGGTCGGCGCGCACGTCGGAGATCACCTTCGCCGGCTGGCGTGCCCGCGCCGCGTGGACGCGGTTCGTCAGCAGGATGACGAACATCTCGCGATCGGGATCGATCCAGATCGAGGTGCCGGTGAAGCCGGTGTGGCCGTAGGCACGATCGCTGAGGTACGAGCCGCAGCCGCCGTTGTTGTCGCAGGTGTCCCAGCCTAACGCGCGGGTGCCGACGCTGGCGCGGGTGGTGAACATCCGCACGGTGGAGTCGGCAACGATGCGAACACCGTTGTAGACGCCGCCGTTGAGCATCATCTGCGCGAAGATCGAGAGGTCGGCGGCGGTGCTGAACAACCCGGCGTGCCCGGCGACGCCGCCTAACGCGTAGGCGTTCTCGTCGTGCACCTCGCCGCGGAGCGGATAGCCGCGGGGCGGGGTGACCTCGGTCGGCGCGATGCGGGCGCGGAGCGAGTCGGCCGGACGGAAGTACGTGTCCGTCATCCCGAGCGGCTGGTAGACGCGCTCCTCGAGGAAGGCGTCGAGCGACTTGCCACTGACCGCCTCGACGACGAAGCCGAGCATGTCGGCGCCGAGGTCGGAATATTCGAACCGCGCGCCTGGCCGGGCCTCGAGCGGCGTCTCGACCACCATCTGCCGCGCCTCTTCCGGCGAACGAGCGACGCGCCACAAGTCGCGCCCGGCGGGAAGCCCCGAGCGGTGCGTGAGCAGGTGGCGCAGCGTGACGCTGTCCTTCCATCCGCCGCTGAACGCGGGGATGTACTTCGCTACCGGATCGTCGAGCTGGATTTTCCCTTCATCATAGAGGACCATCAGCGCCGTGGTGGTGCCGATGACCTTGGTCAGCGAGGCGAGATCGTAGATGCTGCTCTCGGGGATGACCGGCTCCGACTTCGCGTCCCAGTCGAGGTAGCCGAAGCCCTTCTCCCAGACCGACGAACCCTTGCGACCGACGACGACCGCGGCACCGGGATAGCCGCCGGCCTTCACGCCACGCGCGATGACGCGATCGATCGCCGCCAGACGCTCGGCCGACATCCCGACGCTGCGCGGAGCGGCGACGGGGAGCCCGGTCGACGGCGCAGCGGCGCTGCTCGCGAGGGCAAGCCTGACGACGGAGCCGGCGGCCGGCTTCCCGGCAGCGAACGCCGAGCCGATCTCGTCGCTCGAAGCGATGGTCGCACTCGGTTCGGGAGTGCGAGTCGTGATGCTCTCGGGCGCGGCCAGCGCCAACTGGGCGTCCTGCGCGGGCGCCGCCTCGCGAGCCGCGGGAGCGGTCGCGAAAGCCAGGTTGAAGGCGAGCAGCAGAGAGACCACGGCGACTCCTCGATCCAGCGGGTGCAACGTGCAGACGGCGTATCCGTACAACCGGGACGATCCGTCCGGGTTGACGATACGCATGGAGCGTGCGAACGTCCCAACCTCAAGTAGAGTTGGGACTTACATGTTTCGCGATTTTCTAGGGTGTCCTCGCGGAACTACCGTCCATACCAGTGCGCGGACGAGAAGTTCCGGGGAGGACGATAGATGCAACCGTATCCGCGAAATGTCTAGTGTGATGACGAGCAACGAGTTGAGCCGTCACCACTGCGAAACACGTTGAGGCCGGTTGGGCAGGCGAGAAACGGCGGGACAGCGAAGCGGGACGGTGTCGACTGAGCGCGGCACCCGAGCAGCGCGCGTTCGAGATGAATTGCAACAGCAATGTTGACCGCTGAGAACTGCCGCGAGGCGAGATGCCGAGGCAACCCTCGGCTGTCTGGGCGTGACGAAAGAGCAGACTCCATGGAACCTGAGCACCTCGTGATCCGGCGCGCGATCGATGGCGACGAAGGGGCGTTGCGAACGCTCTGGACCCGCCATGCACCGCACATCGATGCGATCGTGCGCCGGCTGGTCGGCGACCCCGATACCGCGGCCGACGTCGCGCAGGAGGTGTGGATCCAGATCTTCCGTGCGCTCCCCGGGTATCGAGGCGACTCGCAGTTCGGGACCTGGGCGCACCGGATCGCCGTCAACCGGACGCTGAACGCGCTTCGCCGGACGAAGCGGATCGCGAGTCGCGAAACACCGATCGAGGAGGAGAGCGCGACGGTGGAGCACGAGTCCGAGCGGGCGCTGCTGGCGGCGTCGATCGACGACGCGGCGAAGCAGCTCTCGCCCGGGGCACGAATGGTCTTCCTGCTGCACGATGTGGAAGGCTACACGCACGAGGAGATCGCGCAGGAGCTGGGGATCACCTCAGGAGGTTCGAAGTCGCAACTGTTCAAGGCGCGGGCGAAGCTTCGCCGCCTGCTCGCCCATTTGATCGATGGCCCATCACGCCCGGACGCACGACATGCTACACCTATCAGCTGAACGACTCGCGGCTCTCGTCGACGAAGAGCCGACGACCACGGAGGGGGAGCACCTCGCCCGCTGCGCGCCCTGCGCGCGCGAGCGATCGGCGCACCGCTCGCTTCGCTCGCTCGCGGCCAGCGACCGGATCGCCGGTGCGACCGCCGGCGCGAACGCCGGCACACTGACCTCATGGGAGACCCTGCTCCCGGCGCTGCGCGCCGAGGGGCTGGTCGCCGAGGCGGCCCCGGGCGGGGTCGTGCCTAACGGGCGAGGAGTGAGGGTGCTCGAGTTCAGGCCGCGGTGGGCGCATGCCGGGCTGCTGCGGGCCGCGGCGGCGGTGCTGCTGCTCGCGGTCGGGCTGGTGGCCGGCCGCTGGTCGGCGCGCGTGTCGCCGATCCCGGGGATGGGATCGGGGAAGGACACGCTCACCGCGCTCGTCACCGACACGACCATCGCCTTCCGCAACGCGACGGAGGCGCTGGCCGCGCTGACGCGGTACGAGCATGGCTACCAGGCGGCGGCACTCTTCCTCGCCGCGCACGACACCGGCTCGCGAGTCGATGGACGGGAAGCGAACCTGGCCCGCCTGGCGACGCTCGACCAGGTCGCGGCCGCCACGCGGCAGGGATTGCAGGAGACGCCGTACGATCCTGTCATCAACCGCTACTACCTGTCGGCGCTGAGCGCCCGCCAGGCGACGCTGCAGCAGCTCAGCACCTCGCTGCCGCCTAACGTGCAGGTCGGGGGCTATTGAGATGATGCAGGAGATCGTGCGCCCATCGCAGAGCACGTCGCCGGCCTCACGCCCGCGGTGGCGTGGCGGGGTCGTTGCCTCGGCGCTCGTCGCCGGCGCGCTGGCGACGAGC
>JBJMNK010000024.1:0-9352 GCA_045804265.1 Gemmatimonadaceae bacterium | reverse complement strand
GCGATAGGCGACCTGCGGTCGGCCAATGTTCGCGTCGACCTTGAACTCCCTCATCATACGGTCGACGATGATCTCGAGATGCAACTCGCCCATGCCGGAGATGATCGTCTGCGACGTCTCCTCGTCCGTGTGAACGCGGAACGTCGGGTCTTCTTCGGACAACTTCGCCAGGGCGATGCCGAGCTTGTCCTGGTCCGCCTTCGTCTTCGGCTCGATCGCCACGTCGATGACGGGCGTCGGGAACTTCATCGCCTCGAGGATGATCGGGTGCTCGTCGTCGCACAGCGTGTCGCCGGTGCGCGTGTCGCGCAGGCCGATCGCGGCGGCGATGTCGCCGGCGCGCACCTCGCCGATCTCCTCGCGCTTGTTCGCGTGCATCTGCAGCAGACGGCTCACGCGCTCGCGCTTGTCCTTCGTCGAGTTGTAGACGTACGAGCCCGAGTTGAGCACGCCCGAGTACACCCGGAAGAACGTCAGCTTTCCAACGAACGGATCGGTCGCGATCTTGAACGCGAGCGCGGCGAACGGCTCGGCGTCGGCAACCTGGCGCTCTTCGACAGTCTCGTCGTTGTGCGGAAGATGGCCCTTGATCGCCTTGACCTCGATCGGCGCCGGCAGAAAGTCGATGACGGCATCGAGCAGCGCCTGAACGCCCTTGTTCTTGAACGACGCGCCGCAGAGCACCGGGACGAGCGTGCCGGCGATCGTTGCCTTGCGGATCGCGGTGCGGATCTCGTCGTTGCTCAGCTCCTCGCCGCCAAGGTACTTCTCCAGTACCGCCTCGTCGTGCGACGACGCGACCGCGTGCTCGAGCAGCGCGTGGCGCGCCTCATCGACCGCGTCCTTGTACTCGGCGGGCACGTCGACGACCGTGAAGGTCTTGCCTAACGTCGCCTCGTCGAAGATGTACTGCTTGCGCTCGATGATGTCGATGTGGCCGGTGAACAGCTCACCCGACCCGACCGGCAGCTGCAGCGCGTACGCGTTCCGACTGAGCCGGTCGCGGATCATCCGCATGCAGCGGTCGAAGTCGGCGCCGGTGCGGTCCATCTTGTTCGCGAAGATGATCCGCGGCACGCCATAACGGTCGGCCTGGCGCCACACCGTCTCGGTCTGCGGCTCGACACCGGCGACCGAGTCGAGCAGCGTCACCGCGCCGTCGAGCACGCGGAGCGAGCGCTCCACCTCGACGGTGAAGTCGACGTGGCCCGGTGTGTCGATGATGTTGATGCGGTACTCGGGACCGGTGCCGGTCTTGTCGCTCTGGCCATGGCGCTGCCAGAAGCAGGTCGTCGCGGCCGACGTGATCGTGATGCCGCGCTCCTGCTCCTGCTCCATCCAGTCCATCGTCGCGGCGCCGTCGTGCACTTCACCGATTTTGTAGTTCTTCCCGGTGTAGTACAGGATGCGCTCGGTCGTGGTCGTCTTGCCGGCATCGATGTGCGCCATGATGCCGATGTTCCGGTAGTAGTCGAGCGGAGTTTTCCGTTCCATATCGGTTGACCCTTTACCAAGCCGTCAAGGAGAGCGCCGCTGCGCGGCTGCCTCCGTCATCTGCCATTTCCCGCCTGAACGAACCGCGAGACCATCCTCGCACCAGCAAAAATGCGGGTGGACCGTGTCGCTCTCGAAAAAGAGAGCCGGTATCCATCCGCCATCGCCGGGTACACTCGCACTGCAGCACGAATGGGGACCCAAGGCGCGCCGAGCGTTACGAACCGAAGCTGCTCGACGTCAAGTTGTCCTGCGCTTGCTTCTCGGGTGCCTTCACGCCTTCACGGCGATCGGGCCGGTCTGCATTGCCTCCGGAGAGGCACCCCCGCGTCGTCCTTCGTTCGTCGGAGCCGCTCTCGCGGTTCCTCGCGGGCCCATAGGTATCGGCGCGCAGTTCGCCGAAATGCCACCGTCAGTCACTGCCCTGCCGGCGACGTGCTCTCTCGCATGAATAACGTGCGGGGTAGCCTGATAAAGGTAGTCGGATACGAGCTTATGTCAACGGGACGCGAGCGTTACGCGCCTGCACTCGTACTCGCGCTCCCGACTGCTCATCACGGCTCCGTCCGCCCCGTCGCCATCTCGCCAAGCTCGGCGTTCAGGACTCGCCCAAGTGTCGCGATGAACCCGGCAATGTGGTCGGTCTTGCCGCGCCGGCTCGCGAAGAAAGGATCCATCACGGTGCACCGAAGCACACCAAGCCCGCCGGCACGCAGGTAGTCCGCGTGCGTGAAGCCGAGCGCTTCGAGAAGGGGATCCACCGATCGCGCGTATTCGCGTGGCTGGAGCGTCGTTCTCGTCACGAGGTAGTCGAGCTGGCGCAGTGACCGCCCGCCGCCGATGCTCATCGCCCGGTAAACCCGCTCGACCAGCGCGTTGGATTGGTCGAGTCCCGAGAAACCCGGATGCCCGACCGCGAAGCAGACGATGTTCACATCGGGTCGCGGCAACAGCACGAGCCTGAGCGGCGACAGGTCGCAGGCCGTCAGCGCTTCGTGGAGCGCGAGCGCGGCGCGCGCGGCATCTCCGATCAGCCGCCCATAGCCGGTCGCATCGAGGGGCAGGACCTTGTGTGCCATCCACACGCTCGCGGCGGCCGCGCCCGGCTTCGACCCCTCGAGGATGAAGCGGCCGATGTACGCCGTATCCGAGTCGCCCTGATGGAAGAGGTACGGGGCATCAATGCTGACCATCCCGCGGACGCGTCGATCGCGGAACGAGATCGCCCCGGCTGGAAACGGGACGGCGCCGAGCTTGTGCGGATCGACGGTGACGGACTCGGCGCGATCGAGCGCCGAAAGTGCCTGATAGACCGACTTCGTCGGCCAATGCGCCGTCGGCGGCTGACCTGCAGTCGCCGCTTCGAACGAGAGTCGCGCGCCGTCTGCTCCACGCAGCGCCGACGCCGCATATCCGCCCCAGGCGGCGTCGGCGTGGAGATAGAAGGCGAGGCCGTGTGTCCGTCCCGCACGCACACGCGCCGCATCGATGAGGTCGAGGCGGTCCACCGCCCCCTCTTCGGTCGTCCCCATCACAGCGACGCAGGCGATGACCGGCCGGCGCTGCGCGGCCGATGCATCGAGGATCTCGGTCAGCGCGACCGTATCCATCCGGAAGTGCGTGTCGACCGGAACGCGAACGAGGTGTGATTCACCCATCCCCAGGACACGACAGGCTTTCGCGAAGGAGTAGTGGGCGGTAGACGGGACGAGGACGATTCCCGGCGCGAGGGCGTCGCCGAACCGCTCGGCGAGTCGCAGCCCGAACCCCTGATAACCCAGCCCGGAAATGCCGTGGCGCGCCGCGGCCACGACCGCGACGTGCGGATCACCAGTCGAGCGCTGGAAGGAATCGTAGAGGTCCAGCGCCTCGCCGGGCGAGACGTTGAGCAGCTCCCAGAGTCCGAGCGCATCGAGCCTCGGGCGCTCGCCGTTAGGCCTGACGACGTGCAGGTCGTTGACGCCGAGCTCCTCGGCGGCCCAGCGCACCGCGACTGGGAGGTACTTGAGGTTCCGGGCGACCCAGAGCGCCTCGATGTTCGCAACCGTCCCGCCGGAGCAGAGGTGACCCCACTGAGCGTCCGGGCGGTAGCCGATCATCTGAGCGATCTGCGCCGCGACCTGCAGCTCGAGCCGCGTCGTCACTGGCGACGCTTCGGCGGCGACATTGTTCGGGTTGTACAGCATCGTCGCGATGTACCCGATCAGGCTGGCCATCATCGGGTCCGAGGCCATGTGCCCGACATAACGCGGACTGAAAAACGGGACGCCCTCCTTCAACTCGGCCAGCAGCCCGAAGAGCTCCTGCGACAACGTGGCGATTGACGTCTGATAACCGGCCGCGAACTTGTCCTGCTCACGGACGGTGAAGCCATCTTCCGGATGAAAGTTGCGGCGCCAGAACACGTGGTCACGAAACGCCTCGACGAGAAGCCGCTCGAAGACGTCGGCATTCTCCGCCTTCGCTCCGAGGAAGAGCGACGCGAGGTCTGCGGGTTGCGCTTCTTCGTTGTGTTCGGGCATCGAGCGGCGAGAAGTAAAACAGCGAGGACGGCGGCGCGCAGAAAGCTCGTCCCCTGCCCCGCGGTCGCGCTAGTCGGGATTCGTGGAAGCGGATCGTGATGATCTGCCTGATGCTGGACAGTCGTCGAGTGCGGGGACACCTTCACCGCCGGCGACGTACCCGGAAAGAGGCGCAGCGTGTTGCTTGCCTACCGCCTCGCCAAAGGCGCTCCGAACGAAGCCTTCCATCTGCGGGGGCTCGCGCCCGGCACGACCTACGACGTGCTGGTCGACGGCGCCCCGCAACCGGCGGCGAGCGGTGCGCAGCTGGCGACGGCGGGCCTTCGCCTAGCGTTAGGCGATGAGTGGCGCGCGGCGGTGATCGAGATCATCCTGCGGCGGTAATGCCTGCTTGCCGAGGCTCGATCGGCCGATCACGGTGTGCGAACGGAGAAGCCCCGCTCGACCTGTGTCGAGCGGGGCTTCGTGCGTGCCGTCAGGCAGCGTTAGGCTACCAGCGATAGTGCGCGAACGCCTTGTTCGCTTCGGCCATGCGGTGCGTATCTTCCTTCTTCTTCACCGCGTTGCCCTCGCCCTTGCTCGCAGCGATCACTTCGGCGGCCAGCTTCTCGGCCATCGACTTCTCGTTGCGCTCGCGCGAGTAGCTGATCAGCCAGCGCATCGCCAGCGCCGTGCGGCGCTCGGGACGGACTTCGACCGGCACCTGATACGTTGCACCGCCGACGCGGCGGCTCTTCACTTCGACGACCGGCTTCAGGTTGGTGAGCGCCTGCTTGAAGACGTTCACGCCCGGCTGGCCGGAGCGCGACTCGACGAGATCCATCGCGCCGTAGAAGATGCGCTCGGCCGTCGACTTCTTCCCCTGGTACATGAGGACGTTCACGAACTTCGAGACCGTCTGGCTGTCGTAGCGCGCGTCGGGGAGGATCGTGCGCTTCACTGCTGTCTTGCGGCGGCTCACTTCTTCTTACCTCCAGCCGCGGCGGCGCCCGCCTTCGGCTTCTTGGTGCCGTACTTCGAACGGCTCTTGTTGCGGCCGTTGACGCCCGATGCGTCGAGCGTTCCGCGGACGATGTGATAGCGGACGCCCGGGAGGTCCTTCACGCGACCGCCGCGCACGAGCACGATGGAGTGCTCCTGCAGGTTGTGGCCTTCGCCCGGGATGTAGGCGATGATCTCGAAGCCGTTCGTCAGACGCACCTTCGCGACCTTCCGCAGCGCCGAATTCGGCTTCTTCGGGGTCGTGGTGTAGACGCGCGTGCACACGCCCCGCCGAAACGGATTCGACTTGAGCGCGGGCGACTTCTCCTTCTTCACGACGTCACGGCGCGACTGCCGGACGAGCTGATTGATCGTTGGCATGCTGGCTTGGTAGGACGACAACACCGCCGCAGGTTGGGCGGTAGAGACTGGAAAAGTTAGTGGAGCGGGGGATCTTCGTCAACTGGGCGGCACCGAGGCATATTATCGGTTGTGCGAGCCGCGCCCTGCTCCATTCCGCTTCAGGTTCTTCGAACCCCACATGCCTGGTTTCCTTCGGCAGACCCGCGACCGCGCGCTCGCTGACATTCAGCCGGACAGCGGCATCGAGTTGTTGTGGCGACCCTTCGCACTGCCCACCGCAGTGCTCGATGCAATGCCGACGGGGACGACGAACTGGCCGATCTCGCCGGAATTGGGACTACTCCTCGCCCGGGCTGTGCTGCGTCTTGGTCGGCGCAACGTTCTCGAATTTGGCGCCGGGTCATCATCGCTCGTCTTCGCCCGGGCGCTCGCCGCAGCCGGGGGCGGACGCCTCACGTCGATCGAATCGACGCCGGAATGGTGCGCAGGACAGTGGCGAAAGGTCGCGGAGCTGCCGACCGTCGATGCGCGGCTGCTTGAGGCGCAGCCGCGTCTGGCACTGTCGTCGTGCGGACCGGCATTCAGCTACCGCAGCGCGACCCGGCTGCTCGCCTCTCGCGGGCCCTACGACTTCGTGCTGGTTGACGCGCCCCAGCACTTCTTCGGGCGCGATGGGGCTATTCCGCTTGTGCACCGGTTCGTCGCGCCGGGCACGCTGATCGTGCTCGACGACGCAGCGCGCGAAGGTGAGCGGTATGCGGTTGCCCGCTGGCTGCGATGCTTCACCGGGCTGCGTCTCGTCGCTTTCGATGCCGCGTTCGGCGGACGAGGGATCGCCATCCTGCGCGTCGATGCACCGCTACGCTCTCGGACGGATTGGTGGTCGTGGTGTACTGCCAGCATCCACCTGCTACGCGGGCAGACCGCGCGATCTGATTTCGAACGAACGAAGATCGGGACAATCACGACATGAGGGACCAAAACACAGAAAACGAGGCCTCGCCGATTTTGGCGAGGCCTCGTTTTCTGTTCTCCCGATTGGCTCAGATCTTCGGGACTTCGTCGAGCTCCTCGTCGGTCAGCTGCGGCAGCAGTGCTTCCTGCGCCCGCAGCTCGGCGGCGGCGATCGCCTCCGGCTGCGACCCCGCGTCCACGTCCACTTCCGAGTACCGGTACATCCCCGTGCCTGCCGGGATGAGGTGCCCGATGATGATGTTCTCCTTCAGGCCAAGCAGGTCATCGCGCATCCCGCGAATCGCCGCGTCGGTCAGCACGCGCGTCGTCTCCTGGAAGCTCGCCGCCGAGATGAACGACTGCGTCGTGAGGCTCGCCTTCGTGATGCCGAGCAGCAGCGGCTCCGACTGGGCCGGCCGCTCCTTCCGCTTCTTCGCCTTCTCGTTGACCTCGCGGAAGTTCTGCTTGTCGGCATGCTCGCCCTCGAGGAACTCCGTCTCGCCCGGATCCATGACCCGGACCTTCTGGAGCATCTGCTTGACGATCACGCCGATGTGCTTGTCGTTGATCTTCACGCCCTGCAGGCGGTAGACCTCCTGCACTTCGTTCAGGAGGTACTCCTGCACCGCGCGCGGGCCCTTGATCCGGAGAATGTCGTGCGGGTTCACCGGACCTTCCGACAGGCGGTCGCCGGCGCGCACGCGGTCGCCCTCGTGCACGCGCAGGTGCTTGCCGGCCGGCACTTCGTACGTCTGCCGCTCCTGCGTCTCGTCGACGGTCACCTGCCCGTTCACCATCGACGTCGGCGTGACGAAGATCTCGCGCTTGCCGCGCTTGATCTCGCCGAAGCTGACGACGCCGTCGATCTCGGAGATCGTCGCCGGATCCTTCGGACGCCGCGCCTCGAACAGCTCGGCGACGCGGGGAAGACCGCCGGTGATGTCGCGCGTCTTGTACGCCTCACGGCCGACCTTCGCGATCGTCTCGCCGGCGTGGACCCGCGCTCCATCCTCGACGATCAGCTGCGCGCCGACCGGGATGACGAAGTCGCGAACGCGCTTCTCCTTGCCGCCCTTCTCCTGCCAGATCTCGATGTGCGGGTGCAGCTTCTTCTCGCGATCCTCGATGATGACGCGCTGGCGCAACCCGGTGAGCTCGTCGAGCTCCTCGGACACCGACTCGTCGTCGACGATCTCGACGAACCGCACCGTACCCTCGATGTCGGCGATGATCGGGTTCGTGTACGGATCCCAGGTGAAGATGACCTGATCCTTCTTCACTTCGGCCCCGTCCTCGACCATCAGCGTCGCGCCTAACGGCACCTGCAGGCGCGCACCGACTGCGCCCGTCCGGTCACCGGTCGGGCGGATCACGATCTCACCTTCGTACGACGTCACGATCTTCTGACCCTGCGGATTCATCACCGCGATCAGTCGGTCGCTGTACTCGATGCTCCCGGCGACCTTGCTCTTCCGCGCCGTCGCCTCGGCGATACGAGCCGCCGTGCCGCCGATGTGGAAGGTGCGCAGCGTGAGCTGCGTGCCCGGCTCGCCGATCGACTGCGCGGCGATGATGCCGACCGCCTCGCCGATGTCGACGACACCCATCGTCGCCAGGTTCCGGCCGTAGCACATCCGGCAGAGGCCGCGCTTCGCCTCGCAGGTGAGCACCGAACGGATCTTGATCGTCTCGATTCCCGAGTCCTCGATCGCACGCGCGATCTCTTCGTCGATCAGCTGGCCTGCCTCGACCAGCAGCGTGCGACGTCCCGACTCGTCGGTCTCGTGCGGATCCTCGACGTCTTCAGCCGCGAAGATGCCGACGATGCGCTCCGACAACGGCTCGATGATGTCCTCGCCTTCCTTCAGCGCGCCAACCTCGAGCCCCATGATCGTGCCGCAGTCTTCCTCGGTGATCGTCACGTCCTGCGCGACGTCCACGAGGCGGCGTGTGAGGTAGCCGGCGTCGGCGGTCTTCAGTGCCGTATCCGCCAGACCCTTGCGGGCGCCGTGCGTCGACGTGAAGTACTCGAGCGGCGACAGCCCTTCGCGGAAGTTCGACTTGATCGGGCTCTCGATGATCTCGCCGATTCCGCCGGTGAGCTTCTTCTGCGGCTTCGCCATCAGTCCGCGCATACCCGCCAGCTGGCGGATCTGGTCGCGGCTGCCGCGTGAGCCGGAGTCGAACATCATGAACACCGGGTTGAACCCGTTCTTCGACTGGCGCATGGACTTGACCATGGCGTCAGCGATGTCGGAGTTCGCGTGCGTCCATGTGTCGATGACTTTGTTGTAGCGCTCACCGTTGGTGATGTTGCCGGTGTTGTACGCCTTCTGGAAGCGCTCGACCCGCTGCTGCGCTTCCTCGAGCAGCGCCTGCTTCTCGTCCGGAATCTCGAGATCCTCGATTCCGATCGAGATGCCGCCGCGCGTGGCATGCGCGAAGCCGAACTCCTTGAGGCGGTCGAGGAAGCGCACTGTCGAGGCGAGTCCTGCCTGACGATACGACTCGAACACCAGCTCGGAGAGCGCCTTCTTCTTCATCTCGCGGTTCTGGAAGCCGAGCTCCGACGGAATGATCGCGTTGAACAGCACGCGGCCCACCGTCGTCGCTTCCCAGCGCGAGCCGTCCTCGTCGTTCACGTAGAAGTGAATCGGCGTGTGGAACGTCACGCGCTTCTGCTGCAGCGAGGTCTCGACCTCGGCGACCGACGTGTAGCGCTTCGCCGTCTTCGCCTTCTCCTCGAAGTCGGGCCCGGCCTTGGTCGCGAAGTAGCAGCCAAGCACGATGTCCTGGCTCGGCTCGGCGACCGGACGACCGTCCGACGGCTTGAGGATGTTGTTGCTCGACAGCATGAGCAGGCGCGACTCGAGCTGCGCCTCGAACGAGAGCGGCACGTGCACGGCCATCTGGTCACCGTCGAAGTCGGCGTTGAACGCCGCGCACACGAGCGGGTGAATACGAATGGCCTTGCCCTCGACGAGCACGGGCTCGAACGCCTGGATGCCTAACCGGTGCAGCGTCGGCGCGCGGTTGAG
>JBJMNK010000023.1:0-18347 GCA_045804265.1 Gemmatimonadaceae bacterium | reverse complement strand
CGTCATGCGTCTTGAGGTTCCGCGGGACGCGCACGTCGCGCTCGGAGAACGGCGCGCCCTCGATCAGCTGGCCGAATTCATTCCGATAGCGCTTCGGCCAGCGGATGTGGCCGCGGCTCTCCATGATCAGGAGCTTCGGCTGTTCGCCAGCCTTGTCGAAGTGGTACTGGTGCATGATCCCGCGATGGATGACGAGGTAGTCGCCCTCGCCGAAGGGGAGCTCGCCGTACTGCGTCTCGAGCTTTCCCTTCCCCTTCGCGACGTAGACCAGCTCATCCGCCTGCGCGTTGCGATAGAAGTGCGCGTCCTGCTTGTCGGGCTCGACATACAGCATCGCCACGTCCTGGTTGAACAGGAGCGGGATGCGATCGAGTGTCGCGCTCCCGCCCTTCTTCACCTGGGACGTGCGGAAGTGGCGGTGGCGGAGCGTCTGGTCCTCGTCGGCGACGAAGGCGACCTCCTTCACCCGGCGCACCGCGCTCACGGTCGTCGGCGGATGGACGTGATAGAGCAGCGCCGACGTACCCGTGAAGCCCTCGTGGCCGACCAGCTGCTCGGCGTACAGTCCGCCGTCCGGCTTGCGGAAGGCGATGTGGCGCTTCCGGGGGACCTTGCCTAACGTGTGATAGAATGGCATGACCGCGTATCCTGAGTTGGGTGCCTCGATGCCGGGCGCGCCGGCATCTCCCTGCTTCAGCCGGATCGGGTCGCGATGTGCGACAGTGTTCCGAACGGCCCGTCGACGATGATCTCCGCGCTTTCCTCGCCGGCCAGCGGCGCGTCGACCACGCCGGCGTCGTGGACGAACAGGTCGCCGACCCGGAGCGTGTAGCGACCCGATGCCGCGGCCACCGCCGCGCCTAACGCGGCGAGCGCGCCGGCCAGCGGGATACGCCGCACGCTCTCGTGTGGGAGCGTCACCAGCAGCTCGGCGTCGGGCGCGAGCGATGCCATCGGCGCGATGGATGGTCCGGTCACCAGCCGGTCACCGGCGACCGGTGCGTCCGGGTCGGCGCTCCGCCACTCGGCGAAGAGCGTAATGCCCGCCAGGTGCGACCAGCCCTGCTCGGCGGGAATGTCGCGTCCACCGGTTCCGAGAGCGCCAACGATGCCGACCGCGAGCAGCTCGTCGCGCGTCACCGTCAGGCGCGCTCCCGGACCACTGATCTCGCGCGGATCGGCAAACGCGAGCGTCGCATCCCCATCGCCGTCGCCGTTAGGCACGGTCGCTGCGACCTGGCGCACGAGCCGAGCATACGGAACGGGGGCGAGGAGCCGGACGCTCCCGAGCGCGTAGGTCATCGCACCCGGCGTCGCCGTCAGGTGCTTCACCAGCCGCCCGAGCTGCGCCACGCGCGGCAGGGCGGCGAAGACATCCTCCATCCCGATCGCCGTCAGGTCCGCGACCCGTCCGCCGTCGGCCGACAGCAAGCCGACGGCAGCCTCCCCACCCCCCGGTCGAACGAACGTGACGAGCATCGTTGTCGGCCCGAGCGTCTATAAATTCCCGCGCTTCGCCTGCTCCGCCTCGATCGACTCGAACAGCGCCTTGAAGTTTCCCTTGCCGAAGCTCTTCGCGCCCTTCCGCTGGATGATCTCGTAGAAGACCGTCGGCCGGTCCTCGACCGGCTTGGTGAAGATCTGCAGCAGGTAGCCGTCCGGGTCGCGATCGACGAGAATGCCTAACGACGCGAGCACGTCGAGCGGCTCGTCGATCTTGCCGACGCGCTTCTGCAGCTCGGCGTAGTACGTCGTCGGCGCCGACAGGAACTCGACGCCGCGATCGCGCAGCGTCGTCACCGTCTTCACGATGTCGTCGGTGGCCAGCGCCATGTGCTGCACGCCGGGGCCCTTGTAGAACTCGAGGTATTCGTCGATCTGCGACTTCTTCTTCCCCGACGCGGGCTCGTTGATCGGGAACTTGATCCGGTCGTTCCCGTTGGCCATCACCTTCGACATCAGCGACGAGTACTCGGTGGAGATGTCCTCGTCGTCGAAGGTGAGCAGGTTACGGAACCCCATCACGTGCGAGTAGAACTCGACCCACACGTTCATCTTCCCCAGTTCGACGTTGCCGACGCAGTGATCGACGTATTTGAGGCCGACCGACGGCGGATTGTAGTGTGGCTTCATCGGGACGAAGCCGGGCATGAACAGCCCCTTGTAGTTCTTCCGCTCGACCAGCGAGTGGATCGTCTCGCCGTAAGTCTTGAACGAAGCGATCACGATCTCGCCGTCCTTGTCCTTCATCACCTTCGGCTGGTGCACTGCCTCGGCGCCGCGCTCGACCGCTTTCTGGAAGGCATCACGCGCGTCGTCCACCCAGAGCGCGAGGTCGCGCACGCCGTCGCCGTGATTGTAGATGTGGTCGGCGATCGTCTTCGCTTCCTCACTCAGGTCGGGACGAATCGGCGTCGTCAGCACGAAGCGGATCTTGTCCTGCTGGAGGAGATAGCTGGCGCGATCACGCACGCCGGTCTCGGGCCCACGATAGCCGACGAGCTGGAAGCCGAACGCGGCGCGGTAGTAGTGCGCTGCCTGCTTCGCGTTGCCGACGTAGAACTCGATATAGTCAGTCCCGTTGATCGGGAAGGTGTCGTGCGCGGGCGCCGCAGTCGGCGCGGTCTCGATCGTTGTCGCCATCTGAATCACCCCGTCCTGAGATTTGATCTGGTCGCGCTGTTCAAGTCGCGGGCCACGCCGTTAGGCGCTTCGCTCTCACGCCGCCTCGCCCGCCGCGAGGAAGCTGTCGACATCGGCGTTGCTCATGCTCGGCTCACCCGGCGACACATTGTTCAGCTTTCCTTCCTTCATCCACTGCTCGAGCACGTTCACCTGCTCGAACAGGTGGTCGAACGAGTCCACGTAGAAGAGCAGCGGCTGGTAGTGGTCGATCTCGAAGTACTGGTTGACGACCCACTCGAGCTGGAAGGGAAAGCGCTGCACATCCGGACTGTCGATGGAGTGCGCGATCTCGCCGTAGCTCGAGAGCAGCCCGCTGCCGTACACCTTGAGCGATTTCCGGTCCTCGGATTGCATCAGCCCGAACTCGATCGTGAACCAGAAAAAGCGGGCGAGAGCCTTGAAGATGCTCGTCACCCGCCGCACCCGCTCTTCGCGGTCCTTCACGTTCGCCACCAGCTGCGCCGCCGTCTTCGCCGCCTCACCGAATCGCACCAGTGTATCGGCGAACGCCTTGTCCGTGTGCATCGGCACGTGGCCGGCGATGTCGTGAAAGATGTCCGGCTCGGGGAGGTAGTCGATGTTCCCCTTGTCGCGGATCGTGATCGTCGTCGGGAATTCGCGCTGGCGCAGGCAGTCGAAGAACAGGTAGGCCGGCACGTAGCCGCTCACCGGCTTGGCGCGGAATCCCGTCAGCGGCGCCATGAACCTGTTGACGTCCTCGAGCCGAGGGACGCTGTCCGGATTCAGGCAGAGATTCTCGATCCCCTGCAGGAAGCGGTGATTCGCATAACGCTTCCAGCGCGGCGCCATCCGCTCGTACAGGCGGCGCCAGGCTTCGTGATTGTCGGCGCTGTACAGGTCGTACGGCTGCTGGATGTACAGCTCCCCCTTCGCCTGCGCCTGCTCGATGAACGGCGCCTTCGTCGTGGTCAGCCCGGGTAGGTTGCGATCGATCTGCGCTGAAGTCACGAAGGATCTCCTCGGTGCGGCGGGAGCCGGAAGAAACGGGTGCCGGAGGCGGACCCGTCCTCGACTCTCAAATCTAACGCCAGCGCGCGGAATTGATCAGAGCGCGGCGATCTCCGTCCCTGCGCCGCCTCCCTGCACCGCGGGTGCGACGATGTGCCCGATGTCACCACGGACTCGCGCCTCGTCCATTCGCTGCTCGAGCGCTGCGCGTCGCTTCTTCAGTCGCCTGGACCGCCAGAGAGCCCAGCCCAGGTATCCGAAGATCCCCGCTTCGGCGACAAGAATGAGCGCGACGTAGAGCGGCCGCTCGCCGACGGTCGCGGTGCCGCCCACGCGCTCGCTCGGCGCGAACATCAGTCCGACCGCAAGCGGGAAGACCGGCAGCGGCAGGAGAAGTCGCTCGCACGTGATGCGGGTGTCCAAGGCTTCGAGCTCGTTCAGCCCGATGTGGTCGCGCATCCGGTACGCGTGCAGGTACATCAGCCCGAGCACGAGGAAGACGGTCCCGAATCCGCCGTAGAAGAGCAGCACCAGGTCGTATCCCCCGCCGACGAGTGCCTTCGACAGCACGCCGGGACGCAACGTCGAGAGGCCGCCGTTCATGAAGAAGTCCGTCAGCAGCTGCGTCATGAACTTGAGCGGATAGACGAAGAACAACACCACGAACAGCAGCACGCCGTTCAGGCGGATCGTCGTCGGATCCTCGAGGCCATAACGGCGGAAGAAGCGATATTGATACCCCCAGAGACGAAAGAGCAGCGCGAAGCTCAGCGCGAAGCCGAAGAATCCGCGCATCGCGTGCAGGAGCTCGGCCACGCTCTGTGGCACCTCGAGCGAGACGACGAGCAGCGTGATGGCAAAGCCGAAGACGGCGTCGCTGAGCCCCTCGAGTCGTGACACCTCGCGGCCTCGCCACTCGAAGCCGTCCTCGTGGCCGCGCAGATACTTCCGACCGAGCGACATCAGTCGCGCAGCTCGGGGAGGTCGCGGAACAGCGCCAGCGACTCGGGGTTCGCGAGGGCGTCGGTGTTCTTCACCGCGCGGCCATGCACGACTTCGCGCACCGCCAGCTCGCTGATCTTCCCGCTGATGGTGCGCGGGATGTCGCGCACCTGGACGATCTTCTTCGGCACGTGGTGTGGGCTCGTCTCCTCGCGGATCCGCCGCTGGATGCGGTCGCGCAGCATGTCGTCGATGGTCATCCCGTCGCGAAGTCGGACGAAGAGGACGATGCGTGAGTCGTCGTCGCTCAATGCCTGCTCGATCGCCAGGCACTCCACAATCTCGGGCAGCTGCTCCACCTGGCGATAGATCTCGGCGGTACCGATCCGCACCCCCCCGGGGTTGAGCGTCGCGTCGCTGCGCCCATGGATGATCAGACCGTCGTGCTCCGTGAGCTCGGCCCAGTCGCCGTGGCGCCAGACGTTGGGGAAGTGCTCGAAGTACGCCGCACGATACTTGGCGCCGTCCGTATCCCGCCAGAACGCGACCGGCATGCTCGGGAATGGCCGGGTGCAGACCAGCTCACCCGGGACCCCCTCGACCGCGCGCCCCGCCTCGTCCCAGACTTCGACCGCCATTCCGAGCCCGCGGGTCTGCAGCTCGCCGCGCCAGACGGGCGCGATCGGGTTGCCTAACGCGAAGCAGGAGATGATGTCGGTGCCGCCGCTGATGCTGCTCAGTCGCACCTCGGGCCCGATGGCGCGGGCGATGTAATCGTAGCCGTGGGCCGGAAGCGGGCTACCGGTGGACAGGATCGCCCGGAGCGCACGCAGGTTGTGGCGGCTCCCCGGTTCGAGCCCCGACTTCTCGAGCATCGCGATGTACTTTGCGCTCGTGCCGAACACCGTCACCCGCTCGCGTTCGGCCATCTTCCAGAGGATCGCCGGGTCGGGGGCGAGCGGCGCGCCGTCGTAGAGGACGATGCAGGCGCCTAACGCGAGGGCGCTGACCATCCAGTTCCACATCATCCACCCGCAGGTGGTGAAGTAGAACAGCCGGTCGCCCTCGCCGATGTCGCTGTGGAGCGCGAGCTCCTTGAGGTGCTGCAGCAGCGTACCGCCGGCACCATGCACCATGCACTTCGGCAGCCCGGTCGTCCCCGACGAGTACATGATGTACAGCGGGTGATCGAAGGGCAGACGCTCGAACTCGAGCGGCGGCGCGAAGCCGTCATCGGGCGCGAAGTCCCGCCACGCCATCGCCCGGCGGATGAGACGCGCGTCGGGATCGGGATTCAGGTACGGTACGACCACGACCCGCTCGAGCTGCGGCAGCGCTTCCACGATCTCGCGCACCCGCTCGAGACAGTCGATCTCCTTCCCGGCGTAGCGGTAGCCGTCGGCGCAGAACAGCACCTTCGGCTCGATCTGCCCGAACCGGTCGAGCACCCCCTTCACCCCGAAATCGGGGGAGCACGACGACCAGAGCGCGCCGATGCTGGCCGAGGCGAGCATCGCGACCACCGTCTCGGGAACGTTAGGCATGAACCCGGCGACGCGATCGCCGGCCACGACGCCCATGTTGCGCAGCGCACGGGCGACGCGGGCGACTTCATCGCGCAGCGCGTCGAAGGAGAGCGAGCGGTAGCGACCGCGCTCGTTCCAGGCGATGATCGCCGCCTCGGGGCCGCGGTGCCGCAGCAGGTTCTCGGCGAAGTTGAGTCGCGCGCCGGTGAACCAGCGCGGTCCAAGCTCCGGGTCGGGCGGCGCCATCCGCTCGAGCCCGACGACGACCTCGTCCCACGGCTCGCCGGCGCTGCGCTCCTGGCAGACGATCTCGCACCACTTCCAGATCGCCGCCCACAGCTCGTCGGGTCGCTCGATCGACCACTGGTAGAGCGCGGGATACGAGAGCACCCCGGTTGCGCCGCGTTCGCGCACGAAGCGCATGAAGCCGGTCATGCACGCGTCGCGGATCTGCGACGGGTCGGGCGTCCAGGCCGGAGCCTCCCCGCCGGGCCCGGGGTGAGCGGCGCCCGGGGTCCCCGCGGCGCCGGACAAGCTAGACTTTCCCCCCGGCGCCGCGGATCTCCGAGTGGTCGCCGACGGTCAGCTCGCCATTCACGCCGTTGACCACGACCTCGTCGCCAATGAGCGAGTGGCGGAGCGTGCACTTCGACAGCTTCGACTTCACGCCGACGATCGTGTCCCGCAGCTCGCAGCCTTCGACCGTGCTCCCCTTCCCGATCGAAACGTTAGGCCCGATCCGCGAGTTGCGGATCCTTACGCCGTCCTCGACGTACACCGGGTCGATGATCGTGCTCGACGCGTCGGCGTTGTCCGGTCGCCGCGCCGCGCCACGCTGCAGGATCACCTGGTTGGTTTCGAGGAGCGTGTCGAGCTTCCCCGCGTCGTACCAGCCGGCGACGTCGATCACCCGGAACTTCGCGCCCTTGTCGATCATGTACTGGAACGCATCCGTCAGGTAGAACTCGCCCTTGTTCGGCGGCTGCTTGAGCACGTGCTCGATCCCGTCGTAGAGCAGCTTCCAGTTCCGGATGTAATAGAGCCCGATGTTCGCCCGCTTCGAGATCGGCGTGCTCGGCTTCTCGACGATCTTCGTCATGTTGCCGTCCTTGTCGGTGACGACCACGCCGAATCGCTGGTAGTCCTCGACCTCCTTCGTCCAGATGATCCCGTCGACGTCGAGGGACTTGATCACTGACAGGTCGGCGTCGAAGATCGTGTCGACGAAGATGATCAGCACCGGCTCGTCGACGAACGGCTTCGCCAGCTGCACCGCTCCCGCCGTCCCGTCCTGCACACGCTGCTCGACGAACACCGAGTCGAAGCTGTACTTCCCGCGGACGTGCTCCTCGACTTTCTCCTTCAGGTGCCCGGTGATGTAGATGACCTGGTCGATCCCGCCAAGCTTCTGCAGGTCGTCGAGGATGTAGTCCATCACCGGCTTTCCGGCGATGCGCAGCATCGGCTTCGGCGTGACGTGCGTGTGCGGACGGAGGCGCGTCCCTTTTCCCGCCAACGGGATGATGACCTTCATGCTTTGCTCGTCCCCTCGCGTCCGTAGCGATCCTGAAGTCGTACGACGTCGTCGAGCTCCGGTGTGGAGGCCTCGAGCACGTCGCAATCGGTCACCGCTTCCATGTAATGCACCGTCCCGGGCGTGATCCGGAACGAATCGCCGACCTTGAGCTTCATGTCCTTCAACTCTTCGCTCCCCGGAAGCTTGACCCAGTAGATCAGCTCACCCGAGAGCAGATAGACCGTCTCGTCCTTCTGGTTGTGGTACTGCACCGACAGCGCGTGTCCGGCCTTCACATGCAGGATCTTTCCCACATAACGATCGGTTTTTGCCCAGATGATCTCATGTCCCCACGGCTTGGGGACCTTCGTGACTTCAGCCCGTCCGCTCATCGCGCTCTCCGTTCACGTTCGATTACTCATTCTGGTTTTTTCCGCCGTGCGGCGCGCCGTGAAGATGCACGATCCGCACCGAGCGCGGCAGGGCCGTTGTTCGGCCCGGCATGGCTCCTGCCTCGATGATGCACATGCTCCTCGCACCACGCTACCTCCCACGCCTCGCGGCGATGGTCGGCCTGTTCACACGGTACGGCCTCGCCGATTTCGCGAAACAGCAGGGCCTCATTGCGCTCTCTCCCGACTCGGCGGAGCCGGGCGATGCGGATGTGGAGATCACCGAGAAAGCGCGCGCCTTTCGGAAGCGCCTCGTCGAGCTCGGGCCCGCGTACATCAAGCTCGGACAGGTCCTGTCGACACGTCCCGACCTTCTTCCCGAGCCCTTCGTTCGCGAGCTCGATCGCCTGCAGGACGATGTCGGCCCGATCGACTTCGACGACGTCGAGCAGACGATCCAGGAGGAGTTCGGCGCGCGCATCAGCAAGCTGTTCGCATCCTTCGACGAAGAACCGATCGGGACGGCGAGCCTCGGCCAGGTGCACGCCGCGACGCTCCGTGACGGGCGCGACGTCGTCGTCAAGATTCAGCGGCCGCGCATCCGCGAGCTGCTCATCGACGACGTGGCATTCTTCCGCGAGGTCGCCGGCTTCCTCACTTCGCACACCGAGGCCGGGCGTCGCATCGACATGGTCGGCGTCATCCAGCAACTGGAGCGGGCGCTCTCCGACGAGCTGGATTATCGGATCGAGGCGCGCAACGCGGCGAACTTCCGCCGCGCGCTAGCCGAATTTCCGCGACTGCTCGTCCCGCGCGTGATCGAGGGCTACACGTCGCAGCGCGTCCTGACGATGGAGCGCATTCGCGGGATCAAGATCGACGCCGTGCCCCACATCGCGCGCGTCGAGTACGACTTCACCCGCGTCGCCGACGAATTCGCCAAGGCGTACCTGAAGCAGATCGCGATCGACGGGCACTTCCACGCCGATCCGCACCCGGGCAACGTCTTCGTCGTGATGCCGGGGCGCGACAACCCGCGCACTCCCGCCGAGGTCGCGGCGAACAACCGCCGCGGTACGCAGCGTGAGGCACTCACGCCGCTCTCGAGGCTCGAGCAGACGGCGCAGCAGGAAGCGGTCGCCGAGAACGCGACCGACATGCCCGGTGCCAACGAGCCGAAGCTCGCGCTCATCGACTTCGGGATGACCGCGCACCTCGCCGGGCCGGTGCGCGACCGCATCGTGACCCTGCTGCTCGACCTCGCCGACAACCGTGGCTACGGCGTCGGCGAGACGATGATCGAGATGGGCGCCACGCTCGAGGACTTCGACCGCCAGAGCTACATCCGCGAGATCGCCAACCTCGTCGCGCAGAACTACGACCTCTCGATCGGCGAGGTGAAGCTCGGCCGGGTGCTGTATGAGGTGATCAATATCTCGTACACGCAGGGACTGCGACTACCTGCCGAGCTCACACTGCTGGCGAAAGCGCTGTTCAACCTCGACGCCGTCAGTGCCGCGCTCGACCCGACGTACAGCCCGATCGAGGCGATCCGCGAGTACGGGACGCGCATCGCCAACGAGCGGGCGAAGGAAGACATGTCGTGGAACCGGCTCTTCCGAACGGCGAGCCAGACGACGGATCTCGTGTCGGCGCTTCCGCATCGCATCGACCAGTTCACCGCCAAGCTCGCGGCGAACGAGTTGAGCATGTCGGTGGACTCGCCGCAGCTCGGCTCCCTCGTGCGCAGCCTGCAGAAAGTCGCGAACCGGATCTTCACCGGGCTGGTGCTGACCGGCCTCCTGATCGCGAGCGGGATGCTGATGCCCTACTGGCGGGGCCTCGGCACCACCGGCTTCGTGATCTCGGGGGTGATCGGATTGGCGATGGTGATCAACATCCTGATCGCCGACCGCGGCGGCGGCCGCAGCCGACGTTAGGCATGGGGCGAGGCGGCGGGCGTCAGCTGGCGGCCGCCGCGACCTTCCTCCGCCGCCCGGCTCACCAGAAACTGCCTAACGTCAACTGGACGCGGTCGAAGCGTACTGCCTTCCGGGCGGGGAGCCCGTTGCCCGTCGTCGCTCCTGCCGCCAGCGCCGGGTCGGCCACCCAGATCGGCAGGTCCACGCGCACCCGGACATCGCGGTCGAACACCCAGCCGCGCAGCATGACGCCGACACCGGCGTCTCCCGGATAGTCGTGCTGGAGGGCGGCTACATCGACAAACGCCGTCCCCCAGATCGCCAGCGGGCGCGAGCCGCTCGACAGCGCGAGCAGCCGTGCCCCTTCCTCGGCGTTCAGCGCGATCGTGGATGAGCGGGTGGCGAACGCCGGATCGTAGCCGCGCAACCCGGCCCCGCCTAACGGCACGGTCCTGACGTACTTCCGGGTGAGGATCCCGCCGGTCGGGCGCACGAAATGATTGTAGAGCGTCTCGTACGGATCGCGCGAGGCGAGGAAGGGCCGCCGTTGCAGCGGCGTCAGGCTCGTCGATCCGGACGTGTAGAGCCTTAGCGAGAGCACCCGGACGCTGTCGCTTCCCGTCGCACGGAGCCCGGCGACCGAGGCCTCCCATCGCGCATATCCGCCCTGGTCCCCCCACGTCCCGCCAAAGGGGGCGAGCAGCGATTCCGGGAGCTCCGGCCGCTTCACGCCGCCGATGCCGATGTTCGCGCTCAGTAGAGGCTTCCACGGCAGTCGCCAGAACTTGCTGGTCTGCGCAAGCTGCAGCTCGTAGACATGCGCCGACTCCCACCGGTCGGGCAGGTAGCCGAAGCGGCGCGGCGCGGTGAACGTGGCCCCGATCGACCGGTTGGTGGTGATCGTCCGCGCATAGATGTACGGGCTCGCGTCCCACTGGTAGGAGATCTCTCCTCCCTTTGCCCCATCGAACGTCCAGAGTGCAGTCCTCAAGCCGATCAATGGACGGCCGTTCAGCGTCGGGTTCTCGTGAATCCACCATGCCTGCAGGCTCGGTGGCACCCCCGGCGAGCTGCGAGCGCCGGGGATGTCGCGGTTGACGACCACCCCGAGCTCGTTACGGTCGACGAGCCCCTGATAGCTGCTGCGCAGGCGGAGGCCGCCGACCAGACCGTTAGGCGCGCTGTACCAGCCGATCGGCGTCCAGGCGTTGATGGTCTGGTCGCGGCTCACCTGGTCGAGGAACGGCCAGTCGAACACGTTTCGCCGCACGCGCTCGGCACTCAGGAAGAACGAGCTGAGAGGCGAGCGGACGTCATTGCGCCGGTTCCAGTCCTCCGTCGTCCGCAGCGGGTCGAGGCGCACGGCTTCCGGCTTCCCGGTGGTGCGCACCTCGATCCACTGGTCGTCGGCCATCGGGTCCCCGCGAGCGATCGTCCACCCCGCGCTGGTGAGCACGCCTAACGGCGGACGCTCCCGGTACTCGTTCATCCGGCTCACCCGCCCGCGCGTCAGCCAGCTTCCGTCGTACTGCTGCGCGATGGTGACCTTGCCCAGCGCGTAGTCGGTCGCCCCGGTATGCCGCAGCCACTGGTCGAAGAACCAGCGCAGCGAGTCCCCCGACGCCAGCTCGGCCGAGCCGCGCATCGCCCGCTCGTCCACGTGCTGCAGCGCCCAGTCGGCATAGTAGCGGTGCATGAAGGCGACGAAGGCGTTGTCGCCTAACGCGTCGCGGAGCGCGCCGTACATCAGCTCCGCCCGCGAGTAGATCATGTCGTTGTAGATCCCGAACTCGCTGAACCTGTCCGACTGCGTTCCCACCGGCTGCGCGCGGCCGAGGAACTCGAGCCGGTACTGGGTGAGCTGCAGTGCATCAGCCCCCTGCGGTCGCGGCGCGAAGCGGCGGTAGCCTTTCGGCCTGATCACGACGCTGTCACGCCCGCCACGGTGCGCGCGGTCCTGCGGCGTCACCCCCTCGGCCCACGAGGTCTGGTACGAGGTGAGCCCCTCGTCCATCCATCCCGAACGCCATTCATTGTTGGCGAGGCTGCCGAAGGTGAAGACGTGCCCGCCCTCGTGCAGGATCAGCCCCTGCGATGACGAGCCGTTCATCATCATCATCGGGAACTCGGTGCCGCCCCCGTCGATGCGATGCACATTCACCATCTGTGGATACGCGTACGGCCCGTAGACGTGCTCGAGCCAGTCGAGCGCGATCTTCGTCCGCGTCACCGCGCCACCCTTCCCCCACGAGTTCTCGTCGCCGGGCCGGTACAGGACGTTCACCGCCACCGTGTCCCAGGTGGTCACGCCGTCAGGCGCCGGCACCTCGTTCCGCGCGCGAACGTACGCGCCCCCCTCGTAGCGGTAGTCCGGCGACGTCGTCCAGGCGAATTCGTGGATGTTCTCGCCGTGGAAGCGAACCGCCTTCTCCCCCGCGCCTAACGTTGGCGCCGGCAGCTCGCGGATGTGGTACGGGGCGAGCGACGGCTGGACAATTTCTCCCCACTGCTTCACCCGCGCCCATCCGGGATCGCCGGATACGACGAGCCCCGTTCCCGCGACGACCTGGTCCGCGCGCAGGATGAGCGTGACGTCGAACGTCCCGAACTCCCCGTAGAACTCGCCCGCCGGACGCAGCGCGTACGGCTCCCATCCGCCGTTGTCGTAGACCGCGACCTTCGGGTACCACTGCGAGAAGTCCCAGCTTCGCCCGCGGTGTGCCTGACGGCGCGGCACGGTCGACGCCCGTGCCTCCCACGCGAACGAGACCACCGCGCTGTCCCCCGGCGCGATCGGATGCGGCAGCTTGAAGTGCGCGACGGTGCTGTCGGGCGCGCCCGGCCAGTCCACCTTCACCGGCACACCATCGACTTCCGGGGCGCGGGTGAATCGCTCGTAGCCGTAGTTCGGATCCTTCAGCTTCTGGAACCGGACGCGCCCCTCGCGCTCGTCCACCTCGCTCCACTGGGAGCCGGGGCGGAACGCATTCAGGTACTGGTGCACGTACATCTCGCGCAGGGTATCGCGCGACATGTTCACGTACTTCATCTCGCCCGACGCGACCAGCTTCTGCGCTTCCTCGTCGAGCCGCGCCGTTATGGTATAGTCCGCACGCTGCCGCGCCGTCGACGGCGGCCGGCCGGATGGCGCCGTGACGAATGTGTCAGGGACCTGCTGAACGGCGATGAGAAAGGCAGCGAGTGCGAGCATGCCGTGCATCGTATCGCCGGTGCTTCCTTCACGCCACCGGGGTGCCAGGCTCCGCGTGCTGGTCGGGCCGTTAGGCCGACGCGGCGACGAGGGAGTCACGAGGGTCGCAGTCCGGCCAGATCGCACGCGATTCTCCATCGCGCGCGGCTTTTCTTCCCTATTAGCGCAGGAACGCAGAAGGGCGGCGCACGGGGCGCCGCCCTTCTCCTCTCCATCACGCGCGACTTCAGCGCCGCTCGCCGCCCGCGATCATCGCCCGCCGCAGCACGCCGAGTCGCCGGCGTACCGATCCGTCCATGACGGTGTCGCCCATCTTCACGACGATCCCGCCGATGATCTTCGGATCGACGTTCACGTGCGCAACCACGTCCTTGCCGAGCGTCGTGCGCAGGCTCGACGTGATCCGAGCCGTATCCTCGTCGCTCGGCGCCTTCGCGAGCGTCACCTCGGCGTGGATGCGGTTCTCCGCCACGTCGAGCAGCGCGAAGTACTCCGTCGCGATCTGCGGGATGAGCATCTGGCGGCGGTTGGTGACCAGCGCCTGCAGGAATCGCACGAACAGTCGCGGCGCGCGGTCGGCGAACGCCTTGCCGAGGATCTCCTTCTTCTGCTCGGCGCTGACGTTAGGCGACTCGAGGAAGCGGCGCAGCGTGACGTCGCTCCCCATCGCGGCCGAGACGTCGGAGAGCATCTTCCCCCAGCCACGCGTGTCCTCGGCCTTCTGGGCCAGGGTGAGCAGCGTCTCCGCGTAGTTGCGGGCGATCGTCGCGGGACGCATCAGTTGGCGCGGACCTTCGCGCTCGCGATGTAGCCTTCGACCAGCTTCCGGTTCGCGCTGTCGTCGAGGTTTTTCTCGATCACCTTGCCCGCCGCCGCGATCGCGAGGTCGACCGCTTCCTCACGGATCTGCGCGATGGCCAGGTCACGCTCGCCGGCGATCTCGCGACGCGCCCGCTCGAGCAGGTCCTGCTGCTGCGCGCGCGTCTCCTCGAGCATGTCGGCGCGGAGCTTCTCGCCCACCGCGCGCCCCTCGGCGATGATCTTCTGCGCTTCGGCGCGCGAGCCCTCGAGCTGCGCCCGATGCTCGGCGAGGATGCGCGCTGCTTCCTCACGATCCTTCTTCGCCTGGTCGATCGCGTCCTGCAACGCCTGCTCGCGCTGCTCGACCGCCTTCGTGATCGGGCCGAATGCGTAGCGCGAGAGGATGAAGAAGAGGCCGATGAAGATCAGCAGCGTCCAGAGCATCAACCCGCCGTGCGGGGTCAGCAGGTCCACCTTGGATCCGCCCTCGGCGGCGAGCGCCGGTGAGGCGGAAGCGAGGAGGAGTACGAGCGAGAAGATCGAGGCGCGCATGGGGCGAGGAGAGTTGAAGAGTCGAGCACCACGGCGCGTCCCGGACGCGCCGTGGTACCGTGAGACTAGATCTTGTTCTGGAGCAGGAACGAGATGACGACGCCGAACAGCGCGACGCCCTCGATGAGCGCGGCAAGGATCAGTGCCGCCGTCTGGATGCGACCCGCCGCTTCCGGCTGGCGCGCCATCCCTTCGACCGCCTGCCCGCCGATGCGGCCGATGCCGATGCCGGCACCGATCACGGCGAGCCCGGCGCCGAAGCCGGCACCGACCGCGATCATCCCAGCCGGCGAGACCGTCGTGGTCGTCGTCGCGGCCTGGAGGAGAGGAAGAATTTCAACCATTGATGGAGCTCCGATAGTTCGATCGTGAATTGCACGCCCGTCGTTAGGCGGTCTCCTGCCTGACGCTGTCCGTCACCGAGGTCCGGGCCTCAACGGACTTCACCAGCCACCCGGCTGGCTACATGCGCGTGGAGTCGAGCGATTCTCCACGTCGTCCCACAGTCGTTGTAGCGAGCCCTCGAGAGAGGAGCGCGCCCGATGGGGCCGGGGCCCCATCGGCTTCCAACAAGACAGGCAAATCAGGGAGGCGGCGCACCGGGCGCTGCGCGCCCTAGTGCGCCGCCTCCCTGATTTGCCCGATGAACACCGCCGAGAGCAGCGCGAAGATGAACGCCTGCAGCAGCGCGACGAACAGCTCGAGCATCATGATCAGCACTGCCATGATGAACGGCGCGCCCGAGATCACGTTATGGAAGAAGAAGATCAGCCCGATCAGCGCGAGCACGACGATGTGCCCTGCCGTCATGTTGGCGAAGAGACGGATCGTCAGCGCGAACGGCTTGGTGAACTTTCCGATGATCTCGATCGGCGTCATGATGATCGCCAGCGGGATCCGCATGTAGAGCGGGAGCTCGGTGTTCCAGTACACCACCGTGCTGATGTACTTCCTGCCTAACGCGCGCATCCCGGCGACCTCGACGACGACGAAGGTCACCAGCGCCAGCATCAGCGTCACCGAGATGTTGCCGGTCGGGGTCGATCCGTAGGGGATGAGCCCGAGCATGTTGGCGAACAGGATGAAGAAGAAGAGCGTCAGCACGAATGGCGCGTACCGCTCGCCGTGGTGGCCGAGGTTCGGGATGGCGACCTCCTGGCGGATGTAGAGCACCATCGCCTCGATACCGGCGGCAAACCCCTTCGGCCGGCCGATCGCATGGCTGTGCCGCGTGTGCGCCCGTGCCGCCGGCACGAGCACGAGCAGGCAGAGGAAAGCCGCGACGAAGAGCATCACCACGTGCTTGGTCGGCGACATGTCGATCGCGAACCCGCCGATCACGATCGGCTTCCACTTCGGCAGGTCATGCTCGCAGACCAGCGTCGCATGGTTCCAGCACGGCAGGTCGATCTTGTCCGAATCGGTGATGTGCGGCGTGATGATGTCCACGTCCCCACCTGCCACCAGCGGCGCATCCTCGGTGATGCTGCCGTCGGGACGTTGCACCTGGCTCGACGCCGGAGCGCGCACCGAGTCGGCCGCCCCCGCTTGCGCCATCAGTGGCGCGGCGAGAACGACCTGGGCAGCGAGAGCGAACAGGAGTGCGCGAGCGCCGTTCATGATTTGTTCAGCAACAGAGGTTCAATGAGAGTCAGCACGAAGAGCATCGTCGCGAAACTTACCAGCGCTGCATCGAGCGGGAGCCGGAACACCTTCATCATCAGGAAGCCGTACACCACCAGCGCCAGGAAGCGGACCAGCATCCCGCCAAACCACGCCGTCATCACCTGCTCGCGGGGCATCGACCGCACCGCGGCGAAGGTCGCGAGCTGCACCGGCAGCGCTATGCAGGCGCTCACGAGGATCGCCCTCCGCTCGGCCGCGCCCCCGAACGCCATCGCCATCAGGACCCCGATCACCATCGTCGCGACAACGGCGATGACGGCGAACCGCAGCACCGCCCCGGTGGTGGACGACGGCGACACCAGCACCGGTGACCGCGCGCCCATCAGCGCGGATCCTCGTCGCGGAGGCCGACCGTGCCCTGCTTCGCCGCACGTCGCGCTTCCTCTTCCCGCGCCTGCACCGCCATCAGCTTTCGATACATAGCGTAGAAGGATCCACCCGCACCGACGAAGATCCCGATCAGGAGGAAGATCGGCGACGTGCCGAGCTTCTTGTCCGCCCACTGGCCGAGGTAGAGGAAGAGGAGCAGCGCGACCACGAACTGCAGCCCGAAGCCGGCGTATGCACCAGCTCCCGGCGCCTCGTCAGCGGGCTTTCCCCCCTGACCCCTGACCCCTGACCCCTTGACCATTCAGCCCCGGAATCTAGAGGCTTGAGAAAAATTTCACAAGCGCCGGAGGCTCGCGGCCGAAGAGGGGCCGAAGAGCGATCGTGGATCACCAACTCGCTGTCCTTTCGCCACTTACGCCGTTACGTTCGCGTTGACTATTCGTCCCCGAGTTGATAACATGGGTTCGAACAGTTTGTGAGCTCCCGGCCGGTTGCTCGCGCGATTGTTCGCCCCCCACGCGCCGCCCAAGCCCGCCAGCTCCAGTAATGAAGACCCGCGTCATCGCCTCCCTGTTCGCCTGCGGCCTCGTCGCCTTCGCCTGCGGCCCCCGCACCCGCTCCTCTGAATCATCGGCCACCAGCGTCACCGTTAGGCACAAGCACGCCCCGCTCTCCGCGCCGCTCGTCGCGAAGCTCGGCGTCGACGTCGGCCACGAAAGCGATCGCGAAGTGAAGTTCGACTTCGCCGTCACCAATGCCAGCACGAAGGGCGTCGAGATCGACTTTCCGACGGCGATGACCCACGACTTCGCCGTCGTCGACTCGACCGGAACCGAGGTCTGGCGCTGGAGCCGGACGCGCATGTTCACCTCGGCGCTGCTGACGAAGCCGTTAGGCGTGGACGACGCGCACGTCTACTCGGACGGCTGGACGCCGGAGAATGCGCATGGCCGCTTCACGGTGATCGCGACGCTGGCCAGCTCGAACTATCCGCTCGAGCAGCGGGCCGACTTCGTCCTTCCCTGACCCTCGACGTCCGACCGCGTGAGCGCGCCTAACGCGTCGCGGTCGGACTCGGCCGATCTCGAGCTCCTCGCTAAGCTGGCCCAGGCCCGCCGCGAGCTGACGGTCCAGATCGGCCAGCGAATCGTCGGGCAGCACGAGGTGGTGGACAACCTCGTCGCGGCGCTCCTCGCCGGCGGGCACGCGCTGCTGATCGGCGTCCCCGGCTTGGCGAAGACGCTGCTGGTGCGGACGGTCGCCGAGGCGCTCGACCTGAGCTTCTCGCGGGTGCAGTTCACTCCCGACCTGATGCCGGGCGACATCACCGGCACCGAGATCCTCGACGAAACGAGCGGGCGCCGCGCCTTCACCTTTGCCCGCGGGCCGGTATTCGCGAACATCGTCCTCGCCGACGAGATCAACCGCGCCCCGCCGAAGACCCAGGCGGCGCTGCTGCAGAGTATGCAGGAGCACACGGTGACGTCGAGCGGCACGACGCACGCGCTCCCCGCCCCCTTCTTCGTCCTCGCGACGCAGAACCCGATCGAGCAGGAGGGGACGTACCCGCTCCCCGAGGCGCAGCTCGACCGGTTCATGTTCGCGCTGAGCGTGGGCTACCCGTCGCGCGCCGAGGAGGAGCAGATTGTCGCCGGGACGTCGGGCGACGAGGTGTCCACCGTCAGGCGGGTGCTCGACGCGACGCAACTGGTGGCGCTGCAGCATCTCGTCAGGCGACTGCCGGCGGCGCCGGTGGTCGTGTCGCACGCCGTGTCGCTGGCGCGGCGGACACGCCCTGACGATCCGGATGCCTCG
>JBJMNK010000022.1:0-15903 GCA_045804265.1 Gemmatimonadaceae bacterium | reverse complement strand
CGCAGGTGCACCTTGAGGATCCCTTCGCGACCGCGGAGGTCGGGCGCGTCGACGACGATCTGCCGATCGAAGCGACCGGGCCGCAGCAGCGCCGGATCGAGGACGTCGGGGCGGTTGGTGGCGGCGATGAGGATGACACCGGCGCGTGCGTCGAAGCCGTCCATCTCGACCAACAGCTGGTTCAGTGTCTGCTCGCGCTCGTCGTGACCACCACCGAGTCCCGCGCCGCGATGACGGCCGACGGCGTCGATCTCGTCGATGAAGATGATGCACGGCGCCTGCGCCTTGCCCTGCTCGAAGAGGTCGCGCACCCGGCTCGCGCCGACACCGACGAACATCTCGACGAAATCGGAGCCCGACATCGAGAAGAAGGGTCGGCCCGCTTCACCGGCGACCGCCTTGGCGAGCAGCGTCTTGCCTGTTCCCGGCGGTCCGACGAGCAGCGCGCCCTTCGGCAGACGTCCGCCTAACCGCGTGAACTTCGCCGGATCCTTCAGGAACTCGATGATCTCCTGCAGCTCGACCTTGGCTTCGTCCGCGCCGGCGACGTCGGCGAAGGTCAGCTTCGGCGTGTCGCCCGAGAGCAGCTTCGCCTTCGACTTGCCGAAGGAGAACGCCTTCGCGCCGCCCTGCTGCATCTGCTTGAGCAGGAACACCCAGAGCCCGATGAGGAGCAGGTACGGGAGGACCGTTATGATCGACTCGAGCACGGACTTCTGCGCGCCCTCGGCCTCGACCTGAACGTCTTTCGCGTTCAGCTGGTCGAGCACGGCCTGCGAATTGGCGATCGGCAGCTGCACGAGGAAGCGCTTGGCCGGCTTGCCATCGATCGTCACCCGCTGCTTGAGATCGCCGACGATCTGCCGGCCATCCTGGATGGTGACCTTCGCGATGTTCCCGGCCTGCAGCTGCGACGTGTACTCCGAGTAGTTGATCTTCACCGTCGACTCGTTCGAGCCCGTGCGCATCTGCACGACGAGCAGGACGACGAGGAAGCACAGCACCCAGAACGACGCCGCGCGGGCGCGGCGTGCCCATGGTGATTCTTTCTTTGGTGGCGATGGTACGCGATCGGCCATTTGTCTGTTACTGCAGGCTGACGATATAGGGCACGTGCCGGAAGTTCTCGGCGTGATCGAGACCGTACCCCACGACGAACTCGTTCGGACAATCGAAGCCGGTGAACTTCACCGGGTATTTCAACTCGTTCGGAAGCTTCTTGTCGAGCAGGGCGCAGATTTCCAGCGATCGCGGATTCCGTGCCGCCAGAAGACTCATGAGTCGGTTCATCGTGCGCCCGGTATCGATGATGTCCTCGACTAGTAGAATGTTCTTACCCTCGAGAGTTGTTTCCGGATCGTACACGAGCCGGACCGATCCGCTCGAGACGGTTGAGTCGCCGTAGCTCGACGCAACGAGAAAATCCACCTGAAGCGGCCGCGTGACCTGGCGAACCAGGTCACTGAGAAAGATGAAGCTGCCCTTGAGCAGGCCGAGGACAAGCAGGTCGCCATTCGGATAGGCCCGCGTAATCTCCTCGCCCAGCTCGGCGACGCGAGCAGCGATCGTTCGCTCGTCGAAGAGCACGCGCTTGACCGCTCGACCATCGAGGCGCGGGTCGGACTTCGCGTCAGGCTTCAGTGCGCTCACACACATACACGGCTTCCGGCCTCCCGGACCGGACGGCTGCCGCGTTGCTGCGGCGGACTCCTGGAATCCAGACCACTTCGTCGCCGCAGACCACCACCGGCCACCCCGAGCGCTCCGGGCCGGCGAGTCCGGCGTCGCGCAGGAAACGCTTCACGCGCCGCGGCGCCGCATCCCCGGCGCCGTGCATCCGGTCGCCGTCGCGCCAGCCCCGCACGATCAGTGTACTCGCGGTCGGCAGCGACGCCGACCACGCATCGCCTGCCAGGTCGTCAATCGCTGCGCCATGTGCAGCGAACCGCCAACTTCCCCAGGTGAGCGACGTTCCCAGTCGCGCTGCCTTCGGGTGGGCGGAAGATTTCGCGCCAAGCACGATCTCGTCACGCCGGCGCAGGACTTCGACGCCGCCGGACAGCTGCATCCGGTCCCCTGTCTTCGAGCATTTCGTAAACCGCGCCAGCCCGGCAGTTCCGCGCGCGTCGAGCACGATGTCACCCTGTGCCGCGATCGCCGGCCACAGCGTTCGCAGTCCTTCCGGATCATAGTCGGCGAGCGGAGCCGCAGCAACGCCGAGCGAGCCATCTTTCCCCAGTGAAGCAAGCGTGCGCGCCGTCCCTTCGAGAGCGCTCCGCAGCTCAGCCGCGCGACGCGCGATGTCGAGCAGCTCGTCAGCCAGCGCTGGGCGAACGCCGAGCAGCGCCGGCAGGATTTCGTGGCGCACACGATTTCGCCGGTACACGAGCGATTGGTTGGATGGATCCTCGACCCACCGCACGCTTTCCGTCGCCGCGTACCGCGCGACCGCTTCGCGCGAGACATCGATCAGAGGACGCGCAACGTCCCCCGTCGCGTAGAGCGCGGCCAGTCCGCGCGCACCGCTGCCGCGCAGCTCGCGAAGCAGGACCGTCTCGATGTTGTCGTCGCGCGTGTGCGCGGTGGCGACGGTCGCGCGTTCCTCCGCGGCCACGGCGCGCAGGAAGCGCCAGCGATCAGCGCGCCACGTCGCTTCGCTGGCCTTCGTCGCGCGCTCGGCACTCCCGACGCGAACGGGAATCCCACTCGCGGCGCATGTCGCGGCGACGAGCTTCACGGCGTCGCTCGCATGCTGGCCCGTGCGGTGATCGAACGTCGCGACCGCGGCGATCGCCTGCGGCGCTGCGCGGATCATCGCATGCAGCATGACCATCGAGTCGCGACCGCCCGATACCGCCAGTACCACACGCTTCGCTGGTGCGCGCGCAACAGAGGCAGCCACTGCGGCGGCGACAGCATCAGCGACGGAATCGGTGGCGACGGGCATCGAGGAAATGTACCGATTCGCCGCCATGGCGCGCCTCTGGCGTGAGCCCGTGGACGCGGTGTATTATCCGCGTGTTCAACCCTTCGTGAGAGGAACTCCGCTTGGAAACGCACGGACCGCTGGGCACGATCTGGGTCGGGATCGCCCTCATCTGCTTCTATATCGCGCTGACCTGGGTCAACCTGCTCCTCGGGCACTTCCTGACGCCGCTCTTCATCATTCCGCTCACCTGGGTGATGGACGCGTTCAACCTCAGGAAGGCGGACGAAACGCCGAACGAGAAGAACGTCGGCGCCTGACGGCGGCCACGTTCGACCGTGAGCGGGACGGGTGACCATGCCCTGTCCCGCTCTTTTGCTGTCGATCGCTGCAATCCCGGCGCCGGGCACCGCGCCTAACGCTACGCTTCAGGCTTCCATGCCACGCACCTGCCTTCCCGCTGCTGCGCTCGCGCGGCCAGTGGTCGCCGCACTGCTGCTCGTTGCGGCACTCTTCTTTCCCCGCAACGCGTCCGCCCAATTCGTCTGGCGGCCCGACGCGAACTGGCAGACGCTTCGCACGCCGCACTTCACCGTCGTCTATCCTTCTGAATTCAGTGAGTGGGCGCGGACGATGGCCGAGCGTCTCGAGTCGGTGCGGACCGCGGTCGGCGCCGAGGTCGGGAGTCTTCCCGCGAAGCGCGTCACGGTGCTCGTCACCGACCCGTTCTCCGTCTCGAACGGATCGGCGTGGCCATTCCTCGAGTCGCCGTCGATCGTGGTCTGGCCGACGCCACCCAACCCGCGCAGCACGGTCGGTAATTCGCGGAGCTGGCCCGAGATCCTGTCGGTGCACGAGTTCACCCACATCGCGCACATGACGCGACCGAGCCGGAACCCGACCGAGCGCCTGCTGGCGCGGCTCTCGCCGTTAGGCATCGGCCCGATCACCCGCAAGGCGCCGCGCTGGGTGCTCGAGGGCTATGCCACGTACGTCGAGGGGCGACTGACCGGGAGCGGTCGCCCGCACGGCGTCTGGCGCCCGGCGATCCTCCGCCAGTGGGCGCTCGAGGGGCGACTGCCGACGTACGCGCAGCTGAGCAGCTGGGGCGAATACGAGGGCGGCTCGTTCGCCTATCTCGCCGGCTCGGCGTTCCTCGAATGGCTCGGCCAGCGCCACGGCGACTCGACCGTCACCCAGCTCTGGCGCCGCCTGAGCGCGCGCACCGACCGCTCGTTCGACCAGGCGTTCGCCGGGATCTACGGCGACTCGCCGCGCGCGCTGTACGGGCTGTTCACGGTGGACCTCACCGGCAAGGCGCTCGCGGTCGCGAAGACACTGCGTGACTCCTCGCTCGTCGAGGGCACGCTCGTGCAGCGCCTGACGTGGACCACCGGCGACCCGGCCGTGTCGCCTAACGGGCAGCTCGTCGCCGTGGTGCTGCGCGACAAGGAGCTTCCGTCGCGCGTGGTCGTCTGGAATACCGCCGACGAGCCGCGCGACAGCGCCGCCGCGACGCGTCGCGCCCGCGCTGCGAAGCGCGATCCCGAGGACGTGCCTGACGTTCAGTTCTGGCCACGCCCGAAGAAGCGCGTCGCCACGCTGCGTGCCGACAACGGCTACGCGTATGATTCGCCGCGCTTCTTCGCCGACAATCGCCGCCTGCTCGTCACCCGTGGCACCGTGCGCGGTGACGGCACCGTCGTGCGCGACCTGTTCGAGTGGGACACGAAGAGCGGCGCTGTTCGCCGTGTCACGTATTTCGCCGGCATCGAGGACGCCGATCCGTCGCCTGACGGTGCGACCGCCGTCGCGGCGCGCTGCACCGCCGGCCACTGCGACCTCGTGCGGATTTCGCTGGCAACCGGCACGGTTGAAACGCTGGCTGCAGGGTCACCGCTCCGCGCATTCTACCGACCGCGCTACTCGCCGGACGGTCGCACGATCGTCGCAGCCGTCTCGGATTCGGGGCGCTGGCGCCTCGTCGAGTTCGATGCCACGGGGCTGCACTACGTCGGGCCGAACGACGGCGCGAACCGTTATGACGCCGACTTCACCCGCGGCGGCGCGATCCTCCACGTGTCGGAGCGCGGCGGCATCCCGGAGATCGCGCTGCTCGACCCGGCAACCGGCGGCACGCGGACACTGACCCGCGTCCTGAGTGCCGCGGTCGCCCCGTCGACCGGCGGCGGCCGCGACGTGTACTTCCTCTCGCTCCACGCGACGGGGGTGGACGTTCGGCGAATCGTCCTCGACTCGACGACCGACGTTCACGTCGTCGCTACCGATCCGACGCTGGCGCCCGCGGCGCAGATCCCGGTCGCCGCGGCCGACACCTTCGCCGTCGCGCCGTTAGGCAGGGCGCACCGTTATGGCTTCGGGACCCGTGAATACCGGCTCCTCGCCGGCTACTCGCTCGCCGCCGACGGCCAGGATGCGGTGCTCGGCCTCGCCAGCACCGACAAGGTCGGGCGGCTCACCTGGGTCGCGCAGGGCGGCCTTGGTCGCGAGTGGCGGCCGCGCGGCGGATCGCTCGCGGCGGCGTGGCGCGGCTGGCCGGTCACGGTGGGTGGTGAGGTCTTCACGATGATTCGCGACGCCTCGCGGCAGCGGCCGGTGAGGTTCACCGGTCCGGCCGACGATGCATCGCTGCACGGGGGCGCGCTCGCGTTAGGCAGCGAGCTGCAGCGCGCGGCGGGACGGCTGGACGCGCGTGTCGGCGGGGCGGTGCAGCAGCTGCGCGTCGCCAACGTCGACCGCGCGCGCACCCTCGGCTTTGCGTCGATCGGCGGCGGCGTGATGCGTCGTGGCGACGTCCGCTTCGCCACCGCGGCGTTCAATCTCCAGGGGACGAGCGGGGCGAGTGGCGATGCCGCCGGCCCCGCGCGCGCCTTCACCCGCGGGATCGCCAGCGCGTCGCTCGCGGTCGGCTCGATCGGCAGCGATGGCTCGAGCGCGATCCATGTCGCCGGCAGCTACGGTCTCGTCGGACGGTCGGCGCAGTTCGAGCGGTTCGCGGTAGGCGGTTCGGCGCCGTCGTTCATCGACACGACGACCGTCGAGCAGTGGATCCCGATGCCGGCGCTGCCCTTCGGCGCGCTGCGCGGACGGCGGTACGCGTCATACCGCGTCTCCGTCGGCGACGAGACACTTTCACCCTATCTCTGGGCCGGCGCCGCTGGAGACTCCCTCTCGCGCTGGATGCGCGTCGTCGGCATCGACGGGAACCTCAGCGTCCCGCCGCTGCCGTTCTTTCGCCTCCCGGCGAGCGCGGTGACCGCCGGCATCGGCTATTCGATCGACGAGCCGTGGCGGAAGAAGACGCGTGCGTACATCTCGCTGCGCTACCGGCCGTGAGGCAGGACGGCGGCACACAGGCGTGCCCCAGATCATTTCTCGCCATGCTGCCTAACGGAGCGGAGCGCGGCAGGCCACACGGAGCGATCCGCGAAATCCGCGCAATCCGCGTGATTGTAGTTCATCCATTAGGACTCGGCCCTGCGACGCTGCCGGCACCAGTGGACCGACGAATGAATCACGCGAGCTGCCGTACCGCGACACGCGCGCGCACCGCGACACACGCGTAATACCGTACCGCGGAACACGCGCACTGTCGTACCGTCACGCAGCGCGCGCCAGCCGCCGCTGATCGCGCATCGCATCGAGACTCGCCGGCCCGGCGCCGTTGAAGGCGAAAAAGAGGAACACGAAGCAGAGCAGCGCCGCGAACTCGCCGCGGTTGATGATCGGCACCAGCCCGCCGTGCGCGACGTGCACCATCCAGTACGCGTACGCCATCTCGCCGGAGAGGATGAAGGCGACGACGCGCGTGAAGAGCCCGACGACGATCAACAGCCCACCGAAGAACTCGAGCACGCCGGCGACTCCGGCGAGCGACGCGAACTGCGCGGTCGCACCGTGCCCGTCCACCCCGCCCAGGATACCGAACAGCTTCTGCGCGCCGTGCTGCATGTACAGCAATCCAGTGACGATTCGCAGCGCGGCGTACGAGAAGCGCGCGAGCGTGGTGTTGTGAAAGAAACCCATCGAGTCCTCCGGTGGAGTAATGCCGGAACAAGAAAACAATCGCGCCGGAAGCAATCGCTCCCGGCGCGACAAGACTAAACGCGGTGCACTGACCCGCCAACCGCCCGGCCCTCGATCGAGCCGGCGCGATCGGTGGTCGACCTCAGCGCGCGTCGTGCTTTCCGTGTCCCTTCCTCGCCTGGTCGCCACGCGCCTTCATCTGCGCGACGTTGGCATCGAAGGTCTTCTGCTGCTCGGGCGTGAGGATCGCGCGGATCTCGGCGCTCTCCTGCGACCGCAGCGCCTGCGCCTGCTGGCGCGTGCCCTCAGTCTTCGCGAACGCGGCGCGGACGCCGGCCGTATCACCGCGCTGGCGCGCGGCCTTCGCCTCGTCCATCGCCGGCTTCATCGACTCGTGGATGGACTTGAACTGCGACTGGTACTTTTCGTGGATCGCCTTGATCTGCGCCTTCTGCGCGTCGGTCGGCTTCACGCCGCGCAGGGCGCTGCGCCCCGGGCCGCGCTCGCCGCGCATGCCGCGCTTCTCACGACGGTCCTCACCACGCGCCGCGCGCCCCTTCCACTTCGCGGAATCGGCCTGCGAGCGCTCGATGCGCTGGCCGTTGCCGGGCGCAGTTGCCTGGGCACCCGCGGTCGCCGCAACCGTCGCGGAACCCGCGACGACGAGCGCAAACAGAGCTGAACGGATCTTCGTCATGCTGTCTCCTGTGGGATCAGGCGTCGGCCCATCGCCGGCGCTCATGAGAGGAGACGTTCGCTCGCCGAAGATGTTAACCCGGCCGCGATATTCGTTCGTCGATACAGCCGAACCCGGCAGCAGCGCCACCGTTAGGCGTGCCCGGCATCACACTCGGGCCGGCGAATTCCGCCGGCGGAGGTTCGACTATTTGTGGCGGTAGATGATCCGCCCGCGGCTCAGATCGTACGGTGAGACCTCGATCTTCACCTGGTCCCCCGCGAGCACGCGAATCCTGAACTGGCGCATCTTCCCGCCGAGGGTGGTCAGCACTTCATGCCCGCCATTCACCGACACGCGAAAGGTCGCGTTGGGCAGCACTTCGGTCACCGTACCTTCGAGCTCGATCGAATCCTGCTTCGCCATTCAACTCCACATGTAAGGATTGCCGCCGATCACTCGACAGGCAGCACTACAATCTAGGCCCGGCCATCTCTCCAGTGCAACTAGAATCGACGGCGACGAGGGACGAGGGGGCGGACGAGGGATGAGGAAGGCGCGGCGGCCTAGGGCCGCACGCTGACAAGGGACATGGGACGTGGGGGAGTAGCAACGGGGGACATGGGACCAGGAAGTGGCGCCATTGTTCCTTGTTCCGCTTTACGAGGAAGTACGAGGAACGAGGAAGTACGAGGGACAAGAGACGAGGGGGAGCGGCGCAACTGCGAGGTCGCTCGTCGCGCGGTGCCGAATGAACTCGCGGAGCACGGGCGCCACTCCCTCGTCCCTCGTCCCACATGCCCCCTCGTCCCTCATAACGCGAACCACGGCACAAGGGCGCCATTCCCTCATTCCATGTCCCATGTTGCTACTCCCCCACGCCCCATGTCCCTTGTCCCGCACGTCGCGTGAGGCGACGGCGGCTTCCTCGGCCCTTGTCGCCTCCCTCGTCCCTTGTCACCTCCCTAGTCCCTCGTACTCCCTCGTCGCACGTGAGCAACTCCGCTGATCTCGACGAGAATTCCCCGCAGTCCCGCCCCCACCACGGTCCGCGATGGGTACGGCGCAGTCATGACCTCACGGTATACCGCGTTGAACGCCCCCCAATCGTTCTCGTCCGCGAGGTAGACGGTCACGCTCACCACGTCGCCCAGCGTCGCGTCCGCGGCGGCGAGGACACGCTGCAGGTTGGTGAGCGTTGCGCGTGCCTGCTCCTCGATCGTCGCGCCCAGCAGCTCGCCGGTGCGCGGGTCGCGCGGGACCTGGCCGGACACGTACAGGAAATCACCGGCGCGAACGGCGGGCGAGTAGGGGCCGGCGGGGGGCGGGTAGTCGGCGCCGAGGGTGATCGGAGTCCATGAGGGGTCAGTCATGAGCGGTCGGGTTGAACGTTAGGCCGAAGGTCGTCATCGGGAGCGACGCGCGTCAGGCGGCGCGGTCATCCGCGGGACGGTCACGCGCCGGGCGCTGCTCCGCGGATCGCCCGTGACAGCGCGGCGAATTGCGCCACTGTCAGCGTCTCGGGCCGGGCTTCGGGCTCGATGCCGGCTGCAGCGAGCAGCTGCTCGGCGCGCTCCACCGTCGCCGAAGCGATGGTGCGGACGACGCGGCGCATCTGCTTCCGGCGGAAGCCGAACGCGCTCTGCACCAGCGTGCGGAAATGCGCCTCCTCGTCGGGCGCGATCACCGGCTCGGGCAGGGGAGTTACGCGCAGCACCGCCGACTCGACCTTCGGCGGTGGCGTGAACGCGCCCGCGGGGACGCGGAACACGATCTCGGCGCTCGCGAGTGCCTGCACGTTCACCGACAGCGCGCCGTAATCGTCCGATCCGGCGGGGGCGATGACCCGCTCGGCAACCTCGCGCTGGACGAGGTACACGGCGCGTGCCGCGCGCGGGCGCTGGAGCGCATGGAAGAGGATCGGCGTCGTGATGTAGTATGGGACGTTGCCGGCGAGGACGAACTCCTCGCCTCCGGCGGCCGCGCCTAACGCGGTCTCGAGCACGTCGCCCTCGACCACTTCGAGCGGACGGCCGGCGAACTTCTCCCGCAGCTTCGGGACGAGGTCGCGGTCGATCTCGATCGCCACCACGCGGCGCGCGTGTCGCAGCAGGTACTCCGTCAGTGCGCCACGTCCCGGGCCGATCTCGACGACCGTCTCGGTGCCGGTCAGCCGCAGCGCCTCGGCGATTCGCGCCAGGATGCGCGGGTCAGTCAGGAAATGCTGGCCGTAGCGCTTGCGGGCCTGGGGATAGTCGGCCACGCCGCGAGATCAGCTGCGCAGGACGACGAGCGTCAGGTCGTCGCGTTTGGGCGTGTCGCCCATGTGCTGCCGCAGGACGTCGAACACGCGCTCGACGATCACCTGCGGCGTCTCGGCCCGGTGCTTCACGACGACGTCGAGCACCGCCTGCTCGCCGAGCCGGTCGTCGGCGCGGTCGCGCGCGTCGCTGATGCCGTCCGTGAAGAGGAGCAGGATGTCCTTCCCCTTCGCCCACGGCCGCTCGTGCGCGCGCGGCGCGTCGAGCACCATGCCTAACGGCGGGTCGAGCGCCGGCAGTCGCTCGAGTGCGCCGTCGGCGCCGATCACGAAGGCATGCGGATGTCCCGTGTTCGCGTAGCGCAGAGTCCCCGCCGTCGGGTCGACGACACCGTAGAAGACCGACACGTACATCTCGGTCGTCTCGAGCTCGTCGCGGATCGACCGCATCAGCGCCTCGAGCGTCTGCGCCGGGTCCGCGGTTCGCTGCGCATGGATCGCCGATGCGCTCATCGTCAGCGCCATGATCAGCGCCGCGCGATAGCCGTGGCCGGAGACGTCGCCGATCATCGCGCCGGTGCGGCCGTCGCCGAGGCGGAAGAGGTTGTAGAAGTCACCGCCGACGCTCTCGGCCGGGATGACGCGCGCCTCGACCATCGCCTCGGGCGCGACACCGTCGGCTGCCGGCAGGAGCTTCATCTGCAGGTCGTGGGCGAGCTGCATCTCCTGGACGAGCTTCTGCTGGTTCAGCGACGCGCGCACCAGCCGCGCGTTCTGGATCGCCGTGCCGATCTGCGTCGCGATCGCCGCCATCAGCTTCTGGTCGCCGGCGGTGAACGGCTGGTCGCCGTGCCGTCCCGACAGGTTGACCACGCCTAACGGTTCGCTGCCGCCGGCCGGCGACGTCCACATGATCGGCACCGACATCATCGCGCCCTTCCGGTACGGCTTCTCCGCATCACAGAGCAGCTCGCCCTCCTCGACGATGCGGAGGTGCTGCTCGCGGAAGACCAGCGCCGACACCGAGCAGCGGTCGTCGACGGCGATCGGCGGTGCTTCGGCCGCGACCAGCCCTAACGCGGCGACGACCTGCAGCGTGTCGGTCACGCGGTCGTGGACCAGGATCGACGCTCGCCGCGCGCCGACGGTCGCCGAGACCTCCTCGAGGATCGTGACCGCGGTCTCCTCGAGCGTGACGGCGCGGCCGAGGATCTCGCTGATCGTGTAGAGGAGGTTGATCTCCTCGTAGCGCTCGGCGAGCTCCGTCGCCGCGTGCTCGACCTCGAGCGCGGACTGGAGGTACTGCGTCACCACCGGTAGGAGGAAGCGGCGGTACGCGTCCAGCTCCGGCGCGCCGGCGCACGGCCCGATGGCGAGCCACGCCGTGCGTGGGCCGGGGATGGCCATCACCAGCAGCTCGCCGCGCGCCGTTATGACGCGGCGCGGCCCTTCGGCGCTCGATGGCGGAAACGGCGGCGGCGACGTCGCGGTCGACGACGTGGCGGTCGCCACGAGCCGGCCACTCACCGACTCGAGCCACACCGCCGCCTCGCATCCCGTCGCTTCGCGGAAGGCAGCCAGGACCGTGTCCAGCTCCTTCATCGCGTCAGCGTCGAAGACGTGGAGTGCGCATCGGGCTGCAGATCAGGCCCGGTTCAACGTCAGGCGCACGACGTTGCCGTGATCGTCGAACCGCTCGACCCTGTCCATCAGCTGCTGCATCAGGAAGAGCCCGCGCCCGTCCTCGCGCTCGATGTTGTCCACCGACGTCGGGTCGGTGGTCTCGCGCGCGATGTCGAAGCCGTCGCCCTCGTCCACCACCTCGAGGATGAGTCGCACATCGTTCACCACCGCGCGAACGCGCACGAGCTTCTCCGGATTCTCGCCGTTGCCGTAGAGGATCGCGTTGCTCAGCGCCTCGCTGAGCGCGACCGGCACGTTGAGCGCGCAATGTCGCGGGGCGAAGAGCACTGCCGCGCACTGCGACCGAACGATTTCGACGACGCGCTCGATGTAGCGCACGTCGCTGGGGATGTCGACCTGGAGAGCAATGCGGAGCTCTCCGAGGGGGGCGGCGGCGTCGCCGCTCGAGGGGAAAAATTGGCTCATGGACCCCGCTCACGGTTCGGGCGCAGCACGACGACCCCGCCGCGCTGCGCCCGTAAATCGTGTCTGCTGCTGCCTGTGATGCGCTCGCTCGTACTGCTATGACGATCGAGGGCTCAGAAGCTTTCGAGCGCTCGCTCGCGCGTGTCGGCGATCTGGAACAGGGTATCGAGCTTCGTCAGCTCGAACAGCGTCTTGAGATCGTCGTTCAGGTTGGCGAGCCGGAGCTCCCCGCCCTGCTCGCGAATCTTCTTCGACAGCGAGACGAGCACGCCGAGGCCGGAGCTGTCGATGTATCCGGTCTGGCTGAAGTCGATGAGGAACTTCTTCTCGCCCTTTTCCAGCTCGTCGAGAACCTTCTGTTTCAGCTCCTGTCTGTTACCGACGATGAGCTGGCCTTCTACGTCAACCACGACGATGTCTCCCTGCTTCTTGATCGAGAAGCTCATGGCCCCGTTCTCTCCGGCGGGGTGGTCCCCGCGTGGTCCTCTGGCCTGGCGAAGTGCCCGGCGTGTGCTGAAGCGTTGTACCTACGACGACGCGTGCTGCCGCCGGTCCGCCTGTAGCGCCGTGATCGCCGCCACATTGATAATGTCATCCGGAACGGCGCCGCGCGAGAGATCGCTGCACGGTTTGGCCAACCCCTGGATGATCGGTCCGACTGCACTCGCGTGCGCGAGTCGCTGGACCAGCTTGTACGCGATGTTACCGGCGTCGAGCGAGGGGAAGACGAGGACGTTCGCCGTCCCCGCCACCGCACTGCCCTTCGCCTTACGCTCCGCGACCTGCCGGATCAGCGCCGCGTCACCTTGCAAGTCTCCGTCCACCGCGAGATCTGCGCGGCGCGACTGCACCAGCGCGGTCGCCCGCTGGACCAGTTCCACCGACGGCCCGGTCCCGCTCCCGCGGGTGCTGAACGACAGCATCGCCACGCGGGGCTCGTCGCCGACGACCGAGCGCCGGGCGTCGGCCGCGGCGATCGCGATGTCGGCCAGCTGCTCCGCCGTGGGCGCCGGCACCATCGCGCAGTCGGTGAACGTCAGCGTCTCCTCGCCCCCGTCGCGGAATGGCGGCACGACCATGTAGAACGAGCTCGAGACGGTCGTCACTCCCGGTGCGGCGCCGATCAGCCAGAGCGCCGCGCGCAGCACGTCCGCGGTCGTGCGCACCGCCCCGCCCACCGAGCCGTCGGCCCCGCCGGCGGCAACGAGTGCCGCCCCCGCGTACATCGTGTCGCGCGCGTAGCGCGCCGCCATCTGATCGGTCAGCCCCTTCGCGCGACGCCGCTCGAGAAGCCGGTGCGCCGTCGCGTCGGCGATCGCCGGCGCGGCGATGTCGATCGTCTCCACCCCGGTCGCGCGCGCCGCGGCGTGTGTCTCCGGGGCGGCCGGGTCGAGCAGCAGCACCGGCTCGACGATCCCCTCATCGGCAAGCACCGCGACCGCGGCCAGCGTGCGCTCATCGCCACTCTCGGGAAAGACGATGCGGCGCCGCGCCAGCGCCGCGCGATGGCGGACGTCAGCGATGAAATGCATGCCCGCTACGGCGCACCCGGTCGCTCGGCCATCTTCTTCCGCAGCGCCGCCGCGACCGCGGGATGCAGCAGGTCGTCGACCTTGCCGCCATAACGCGCCACCTCGCGGACGATGCTCGAGCTGATGTAGGTCGTGTCGAGCGACGGCACCATGAAGACGGTCTCGATCGGCGCGAGGTGGCGATTCATCAGCGCCATCTGGAACTCGTACTCGAAGTCGCTCACCGCCCGCAGCCCGCGGATGAGCAGCGTCGCGCCGACGTCGCGGGCGAAATCGACGAGCAGTTGTCCCTTGAGCATCCGCACCTCGACCCGTGGCTCGTCGCCGACGACCTCGCGCACGAGCGCGACCCGCTCCTCGGCGTCGAACACCGGCGCCTTCGACGAGTTCGACGCGACCGCGACCACGAGCCGGTCGCAGAACGTCAGCGACCGCGCGATCAGGTCCTGATGCCCGCGCGTGATCGGATCGAACGTGCCCGCATAAATGGCGACCTTGCTCATGGGCGACAAACTGAACGCTCGCCATGAGCGAGGCAAGCTGCTTTCTGATTCCCGGAGCTGGCGTGGGCGCGAGGAGTTATCATCCCGGCCCGAAACGCTCTGGGTACGCTCACTCCGCCCGGTAGAACGTGATCGCCGTGCTGCCGTATTTCCGCCGGTCTCCGTGCCCCGGCATCTCCTCGTGCGCGCTGTGTTCCACGCCCAGCACGCCGGCGAAGGGAACCTCGAGCCAGCGCTCGGCGACCGCGGCGGCCATCCCGAGCTTGTACGGCGGATCGGCGAACGCGACGTCGAACGCACCCGCGCTCAGCGTCGAAACGAATCGCAGCGCGTCGCCGCGGTGGATGATCACGCGGTCGCCGGCGCCGAGCAGCTCGGCGTTCTCGCGCAATGCCCGCAGGCTCTTCGCGCCGAGCTCGACGAACTCCACGACCGCGGCGCCGCGCGACAGCGACTCCAGCCCTAACGCTCCGGAGCCGGCGAACAGGTCGAGCACGCGCGCGCCCACGATCTCGGCGCCGATGATGCTCATCCACGCCTCGCGCACCCGGTCGGCGGTCGGGCGGACGCGGTCGTCGTCGGGCGCCTTGATGCGGCGGCCACGCCACTCCCCGGCGACGATCCGCACTGCCTAACGGCGGATGTCGGCCAGGCGTGCCTGCAGCGTGTGCTCGCCCCGGTACTCGTCACGCTCGAGCCGGTAGGCGACGTCCACCACCGTCGCCTCGGCGAGCGCCGGCGCGTGCCACGCCATCCCCCAGCCGATCGCGTCGAGCGTCGCGCCGTCCTGCTCCAGCGTCACCTTGAGACCGTCGCCCTTGAGGATCCGCGGGCGCGACGCGATCCGAACGCCGCGCGACACGAGCACCGGCGTCGCGTTGCCGATCCCGAACGGCTCGAAGTGGCGGAGCAGCGCCTCGAGCTCCTCGGTCGCCGCGCCTAACGGCAGCTCGAGGTCCACCCGCAGCTCTGGCACGAGGTCGTCGGCGACCAGCCGAGCCCGCGCGATGTCGTTGAACGCGCGCGCGAACGCCGCGACCTGCCCTTCGTCGATCGTGATGCCGGCCGCGGAGCGATGCCCGCCGTAGCGGACGAGGTGCTCCGCGCACGCGCCTAACGCGGCGTGGAGGTCAAACGCCGGAATCGAGCGGCCGCTCCCCTTGCCGTGCCCTTCGTCATCGAGCGCGATCAGCACCGCCGGCCGCCCCGTGTCCTCGACGATCCGCGACGCGACGATGCCGATCACTCCCGGGTGCCACCCCTTCCCGGCGAGCACGAGCCCGTACGTCGCGTCGAGGTCGATGTGCGAGAGCTGCATCCGCGCCTCGGCGAGCGTCGCGCGGTCGATCTCCTGCCGCTCGCGATTCAGCTCCTCGAGCTCGCGGGCGATCCCATTCGCCTCGGACTCGCTGGTCGCCATCAACAGTTCCACTCCGCGCAGCGCGTGCCCGAGGCGGCCGACCGCGTTGAGGCGCGGCGCGAGGATGAAGCCGACGCGTCCCGCGTTGAGCGTCTTGCCGTCCATCCCGGCGGCGCGGATGAGGGCGCGCAACCCGGGATTCCGCGTCTCGGCCAGCATCTTCAGCCCGTAGCGCACCATCACCCGGTTCTCGCCGCGGAGCGGCGCGATGTCGGCAATAGTAGCAAGTGCTACCAAATCGAGCATCGCCATCACCGGCGCATCGCTCGCGCCGAGCGAGCGGGTCACGGCCAGCGCCAGCTTGAATGCGATCCCGACGGCGGCGAGGTTCTTGTCGGGATAATCGCAGCCGTCGCGCTTGGGGTTGAGCACCGCGAGACAATCGGGGAGCCCCCCGCCCGGGAGGTGATGGTCGCTGACGATGACGTCG
>JBJMNK010000021.1:0-81644 GCA_045804265.1 Gemmatimonadaceae bacterium | reverse complement strand
GACCACCACGAAGAGCCCGATAGGGACGGCGTAGGGCACGCCCGCGATCAGCATGATCATCGTCACCACGAACCCGGCGAGGAGGCTGGCGAGCAGGTTGCCGGTGACGAAGCCGCCGACCGAGCGGTAGACGCCCGCGCCGACGCGCTCGACGCTGCCGCGGTGCTGGTCCGGGATCAGGCCCGTGACGCGCGCCCGCCAGTCGGGGCCCTCGAGCAGCATGAAGAAGGTCAGGAACGCGATCACGACCCCGCCGAGGACGGTCGCCGCGACCCCTTCGACCGCCGCGAAGGCGGAGCCGGCCGAGCCCATCAGCCCACCACCGCCGCCACCGCCGCCGCCGGAGGTGAGCGTTCGGGCGTGCTCGACGACGTGGTACTTGCGCTCCAGGATCCCGAGCGGCCCGTGGCCCTTCGTGAGCTGGTCCAGCAGCGTCGGCGCCGCCGTGAAGAACTTCGAGACCTGCGTCACCAGCGGCGGGACGAAGACGAGTCCGAGCAGCAGCAGCACCGCCAGCGCGGCCACGTAGACGACGGCGACCGCGCCGCCGCGGCGCAGGCGGTGATCGAGGGACAGGCGGTCTACGAGCAGCTGCGCATCGCGACCAACAACGACTTGAGCGCGATCCCCGGCGGCTGGGACGGCATTCGCGAGACCGTGCGCAAGAATTCCGCGCAGATGCCACTGTTCTCGCGGGCGCCGCTCTACATCCAGGAGACGCTGATCTTCCCGTATCTCAGCGGTGCGGATTTCGTGAAGCGCTTCCAGGAAACGTCGCCGGGGAAGCAGCCGTTCGACCGGATGCCGCAATCGACCGAGCAGGTGATGCACCCGCGCGCGTACGAATCGAACCCGCCCGACGTCCCGACGACAGTCACGCTGCCGTCGCCACGAAACGCGACGAAGATCTACGACGACGTCTTCGGAGAATTCGGAACGCGGATATTCCTCTTCAGTGCGCTCCACGACCAGGCGTCGTCGGTGCGCGGGGCCAACGGCTGGGACGGTGATCGCCTCATGGTCGTGCGCACGCCGAAGGGCGAGGGCATCGTCTGGTTCACGGTCTGGGACAGCGCGCTCGATGCGGGCGAGTTCGGCGACCTGCTCAAGAGCACGATCAGCCGGAGGTTCGGCAACCAGCACGAGACGGCGATCACCGGCGGCACCCAGTATTCCGGGACCGCGCGCACGCTGCGCGTCGTCGGCGGCGAGCTCGCCGGCCGGAGTTACGTCATGTACGTCGACGTCCCGGCCGGTGCCTCGGCGGACATCGTCGACCCCGGCGCGGTGAAGCTGACGCCGTAGGCCTAACGCTCCGCGATGAGGTCAGTCCGCGGGCGTCGCCTTCACGGCGGTCGGCTTCGCAACCTCGACGTCGCGCGCCCCGTTGCCGGATGCATCGCCTAACGCCTTGACCGGCTCCGCCTCGCCCTCGGGCGGGCCGGCGACGTCGGCGAGCCCGCCCTCGGGCGCCGGGAGCAACGCGATGCGCAGCACCTCGTCCATCTTCTCGACGAACTGGAAGCGGACGTGCTGGCGCACCTCCTCCGGAACGTCGCGCAGGTCCTTCTCGTTCGCCTTCGGCATGATCAGCTCGCGAATGCCGGCCCGATAGGCAGCGAGGACTTTTTCCTTCACACCGCCGATCTCCAGCACGCGTCCGCGGAGCGTGACTTCACCGGTCATCGCCAGGTCGCGACGCACCGGGCGTTGACTCAGCACGCTGGCGATCGCGAGCGAGAGCGTGATTCCCGCGCTCGGTCCGTCTTTCGGGATGGCTCCGGCGGGCAGATGGATGTGGAGGTCGTATTCGCGGAACGCCTTGTCGTCGATCCCGATCTGTGCCGCGCGCGAGCGCACGTAGCTGAGCGCCGCGTCCACCGACTCGCGCATCACGTCACCCAGCTGGCCGGTGACCGTCAGGCGGCCGCTGCCGGGCATCCGCAGCGACTCGATCGTCATCAGCTCGCCGCCGGTCGCGGTCCACGCCAGCCCGGTCACGACGCCGATCTCCGGCTCCATCTCGGCGTCCTCCACCTGGTAGCGCGGAACGCCAAGCACCTCGCTGACTTTGTCGATGTCGATCACCCACGCGCCTTCCTCGCCGCCGGCCTTCTTCCGCGCGCGCTTGCGCATGATCGCCGCGAGGTTCCGCTCGAAGTTGCGCAGCCCGGCCTCGCGCGAGTAGCGGCTCGAGATGTAGCCTAACGATTCATCCGTGAACTGGATGTCCTTGTCGGTGATGCCGTGGTCCTCGAGCAGCCGCGGCAGCAGGTAGCGCCACGCGATCTCGACTTTCTCCTCGATCGTGTAGCCGGCGATCCGGATGACCTCCATGCGGTCGCGCAGCGGCGCCGGGATGTCGAACAGGTTGTTCGCCGTGCAGATGAACAGGACGCCCGACAGGTCGACAGGGAGGTTCAGGTAGTGATCGACGAACTCGTGGTTCTGCGACGGGTCGAGCACCTCGAGCATCGCTGCGGTCGGATCACCCGACGGTCCCCCGTGCGACATCTTGTCGATCTCGTCGATCATGAACACCGGATCGGTCACCGCGACGCGCCGCAGCGCCTGCACGAGCAGTCCCGGCATCGCGCCGACGTAGGTGCGCCGGTGGCCGCGGATCTCGGCCTCGTCGCGCACGCCGCCGACGGAGATGCGATAGAACTTGCGGCCGATCGCTCCCGAGATCGCCTCGCCTAACGATGTCTTGCCGGTACCCGGCGGCCCGACCAGGCACAGGATCGGGCCATGGGGATCGCCGCCACGCAGCTTGCGCACGGCGAGGAACTCGATGATGCGCTCCTTCGCCTCGCCGAGTCCGTAGTGGCGCGAGTCGAGCGCCTCCTGGACCTTGTCGAGCGAGATATCGTCGTCGCCGGAGCGCTTGTGCCACGGCAGCGCGAGGATCCAGTCGAGGTAGGTGCGAATGACCTGGTACTCGCTCGACGCCGGCGAGAGCATCCGCATGCGCTCGGTTTCGCGCTTCGCCTCGGCGAACACCTTCTCGGGGAGCTTCGCCTCGTCGATCTTGCGAAGGATCTCCGATGCTTCCTTGTCGCCGGGATCCGCCTCGCCCAGCTCGGCCTGGATCGCACGCAGCTGCTGCCGCAGGTAGAACTCGCGCTGGTGCTGCTCGATCTTCACCTCGGTCTGCCGCTTCACGTCTTCCATCACGCGGGCACGGGCGACTTCACGCTCGAGCCGGTTGAGGATGAAGCGCAGTCGTTGGCCGACGTCGAGCCGCTGGAGCACCTCGTCCTTGTCCGAGATGCGGAAGTTCATGTTCGTCGCCGCGAGATCGGCGAAGCGCCCCGGATCCGAGATGTTCATCTTCAGGATCGCGGGCACCTCGTCGGGAATGCGGTCGACGAGATCGGCGAGCGTTTCCGCCGCGGCGACGATGCGCGAGACGAGGTCGTCGACCTCGTTCGGATCGGCGGAGGTTTCCTTCGCTCCGCGGATCACGGCGACCGGGAACGGCAGGTCCTGCTCGATGTCGTCGACGACGATCCGTCGCAGCCCTTGCAGCGTGATCTGAACGGTGTCGCCGGGCAGGTTGATCCGCTCGTGCACCCGCGCCGCCACGCCGACCCGCCCGATGAAGCGGCGCGTGTCCACCGGCTCATCGTGATCACCGGTGGCGACGACGAGCGCGACGATCAGCCCGGGCTCCTCGAACGACCGCAGCAGCGAAAGATTCTCCGGAGCCCCCATCTGCACCGCGATGGTGCCCAGCGGATACACGATCGTCGAGCGCAGCGCCATCAGCGGCAGCGTCGGTGGGAGCTCGGACTTGAGGATTTCTTCCTTGCGCTGCGTCGTCTTGGCCATGAGCGGGCTGCGTTGCCAGGGTGCGTCGGCCGGCGCCGGCGGAGGGACAGGGCGCCAAGCCACGCACTCCATATGCCCGCTATCGCGGCAGCGAATCGGGCAGGGAGTGCGCCTTGAACGGAAGTCTAATCGCCGCTACGTTTCAGGGCTATGTTCGATGAGCTCAGCGAAAAACTCGAGGCCACCTTCGCCCGCCTGCGCGGGCGTGGAGTCCTGACCGAAGCCGACATCAAGGATGGGCTCCGGGAAGTGCGCCGCGTCCTGCTCGAGGCCGACGTCAACTTCCAGCTCACGCGCGAATTTCTCGAGCGCGTCGAGAAGAAGGCCGTTGGCGTGTCGCAGCTGCGGACGGTCTCGCCGGCGCAGCAGCTCATCAAGATCGTTCATGACGAGCTCACCGCGATGCTCGGCGAACGGCGCGAAGGGCTCAAGCTCAGCTCGATCCCGCCGACCGTGGTGATGATGGTCGGCCTGCAGGGCTCAGGCAAGACGACCACCGCCGGAAAGCTCGCCCGGCGGCTCAAGGGCGAGGGACGACCGACCCGGCTGGTGGCCGCCGACGTGTATCGCCCTGCCGCCATCGACCAGCTCGAGACGCTCGGCAAGCAGCTCGACGTCCCGGTCTACTCCGATCGCTCGACGACCGACGTCGTCAAGATCGCGAGAGCCGGCATCGACCAGGCGAAGCGTGAGCGCGACCGCGTCGTCATCGTCGACACGGCGGGACGCCTGCAGATCGACGAGCAGATGATGCAGGAGCTGGTGCGCCTGAAGGACGCCGTCAGGCCTGACGAGATCATGTTCGTCGCCGACGGGATGACCGGCCAGGAAGCGGTCCGCATCGCCGAAGGGTTCGACAAGGCGTTAGGCATCACCGGCGTCATCCTCACCAAGATGGACGGCGACGCTCGCGGCGGCGCCGCGCTCTCGATCTACGGCGTCACGAAGAAGCCGATCAAGTACATCGGCGTCGGTGAGAAGCCCGACGCGCTCGAGGAGTTCCACCCCGAGCGCATGGCGGGGCGTATCCTCCAGCAGGGCGACGTCCTCAGCCTGGTGGAGAAGGCGCAGGCGACCTTCGACGCGGATGAGGCGAAGAAGCTCGAGAAAAAGGTCCGCAAGGAAGGAATGGACCTGGGGGACTTCCTCACCGCGATGAAGCAGATCGAGAAGCTCGGACCGCTCGAGGGAGTGCTCAAGATGCTGCCGGGCGTCAACTCGAAGATGCTCAAGCAGGCGAAGGCCGCCGACCCCAAGCGCATGAAGCATCTCGAGGCGATCGTGCTCTCGATGACGCCCGCCGAGCGGAAGACGCCCTCGATCATCAACGGCTCGCGCCGCGCGCGGATCGCGAAAGGGTGCGGCCGTCCCGTGAACGAAGTGAACCGCCTGCTCGATCAGTTCCGCGACATGCAGAAGATGATGAAGAAAGCGTCAGCTGGAGGGCGGGTCGGTGGCTTCCCCCGCTTTTGACGCCGGTCAGCAGTAGACGCAGGTCGGCAGTAAGCGATAAGCGGCGAGCAGCGAGCGCACCCCGTCAGAGCTGCCGCAGCGCAACGCCGTCCGCTGACTGCTTATAGCTTACCGCTTATCGCTGTAGTTGCAGTTGCACCACACCGGGTGCGGCGCGGATTTACCGCGCACGCGAGGAGCCCGGAGCAGTACCGAGAATCCCTCTGCCTAACGGGAGATACACGATGGTCAAGATTCGACTCCGCCGGGTTGGCCGGAAGAAGGCCCCCATGTACCGCATCGTCGTCGCCGACGCCACCAGCCCGCGCGACGGCCGCTTCATCGAGATCGTCGGCACGTATGCCCCGCGCCAGACCGAGGGATCGGTGACACTGGACGAAGCGCGCATCGAGCACTGGCTGAACGTTGGCGCGCAGCCGACCGACACGGTTCGCTCGATCATCCGCAAGGCCGGGATGCTCAAGCGCCGCCACGAGGCACGCCTCGCGACGAAGCTGCAGGCCAAGGCGGTTCCGGTCAGCGAACGGGCCGAGTAGCTCGCCGCAGCTCGAGACGCAGCGCATGACCGACCGCGCTCCCGCGTTCGTCATCGTTGGGCGAGTTCGCAAGGCACACGGTGTTCGCGGCGAGCTCGTGGTCGAGCCGATTTCCGACGAGCCGGACGCGATCTTCGTGTCCGGCCGTCGTTTTTTCGTCGGCGACGCCGAAGGGCGCCCGGACACTCGCGGAACGAGTGTCGAAGTGGTCGGTGCACGTCCGTTCAAGGATGGCTTCCTCGTGACCTTCACAGGAATCACCGATCGCAACGCCGCCGATCTCTGGCGCGATCGCTACCTGCTCATCCCCGAGTCGGAGCTGCCCGCTCCCGCTGACGACGAGATCTATCTGCACGACGTGCCGGGAATGCAGGTGGAGCTCCCGGACGGCACGGTCGTCGGCCGGGTGATCACGGTCTGGGAGCTGCCGCAGGGATTGATGCTCGACGTCGCGCGGGGAGATGTCGCGCCCAGCGCGAAGGAATCCACCGTTATGATCCCGTACGACGAGCGGACGGTGCACAGCATCGACCGCGACGGACGGAGAATCGTGGTGGACGTGCCTGACGGCCTGCTCGACTAGCGCCGATGCTGCGCGTCAACATCGTCACCATCTTTCCGGAATTCTTCACCGGCCCCCTCGGCCTCAGCATCCCCGCCCGCGCCGCCGCCGCCGGTGGCGTCGAGTACAACGTGGTCGACCTGCGCGACTACACCCACGATCGGCATCGGACGGTGGACGACTATCCGTACGGCGGCGGGGCGGGGATGGTCATGAAGCCGGCCCCGTTCTTCGAGGCAGTCGAAGCGTTAGGCGCGACCGCGCCGATCGTGCTCGTGTCCGCGCGCGGTCGCCGCTTCGGTCACCAGGACGCGGCGCGTTTCGCGACCGGGACCGAGCTGACGCTGCTCTGCGGACATTACAAGGACGTGGACCAGCGAGTCGCCGACGTGCTCGCGACCGAGGAGATCTCGCTCGGCGATTTCATCCTCAGCGGCGGCGAGCCGGCGGCGCTGGCGATCGTCGACGCCGTGGTGCGCCTCCTCCCCGGCGCGATGTCCGACTTCGACAGCGCACGCGGCGACTCGTTCTTCGAGGGCGGGCTGAGTGCACCGAGCTACACGCGACCGCCGGAGTATCGCGGCCACCGGGTGCCTGACGTTCTGCTGTCGGGCGATCACAAGAAGATCGCCGACTGGCGGAAGGCGGAGGGCGAGCGCCTCACGCGTGAGGCATCGCTGGGCCCAGAGGGCGCAGAGCGCGCGAAGCCGGCGGCCCCACCAACTGAGCGCGAAGGCTGACCACCGTCGCGTTGCGTTCATCTGGCGATTAGGAAATGGCGAACCGCCCATTCGCCGCATGCGAAATCTTGACAGAATCCTGACACGCCGGTATCTGTAGCCTGTTGGCGCGTTGGTTCCGTCGATCGATCCGACGAGGCGCGGCGCTCGCGCCGCGAATCAGAGCGCGCCGCTCCTGAAGGACAGGGAGGCGATCTGGAAAACGTGTCGTTGCGTTGCTTCAGGCTCTGGCTGCCTCCGGCCTTTGCTCTGTCGGGCCATTGCGCATGACCGCTTCCGCTGCGAGGAAGGCGCGCGACGTGGGCCGCGTCGAAGCACCTCGCCAGTCGACGTTGTCGACTCGTCCACCGCCCCCGCTTCCGGGCCGCCGTCCGATGCCCGATCGCGCCGTTCGGTCGGGATAGTTCGCAGCGGTGATGTCAGCAACAACGCGCCGTCGTCCAAATGGCTGACGCAATCAGCCTGTCAGTGCAATGAGCCGCCACACGGCTGGCGCACGGTGCGTGACGTGACAGAAGCAGATGTTCGCACACACAGCCTTCGCAGCAGAACGCAGGCCGAACCACCCTCCGCTCGAGGTACGTATCCATCCATGAGACGTTCTTACCATGCTTCGCTCTGTGCCGCCGCGATCATTCTCGCGCTCCCGGCGACAGCGCTGGCGCAGATCACCGCCGTAACCGGCCACGTCACGAACGCATCGAACCAGCCGGTGCCATCGGCGTCAGTGGGCATCCCGTCGATGGCAGTCGGCGCCATGACGGATGCCGAAGGGAAATACAGCTTCACGATTCCAGCGGACCGCGCGACCGGCCAATCAGTGGCGCTGATCGTCCGGCGAATCGGCTTCACGCCCCAGACGCGCACCGTCGTTCTCACGCCGGGCGGCACGGTCGTCCAGGATTTCTCGCTCACGGCCGCGGTCTCGCGCCTCGAGGACGTGGTGGTCACCGCGCTCGGACAGACGCGTGAGAAAAGCAGCCTGGGTACCTCGGTCCAGCAGCTGAGCACCGAGGAGCTGACGACGACGTTCGCGCCTAACGTTGAGAACCAGCTTCAGGGCAAGGTCTCAGGCGTCAACATCGTCGGCAACGGCACCCAGGGCGGGTCGACCAGCATCAACATCCGCGGCCAGACGTCGATCAGCTACAACAACCAGCCGCTGTTCGTCGTCGACGGCATCCCGGTGTCCAACAATGACCGCGGCTCGCAGCAGCAGGGCGGCGGCATGACCGGCTCGAAGGATTTCGGCAACACCATTCAGGATATCAATCCTGCCGACATCGCGACGCTGACGGTGCTCAAGGGCCCGAACGCCGCCGCGCTGTACGGGTCGCGCGCGGCAAACGGCGCGATCATCATCACCACCAAGCGCGGCATGTCCGGCCGGTCCAGCATGGACGCGACCGCGAGCGTCACCTATGACACGCCGGCGATCCTGCCCGACTTCCAGAATTCGTACGGCCAGGGATCAGGCGGCGATTTCAAGTGGGTGAACGGTCTCGGCGCGCTCGACGGCAACGATCAGAGCTACGGCCCACGGCTCGACGGGCGGCTGATCGATCAGTTCACCGGACCGCAGCAGCCGTGGGTGGCCCACCCGGACAACGTCAGCTCGTTCTTCAACACCGGCCGCACCGCCGACGCGACGGTCGGGATCTCCGGCGGAACGGAGCGGGCGAACGCACGCCTGTCCATCAACGGTGAGAACATCGACGGTGTCGTCCCGAACAACTTCTTCCGGAGATTTGGCGGACTGGCGTCGGGCTCCCTCCGTCCCACCGACAAGCTCGCGATCGATGGCTCGTTGAACTACGTGCGCAACGATGGGTTGAACCGCCCGGGGCAGGGCTACGTCGGCGGCGTGATGGAAGGGCTCTACGTCTGGTTCGGCCGCCAGGTCGACATGAACGCGCTGAAGAACCAATGGCGGCAGAGCGCCACCAAGAACAACGGGCCGGCGAACCGCGAGTTCAACTGGAACTACAGCTACCACAACAACCCGTACTTCATGCAGTACGACAATCCCGAGGCCGACCAGCGCGATCGCGTTGTCGCCTCCGGATCGGCCACCTACGCGTTCCTGCCGTGGCTCAAGGGAATGGTTCGCACCGGGACCGACACCTATCGGTACAACATCAACGCGAACTACTCCGAAGGAAACATCGAACTGAACAACGGTTCGTCGACGGTCAATCCGGCGTACGCCGGGGCGTTCGAGGACATCGCGGACATCTTCAGCGAGAACAACACCGACGCTCTCCTCACCGCCGATCGCGACCTGTTCTCGGGGCTGTCACTCATCGCGAACGTCGGCGGAAACCGACGCTCGAGCCAGCAGAGCACCAACAGCGTCACGGTCAACGGCATCACTGTCGGCAACATCTACAACGTCTCCAACGCCGGGCTGACGCCGGTCAACGGAACCACGATCACCAACCAGGCAGTGAACAGCGTGTACGGCTCCGCGGCACTGACGTGGAATCGCTGGTTCACGCTCGAGGGCACGGCACGCAACGACTGGTCGTCGACGCTGCCGAAGGGGAATAACTCGTACTTCTACCCGTCGGTCGACGCGTCGGTGATCCTCACGGACGCGCTCCCGAGCATCAAGAACGATGTCCTCACGTTCATGAAGCTCCGCGGCGGCACGGCCCGCGTCGGCAACGACGCTCCGGCTTACTCGCTGGCGACGACGTACATCGGGAATCCGTCGCACTTCAACGGCCAGCCGCTGTTCAGTCTCAGCAACAACCTCCTCAATCCCAACCTCAGGCCCGAGACGACAGTCTCGAACGAAGGCGGGATTGAATTCACGCTCTGGGACAACCGCCTCTCGTTCGATGGAAGCGTGTACGACAAGTACACGACCGACGAGATCACGCTCGTCGCCCTTCCGCCGACGACCGGTTACGGCAACAAGCTCGTCAACGCCGGCAAGATCGATAACCGCGGCATCGAGGCGCTGGTGACCGTCGAGCCGTATCGCTCGAACGACTGGGGCTGGACGAGCACCTTCAGCTTCTCACGGAACAAGAGCAAGGTCGTGTCGCTCTTCCCTGGGCTGACGAACATCGTGTTCGGCGGATTCCAGGGCTCGGTTCAGAGCGAGGCACGGGTCGGCGAGCCGTTCGGAACGATCCGCGGCTACGGCATCAAGCGCGATCCAGCTACCGGGCTGCCGCTCCTCGCGAACGACGGTACCTATCAGGCAACCGACACCCTTCAGACCTTCGGCAGCTATCAGCCCGACTGGACCGGCGGGTGGGTGAACCAGATCCGCTACGGCCGGTTCACGCTCAACTCGACGATCGACGTGCGCCGCGGGGGCAAGCTGTTCAGCGGCACGAACTTCTACGGTCAAGCGACGGGAACGCTCGCATCGACCATGTACGGTCGGACGGTCGACTGGAACAATCCCGGCATCGTCATCAAGGGAACGATCGAGGAGACCGGCCAGCCGAACACCACGAACATCACCTCGGAGCAGTACTTCCAGTCGCTGTCGTACAACGGCATCGCCGAGCCCTACGTCTACGACGACAGCTACATCAAGCTTCGCGAGCTTCGGCTCGGTTGGGACCTCCCGGCGTCGCTTGCGGGACGGGTCAATGCCAGCTCGGTGAACTTTGCTCTCGTGGGACGGAACCTCTGGACCCACACGAATGTACCGAACATCGATCCTGAGATCACGTACAACACCGGACGCAATCAGGGGCTCGAGTATGCCGGCTTGCCTGCGGTGAGGAGTCTCGGCTTCGCCGTTCGTGTCACGCAATAACTCACGCCAATCCATCGAGTCGAATGAATCGCATAACGATCGCGGTCGCGGCCTCTGCCGCAGTGGCGTTAGCCGCAGGCTGCAACAACGACAAGATCACATCGGTCAACAACAATCCGAACGCGCCAACGCAGGCGCCGACGCCGGCAGTGTTCACCAACGGTGTCCAGTCCGGCGTCGCGAACTGGCTCGGCTCCGGATACGATCTGCGCGACATCAGCCTGATCGTGCAGCACCTGGCCGAGAACCAGTACATCGGGAACGACCAGTACAAGGGCGTCGGGTCGGGCTCACAGAACGCGCTCTTCAGCAGCGTCTACCAGAATTCGCTCGAGGACTTGCAGGTCGTCGTTCGCGCGGGCACCGCAGCGAACGACCCCTCGGCGTGGGCGCCTGCGCTCATCATGCAGCAATGGCAGTATGGCTACCTGACCGACAACTGGGGCGACGTCCCATATTCGCAGGCGCTCGCCGTCGATTCGAGCACGTCGATCACGAAGCCGGCCTACGACCCGCAGCAGCAGATCTACACGGGAATGATGGCCGCTCTCGCGAAGGCGGCGACGGGGCTGCAGGGAGCCACGACGTCCACGCTCGGCGCTGCCGATCCGATCTACGGCGGCAACAACGTCGAATGGCAGAAGTTCGCGAATTCGCTGCACGCGCGTGATGCGATGCGCATCGTCAACGTCGACCCGGCGAAGGCGAGCAGCGAGCTGCAGGCGGCCTTTGCCGCGCCGGGGGGCGTGTTCACGAGCAATGCGGACATCGCGAAGCTCGCATGGCCCGGCGACGGCGTCTTCAACAACCCATGGGCGCTGAACTTCGCGAGCCGCGACGACGACCGGATGTCGCGGACGCTCATCGATACGCTCAACCACCTCAACGACCCGCGAGTGGGCATCTACGCGATGCCGGCGGCGGCCACGGGACTGTATCGTGGCCAGCCTAACGGTCTCACCAACCCCGAGGCGGTCGCGTATTCGGATTCTGCATCGCGCCCGGGCGCCATCTTCTATCCGGGTCCGGTTGCGTACGGCAGCGGGTCGTACGGCGGGTCGGGGAACTCGTACCCTTCCTACCTGATGACTTACGCCGAGGTCGCGTTCATCAAGGCTGAGGCCGCGGAGCGCAGCCTGGGCGGGCTGACTCCGGCGCAAGCGGCGGGCTTCTACTATGCCGGGATCACCGCCTCGATGCAGCAGTGGGGGGTGACCGACAACGCGGCCATCGCGGCGTACCTGGCCCAGCCGGCAGTGGTCTACAAGGCTGGCGTTGCCGGTCAGAAGCAGATCGCACTTCAGAAGTGGATTGCCTTGTACAGCGATGCCGGGCAGGCGTGGGCGGAGTGGCGTCGTACCTGCACGCCGACGCTCACACCGGCGATCCATGGAATCTTCAGCTACGTGCCCCGACGGTTGAAGTACCCGACCTCAGAGCGCTCGGCGAACAACGACCAGGTTCAGGCCGCCGTGACCCGGATGGGCGGTGACGCGAACAACACGCACGTGTGGTGGGACGTCACGACGACCGCGCCGACCTGCCAGTAGCGCGATCGGTGGAAATGCCTGCTTGACGAGCGTCGGCGACCCGGCGCAGAAACGCCCGCGATCAGTATCGCGGGCGTTTTTTTTTGCTCGTGCCGCTCGGCGGCGTGAGTGGCGACCGCAAGACTGTGTTCAGTGGGCGAGCAAAACAAATTCTTGACAGACTCCTGACGAAGCCGTATCTGTAGCGCCTGATCTAACCGGGATTTCTGGCCAGATCGGTCGTCCGCCGTGACTCGCCTGCCTCGAGTCACGGCGCGTGCTTATTACTATCCCCAGGAGGCAATGTGAAGAAGTATCGTGTTCTAGCTCTGGCCCTGCTCGCGGGTGCGCTGTTCAGCAGCGAAGCCTATGCGCAGCAGCGCCGCATCACAGGGCGAGTCACAGCTACGGGTTCCGGCGAAGCGCTCGCCAACACCGCGGTCAACGTAGTCGGTACTGCGATCGGCACATACACCGCCGAAGACGGAAGCTTCGCACTCCTCGCCCCGAGTGGCGAGCTGACCCTCCTCGCGCGCCGCGTCGGATTCAAGCGCGGAACGGTGAAGATCGGCGCCGAGCAGTCCGAGGTGAGCATCGCCCTCGACCGCGACGTGCTGCAGCTCGAGGAGCAGGTCGTCACCGGTGTCGCGACGGCCGTGTCGAGCGTCAATGCGGCGAACGCGGTCGCGGTCGTGTCCGGTGAGAAGCTCAATCGGGTCCCGGCGCAGACGGTCGACAACGCACTGCAGGGCAAGGTCGCCGGTGCGGTGATCACCCAGAATAGCGGCGCCCCGGGCGGCGGTACGCAGATCCAGGTGCGCGGTGTCTCGACGGTCTACGGATCGTTCCAGCCGCTCTACGTGATCGACGGCGTTATCGTCGACAACTCGCAGATCGCGACTGGCCTGACGGTCATCACGCAGGCGGCGCGTCAGCAGAACCCGTCGACTCAGGACCAGCGCGTCAACCGCGCGGCGGACCTGAACCCGAACGACATCGAGAGCATCCAGATCCTGAAGGGCCCCTCGGCCTCCTCGATCTACGGCTCGCGCGGCACGAACGGCGTCATCGTCATCACGACGAAGCGCGGTCGCGTCGGCAAGACGGCCCTCGATATTTCGCAGCGCTTCGGCACCTCGTCGATCTCGAACACGCTCGACCTGAAGTGCTTCTCGTCGGGCGCAGAAGTGGTCGCGTGGGGCTTTGACTCGACTGGCTTCGGCGCGTCGGGCGGCAAGTGCAACGATTACCAGAAGCAGCTGTACGGGGAGAACCCGTTCAACTACCAGACGGTCGGCTCGCTTCGCGGCGCAACGCAGGGCGGGACGAACTTCTTCGTCTCCGGCCTGGCCGAGCATGATGGTGGCCTCGTCAAGAACGACCAGTACAACAAGCAGTCGCTGCGCGTGAACCTTGGCCAGCAGTTCGGCTCGCGGCTCAACATCCGCGCGAACAGCGAGATCATTCACTCGCTCACCCAGCGTGGCGTCAGCGGCAACGACAATACGGGCATCAGCCCGTACACGACGTTCTCGGCGACACCATCGTTCATCGACCTGCGTCGCCGTCCCGACGGCACTTTCCCGCGCAACCCGAACAACTCGGTCGGCAACAACAACCCGTTCCAGGTTGCCGAGCAAGTGAAGACGCCCGAGAACGTGTACCGCATCCTCGGCAGCGCGAGCGGGACGTACAACATTCTCGTGCGCGACAAGCAGACCCTCGACTTCACGCTGCAGGGTGGTCTCGACACATACGGGGACAACGCGAAGGTGATCGCGCCGGCGACGCTCTACGTCGAGCAGGTGAACGCGCTCCCCGGCACGCTCGTCAACAACCAGGGCAACGTCGTCAGCGCCAACCTCTCCGGGTCGCTGAACCACCGCCTGACCAGCTCGATGTTCACGGCGACGACGTCGGCGGGTTTCCGCCAGGATCGCAACCAGTACGACATCATCACCAACACGGGTCATGGCGTGTTCCCCGGCGTGACGAACGTCGCGAACTCGACACAGGTCGTCTCGTTCGAGGACCAGGACCTGGTGAAGGCGATGTCGCTTTTCGCCCAGGAAGAGTTCCTCACGCTCGGCGAGCGCATGCTGCTCACCGCCGGTGTCAACTCGGAGCGCACGAGCAACAACGGCGACCCGAACAAGTACTACTCGTACCCGAAGTTCTCGGCGTCGTACCGGCTGCCCTGGTTGCCGCCGGCGACGGATGAGCTGAAGCTCCGTGTCGCCTATGGACGCGCTGGTAACCAGCCGACGGCCGGCAAGTACACCTTCCTCACGAACCTCGTGCAGGAAGGGCTGAGCGGCTATCGTGCATCGACCACCGTCGGCGCGCAGAACATCCAGCCCGAGGTGTCCGGTGAGCTCGAGGGTGGGTTCGACCTGACGCTGCTGGGCGGGCGGGCACGCCTCTCGGCGACGCAGTACCGCAAGCAGACGGACAACCTCCTGCTGCCTGCCGGCATCGCGCCGTCGACTGGCTTTGCGACGCAGTGGATCAACGGCGGCCAGATCGTGCAGCACGGCACCGAGTTCGAGCTCGGAATGACGCCGGTGCAGATGGGGCGGTTCGAGTGGATCTCGAACACGACGTACGCGAGCAACCTCGGTCGCTTCACGCAGCTTCCGGTCGCGCCGTTCATCCCGCCCTCGGGATCGTTCGGGAGCCGGTTCGGCAACGGCTTCGTCCAGCAGGGGCAGATCACGACGGTGCTGCAGGCCGTCAACGGCTGCACCGCGCTGAACGCTGCCGGCACATCCTGCCCGACGGCGAACCGCGTCCTCAAGTTCATGGGGAATTCGGCGCCGGCATTCCAGATGGGATTCAGCAACGACCTGAACTTCGGTCCGCTGCGCTTCTCGTCGCTCCTCGACTGGAAGAAGGGAGGATTGGCGGCCAACCTGACGAACAACTACTTCGACGGCGGGCTGCTCGCCGACACGGCGATCGGCAATGCGCGCATCCGCGAATTCGCCAAGGGGCACGCGGTGTACGTCGAGAAGACCACCTACGTGAAGCTGCGCGAGATCACGCTCGGCTACGAGGTGCCTAACGACCTGACCGCGCGGTTGTTCGGAGGCCGTGTGGCAACCACGCGCGTCGACCTGAGCGGACGCAACCTGCTCACGTGGACGCCGTACACTGGTCTCGATCCGGAAGTCTCGAACTTCGGCAACCAGGCGCTGGGGCGGTTCCAGGACGTGACGCCCTACCCGCCGAGCCGGACGTTCTACCTGACGATCAACACCACCTTCTGAGCGAGAGCGCAGACAAAATGAAGCGATACATCACAATCGCACTCGCGGCGGGAGTTGCCGTCTCGGCGTGCAAGGACAATTCGACCGCGGCGCCGACGAACGCGCCGACCGTCGATGCCATCAAGAACCTCACTCGAACGACCCTGCAGCAGCTGGCGATCGGCGTGACGGCGCAAGACCGTGCGTCGTACGCGACGACGGGGCTCGTCATCCTTCCCGAGATCCTGGCGCGCGATGTCTATCGCATCGACGCGTCGGAGTCGCGGTACGTCATCGAGACGCTCGGCGGGCAGGCGGACCCGGGCAGCTTCGCCGGCGGCAGCGGCTTCTCGGGCTTCTACACTGCGGCGCGCGCGGCGAACAACGCATTGATCGCGCTGCGTAACCCGCCCGGCGGCGTGTTCACGGCGCAGGAAGTCTCGGTCTCGAAGGGCTTCTTCCGGACGCTGAAGGCGAAGGAGTTCTACGACGTGATCGCGCAGCGCGACTCGATCGGCATCCCGCTGCAGACCGACGCACCGCAGGAGATCACCCCGATCTACTGCAAGCCGTACGTCCTGAACTACGTCGCGGCGCAGCTCGACAGCGCCTATGCCGATCTCCAGGCGGCCGGCACGACGCAGACCCCGTTCGCCCTCCCGGCGAGCTGGGGGACGCTGATTGCCGGGCGTAACTATCGCCAGCCGGCGAACCTGATCCGCCTCAACCGCGGCCTGAAGGGACGCGTCGACTTCTACCGTGCGATGCAGAATCGCGCGGCGCCGGATGCGGCGCTACTCAATGCGGCCGTTGCCGAACTGACGCTGGCACTCGGCGGCGCCGCCGAGGGTGCGGTGCCGGCGGCTGATTTCGACAAGGGTATCTACTATCAGTTCACGGCGGCAGAGATTCTGAACCCGCGCGCCGATGCGAAGGTCTCGGCGAACAACTTCCTCCGCGATAGCCTCACGTTCAGCACGGCCGTTGGCCTGCACAACGGCATCGACGCAACAGCCCCGTGGGATCCGACCGATACGCGGCTGTCGAAGCTCATCCCGCGTCCGGACGGCGGGCTGAATGGCAATGGCCTGGCGACGAACTACACGTTCAGCTTCGCCACAGCGACGACGGCGAACCAGGTGACGCCGATTCCGATGCTCAAGGATGTGGAGCTGGTCCTCCTTCGCGCACAGGCCAACGCGGAACTGGGCGCGGCAGGCCTTGTAAAGGCACACGCCGATGCGCAGTCCGTACACGCGGCGTACGGCACCAACCCGCTTCCTGCGTTCACCACGCGGGACATCGCCCGTCGCTACATCCTGCGTGAGAAGCGGCTCTCCCTGCTGTTCGAGGGGCCGCAGCGTCTGGTAGACCTGCGCGCGTACGGCTATCTCAACGCCACGTACCTTCCGCCCGAGCTGAGTACCGATCCGTTCAACGCCGCGTTCCCGATTCCTCGCGCTGAGCTGAATGCGCGCGGTCTCTCGAACGCGCCAGCCTGCACGGCGTCGTAACGCACGACACAAAAAGCAGTACGCTGGACGAATACAAAACCGGCACGGGCTATCGCCCGTGCCGGTTTTGTCTCATGTTGGCTTCAATTATGCCTGTGGGCTGCACGAGCGTCGTTCGCTGATTTCTCGAACCGCGGGAAGGCCGCAGAGGCTGACATGATCCGCGCTCACTGGATCGGATTGCTTGTCCCGATCGTACTGCTCGGCTGCGCGACCACTCGCGTTGCACCAGGTGCGTACGATCCCAACCTCATCACCGAAGATGAGATCGTGGACTCGCACGCGATGAACGCGTACGACGTGATCCACAAGCTTCGAGCGAACTTTCTCAGTTACCGCGGCAAGATCAGCATCTACAGCTCGCCATCGGTGTCGATGCCGACCGTGTACGTCGATGAGCAGCGCTACGGTGACATCGGGCTGCTGAGCACGATCCCGGCAGAAGTGATCGCGACCATCCGGCTCTACCGGGCGTGGGATGCGACGACGAAATACGGGATCAACAATGCCAGCGGCGTCATCTCGATCACGACGCGGCAGGGCGGAGTGACGGACGCTGCCCTGGCGAATCGACACTGATCCGCCGTGCGCTGGCGCAGCGTCCTGACGGGATCGATCGCGACCGTCGTCGCTGCCTAACGTCCGCCGCCGTCGCCCAACGCCCGGACGTGAGACGGCCGCCTGACGTCAGCGCCTAACGTGCCTGCGGTGATGGATTCTTCGCCAGCCACTCCCCGCCGTCGACGACGAGGATCGCGCCGGTGATCCACTCGCCGGCTGGCGAGGCGAGGAAGGCCACCATGTTCGCGATATCGCCCGGCGTGCCCCACCGGCCCGCCGGGATCGCTTTCTTCGCGTAGTTCGCCATCGCCTGCTCGACGGCGAAGACGTCGGGAACCTGCCCGCTCGCCGTCGGCGGGGGCGTGAACGCCTTCCGCACTCCCTCGGTCGGGATCGGGCCCGGCGCGATCGCGTTGATGCGGACGCCGTAAGGCGCCCACTCGAGCGCGAGCGTGCGTGTCAACGCGTCGATCCCGGCCTTCGCCGCGGTCGCATGCGCCATCAACGGCCAGCCACGGTAGTGGAGCGTCATCGAGATGCTGACGATGCGCCCGCCGCCCTGCCGCTTCATCACCGGCAGCACCGCCTGCGAGCAGAAGAAAGTGCCGAAGAGATCGATCTCTACGACCGAGCGCCACGCGTTAGGCGAGAGCGTCTCGGACGGCGCGTAGAAGTTGCCGGCGGCGTTGTTGACCAGCAGGTCGATCCGTCCGCGGTCGGCCGCGACGCGAGCCACCATGGCCTGAATCTGCTCGGGCTCGCGGACATCCACGGTTTCGGCCGACGCCGACCAGCCGGCGTCGCGCATGGCCTTTGCCGCAGCCTCGACGTGCTCCGGCTTACGGCTGGCAACGACGACGTGCGATCCGAGTCGCGCGAGAAGCTGCGCGATACCGAGCCCGATGCCGGTCCCGCCGCCAGTCACGATCGCGACCTGGCCCTCGAGAAGCCCGTCGCGGAAGACGGGCCGCTCGAGGTTGACGCTCTTGCTGAAGGCGTCGGTCATCGCGCGTCGGGGAAGTAGGGAAGGTCGCTCGCGACATCATCAGGCGCAGACGGGACAATCGCCGGAATCGGTGACAGAGCGTCGGCCACGACATCGGCAGACAGCTCAACGGGAAAATCCGCTCCGAGCTCCGCGTCGAAGTCGAGCGCGAGTTGCCGCGACTTCACGAAGGTGCGACGGTGATGCGGCGACAGCCCGTGCTCGTGGACGCGTGTCCAGTGCTCGGGCGTGCCGTAGCCGACGTTGGTCTCCCAACGGTAGTCGGGATAGCGCCGAGCCAGCGCGGACATCAGGCGGTCGCGGGTGACCTTCGCCAGGATCGAGGCACAGGCGATGCTGTAGCAGCGTCGATCGCCGCCGACGATCGCGGTGTGCGGGACGGCGAGGGTGCGGATCTCGCGGCCATCGACGAGCACGTGGTCGGGCGGCTCGCGAAGTCGGCCGAGCGCGCGGCGCATCGCGAGGACGGTGGCGTGGTAGATATTGACGCGGTCGATCTCGCGGACCGAGGCGGCGCCGAGCCCGAAGCAGATCGCGCGCTCGCGGATCTTCACCGCGAGCCGCGCGCGCTCGGCGGCGCCTAACGCCTTCGAGTCGTCGACGCCGTTGATGGCGCGCGAGTCGGGAGGCATGATGACGGCGCATGCGACGACGGGGCCCGCGAGCGGGCCCCGTCCGACTTCATCGATTCCGGCGATCAGGGGCCATGTCCGGCGCGCGCGTCGCGCTCGAACGTGCTCCATCGCTTGCGGGAGGCGCGCCGGCCCGCCGCCACTGCGGTGGTGCTCCCTACTCCGCGCTGCCCGTCGCGGGAACCGCGACGCGAACCTTCTTCTCCTTGATGCGCGTCGCCTTGCCGGTGAGGTGGCGGAGGTAGTAGAGCTTCGCACGGCGCACGCGGCCGCGTCGCACCACGGACAGCTCACCGATCATCGGGCTATGCACCGGGAAGATGCGCTCGACGCCGACGCCGTTCGAGATCTTGCGGACGGTGAACGTCTCGCTGACTCCGCTGCCACGACGGGCGATGCACACGCCTTCGAACGCCTGCAGACGCTCCTTCTCGCCTTCACGGACTCGCACGTTCACGCGCACCGTGTCGCCGGCCCGGAAGGGCGGGATGTTCGTGCGCAGCCATTCTTTCTGAGTTTCGATGAAGGGGTGCATATGACGCTCGGAGCCGGGGGACAGGCCCAGTTAGGTGACGGCCGAAGGACGGCGATTGTGACGGCAAGTGCCAGAGACCGAAGAAGATAACCGGTAGCCGGCGTCGAAGGCAAGGCAGCGTGACCAGCGGGCTCTGCAATCAGTCTTTTCCATATCCGGGCGACCGATTCACGAAGCGACGCGCGGCGCCATGCAGGCGGCCTGCCGGCGCCCGGGGGAGGACCCTCGATGTATACCCCCCGCTCGCTCCGCGCCCGCCAGACCGGCGCCAGTCGCAAGACCCTTGCTGCCCTCGCGATCTTCGCTGTCTTCACGTTCGCGGCGCCGTTGCTCGCGCAGGCGCCGATCGCTGCCGACGCGCTTTCGCGCGGCGAGACTCTGCTCGCCGCGGGACAATACAAGCTCGCGCTCAGCGAATTCGAAGCGCTGCATCGTGACAACCCCGCCGAGTCGACGGCGCTGCTCGGTATCGGCAACGCGCAGGAAGGGCTGGGCCGAGGGCGGGCGGCGCAGCAGTCCTACCAGGACTACATCGCCCAGCGTCCGGCCGACGCCGTCGGCTACGCCAATCTCGGCCACGTGCTCGCAACGTTAGGCAGGCCCGACGACGCGCTGCAGGCGTACCGGAACGCGCAGCGACTCGCGCCGTCGTCAGCGTTCGCCGCTCACGGCGCGGGACTGGTTCTCCAATCGCTCGGGCGCCAGCAGGAAGCGCTTCGCTCACTGCGCGAGGCAGCCCGACTCGACGCGAGCGATCCGACGACCTGGGGCGCGCTCGCGCTCGTGTCGCTCGACCTCGATCGCGGAATCGACGCCGCCTCCTACTGGGAGGAAGCGCTGCGTCGCGATCCGGGCTACTTCGACCGGCGACCTGATGAGCGGAAGAAATGGGAACGCCTGATGTCGGTCGTCGGGCCACAGCGGACACCGGTTGCGGAGGCTATTGCTCCACGTTCCGAGGCGGCGCCCGTCGCAGGGCGCGGCGATAGCCTCGCGGCCGAGACGAGCGGCCCGGCGAGTGCATCGCGCCCGGGGCCGGAGAACGGAACGATCAGCGCGTTCGCGCGCGGCTCATCGAGCTCTGGTTCCGGCTTCGTCGTCTCGCGCGAACGCGGATTCGTCCTGACCAACAAGCACGTCGTGCGCGGGTGCAGCGCGCTGAAGGTACGAGTTGCCGGCGGTGAATCTCGTCCAGCGATCGTGCACGCGCTCGATCGCGACGACGATCTCGCGCTGCTCGAGACGCGGCTGCCATCAGGCCCGGTCGTCACGTTCCGCGACGATCCGGCGGTGCGGCCGGGCGACGACGTGGTCGCGGTCGGATATCCGCTCAACGGCCTTCTCGCCGACCAGGTCAACGTCTCGACGGGCACCGTCAACGCACTGGCCGGATTGTACAACGACTTGCACGTGCTCCAGATGAGCGCACCGGTTCAGCCGGGGAGCAGTGGCGGCGCGCTGTTCGACCTGGCCGGCAATGTCGTTGGCGTGGTGGTGACGAAGCTGAACGCGAAGCTCGTCGCCGACGAGACGGGGGACATTCCGCAGAACGTGAACTTCGCGGTAAAGGCGTTCGTGGCGAAGGATTTCCTCAAGTCCGAGGGCGTGGCCTTCCGCACCGCGCCGTCGGCGGCGACACGCAGCAACGCCGACGTGGGTGACATCGGGCGCCAGGTGACCGTGCTGGTGGAGTGCTGGAAGTAGTCGCGGCGGTGGCGTGCACGGCGCCCGGGTGCGAGCCCGCCCGACACAGCGCGGTTGCTCCCCAGGTGCAGCACCCTGTTGACGCGTGCGCCGCATCACCGCTATATTCAGGGTTCGCATCGGATACCGGTGCGACCCGCACGGATTCGTGCGGACGCGGCGCGAGAAGTTCTTGCGTCGGGACGTGATCGGCGGGACGGCATTACCGGACTCCGAGCACAGACATTTTTCGGAGAACGGCAATGCGTACTACCGGCACAGTGAAGTGGTTCAACGACGCGAAGGGTTTCGGTTTCATCACGCCTGAGGGCGGCTCCAAGGATTGCTTCGTGCACTACTCGGCGATCCAGGGGAACGGCTTCAAGTCCCTCGTCGAGGGCGACCGTGTGGAGTTCGACATGGTGCAGGGCGCGAAGGGTCCGTCGGCCGAGAACGTCGCCAAGGCGTAATTACCAACCGGAGCGTTCATGATCGAAGTAATTCTCGAAGAGAGCGACCGACTGGACTGGGCGCTCAAGGCCTTCAAGAAGAAGATGCTCCGCTCCGGGATCCTGAAGGATCTCCGCCGCAAGCGTCACTACGTGAAGCCGAGTGAGGCCCGCCAGCTGAAGGCGGCCGAAGCACGGCGCCGCAAGCGCTCCGGCAAGGAGTAGCCAGAAGTACCCCGAGCGACGCGCGTGACTTCGAGTCACGCGCGTCGCTTTGCATTGTCACCCACCCGCAGCATTCGCATCCGATGTCACCGCGCGAGTGAGCCCGATCGATCTTCGCGATGCCGCCAGGGCGGTGGTCGCCGCGCACAGTTTCACTGTCGAGACGCCGGACGAAACCGGGCTGTCGCCGCTGGCCCCGGAAGCGTTAGGCGCTGGCGCCCGTGACCTCACCGGGCTGCTGTGGTCGTCGATCGACAACACCGAGACGCGCGACCTCGATCAGCTGGAGTACGCCGAACGTCTGGCGAACGGTGCGATCCGCGTCCTGCTCGCGGTGGCCGACGTCGACGCCTACGTCCCGAAGGACTCGGCGCTCGACCGGCATGCAGCGCAGAACACGACGTCCGTGTACACCGGTGTCACCACGTTCCCGATGCTTCCCGAGCGACTGTCGACCGACCTGACGTCGCTCGTCGAAGGCGAGACACGGGCGGCGATGGTCGTGTCGCTCACGATCGATGCATCGGGCGCAGTCGCGCCGGCCGACGTGTTTCGCGCGGTCGTGCGCAATCGGGCGAAGATGGCGTACGAGGCTGTCGGCGCATGGCTCTCCAATGCAGCTCCCCCCCCGCGACCGATAACGGCGATCCCCGAGCTCGCCGACCAGCTGCGGCTGCAGGACGAAGCCGCGAAGCGCCTGCGCGAGCTGCGTCATGAGCACGGTGCACTCGACCTGGAGACCATCGAAGCCAACACAGTCGCGGTGAACGGCCGCGTCGTGGACATCTCGCTCGTGCACAAGTCGGTTGCGCGAGAGCTCATCGAGGACTTCATGATCGCGACCAACAGCGCGGTCGCGACGTTTCTCGAAGCGCGCGGAGTGGCCTCGATCCGGCGCGTGGTCAAGGCGCCGAAGCGGTGGCCTCGCATCGTGGCGCTCGCGGCTTCCGATGGGGTGACGCTGCCTCCCGATCCCGACGCCAAGGCGCTGTCGCAGTTCCTCGCCGCACGGCGGAAGGCGGCCCCCGAACGATTCGCCGACCTGTCGCTGACGATCGTCAAGCTGCTCGGCGCGGGCGAGTACGACGTCGAGGTGCCGGGCGGAGAACAGCAGGGACACTTCGGCCTGGCCGTCGACGACTACGCGCATTCGACCGCGCCTAACCGTCGCTACGCCGACCTCGTGACGCAGCGCCAGCTCAAGGCAGTGATCGCCGGTGCGCCCTCGCCGTACTCGGTGGCCGAGCTCACCGAGATCGCCGCGCACTGCACGAAGATGGAGGACGAGGGCCGCGTCGCCGAGCGCGAGGTGCGGAAGATGGCCGGCGCGGCGCTGCTGGCGCCACGCACAGGCGAGACGTTCGACGCGATCGTCACCGGCGACACGCCGAAGGGAGTGTTCGTCCGCCTGCTGCACCCACCAGTCGAGGGTCGCGTCGTCCGCGGCTTCGAGCGGCTCGACGTCGGCGATCGCACCCGTGTGCGGCTGCTCGGCACCGACGTGGCAAAGGGATTCGTCGATTTCGCGCGTGAGGCCTAACGGCGGACGCGGTCGCGATGACCGCGCCTGACGGGGAGATCGGGCTGCCCTAGCCGCGGCCCGCGGGCAACCCGGTCGCGAGCCCACGCCAGAACGCTCCATCGGCCGCCAGCAGGGCGTTCGCCGCGATCGGACCGTCAGTACCCGCGGCGTATGGCTCGGGTTGGCGCCCGTCGCTGGCCGAGGCGACGATCGGGTCCACGATCGACCAGGCCTGCTCGACCTCGTCGCTGCGCGCGAACAGCGTCGCGTCACCGAGCATCGCGTCGAGCAGAAGCGTCTCGTAGGCGGGGCCCGGCGCCCCACCAAAATCCTCGGCGTAGGAGAAGCGCATTCGAACTGGAGAGAGCTCCATCTGCGGCGTGAGCGACAGCGCGGCGCCGGGGCGTTTGGCCTGAAATCCGAGGGTGATCCCTTCGTCCGGCTGGATTCGCACGACGAGCTCGTTCGCATCCATGGTCCGGCGCGCGGCCCGTGGCCAGAGGACACCCGGGGCGCGGCGGAAGCGGATCGCGATTTCAGAGACACGCTTTGTCAGTCGCTTTCCGCTGCGCAGGTAGAACGGAACGCCCTCCCACCTCCAGTTGTCGACGAAGACGCGAATGGCGGCGTACGTCGGCGTCGTGCTCTCGGGCGCGACCGCGGGCTCGCTGCGGTACGCGGGAACGCGCACACCGTCCACGACGCCGGCGCCGTACTGGCCGAATACGACATGCTCGTGCAGCGCGAGCTCGTCGAAGCGCCTCACGGCGCGAAGCAGCTTGACCTTCTCGTCGCGGACGGCCGTCGCCGTCATCGCGCCTGGCGGCTCCATCGCGGTGGTCGCGAGGAGCTGCATCAGGTGGTTCTGAAACATGTCGCGGACGACACCGGCTTCCTCGTAATAACCACCGCGCGACTCGACGCCGACTGTTTCAGCGGCGGTGATCTGGATGCTGGCGATCGAGCCGCGATTCCAGAGCGGCTCGAAGATGGCATTGGCGAACCTGAAGGCGAGGATATTCTGGACCGTCTCCTTGCCGAGGTAGTGGTCGATCCGATAGAGCTGCGGCTCGGCGAACCTGGCGAGCAGCTCCGTATTGAGCAGCCGCCCGCTGAGCAGGTCGCGCCCGAACGGCTTCTCGATGATGAGCCGTGCCCACGGACCGTCCTGCAATTCCTCGCTCGGGTTCGTGCGTGGCGCGGCGCCACTCGTCGACAGCGACTCGACGACGCGGAGAAAGAGGCTCGGTGGGATCGCGAGGTAGAACATCCGGTTGCGCGACCCGCCCTCCGCCTCGATCCCGCCGAGCGCGTTGTTGATGCTCGCATAGAGCGCCGGATCGGTGAGGTCGCCGCGGATGTATCGCGCCCCGCGGGTCAGCCGCGCCAGCCCGGCAGGATCGACCGCGCCACCGGTATCGTCGGCGGTGGCGAGCGATTCGCCGATCGCCTTGACGTAGCCGGCGTCGTCGTCCTCCACCCGATCGACGCCGAGCAGGCGGAAGTTCGCTCCGAGGAGCTCATCCTGGGCGAGCCGGTAAAGGGCGGGATAGAGCTTGCGCCGCGCGAGATCGCCTAACGCTCCAATGAGGACCAGCGTGCAGTCGTCGGCCGTGCCGCGGATCGTCGCGTCGGTACGGGTGCTGCCGGAGTCGCTCGACATCAAGTCGACTTGACCGCGTGGCCGCCGAACTCGTTGCGCAGCGCGGCGATCACCTTGCCTCCGAACGAATCCTCCTGCCGCGAACGGAGCCGCATGATCAGCGAGAGCGCGATCACCGGTGCCGGGACGTCGAGGTCCGTCGCTTCCTGGACCGTCCAGCGACCTTCGCCCGAATCGGCGATCCATCCCTTGAGCGCGGTGAGATCGCTGTCCTTCTCGAATGCGCGCTCCGCCAGCTCGTTGAGCCACGAGCGTACGACGCTGCCGTGATTCCACAGCGCCGAGATCTGCGCGAGATCGAGCTTGAAGTCCTTCGAGGCATGAAGGATCTCGTACCCCTCAGCATACGCCTGCAACAGCCCGTACTCGATGCCGTTGTGCACCATCTTCACGTAATGTCCAGCTCCGGGCGGCCCGACGTGCGCATAGCCGCCCGGCTCGGCGAGGGCAGTGAAGAGCGGCTCGCAGATGCTGATGGCGCGGTCCGCTCCGCCAACCATCAGGCAGTAGCCGTTCTCGAGCCCCCAGACCCCGCCGCTGGTGCCCGCGTCGACGAAGTCGATGCCGCGGCTCTCGAGCGACCGCGCGCGGCGCATCGTGTCGCTGAAGCGCGAGTTGCCGCCATCGATGATGATGTCGCCCTTCGACAGCATCGGCACCAGCGTCTCGATGGTCTCGTCGACCGGCGCGCCGGCGGGCACCATGATCCAGACCACACGCGGCGCCTGCAATCCGGCAACGACCGCCTTCAGGTCACCGGCGCTCTTCGCGCCAAGCGCCGCGGCGCGCTGCACCGCCTCTGCGCTCCGGTCGAAGGCCACGACTTCGTGCCCCTTCCTGAGGAGCCGTGCAGTCATGTTCCCACCCATCTTTCCCAAGCCGATCATCGCGACGCGCATCGCGTGTCCTCTGGTTGTATTTGAAGTGAACGACGGTCAGCGGATGAGCACGACTCGCGCCGGTGCGCCATCGCATCCGCGGATGCGGAGCGGAAGGCAGGCGAGGTGATACTCGCCGGGTTCAACATTCTCGAGGGCGAGTCCTTCGATGATTGCAACGCCAGCCTGGAGCAGCGTGTCGTGCGAGCGGTGATGGCCCGCATGGTACTGCTCGACCGAGAGCGCATCGACGCCGACGAGCGCGACGCCGCGCTCGACGAGGAGTGCGGCGCCATCCGGCGCGAGGTAGGTGAAATCCTGTTCGAAGGCGCCGCTCTCGGCGAAGCGCGACGAGTTCCGTGAGCGCAGGAGCACGCGGGTGTGCGAGCCGATCCGCGCGTCGAGCTCCGCCGCTCCGATGGCGCGTACCTCACTGCCGACATCGATGACGATCGCGGGACCTATCATCGCATCGAGCGAGACGGCATCGACGCCGCTGCCGGAATCGGACATGTGCCGTGGCGCATCGACGTGCGTGCCGGTGTGCGAGCCGAGCGAGAGGAGCGACACGTTGCTCGAGTCCCCACGAGCGATCGACCTGGCCGCGGCGATCTCGACCGGCGGGTTGCGCGGATAGATCGCCATCCCGGTGAAGATGGGTCGTGAAACGTCGATGATCGTGCGGCCAGCCGTATTCGAGATGCTCATGTCGGCCAATGTGCGGGTGCGATGATGACGGTGAGTATCTAGATTGTTCTGATGCGCGGCCGATAGCCAACTGGTGCGCGCGTCCCTTGCCCTGATCCGACGAAAATGCACAAGAGTCGACGCGCCGCTTCACTGACCGCGGCGGCGACGCTGGCCTTCGGCGCACTCGCCTGCGAAAAACCCGGCGCGCACGAAGCCTCAGCCAAGACCACTCAGCCCGATACGACGCCGGCCCGCGCGAGCATCGTGCCGGAGCGTTGCGCGACGCTTCCGGTCAACTGGACGCTTGCCGTTACCCCAGCACGACTGCGGTCGAAGCTCGGTCGAGATTCAACGACCGCGACGGCTGCTGGCGGTGTCCGCGACAGTGTCGCCGACACCGCACAAGCTGAACGTGCGGTGCAGTCGCAGTCTGTGCCGGATTCGTCGCCGAATGTTGCTGCGCCGCCAGCCATGACGACGCCGGCGGCGAAGTCGGTGGCGAAGTCCGGGGCGAGGAAGCGTCGGAGCGGATCAAGATCGGCGGGGCGCGACTCGGCGTCCGACGCCGCGACAATCGACAGCTTCCCGACACCGCCGACGCCGCTCCCGGGCTCTGTGCTGCCAGGGTGCAGGATCGTCGCGTACTACGGAAACCCACTCTCCAAGCGGATGGGAATCCTCGGCGAACTCCCAACGCCGCAGATGCTCACTCGGCTCGAGGCTGAAGCGCATGCGTTCGAGCGCGCGGACACCGCAACACCAGTGGTTCGCGCACTCGAGATGATTACGCCAGTCGCGCAGGGAAGCCCGGGTTCGAAGGGGCTGTGGCGGATGCGGATGCCCGACACGCTGATCGAGAACATGGCGAAGCTCGCGGAGTCGAAGGGGTACTTGCTCTTCCTCGACGTACAGGTTGGGAAGAGCACGGTTGCGGCGGAGCTCGAGCCACTGGTGCCGTACCTGAAGCGACCGTACGTCCACCTTGCACTCGACCCCGAGTTTTCGATGAAAGGGAAAGAGCCGCCGGGGAAGAAGATCGGGACGATGGACGCCGCCGATGTGAACGTCGCGATTGCACTGCTCGAGAAGCTGGTCGACGAGAACAAGCTGCCGCCCAAGGTTCTCGTCGTGCACCGGTTCACGCAGCCAATGCTCACCAACCACGCCGCGATCAAGCGTGATCCACGTGTGCAGGTGGTCGTCGACATGGACGGATTCGGTCCGCCCGAGCTCAAGCTCGGGTCGTACCGGGCCTACGTGTACAAGCGCCCCGTCCAGTATTTCGGGATCAAGCTGTTCTACAAGAACGACAAGCCGCGCTTCACCGCGAACGACGTGATGCAGCTGATGCCGATCCCGCAGTACGTCCAGTTTCAGTGATGCGAGGGGCGGGACGTCGCCGACAGGCCGACATCTCGCGGTGAGCGCGTGACGACACGCGATACCGGCCCGCATCGCCAGGTCTTCCGCGATGCGACTGGACGGCGGTGGCGACGCGTGCGCTGGGTGGCGCGGGTGGCCGGGATAGTGACGAGCGTGCTCGCGCTCGCACTCGTCGCGGCGATCCTCGCCCCGCCGCTGCTCCCGGCAATCACCGGCGGGTCGCCCCGGCAGCGCGACCTGGTTCACCTGCCGCGCATCGCGGCGACGCAGCGCGAACGGGCGCGAAACGCGGCGCGTCGCCGGCTGTTCGTCGAGCGAGGGGGGCGGCGCGGACCGGCGGCGCTGCGGCCCGGCGCGCTGCCGTTAGGCAGGGGCGGTGCGCGAGCCATGCCGGGAGACAGTGCCCAGATCGTCGCGGCCTTCTACGTCAACTGGGACGACAACTCGTGGTCGTCCTATCAGGCCCACATCGCCGACCTGGATTGGGTGGTGTGCGAGTGGGCATTCCTCGAGCCGGGCGGCGACTCGCTTCGCCTGCGCGTGGATCCTCGGGTGGTATATCTCGCCGCGCACCAGCCGGCGTCGTCACGGCCGGCGGTACTCACGATGGTCACGAACTTCGATTCGGCGGCGCACGACTTCGACGCTCGGCGGCTGCGGCGCCTGGTCGGATCGGCACAAAGTCGCGCGCGCGTGATCGCGCAGCTCGACGCGATGGTGGCCGCGTATGGCCTGGCCGGCGTCACCATCGATTTCGAGGCGATTCCGCCCGATCTCGAAACAGGAGTGCACGGATTCGTGCGCGACCTCGCGACCACGCTTCATCGGCGCGGCGCGATCGTGACGCAGGCGCTGGCTGCGGACGAGAGTGAAGCGGTGCTCCGCGCGGCCGCCGCGGTGAACGACCGCGTCTTCCTGATGCTCTACGACGAACATTACGGCGCGGGCGATCCAGGCCCGGTCGCGAGTGAAGGATGGTACGAACGTGCGGCGCGGCGCGCGTTGCGCGTCGTTCCGCCGGCGAAGGCGATCCTCGCCATCGGCGCCTACGGCTACGACTGGAGCGACGCCACACCGGCAGCACCGGGTGAGGAGCGCACGTTCCAGGACGTGATGCGCGACGCGCGGAGCCACGCGGCGCGCGTGCGCTTCGACTCGGCGTCGATGAACCCGTGGGTGGCGTTCACCGATCCCGACTCGACCGACCACGTCGTCTGGTTCCTCGATGGGGCAACCGCCAGCAATGAGGCTGCGATCGGTCGAGCGTTAGGCACGGCAGGCTATGCGATCTGGCGGCTCGGCGGCGAGGATCCCGCGCTCTGGGGCGCGGTCGGTGCCCGCGGCGGATCGCCGGCGGCGCTGGCGACGATCCCGCCCGGGTACGACGTCGAGTTCGACGGGTCCGGCGAAGTCCTCCGCCTGACGGCGCGCCCGACCGTGGGGCGTCGGGTTATCACAACCGATCCGGCGAGCGGGCTGGTGACGGACGAGCGCTACGCCTCGTTCCCGACATCGTACGTCGTCGCGCGAATCGGGAACGTGCCGCATCACGTCGCGCTGACGTTCGACGACGGCCCCGACGCGCGGTGGACGCCACTCGTGCTCGACACCCTGGCGAAGTACGACGCGCCAGCGACGTTCTTCGTGATCGGGGAGAACGCCGAGGCGCACATTCCGCTGATGCGCCGGATGATTCGCGAGGGGCACGAGTTCGGGAATCACACCTTCACCCATCCGAACCTCGCGCTGACGTCTCCATTCGTCACCCGTCTCGAGCTCGACGCGACGGAGCGACTGCTCGAAGCCGTGCTCGACCGGCGGTCGGCGCTCTTCCGCCCGCCGTATTTCGGGGACGCGGAGCCGACGACCGCCGATGAACTCGATCCCGTCGGCGTCGCCAGCGATCTCGGATACGTCACCGTCGGGCTGCACGTCGACTCCGAGGACTGGCTGCAACCCGGCGTGGACGAGATCGTGCGCAACGTGCTCGATGGCCGCGCCCGTGCACAGGCGTGCCTCGACTCGCTTCACCGCAATCGTCCCGCCGGATCCCCGCTCGAGGATGGATGCAGCGGAAGCGTCGTCCTGCTACACGACGGTGGCGGCGATCGCGCGCAGACGATCGCGGCGCTCGGCCCGCTCATCGACTCGCTGCGCGCTCGCGGCGATACCCTGGTGCTCGTCTCCGACCTCGCGGGGCTGACGCGGAACGAAGCGATGCCCGGGCTGCCCACGTCGGGAGCAGCGGTCCGTGTGGCCGAGCTGACGACGTTCGGAGCGATCGGCGCGCTCGAATGGCTCCTGCACTGGCTCTTCCTGATCGCCGTGGTGCTCGGCCTTGGACGGCTCGTGATCATCACCACGCTTGCGCTCGTCCAGAACGTACGGGCGCGTCGTGCGCGCGAGCTCGACGTCGAGCTCGCGCCAGTCGCAGTCATCGTCCCGGCGTACAACGAGGAGAAAGTGATCGCGAAGACCGTCGCGAGCCTCCTCGAGCAGGATTATGCCGGGCCCCTCAAGATCATCGTCGTGGACGACGGGTCGCCGGACGGCACGGCCGGCGTCGTGCGCGCGATCTACGGCGGCCATGCACGCGTCGAGGTCCACCGGAAGCCTAACGGCGGGAAGGCGAGCGCCCTGAACTACGGGATCGCCCTGACGACGGCGCCGATCATCGTCGCGCTCGACGCGGACACACAGTTCGAGCGGGACACGATCACCCGGCTCGTCGCGCCGCTGGCCGATCCTCGGGTGGGGGCGGTGGCGGGCAATGCCAAGGTCGGGAACCGGGTGAACCTCGTCACCCGGTGGCAGGCGGTCGAATACGTGACCAGCCAGAACCTCGATCGGCGGGCGTTCGCGCTGCTCGACTGCATCACCGTCGTCCCTGGCGCGGTGGGTGCCTGGCGCCGCACGCTCGCGGTCGCCGCCGGCGGGTTCAGCGAGGGCACGCTCGCCGAGGATCAGGACCTGACGCTGGCGATCCGGCGCCAGGGTTACTCGGTCGCATACGCGGCCGACGCAGTCGCCTACACCGAGGCGCCAGAGACGCTCAGGGGATTGGCGAAGCAGCGGTTCCGCTGGAGCTTCGGCACGCTGCAGTGCATGTGGAAGCATCGCGATGCGCTCTTCAACCCCCGCTATGGAACGTTAGGCATGATCGCCATGCCTAACGTCTGGCTCTTCCAGTTGATCTTCGCGGCGCTCTCCCCGCTCGCCGACCTCATGTTCGCCTGGAGCCTGCTCTCGGTGTGGCTGGTGCGGGAGCAGCACGGCGCGACGTACGCGCTGACGAACCTCGAGCAGGTGCTGACGCTGTACGCGATCTTCCTCGTCGTCGACTGGCTCGCGGCGGCGCTGGCATTCATCGCCGAGCCGGGCGAGGACAAGCGCCTCACCTGGCTCGTGTTTCTCCAGCGCTTCGCCTACCGCCAGGTGATGTACTGGGTCGTTCTCCGGTCGTTCGTGGCGGCGGTCCGCGGCCACGTCGTTGGCTGGGGAAAGCTCGATCGAACGGCGACGGTTCAGCGGCCCGCGTGACCGGGGCCACAACCTCGTGCGCGGGGGAGCGGAGGGGCACGGTCGGGTGTAGATTCCCTCGTCCGACCCGGTAGCTCAGTTGGTAGAGCAAAGGACTTTTAATCCTTAGGTCGTGGGTTCGAAACCCACCCGGGTCACTCTTGCCGGCAGATCTTCCGCCGCGCGATGGTTCGCGCCATCCTTCCTGCTCCGATTCACCAGCTCTCGTTGAACACGCTTTCGTGACGACTGTCGAACAACACCTGCGCGACGACGCGCCGAAGGTGGCATCACCACAGCATTCGCGACCGGCCACCGCGGAGCGAGAGACCTCTCCACTTGCCGGCGATGACGTCCCGGCCTGGCGCGATGCCGACGAGCGGCTACGGCTCGCCGTGGATGCGGGGAGCATCGGCACCTGGGATTTCAGCCCGATCACCGGCGAGCTCGCGTGGTCGGACCGATGCAAATCGTTGTTCGGCTTCACCTCCGATGTAACGCCGACGCTGGAGATGTTCCTCGCCCACGTGCACGCCGATGACCGCGCGCACGTCGACCAGCGAGTCGCCGCCGCGTTCGATCCCCTGGGCGACGGAAGCTACGAAGCGGAATTCCGGATCGAGCGCGCCGATGGCAGAATGGCGTGGATCGTCTGCAAGGGACGAGCACTGTTCGCGGGGAGCGGGAACGCGAAGCATGCGATCCGGCTGATCGGCACCGCGGTCGACATCACCGATCGACGCCGTGCAGAGGACTACGCGCGGCTGCTCGCCGAGGCGAGCAGCCTGCTCGCATCCTCTCTCGACCTCGAGGTGATGCTCGCGGGGATTGGAAAGCTCGCCTGCCAGCGCTTCGCCGACGTCGTGGTGATCGATCTCGAGGACGAAACGGGAACGCTCGCCCGGGCGGCCGCGGTCGAACGGGAGCCGCGGCGGACGCACCTCTTCGAGCGCGTGCGAAGCGTCGCGACAGACCAGTCGACGTGGACCGATGAGCACCCGATCGCGCGGGCGCTCCGCGAGCAGCAGACGATCCGGCTCGAGACGGTGAGCGCTTCCGATCGCGACGCGATGGCGCGGACCGACGAGCATCGCATCCTCCTCCATGACATCGGGCTCTCCGCCGTGATCGCCGCGCCGCTCGTCGCGCGCGGGCGAACGCTCGGCGCAATCAGCTTTCTCCGCACGACGACCCGCCCCGGCTACGATGCCGCGGAGCAGCTGATTGGTGAGGAGCTCGCGCGGCGCACCGCCACGGCGATCGAAAACGCGCAGCTCTATCGCGCGGCCGTCGCCGCGAGCGAGGCGAAGTCGAGCTTCCTCGCCGCGATGTCGCACGAACTGCGCACGCCGCTCACCGCGATCATCGGCTACGAGGAGCTGCTCGCCGACGGCATCACCGGTCCCGTGACCGATCCGCAGCGACACCAGCTCGGTCGCATCAAAGCGAGCGCGACGCACCTGCTGGCATTGATCGACGAGATTCTGACGTACTCTCGTGTCGAGGCAGGGAGCGAGCAGCCGCGGTTCGAGTCACTCTGCGTGAAGACCGCGCTCGAGGAGGCTGCGGCGATCGTCGAGCCGCTGGTCACGGATCGCGGTCTCTCGCTCGAGGTCGTGCTCGACCCGGGGTTGAAGGACGCACACCTGCTGTCGGACCCGCAGAAAGTCAGGCAGATCCTCGTGAACCTGTTGTCGAATGCAACCAAGTTCACGTTGCAGGGGAAGATCGAGATCGGCGCGCGGCGCGAAGGACGACAGCTGCTCTGCGACGTTCGCGACACCGGGATCGGGATCGCCGAGGAGCACCTGCATCATATCTTCGAGCCGTTCTGGCAAGCGGACGCGCGGGCGACGCGCCGGATCGCGGGGACTGGGCTTGGCCTCACTGTCTCACGGCGGCTGGCCCAGATGATCGGCGGTGAGCTCAGGGTGCAGAGCGCACCGGGGCGCGGGAGCACCTTCACGCTCGAGCTGCCGATGGACGCAACGTCGCCGCAGCGCGCCAGCGAACGGCGATCCGCCTAACGCTCTGCCGCGCTCGTCAGCGGGCGGCGGTGAACTCCCAGGCCATCCGCGAGATGTCGGTCGTGAGCGACTTGGCGACCTTCTCGTCGGCGATGTTCGCGGTCAGCACGACCAGCACGTACGGTGTCCGTCCGGGCGGATAGACGATCGCGGCATCGTGCAGCACGCCGGTGATCCATCCTGTCTTCTGCGCGACCGGTGTTCCCGCAGGCAGTCCGGCGGCGATGTCACCGCTGTAGATCTCGCGCAGCAGGATCGCCTTCATCTCCGCGCAGCTCGCCGGCGACGCCGCGGTCCCGCGTTCGATCGCGAGCAGGAGCGCGGTGAGATCGCTCGCCGTCGTCGTGTTGTTCATCCCGCGCGCGAAGGCCTTGCCATCCTCGACACCGCGCAGGACGTGCATGTGCGTCGCGCCGAGTGCATGCGCGGTCGCATTCGCGTTTTCCGCGCCCGCGACGGCGATCAGCGTGTTCGTCGCCAGGTTGCTCGAGCGCGTGATCATCCGCTCGATGAGCTCGCGAACGGTGACGCGCTTGCCGATCATCGCATAGAGCGAGCTGTCCGAGTCGTCGCCGGCGTCGAGCGTATAGTTGGAGCCGTCGACGATCGACCCGAAGCTGTTGACGACGAGCAACGACTGATCGAGCGAGAGATGCCCGGCATCGACCTGGCGGAACAGCTCGATCATCACCGGCACTTTCATCGTGCTCGCCGCGTGGAAGCTCGAGTCTTCGGCGATGCCGACGGCGAAGCGGTCGCGGAGATCGTGCAGCACGACAGCCGCCCGCGCGCCGGGAACGCTCGCGATGCGCGCTTCGATGCGCGCGCGGAGCGAGTCTTCGGGGGCGAGCGAGCGGGTGCGAACGCTGTCGCCCGAGAGTGCGGCGGCCACCAGGAATAGTGTGATCATGGCCCGAATATAGACCGGTGGTCGGGGGACGCAATCAAGGGAGCGTCAGGCAGCTGCAGCGCGCCGTTGCCTTCGCCGAATTGAGTCGTTCTACGGAGACAGGGCGCAACGCAGCGCTCGCCGAGGACCCGCCCTTCGCCACTCGCTGTCATGTCCCAAACCGTTCCCGACGCTCGTGACTCGCTCGCGCCGACGATCACGCCGGCGCAGCTGAAGCGTGAACGACTCCGCTTCTCCGACTTCCGCTTCACGCGGACACCTTCGGGACAGTGCTCGTGCGACGTGGAACTCGAGTGGGTGGACGGTGTTCGAGTCGTCGGAAAAGCGAGCGGCCAATCGAGCCCGATGGGCGACCTTCGAATCTCGGCCGATGCCGCCCTGCGCGCCCTCGAGACGTTCTCGGGGAACGCGCTCCAGTTCGAGCTCGTCGGCGTGAAGCTCCTGCGGGCGTTCGATGCGAATGTCGTGATCGTTTCGGTGAACGTGAAGAAGGGCGACGGTCCACCGCGCCTGCTCGGCTGCTACCTGGCTGAGCACGACGCGGTTCGCGGTACTGTGGTCGCCGTGCTCAACGCGACCAACCGCGTGCTCGGCAATTTCATCGCGACGCGCTGACGTCGTGATGACGCGGACGCGGCCGTGACGCGCGTTCCCGCCGATACATTGCAATCATCCACGAAGGGAGTGTACGTGACGCGCTTCAGCATATGCGCGGCATTGGCGGCATCGGTCGCTGCAGCCGCTTGCCAGCATCCCGCGCCGGCGATGGCGCCCGCGCCTCAGAGCACCGTCCCCGCTCGCGTCGATACGATCAGTCCGCAGCCTGCGGCGCCTCGTGACAGCGACCGCGCGCCGGCGGCAGCGCCTAACGTCAAAGCCGACACGACCAATGTGTCGAGCGCCGAGGTGAAGAAGACCGCGCTGCAGGTGTTCGGCGACAGCGCCGCTCCCGTTCCGGTCGCCGCCGATTCACTCGCCGAGGACGCACCCGGTCTCGATGTCCGGCCCTACGAGACGCAGGAGCGCGTCGCCTACTATGTGCGGATGTTCAGCGGGACGGCCCGCGAGCGGATCGAGAACCGCCTCGAGCAGGGTAGCCGCTACGAGCCGATGATGCGCGCCAAGCTGCACGCCGCCGGCCTTCCGGAAGATCTCGTATATCTCGCGCTGATCGAGAGCGGATACAACCCCGACGCCTACTCCAAGGCGGCCGCGGTGGGGATGTGGCAGCTGATGACCGGCACCGCTCAGGGGTCGGGGCTGCGCGTCGACTGGTGGGTGGACGAGCGGCGCGACCCGGTTCGCTCGACGGACGCCGCGATCCGCTTCCTGCGTTACCTGAACGACCAGTTCGGATCGCTCTACCTCGCCGCCGCCGCGTACAACGGCGGACCCGGTCGTGTGGCCCGCGGACTGGAGCGCTATGCCGACGACCTGCAGGGCACCACGGGCGAGGATCGCTTCTTCGCTCTCGCCGAGAAGGACTACCTTCGCGCGGAGACGCGCAACTATGTGCCGCAACTCATCGCCGCTGCGCTGATCGCGAAGGAACCGCAGCGTTATGGCATGACGCTCCGGACGCTGCCGCCGTTCGTCTATGACACCGTGGTCGTCCCGGCGTCGACCCCGATGGCAGCGGTCGCGCACGCGGCAGGGGTGCCGGTCTCGCACATCGTCGAGCTCAATCCTCAGGTGCTCCGCGGCGTGACGCCGCCGAAGACCTCGTTCACGGTGCGTGTCCCGGTGGGTGCGGCAGCGACCTTCGACTCGTCGTTCGCGGCATTGCCCGCCGCGGAGCGCACCGCATACACGAGGGTGATCTCGAAGAAAGGCGATACGCGCGTCACGCTGGCGAGAAAAGCACACATCAGCTCGACGCAGCTGGGCTGGTACAACCCAAGGCTCGAGGTGGCGAAGAAGAGCGGGCGGGTCGTGGCGGGACAGGTCGTCCTGATCCCCAGCGAAGCCGTGGTCGCGGCGGCGCGCGAGGTGCCTGACCCGTCGATCGAGATTTACGGTTCATCGAAGGCCGCCGTCTACCACACGGTGAAGAGCGGCGAGACGTTAGGCGGGATCGCGAAGCGCTACAAGACGACGACGCAGACCGTCATGCGACTCAACGGCCTGCGCAAGAGCATCATCATCCCCGGCCAGCGCCTGGTCGTGAAGGGCGGCTCGGGCCGAAGCTCGAAGGCGCACACGCGGCCAGCAAAGAAGGGCAGCAAGCGCAACGCTTCGCGCTGACGCACGTTCGATTCGACAGGAAAGGGGCGGCGAGAACATTCTCGCCGCCCCTTTCCTGCACTCCACCCACCGAGCTCAGTCCACAGTGCCGCGACCGTGGTACCCCTTCATGACGATCCGGTCGTACCCGTTCGCCGGGTCCAACCCCATACCGAGCGCCGCATCGACCGCCGCCGGGCCCCGGTTGTAGACGAGGAGGGCGATCTTGAGGTTGCCCTTGTACTCGCGAATGAGCGTCCGCAGATAGCGGAACCCGACGCGGAGGTTCGTATCGCGATCGTAGAGCTTCTCCCGGGTCGCGCCCTTCACGAAATACTCGGCCGTCGACGGCATGACCTGAGTCAGCCCGACCGCGCCAACGGGGCTGACGGCGCGCTCATTGAACTCGCTCTCCAGCCGCACCAGGCGGAAGCCGAGATCGGGCTCGATCCCCTCGGCCATCGCGACATCATAGATGGAGCTCGCGAGATCGGCGGCGATCCGATACTTGCTCGAGTATGCGATGATCTTGTTCGCCCGATCGAGCTGATTGCGGGTCAGCTCGAGCTCACCCTTCGCTTCCCCCAACTCGTCATCCAGTCGGCGGGCGTCGCCCGTCAGCGCGAAGCTGAAAGTCGATGCGCGGGCCTCATCCACACCGCGATGGCTGCGAACGACCAGCGCGATGGCGACCAGGCAAGCGCCGCCCACGATCGCGTTCTTGATGCGCGCGCGGCGTCTGGCAGCGTCACCACGGTGCACGTAGGTTCGACGGGTCTGTTTCATAAAGTATTGATTTATAGTGACTTACGATACACTCGCAGGAGTGTGATCAGTCTCTCAGGCGTATCAAGGGCAACGGCTGTGCCAGCTCAAGCCCGCCGCCAGCTCCCCGACCGACCGCCATGCTTTTCGAGCACGCACACGTCGGAGATGAGCATTCCCTTATCTAGTGCCTTGGCCATGTCAAAGACGGTGATGAGCGTCACACATACAGCTGAGATCGCTTCCATTTCTACCCCGGTGCGCGAAAAAGTGCGCACTGTGGCCTCGGCGCGCAGCCCGGGGAGCGACTCATCAGCGACCAGATCGACCTGTACATCGGTGAGCGGGATGGAATGGCAAAGCGGAATGAGCTCGGCGGTCCGTTTGGCGGCCATGATTCCGGCCACTCGGGCGACACCGATAACGTCGCCCTTCTTCAGGGTGTTCGCCTGGATCGCGGCCAGCGTTGCCGGCGCCATGCGGATGGTGCCGCCGGCGCGCGCGACGCGCTCCGTTTCAGGCTTCGCTGTGACGTCCACCATGCGGGCCTGGCCGTCGTTGCCAACGTGGCTGAGCGTGCGATCGTCGTCAGGCATCAGCGCTCGGCGAGAGTGCGGAACAGCTCCGCGGTCACGAGGTTCGGGCTGACATTTCCACTCGCCAGCAGGCGCGCGCGCTCGACGGCGTCGATTGCGCGCGCACTGCGCTCCGCCGCGCGCTCGTCGCCGCGTGCGACGCGAGTGCGGACTCGGTCGTGGATGATCACCGCGAGTGCGTCGAGCGTTTCGGTGAAGCGGCCTCGCGCGCCAGAGGCGCCTTGCGCGAAGGCGATGCGAAGAGCCGCGACGCGATCGCCGGCTTCAGCCGCATCGAGAATCGCCCGGGCGTTCTTCCGCGCTGCGTCGCGCTCCGTGCCGCCGAAAAGAGCGCCGGGCGCGCCAGCAGCGACGGCGAGTCGGGCATCGACATCGTGCGGCAGCGACTCCGACTCGAGCGCTTTCACGACAAATGGGTCGGCGAGAAAGCGACGCATGTCGGCTTCCGGGAGCGAGCCGACGCGGAGTGAGACGACGCGCGACCGAATGGTCGGAAGCAGTGCGCCCGGCTCACTCGATGTCACGATAATGGTGGTGTCGGTCGGCGGCTCCTCGAGGAGCTTGAGGAACGCGTTGGCCGCCATCTCCGATCCTTCCTGCGGCACCATGCGCTCGCCGTCGCCGACGACGAAGACCTTGCGCCGCCCGATTGCCGGAGAGATTCCAGCACGGTGCACGATCGACCGCACGGCGACGACGAAGATTCCTTCCGATCCGGATGGCCGAGCATAGAGCCCGTTCGCCGCGACGCGTTCAGCGATCGCTTCGGCGTAATCCTGGCGGACGTCCTCATGGGACGCATCGGCGTCCTTGAGGCGTGGCCGGGGGAAGATCCAGTGGAGGTCGGGATGCGCGAGCTCGGCGCAGTAGCGGCATGACTGACACGCGCCGCAGGGACGGTCTGCGGATTCGCAGAGGATCGCGCTCGCGAGCCAGAGCGCGAGACGCTGCTTGCCAACGCCAGCCGGTCCATGCAGAAGCAGGCTGGCGGGCAGCCGTCCGCTCTGGAGAGCGCCGAGGAGGCGCTCTCGAAGCTGGGGATGACCGTAGAGCGGTACGATGGGCACGCCGGAATATGCGGACGCCGGCGCGGAGAGGGGAGTCTTGCGCGTCTCCGCCGAGTCGCTCCGGAGTCAGCGCTTCGGGAGCTTCTCGGGGGCCTTTCTCGCGGCTGCGCCGATGAGCATGAAGGCGCGACCATCGAACCAGAAAATCGCGAGCTGGCCGAAGCGCCGAGCGAGCATCACTGCCTGGTCTCGGGGGAGCACAACCGCGACGCCGTGCTCTCGGTAGTCGCCGTCGGCGGCGACTCCGTCGCAAGGCTGGAACTCGACTCCGGACTTTCGGAGCTCGGCCTCGAGCTCGGCACGCCGCGCGGCGTTCTTCCGCTCCGTTTCGGCTTCCTGCTTTGCGGTGGGCTTGTCTTCGGCATTCTCGCCGAATGGATTCTCGGCGGTCAGCACGGCGAACGGGCGATCGAGACCCAGCGCGGCGAGTGCAGCACGTTCGGCGGCGCCTAACGGCCGCCGGAGGTCGATGCGGCGCCGGTCAGGCGCCGCGAACTCGAGGATGGTGGACGGATACTGTCCCCATTTCTCGTCGATGCGTTTCTGGTCGTCAGGCATGTGGAGCGGTGGGGCCGGCCGCGCGGAAGAGTCCCGATGCGGCACTGATCTGTTCGTGCGTGCCGAGGAGAAGGCACAGGTCGTCGGCGAAAATCCTGGCGTCGGGCGAGGGGTTGAACACCATGGTGCCATCGGCGCGATGGATCGCAAGAATCGACGCGCCGCTGCCGTCGCGGACACCCGATTCGAGAAGCTCACGGCCGCAGACGGCGCTGCCGTCCTCGACGCGATAGACCTCGAACGCGAGCCCGGTGAGGAAGCGCTGCAGGCCGAGCGCGGGCCCATGCGCGGCGGAGATGGTGCGGAACATCTCGTAGCCGCTGCGGCGGATGTCGCGGATCTGGCGCTCGATCTCGTCGCGCGGGACGAGGTAGCGGTGCAGGACGCGCGAGAAGATCTCGATCGACGTCTCGAACTCCTCGGGGATGACCTCGTCGGTGCCGAGCGTGAACAGCGGGTCCATCTCGTGGACGTAGCGACTGCGCACGATCAGGTGGACGTGCGGGTTGAGGCGCCGCGCAACGTCGACTGTTCCGCGGGTACCGGCGGCGTCGGAGATCGCAACGACGACGACACGTGCGGTGCGAACGCCGGCGTGCTCGAGTACCTCCGGCCTCGTCGCGTCACCGTAGATGATGTTGCGCCCCCTCTCCCGTTCGGCGCGGACGACTTGCGGATTGAGCTCGATGACGATGAACGGGATCCCGACGCGCCCGAGCACGCGTGCGAGGTTGCGACCGTTGACGCCGTAGCCGACGATCACGACGTGGTCGGCAAGCGGCTCGCCGGTGTGCAACGCGAGCGGTGCAGCGCGTCCCGACGCGAAGCGCGCCGGTGCGACACCTTCGAGCGCGGACGCGATTCGCGGCGCGACGGCGAGGAGGACTGGTGTCAGCGTCATCGTCCCGACGGCGACGGCGAGGAAGAGCTGGTAGCGCGACTCGTCGAGCAGGCCAGCCGAGAGACCGACCTTGCTGAGGACGAAGGAGAACTCGCCGATCTGCGCGAGGGCGAAGCCGGCGACGATCGCGATCCGGAGCGACTGTCCGAGCGCAATGCCCGTCCCGGTGGTGATGAGAGCCTTCACCACGATGACGACGAGGATCGCGCCGAACACGGTGCCCGGCGCGCCGAGCACGGTGCGGACGTCGAACAGCATTCCGATCGAGATGAAGAACAGCGAGTTGAAGACTTCCCTCAGCGGGAGAATCTCGCCGAGCGCCTGGTGGCTGTACTCCGATTCGGAGATGACGAGGCCCGCGATGAACGCGCCTAACGCGAGGGACAGACCGACGCGAGCAGATGCCCAGGCAGTGCCGAGGCAGAGCAGGATGATCGCGAGGAGGAAGACCTCGCGGCGACGGGTCGCGACGACGTAGTGCAGCAGCCGCGGCACGACCCAGCGCGCGGCGGCGACCGCGCCACCGATGAACAGGACCGCCTTGACCACGACGCCAATGGCGTCGCCGGCGCCGGCGCCCGCTCCGGTGAGGAACGGCGTGAAGAGCACCATCGGGACGACGCAGAGATCCTGGAAGATCAGGATGCCGAGCACCGCCTGGCCAGCGGGGCCATCGAGCTCGCCGCGGTCGGCGAGGAGTCGCAGCACGATCGCGGTGCTGCTCAACGCGACGAGCATGCCGACGAAGAGCGCGACTCTCGTCTGCTGACCGGCGAGCCGCGAAATCACATAGATGGTGCCGATCGTGATCAGCACCTGCAGGCCGCCGCCGATGAGGAGGAAGTTCCGGATCCTCGCGAGCTGCTTGAGGGAGAACTCGATGCCGACGGTGAAGAGAAGAAGAACGACGCCGATCTCGGCGATCGACTCGACCTCGTGCGGGTCGCTGATCAGGCCGAAGCCGTACGGTCCGCAGAGGACACCGGTGATCAGGAAGCCGACGATCGGCGGGACTTTCGCGCGGTGAAACAGCAGAACGACCGCGACGCCAAGCCCGAAGAGGATCAGAAGGTCGTGAAGAAATCCCGGCTCGTTCATCTCGAGGGCAAAGGCATGGTTCGTGACGTTAGGGCGAGCTGATTGCGCGGCACGAACGCGAATGCCCGAGAACGGAGGACACGATGGAGCAGGGACTCAAGGGGAAGAAGGTAGCGATTCTCGCTACCGATGGCGTAGAGCAAGTCGAACTTCTCGAGCCGAAAGCCGCGCTCGAGAAAGCGGGAGCGAACACCGACGTCATCTCGCTGAAGAGCGGCACGATCCAGGGGATGAATCACGACGAGAAGGGCGACCAGATTCCAGTGGATCGTGTGCTTGCCGAGGTGAGCGCGGCGGATTATGACGCGCTGCTGCTCCCCGGTGGCGTCGCGAATCCGGACAAGCTTCGCATGGATCGTCGCGCGGTGAATTTCGTTCGCGACTTCTTCGAGCGTGACAAGCCGGTCGCCGCGATCTGTCACGGCCCGTGGCTGCTCGTCGAGGCCGGGGTGCTTGAGGGGCGCACGATCACCTCCTGGCCAAGCCTCAAGACCGATGTCGAGAACGCGGGAGGGAGCTGGGTCGACACCACGGTGCAGACCGACCAGAAGCTCGTGACGAGCCGGAAGCCGGACGACATTCCGCAGTTCAACTCGAAGATGGTGCAGGTGTTCGGCCGTGGAATCGAGGAGCGCGCCGTCGATGAGACGGTCGAGCAGAGCTTTCCAGCGAGTGATCCTCCGCCGGGACCGATCTCGGCGGGGGCGTGATCAGGCGCACGAAACCGCGGGCTGGTTTGCAGTACAAAGTACTTGACGAAACTCGCAATCAGCGATAAACTGCAGGCAGGCAGCGACAGCGGGACCAGGCGACCGGTTCGAGAAGGGCGCTCGTCGCCGACTACTTCCGGCGTCCTGCTTGTCGCTTACTGCTCGTCAGTTACTGCTTACAGCCCCGTGTATGTCCGATAGCCGAGCGAAAATCCGACCAGCCCCGCAGCCGCTGCACGCGAAGGCAGAGGACAACCTCCGCTTCATCCGCGAGACGATGGAGCGGGCGGGGTCGTTCACGGCGGTGTCGGGGCTGGGACAGATGGCGATCGGCGCAACGGCGCTGCTGGCGGCGTGGCTGGCCGCGGCGGCTGCCAGCGGCGACCGGTGGCTCGCCCTCTGGCTCGGCGAAGCCGCGATCGCGGTGTCGATCGCGATGGCGACGACGACATGGAAGACGCGCGACCATCGCGTACCGATCGTCTCCGGGCCAGCGCGGAAGTTCGCGCTCAGCTTCGTCCCGCCGATGGTGGTCGGTGGTGTGCTGAGCGTGGTGCTCGTCTCGCGCGGCGACTACACGCTGCTTCCGGCGACATGGATGCTGCTTTACGGCGCGGCGGTGGTGAGCGCGGGTACGTTCTCGGTGCGCGTGGTGCCATTCATGGGCGCGTGCTTCATGGCTTGTGGGATCGTGGTGCTCATGGTTCCCGCTGCCGCCAATGTGATGATGGCGATCGCGTTCGGCGGACTGCACCTGGTATTCGGCGCGGCGATCGCGAGGAGGCACGGTGGCTAAGCCGTCTCCGGCGGGAGGGAAGAGGCCGCGCTCGGAGCGCGAGCCACTCCGCGAGCTGAAGGGGAAGGCGGAGGCATCGCACGTCCCCGACCTGGACAAGGTCATTCACGAGCGGCTCCGTCTCGCGATCGTGAGTGCGCTCGCGGCGACCGATACGATCGGGTTCAACGAGCTGAAGGAGCTGATCGGCGCGACGGACGGGAACCTCAGCGTCCATGCGCGGAAGCTCGAAGATGCGGGGTACATCACGACGACCAAGCGGTTCGAGGGGCGGGTCCCGAAGACGGAGTTCCGCCTGACAGCGTCCGGGCGCCGCGCGCTCGAGCGCTACGTCGATCACATGGAAGCGCTGATCCGCGCGGTCCGCGACCGTTGACCGGGCGCAGTTTTTTTTCACTCGGAGCTTTGTAATGCAAAGTACTCGACACGATGGTGTCGCCGGGGTGCACGTGGCGATCGTGATGGACGGCAACGGCCGCTGGGCGACCGCGCGCGGCCTGCCGCGGCGCCGGGGACACGAAGCCGGCGCGCGCACGGTGCGCGCGATCGTCGAGGCGGCGCCGCCGTTAGGCGTGGAGTTGCTGACGCTCTATGCCTTCTCGGCCGACAACTGGAAGCGGCCCCCGCGCGAAGTCGGTGCGCTGCTCTCGCTTTTCCGCCGCTATCTCGACGGGGAATGCGAGCGGCTGGCCGCGAACGGGATCCGCCTCTCGATCATCGGGCGGCGTGACCGGCTGCCGTCGTCGCTGCGCGCGGCGGTGGAACGCGCGGAGATGGCGACGCGCGACGGACAGCAGATGCATCTGCGGGTCGCGATCGACTACTCCGGGCGCGACGCGATCATCGCCGCCGCGCGGACCGCGGTCGCCACGGGAGGTGAGATCACGCGCAACCGGTTCAGCGAGCTGCTCGGCGAAGCGCAGCACGGTGGCATCGCGCGCGACGTGGACCTCCTCATCCGCACCGGTGGTGAGCGCAGGCTCAGCGACTTCCTGCTCTGGGAGGCCGCCTACGCCGAGCTCTGGTTCACGCCCAAGGCGTGGCCGGACTTCACACCGGCGCTGCTCGAAACGGCGATCGCCGAGTTCTGCGGGCGGGAGCGACGATTCGGTGCGCTTCCGGGAATCGCGGCGACGGGATGACAGGCACGGACGAGTCACAGCGGCAACCACCAACCCCGAGGAGCGCACGATGGAACGCACGGCAGGCGACGTCACCACCATGTCCGATTCCGACCGGCTGACCCCGCGCGCAGGCATCACCACGGGAGCGAGGCAGGCCGCGACCGCTGCGGTGCTCGCCGCGACGCTGCTCGGGATCGCCGGAGACGGGCTGCTCCGCGCGCCAGCGTTAGGCATCAATGTCATGCTGTGGGTCGCGGCGGCGCTCGTTGCGGTCGCATGGGTCGCGCGCGTACGCGATCGGCCGCTCGGGCGCGGGGCGCTGGCGCTGTTCGTTCCCATCGCATTCTTCGCCAGCGTATTCGCCTGGCGGGCCGCGGACGGACTTCTCGCCCTCAACGCGCTGGCGCTCATCTCCGCGTTCGGGGTGCTCGCCCTTGCGGCGTCGGGATGGCCCTCGCCCCTCGCCCGCGCGTCGCTCGGGCAGATGATCGCCGGGGCGGCGAGCGTGGCAGTCTCGGGAGTGTTCGGCATGCCCACGCTGATCGCGAGCGATCGTGCGTTGGCCGACGGCAATGCGCGCCCGCGACTCCGCGGAACCGTCGCGGTGGTGCGAGGCGCGATCATCGCGCTGCCGATCCTGCTGGTCTTCGGCGCGTTGCTCTCGTCGGCCGATCCGGGGTTCGAGCGGCTCCTCACGAGGCTGATCGACATCGACTTCGGCGAAACGATCGGCCACATCGCCTTCGCCGCATTCATCGCTTGGTGGGCGGGCGGGTACCTCCGGGCCGCGGCCGTGGCCGACCGGCCGCTCGGCATGGGGCGCGACTGGCACCCGCCGCGCGTCACGTTAGGCATCGCCGAGCTGGCGACCGTGCTCGGGCTGGTCGACGCGCTGTTCGCGCTGTTCGTGGCGATCCAGCTGCCGCACCTCTTCGGCGGCATCTCGCGTGTCAGAGAGGTGGCCGGGCTGACGATGGCGGAGTACGCCCGCGGCGGGTTCTTTCAGCTCGTGGTCGTGGCGACGCTGGTGCTGCCGCTGCTGCTCGGGAGCGCAGCGCTGGTTCGTCAGGACGAGCCGCGACCCTGGCGGACGTTCCGCGGCTTTGCGCTCGTCATGATCGCGCTCGTCGCCGTGATGATCGCGTCGGCGCTGCAGCGGCTGGGTCTCTACGTCGCGTCGTTCGGGCTCACCGAAGATCGCGTGTACGCGACAGCCATCGTGATCTGGCTCTCGATCATCTTCGCACTGTTCATCGCGACCGTGCTCCGCCGCCGTGAGGCGGGGTTCGCAGTGGCCGCGCTGATCAGCGGATGGGTGGTGCTCGCCGCCCTCGACTTCGCCAACCCACAGGCGATGGTGGTGCGGACGAACGCCGAACGCTCGGTCGAGGGCGCGTCGTTCGACTGGCAGTATGCCGCGCGGCTCGCCGCGGACGCGACGCCTGAGCTGGTGCAGGCGATCGGACGGCTGGACGAAGCCGGGCGCTGCAGCGTGGCGCAGACACTGGTTCGCGTCGCTGACGATCGCACGATCGGAATCCCCGAAGACTGGCGGAGCTGGAACGCATCGCGCGTGCGTGCATTCGAGGCAGCGAATGCGGCAAGGCCGCGGGGGATCGTGGCGCGGTGCCCGACCAGGGAGACGTCACCGTAAGGCAATGATGGTTGCGCGGCGCGCGGGCGGACCGGCATCTTGGCGGCATCCCTACGATGCCGACTTCACCGCCACGACTCCCCTCATCGCCGCTGGTCGGGCGCAGCGACGAGCTGTCGCTGCTCGCGGGCACGCTCGATCGGGCGCGCGCGGGGAAGGGGCTGACCGTCTTCGTCACCGGCGAGGGTGGTGTCGGGAAGACGCGTCTCGTGACGACGGTCGCCGAACACGCAGCGGCGAACGGCTTCACAGTGGCGGTCGGCCGCGGATATCCGGTGGAGACCGGAGTGCCATACGCGTTGTTCGCGGATGCCCTGGTGCCGACGCTGCGCGCGCTCGACCCGGCCGCGCTGGCGACGGTGACGCGAGGGATAGGGGCGGAGCTGGGACGACTGTTCCCCGCGCTGGCCGCGGAGGGGTCGGGGCACCGAAGCGACGCCGGGCGAGGCGATCCCGCTGATGCCAAGGCGCGGCTGTTCTGGAGCTTCAGCCAACTGGTCGGCCGAATCGCGGCGCGCGCGCCGCTGGTCCTGGTCCTCGAGAACCTCCAGTGGGCCGACGAAGCATCGATCGAGCTGCTCCATTTCACTGCGCGGCAGCTCTCCCGCGAGCGGGTGCTGGTGCTCGGCAACTACAACTCCGCGCAGCGCGACACGCACCGGACGCTGGCCGAGACCGAGCGCTCGCTCATAGCGTTAGGCGCGGCCGCCGTCGTCCACGTCGTGCCGTTCAGTCTCGCCGACACCGACGAGCTGCTGCAGCGGACGTTCGGTGCATCGCCCGCGGTCACGCGCGATTTCGCCCGGCGGCTCCATGACTGGACGCGGGGCAACGCGTTCTTCATCGAGGAGACCCTGAAGTCGCTGGTCGCCGAGGGCTCGTTGCGCGAGGAGCGCGGGCGGTGGAACGGGTGGGAGCGCGACTCGTTCACGCTGCCGCCGTCGATCGGCGACGCACTTGCCGCGCGCCTCTCGCGGCTGACGGCGCCGGCGCTCTCGACCGCCGAGCTGATCGCGGTGCTCGGCACTGGCGTGACACTCGAGACGCTCGAGGCGGTGAGCAAGGCCGGGCGGGCGAAGCTGGCCGCATCGTTAGGCGAGCTGCGCGCGGAACGTGTCCTCGAGGAGCGGGTCGACGGCGACGAGGTCCAGTACGACGTCGCGCACCCGCTGCTGCGCGAGACGCTCCTGGCAAGGCTGGGTGTCGCGGGCGCGCGAGTCATGCACGAACGGATCGCGCTGGCGCTCGAGGAACATTACGGTGCCGCCGCGGATCGCCACGCCGACGAGCTCGCGGCGCACTTCGCCCGGGCGGCGTCGCCAAAGCTCGCGGCGCGGGCGGCGCGATACCTCGGCGTCGCGGGACGGAACGCGCTGGCGAGCCACGCCGACCGCGAGGCGGCGAACTACCTTGCGGCCGCTCTCGCCGAGCAGAAGCGCGCGGGTGCAGTCGCCGACGACGATGAAGTGTTCGCCCTGACGGCGGATCTCGCCCGGGCGCGCCAACGGATCGGCGATCACGGAGGCGCGCGCGCACTCTGGCTCGAGCTGCGCGACGTCGCGGTGATGCGCAGCGATCCGGGGCGCCTCGCGTCCGTCGAGCGGAGACTCGGGCTGCTGGCGTACTGGGGCGCGCGGTTCGGTGATGCGATCGCGCACTTCGATGCGGCGATCGCCGCTGCGCGCGAGGCGAAGGACCCGGAGCTCGGCTTGCGCGCGTCGCTGGCGAAAGGCGTCTGCCTCGTCGAAATGGGGCGCCGTTCGGAAGCGGAGAAGGTGCTCACCGATGCGCTCGCGGCGGCGGAACGTAACGGTTCTCCGCAAGCGCTCGCGCGCGTCCATCGAGCGCTGCTGCTGCTCTACTCGTGGACCGGCCCCGCCGCGCGCGCCCGCGTGCACGGCAAGGAAGCGCTGCGCCATGCGCGCGCGGCGAACAACCGCGTCATCGAGGCGACGGTGCACTGGGCGCTGGCGATGCTCGGCGGATTGACGGGGCAGTCGCGCGAAGTCTCCGAGCATCTCGCCGAAGCGATCCGGCTTGCGGACGAGCTGAACTCGCCGATCATGCGCGTGTGGGTTGGAGAGATCGAAATCGAGTTCGCCGCCGGGACTGGTGATTGGAACGCGGCGATCGCGGTTGGCGACCGGACGATCGCGCTCGCGCAGGCGATGGGACAGCGCTCGCTGCTGCCGAGGGTGCTGGTGTGGAGCGCGCTGGTGCATCTCGGGCGCGGCGACACGGAGCGCGCGACCGCGCTCGTCGCCGAGGCCGAACAGATCGGCCGCGCCAGCGCGGGTGCGACGCGGCTGACGGACCTGCAGTTGCAAATCCCGGGGATGGTCGGCCGCGTCGCGCTGGCACTGGCGCGTCGCGACTATCCGGCGGCGCTCCACATCGGTGAGAAGGCGCTGGCGATGATCGAGCAGACGGGATACATCGTCTGGGCAATTCACCGATTGCTGCCGATGGTTGCCGAGGCGGCGCTCTGGGCGAGCGCGTTAGGCAGGGCGCGCGACCTCGGCAAGCGGCTGCGGGCGGACTCGGAGAAGGTCGGCCACGAGCTCGGGCTGGCCTGGGCTGACGCCTGCGACGCGCTGGTCGACCTGCTCGAGGGGAATGCCGGGCGCGCCGTCGACCTGCTGCGGGCGGCGACCGAGCGACTCGAAGCGATCCCGTTCGTGCCCGATGCGGCGCGGGTCAGGCGGCAGCTCGCGCGGGCGCTGGCCGAGACGGGCGACCGTGAGGGGGCGGCGCGCGAGCTGCGCCGGGCGCACGACGTGTTCGCGAAGCTCGGGGCTCAGCCCGAGCTGGACGCGACGCGCGAGCAGCTCCGCAGCCTCGGCGCGCGGCCGCCGGCGCTGGTCGCGGCGCGCGGGGCAGAGGGGCTCACCGGGCGCGAGGTCGAGATCATCCAGCTGGTGGTGGCCCGCCGCTCGAACAAGGAGATCGGCGTCGCGTTAGGCATCTCGCCGCGAACGGTCAGCACGCACCTGTCGAATATCTTCGAGAAGATGGGTGTCGCCTCGCGCGGTGAGCTGGCCGACCTGGCGCGCGAGCAGCTGATCGCCGGGCGTTAGGCAATGGGCGACGCCGATCCACGAGTGGACGCACCGCGGCACCAGCCGCCGCCCGGCGACGCCGGGCCGGGGCCGGCGCTGGCGCCGGTGACGCTGCGCGGCCGGTGGGTGCGGCTCGAGCCGTTAGGCATGGCCGACGTGACGCGACTTCTCCCGGTGGCCAGCGACCCAGAGCTCTGGCGCCTGACCCGCGAGGACGCGTCGACGCCGGACGGGCTCGCGGCGTACGTCGAGCGCGCGCTGGCGTCGCAGGCGCAAGGCACCGCGCTGCCGTTCGTGATCGTCGAGCAGGCGACAGGTGCGACTGTCGGGAGCACGCGGTTCGGGAACTACGAACCGGGCGACCGGCGAATCGAGATCGGCTGGACATGGGTGGGTCGCGCGTGGCAGCGCAGCGCGGTGAACACCGAGGCCAAGCTGCTGCTGCTCACGCACGCCTTCGAGACGCTTGGCCTGCGTCGCGTGGAGCTCAAGACCGACGTCCTGAACGAGCGGTCGCGCCGCGCGATCCTGCGCCTCGGGGCGACGCAGGAGGGGATATTCCGCGAGCACATGGTGACCATGGCCGGGCGCGTGCGCGACAGCGTCTGGTTCAGCATCCTCGCGCGGGAGTGGGACGTGGTCAAGGCGCGGCTGACCGCGATGCTGGCCGCGCACGAGACAGGCGGCGCTGCCTAACGCGCCGTTCGCGCTACTTCACGTGGTCGATCGCCCACGTCCAGTAGACGGTCTCCTCCGGCGTCATCGCGCCGTGCGGCTGGATCCGGGCATCGGCGAACGACCAGCGCCCGATGTCGACGAGGTACTGCGTGCGCGAGATCAGCGTGCCGCGGCACAGCGGCGGCTCGGCGGGCGCGTCGTCGGGCTGGCCGGCGCGAACGAGAAAGTTGCGATAGACAGCATCGGGGATCGGGCCGCGGACGCCGGGATAGACGAAGCTGAACAGCGTGAGATAGCTGAAGAGAAGCCGCCAGTTCTTGTCGAAGCGCGCGATCAGCCGATCCCAGTCGAGCGAGTGTCCGCAGCGAAGCAGCAGGTGCATGACGTCACCACCGTCGAAGCGCTCGCGTTCCATCAGGAATGCCTTCTGCCAGATCAGCTCCTCGACCGGTGCGAGCCGGACGGGCATGCCGAGCACCTGCGACTCGACGGAGTGGTCGAACCAGTCATCGTCGATGCGCGCGACGCCGTTGCCCGACGAGTAGACCAGGTCGACGAAGTCGTCGCCCTGGAACGCCTTCGCCAGCCAGTGCGCGAAGGTGCGTTCGGTCCGATAGCCCGCCTGCTCGAGCGCATCCAGCGCGCCCTGCAGGTCCTCATAGCGGACGAACAGGTCGAGGTCCTTCGTGTCACGGGCGATGCCCGTGTAGTGCAGGAACGCGTGCGATCCGCCGACGAGGAAGGGAACCTGCGCGTCGCTGAGCACGTGCAGCGTCCGCCGGTAGAACGTGTTGGTGTCGAACGTCGAATCGTCGAGCGTCGAGTTCTGGGACATGTGGGTGGGAGAGACGTTGCAGCTCGACAGTGCAAGACCGGGGCTATCGCCGCGCGCTCCCGTGGCCCGCTTTGTTCAGTAGCGTCCCCATTCAACGAGGAGGCGGGGAATGGCGGAGCCGAACGGAACGGTCAGGATCGCGGCGGTGAGCGACGTTCATTACGGGAAGACGTCGCAGGGGATGCTGGTGCCGCTATTCACCGAGATCGCGCGACAGGCCGAGGTGCTCGTCATCAGCGGCGACCTTACCGACTACGGGCTGCCAGAGGAGGCACGGGCGCTGGCGAAGGATCTCACCGCGTCGGTGAAGATCCCGATCGTTACGGTTCTGGGGAATCACGACTTCGAGTCCGAGCGGCAGCAGGAAGTGCAGGACATCCTCACCGAAGCGGGGATCCACGTTCTCGACGGTGACGCCGTCGAGCTGGCGGGGGTCGGCTTCGCCGGCGTGAAGGGATTTGCCGGTGGGTTCGGGCGTGGCGCGCTCGGCGCATGGGGCGAGTCGTCGATCAAGGCGTTCGTGCGCGAGGCGCTCGACGAGGCGCTCAAGCTCGAGAGCGCGCTCGCCAAGCTCCGCACACCGACGAAGATCGCCGTGCTGCACTATGCCCCGATCCGCGAGACGGTCGAGGGCGAACCACTCGAGATATATCCCTGGCTCGGGAGCAGCCGCCTCGAGGAGCCGCTCACCCGTTACCGCGTCCACGCCGTCGTGCACGGGCACGCGCACAAGGGATCGCCGCAGGGCGCAACGGCCAACGGAATCCCCGTATACAACGTCGCGCTGCCCGTGCTCAAGGAGCACTATCCCGACCGTCCGCCCTTCCGGATGCTCGAAGTGCCGCTGACCGGCGAGACGGAGCCCGAAACGCCGGTCGTCGAGCGGCGCCGACCCGCCTAACGCCGAATCACGCCGCAGGCGATGCGGCTGCCCGATGCGCCGGACGGGTCGGTCTGGTAGTCGTCGGCGAGCGCGTGCACCACGATCGCCGCGCCGTCGGCGTCGAGCAGGGTACCGTTGCCGGGACCGAGCCTGACGTCGGGAGCGAGCAGCTCGACGCGGAGCGCACCGCCTTCGGGGATGCTGATGTTGGTCAGGTCCCCGGCGTGATGGCCGGCCGGGTTCCGGATGCCGTGCATCTTCGCCGAGGGATTGAAGTGGCCGCCCGCGCTGGCAAAGTCCGGCGCGTTGCACTGACCGACAGTGTGCAGGTGAATGCCGTGTGTCCCAGCCGGCATCCCGTTCAGGTCCGCGGTGATCAGGACGCCGGCTGGCGTCTGCTGCAGCGAGCCGCGTCCGACTTCGCGCCCATCGGCGGTCTGCATCGTGAACGACGCCGATGTCGCGGCTGACGGGGCGGGGGTGTTCTTCGATCCGCCATGACAGGCGGCCAGCGCGACAATGATCGGGACGAGACGGCGCATGAAGACCTCGCGGGTGATTGTTCGAGCGACGACGCGCTCCGTCGTCACGTGGTGTGGACGTTCCATTCGGCGACGCCTGCCGCGCGGGCGAGCGTGTTCCGTGCCGCGACGGCGCGCTCCACTGCGCCGTCGGGAGAGTCGGCGATTGCGGCGATGTGCCCCATCTTTCGCCCCGCGCGAGCGGCGCGCTTTCCATAGAGATGCAGCCGCGTCGACGGCGACGCGAGCACGGGCATGAAATCCGGCGGGGCTGAATCCTTCCACAGCTCGCCGAGCAGGTTCGCGATCGCCGCCGGCTGCAGCGAAGCGGTGCTGCCTAACGGCAGGTCGCAGATCGCCCGCACTGCCTGCTCGAACTGGCTCGTCGCGCACCCCTCGATGCTCTCGTGATAGCTGTTGTGCGGCCGCGGCGCGAGCTCATTCACCAGCAGCTCGCCGCTCGTCGTGAGAAACATCTCGGCGCAGAGCAGTCCCTCGGCCCCGATCGACTCGGCGATCGCCGCGGCGAGATCGCGCGCGCGGCGGGCGAGTGCGTCGTCGCTCACGCCCGGGATGACCGACCAGGCGAGGATCCCGTCCACGTGCACGTTCGTCGCCGGCGGGTAGGTCTCGACGCTGCCTGACGGTTGTCGGGCGACCATCACCGAGATCTCGCTCGCGATGTTCACCGCCTGCTCGACGACCACCGACCGACGGCCGAGTGATTGCCACGCCTCGCGGAGCTGCGACGGCGCTTCGATGCGCACCTGTCCGCGGCCATCGTAGCCACCGGTCGTCGTTTTCACGAAGCAGCGGCCGACGAGCGATGCTGCGGCACTTTCGCAGTCGGCTTCCTCGCGGATGACACGGAATGGTGTCAGGGGGAATCCATTGGCCGCGAGCCATTCCTTCTGCCGCGCGCGGTCCTGGATGATGTGCAGTACGGACGCGCCCGGGCGCACCGGTGCGTGCGCGACGGCGCGCGCCATCCCTTCGGCTGAGATGGTCTCGATCTCCGGCATCAGCACCGCGCACCCCTCGGCGAGCTGCACGATCGCGTCAGCGTCGTCGAGGCGCGCCTCGATGAACCGCGTCGCAATCGCGCGGGCGGGCGCGGACGGATCCGGATCGAGCACGTGCACATCGTAGCCCATCGAACGCGCCGCGAAGGCAGTCATGCGACCGAGCTGGCCACCGCCGAGGAAGCCGATGGTCGATCCGGGGCGGATCGGTGCCACTACGGGAGCCGCTGGCTGAGCGCGTCCTGCGAGCGCGCGTCGCGCCAGGCGCGGATCCGCTCGCGAAGCGCGGGATCGCCGTTGGCGACGATCGCGGCCGCGAGCAGTCCGGCATTCGCCGCGCCGGGCTTGCCGATTGCCAGCGTCCCGACCGGCACGCCGCGCGGCATCTGCACGATCGAGAGCAGTGCGTCCACTCCATTGAGTGCGGTCGCCGGCATCGGCACGCCGAGCACCGGGACGATCGTCTTCGCTGCAACCATTCCTGGCAGGTGTGCTGCACCACCGGCGGCAGCGATGATGACTTTCAGTCCGCGGGACTCGGCCGCGGCCGCGTATTCGAACATCAGGTCGGGGGTGCGATGCGCGGACACGACCCGCGCCTCGTGCGGGACCTCGAGCTCGGTGAGGATCTCGATCGCGGGCGCGAGCGACTCGTAGTCGCTTCGGCTGCCCATGATCACACCAACCAGCGGCGCTGCAGCTGCGTTCATCGCGGCCAATGCTCCCGGTTCGGACAACCGAAGTTAGTCGGTCGTCCCGTAGTCAGCGGTAGGAAAAAACAAACCCCCTTCGCCGCGAACGACGAAGGGGGCTGATGACAGGCTCCCCGGACAGGACTCGAACCTGTGACATTTCGATTAACAGTCGAATGCTCTACCAACTGAGCTACCGGGGAATGGAGGCTGCGCCGATAGCCTGACTGCCAGACGACTCGGGCCCAGTCTGTGGAATTTAGGCGGGCCGCGCTTCCCGGTCAACGTCCTTGCGACGCGATTTCACCGCAAGGCGAGCGGCATTTTTCGCGGGCAGGACGGTCCGCAACCAGACACCAGTGTGCGACGCGTCGATCTCGGCGACTTCTTCGGGACGTCCCATCGCCACGACCTCGCCCCCGCGGATCCCGGCTTCCGGCCCGAGGTCGATCACCCAATCCGCGAGCTTGATCACGTCGAGGTTGTGCTCGATCAGGACGAGCGTGTGTCCGGCGTCGACGAGCCGGTCGAACACCTTCGCCAAGTTACGGATGTCCTCGAGATGGAGCCCGGTCGTGGGCTCGTCCATGATGTACAGCTTCTTCCCCGACTTCTTCGTCGCGAGGGCGAGCTCGCGGGCGACCTTGAGCCGCTGCGCCTCGCCGCCGCTGAGCGTGGTCGCGGGCTGGCCGAGCGTCAGGTACCCGAGGCCGACCTGCTGCAGCTGCCAGAGCGCCTGACCGAGCTTTTCTTCCCGAGGGAAGAATCGAATCGCTTGGTCGACGGTCAGTGCGAGCACCTCGAAGACGTTCTTGCCGTTGACGCGAACCTCGAGCACGTCCTCACGAAAGCGGCGCCCGCCGCACGTGTCGCAGGGAACGAACACGTCGGCCATGAACACCATCTCGACCTCTAGATATCCCGCGCCTTCGCACGTCTCGCAGCGACCGCCCTTCACGTTGAAGCTGAAGGTGCCGGCGCCGTACCCGCGCTGGCGAGCGAGCGGCGCGTCGGCGAAGATGCGGCGGATCTCGTCGAACGCTTTCACGTAGGTGACGGGATTCGAGCGTGGCGAGCGCCCGATCGGCTCCTGGTCGATCAGCACGACGTCGTCGATCCCTTCAGTGCCGGTGAGCTCGTGATATTCGCCGACGCGTTCACCGAGGTGCTGCTTCGCCGAGTGCTCGCCGTGCAGCCGGTGCTCGAGCGCGCGATAGAGCACGTCGTGGACGAGTGTGCTCTTGCCCGATCCGGAAACTCCGGTGACGGCGGTGACCGCGCCTAACGGTATGCGGATGTCGACGCCCTTGAGGTTGTGCTCGCGCGCGCCGTTGAGCGTGAGCCAGCGCGGGCCGAGCCGGCGGCGCTCGAGGGGAATCGGTATCGAACGCTCGCCGGTGAGGTACTTCCCCGTGAGCGGGCTCTCGGCGACGCGCGCGATCGGTGCGGCGAACACCAGGTTGCCGCCTTGCTCACCGGCACCGGGCCCGAGCTCCACCATGTAATCGGCGGCCCGGATCGCGTCGATATCGTGCTCGACGACGACCACCGTGTTGCCGCCCGACCGCAGCCGCTGCAGCAGCCGGAGCAGCCGGTCCATGTCGCGCGAGTGCAACCCGATCGACGGCTCGTCGAGGACGTAGAGCGTATCGACCAGGTGAGCGCCTAACGAGTTGGCGAGGCCGATGCGCTGTGCCTCGCCGCCGGAGAGCGTGCGCGCTGCGCGGTCGAGCGAAAGGTAGCCGAGCCCGACGTCGCAGAGGAACTGGACGCGGTCCCGCGCCTCGCTGAGAACGTGTGCGGCGACACCGTGCTCGAACTCCGAGAGCGCGACGTTGCTCAGCCATGGAAGGAGCTCCTCGACGGGGAGCGCGCTCACCGCGGCGATGTCGCGGCCGCCGACTTTCACGTTGAGCGCATCCGGCTTGAGCTTCGTGCCGTGACACGTACGGCACTCGTTCGCGGTCTGGTATTGTCGGAGGAAGACGCGGATGTACTGCTTGTACCGCTTCTCCTCGAGCGCCTCGAGGAAGGGAAGGATGCCGATGAAGCCGCGCGACTTCGACCGCAGCAGCTTTTCGCGCGCGGGGGCCGGCAGCTCGCTCCACGGCTCGTCCAGCGAGATGCGCTCGCGCTTCGCGAACTCGGCCAGCGCGCGACGCTTCCCCTCGTAGCGCGGCATCGTCCACGGCGCGATCGCGCCGTCGCGCAACGAGCGCTCGGGGTAGGGGACGACGAGCCGCTCGTCGTACTCGAGGACCGCGCCGAAGCCGTTGCACGTCTCGCAGGCGCCGCGCGGATTGTTGAATGAGAAGAGCTGCGGCGTCGGCGCCGGCGCAGTGGTGTGATCGTACGGGCACTCGAATCGCTCGGTGAAGCGCACCCGCTCGGCCGATGCGTCAGCGACGAGCGCAACCGCGTCGCCATAGCCCTCGCGAAAGGCCGTGCCTAACGCGTCGGCGATGCGGCCGGCGAACTCCGGGCTTGCCGCCAGGCGGTCGACGACGACCAGCAGCTCCTTCGCGAAGGTGACATCCACCGGTTCCGTCGCGAGGTCGTCGAGATGCTTCATCGAGCCGTCAAGCACGACGCGAAGGAAACCCTGCGCGCGCAGGTTCTCGATCACGACTTCATGCGTGACCTTATCGGAGAGCCGGAGCGGGAAGGTGATCGAGAAGCGCGTTCCCTCGGCGATGCGGAGGAGCGCGTCGGTCGCGCTCTGCACCGTGTCCGGCTTCATCTCACGGCCGCACTTCGGGCACATGGTGTGGCCGACGCGCGCCCAGAGGAGGCGCATGTAGTCGTAGATCTCCGTCGCCGTCCCGACGGTCGAGCGCGACGTCTTGGTCGGGTTCTTCTGCTCGATGGCGACGGCCGGCGCGAGCCCTTCGATCGAATCGACGGCCGGCTTCTCCATGCGCTCGAGGAACTGGCGGGCGTACGCGGAGAGCGACTCGACGTACCGCCGCTGCCCCTCGGCGTAGAGCGTGTCGAAGGCGAGCGATGACTTCCCCGATCCTGACGGACCGGTGATGACAGTGAAGGAGCGTCGAGGGATCTCGACGTCGAATCCCTTGAGGTTGTGCTGGCGCGCGCCGCGGACGACGATCGATTTCATCGTCTACGGAAGATAACGCGTCACCGGGCTATCTGCGGGATTCCTTCGGGTATCGAGCGCCCGCCCTCAGCGTCCCCCGCGGCGAAGCAGTCGGCCGATGGCGAGGAGGATGATCGCGCCGAACGTCGCGATGGCGATGGATCGCAGGTCCCACGTCCCGACCGTGACGTGTCCCCAGCCGAAATACGTGCCGACCCATCCGCCGATCACGGCACCGACGACGCCGAGGATGATCGTGAAGATGCAGCCAGCCGGATCGCGGCCGGGCATGAGAAACTTTGCCAGCGCTCCGGCGATGAGCCCGAGGACGACCCAGTAGATGAACAGTGGCACTCGATGTTCCCCCTTCACGCAGCAATGCGCGCCGCGTCACCGCGGCGCGCATTGCCATGCAAGGTCAGACCGTGGTCGAGCGACCGCGCGTCGTCAGGCGGTAGATCCAGAGGAGGATCATTGCGCCGACGATCGAGAGAATGATGCTCCAGAGGTTCAGCCCACTCACTCCGCTTCCGGTGATCATGTTACCCAGGAAGCCGCCGATGAAGGCGCCGACGATACCGATGAGGATCGTCACGATGACGCCGCCCGGATCCCGGCCCGGCATGATCGCCTTGGCGATCGCACCAGCGATCAAACCGAGGACGATCCAAGCAATGAATCCCATGTTGCCTCCAAAGGGTTGGGGGTGCAGTCCCTGCTATCGCAACCAAGGTGCCACCGACTTCAACAATCGGCTGTGGCCGAGTCCGGATGACGCAGGCGGTGATCGCGTTGACCGCTCGCGACGCTGCCCGCTAGCATTCGCCGACATGACCGCTTCGACATGACAGAGTCGGGAATTCACGAGGAGGACGTACTCGGCAAGGCGTACGACGGTCGCCTCATGCGCCGGCTGCTCACGTACGTGCGTCCATACCGGCCGCTTGTTGCGGGTGCGCTGTTCTTCCTCTTCACCGAGGGTGCGTTGCAGCTGGTCGGCCCGCTGTTGACGCGGCGCGTGATCGACGTCGCGGTGCCGGCCCACGACATCCCGCTGGTGAAGACGTCGGTCATCCTGCTCGCGTTCGCGCTCGTCGCGCAGTTCGCGTGCTCGTACGGAGAGACCATCCTCACCGCGCTGCTTGGCCAGCGCGTGATGCACGACCTGCGGGGCGAGCTGTTCGCGCATCTGCAAAGAGTGCCGATTCCGTTCTTCGACCGCAACCCGGTGGGGCGGCTGATCACCCGCGTGACCACCGACGTCGAGTCGTTGAACGAGCTCTTCACCGCCGGCGTGGTATCGGGACTCGGCGATCTCTTCACGCTCGTCGCGATCAGCATCGCGATGGTCTGGGTGGATTGGCGGCTCGCGGTCGCCGGCTTCGCGACCATCCCGTTCGTGTTCCTCGTGTCGCACCTGTTCCGGAAGTCGGTTCGCGAGTCGTATCGCGAAGTGCGCACGCGTATCGCCCGGATCAACGCGTACCTCCAGGAGCGCATCACCGGGATGCGCGTCGTGCAGCTCTTCGGCCGCGAGCGCGACGAGGCGAAGCGGTTCGATCGGCTCAATCGGGATCATCTCGACGCGAACCTCGCGTCGATCACCGTCTACGCACTGTATTTTCCCGCGATCGAGCTGCTGACCACGATCGCGCTCGCGATCCTCGTCGTCGCCGGCGCGCATCGCGTGGGAATCGGCGCGCTGACGGTCGGAACGGTCGCCGCGTTCCTGCAATTGCTGCGTCGCTTCTTCCAGCCGCTGCAGGATCTCTCGGAGAAGTACAACATCCTGCAGCAGGCGATGGCAGCGTCGGAGCGGATCTTCACCCTCCTCGATACCCCGGTCGCACTCGGAACCGCGACCACACGCGGCGCCGAAGCGGCGATCGCACCGGTCGCGACGCATCGCGTGGGGGGAGAACGGCGGGGCGTCGACGTTCGCTTCGAGAACGTCTGGTTCGCGTACCAGGAGCCGGAGTGGGTGCTGAAGGGCGTGAGCTTCCACGTCGCGCGAGGGGAAACGCTCGCGATCGTCGGGCACACCGGCGCAGGGAAGACGACCATCGTCAGCCTCCTGCTGAGATTCTACGAGCCACAGCGGGGACGAATCACCGTCGACGGCGTGGACATCCGTGACATGTCGCTCGAGGCGCTGCGAGAGCTCGTCGGCTACGTGCAACAGGACATCTTCCTCTTCGCTGGCGACGTCGCTACCAACATCCGGCTGAGCAGCCCATTGAGCGAGGCGCAGGTCGTCGCGGCGGCAACGCGCGTCGGCGCTGATCGCGTGATCCAGCGACTCCCTGGCGCGTACAGCTACGAGCTTGGCGAGCGCGGAGCGTCCGTCAGCGTCGGTGAGCGACAGCTGCTTTCATTCGCGCGCGCGATCGCTGCCGATCCCGCATTACTGGTGCTCGACGAAGCAACGAGCGCAGTCGACAGCGAGATCGAAGCGCAGATCCAGCGCGCCATCGCGGAGCTGATGCGCGGGCGGACGACGATCGCGATCGCGCACCGACTGAGCACCATCGTCGGCTCCGATCGAATCCTCGTGCTCCACCTCGGCGAGGTGCGCGAACAGGGGACGCATGCGGAGCTGCTCGAGAAGCGCGGGTTGTATGAACGTCTCTACCGGTTGCAAGCCGGTCTTGCCTGACGCGCGATGGTGCGACTCATCACTGGATCGTGCTTGCTCGGGCTCCGGGCGGCGGATAACTTCGGATCGTTCCCGCGAGCCTGGTCGGCGTTCACGCACCGCATGCCCTACATCCAGCTGAGTGACAAGCAGTACCCGCTCAAGGTTGGCGAGACGACCGTCGGCACCACGGGTGCCGACATCGCAGTCGCTGGTCCGGCAGCGCTTGGCACCCAGGCGAAGCTTCAAACCGGCTCCGACAACAGCGTCGTGATTCGCCGAGCGTCGAGCGAAGCTGTGGTGCGGGTGAATGGCGTGCAGCTCGGGAATGATCCGACGCCGCTCATTCACGGCGACAAGATCGACGTCGCCGGCATCGAGATTCTCTTCGGTGATGATCGGAAGGCCGGGCAGACGCAGGCACTCGCCGGGCTGAAGGTCGACGACGTCTACCAGCCGCGTGCTGCCGGGACCGGCAAGGCAACGGCGGCGACAGGTGGCCGCCTCGTGTCGCTCGTCGATGGTCGCGAGTACATCGTCGGCCCGACAGGAATCTCGATCGGGCGCGATGCGGGCTGTGACGTCGTCGTCCCGTCGCCGGAGGTTTCGCGCAAGCACGCCGAGCTCATGCCGGGACCGTCAGGCTATACCGTGACTGACCTGAGCACGAACGGCGTGTTCGTAAATGGCGAGCGGGTTGCGCAGGCGCGAACGCTCGCCCGCGGCGACGTCCTGCGGCTCGGCACCGAGGAATTCCGTTTCTACGCCGACGTCGCCGCGACACCCGCGGCGATGCCGGCCGCGACACCCGCAGTGGTACCGGCTGCGACACCGGCTGCGACACCGGCTGCGATGCCTGTCGCGATGCCTGCCGCGACTCCCGCGGCGGCGCCGACTGACAGCCGGCCGGTGCTCGCGACTCTCGAGCTGATGAACGAAGGGCCGCTCAAGGGAACACGCATCGAGCTTCGTACGCCGTTGACGCACGTCGGACGTGGCGCGCACAATGACGTCGTGCTCACCGACGACACCGTCTCCGACTCGCACGCAAAGATCCAGAAGCGCGAGGGCGGCTGGTACCTCGTCGACATGGGGTCGAGCAACGGCACGTACGCCGGTGGCCAGCGGATCAATGGCGAGGCGATGCTCAATGGCCAGTCGTCGATCCGGTTCGGCGCGATTCGCGCCACGTTCACGCCGTCCAAGGGATCGCGCGAAGACACCGGTGGCACACGCGTCATCGCCGGAATGACGAAGGAGCAGGCACGAAAGATGTCCCGTGAAGTCGCGTCGCAGGCGGAAACGCCTGCAGCTGCTGGCGGGATTCCGGGTTGGGTCTGGGTTCTCGTGGTGGTGCTCGTCGCGGCGGGCGCGTTCTTCATCCTCAAGGTGCGCTAGTGGAGCTCGTCGTCGCCGCCCGGTCGGACGTGGGAATGATTCGCGCGGGAAATGAGGACAGCTTTCATTCGAAGGCTGACGACACGGGCGGCATCTTCATCGTCGCCGACGGAATGGGCGGGCATGCGGCGGGCGAGGTCGCCTCGGAAATGGCGGTCGAGATCCTGCGCGATCAGCTCTCGGCGCTCCGCGACCTGCACGACCGCAACGCGGCCGACAAGGTGATGAATGCGCTGCGCGGCGCGAACCTCGCCATCTACAACCGCACCGTCACCGAGACCGACAAGCAGGGGATGGGGACGACGGCATCGGTTCTCATCATCGCCGGCCGCCGCTACCTCATCGGACAGGTCGGCGACTCGCGCATCTACCTGCTGCGCGGCGGCGCGCTGCGGCAGCTGACGAAGGATCACTCGTACGTGCAGGAGCAGGTCGACGCCGGCTTCCTCACGCCGGAGCAGGCGCGCTACCATCCGTACAGCAACGTGATCACGCGCTGCGTCGGCGCGAGCGACGACGTCGATCCGGACACCTTCGCCGGCGAGACACGCGACGGGGACCTCTTTCTCGTCGCCAGTGATGGCCTGACGGGAATGGTCGACGATCGCCGCCTGCAGCAACTGCTGTCATCGAAGGCCGAGCCGCAGCGGATCGTCGACTCGCTGATCGCCGAAGCCAACGGGCGCGGTGGGCTCGACAACATCACCGCGATCATCGTCCAGGTTCGCCAGACCGGCGATCCGATCGACGACGCCCGAACCATCGAAGCCCCGGCCTGGCGGCCGCGCTGACGGTGGCTGACGAGACGGTCGGCGCGCTCGCCGAGCTCTATCTCGGCAACATCCTCTACGCGATCGAGCTGGCCGCGATGTCGCTCGAGACAAACAAGCGAGAGGCCGATGCCGCGTTCTATCGCGGGATCGCGCGCAAGCTGGCTGAAGCCCACGGGCGGGCCAAGCAGGCACGCGAGGCCGGCACCGCCTGACGCTGCGCCCCCGGCTTGCGCCGGTCGCCTGCAGGTGCGATATCAGCGGAAGTCGATCGGCAGGAAGCGCCGGCGCTGGCGCCTCGCATTCGTGGACCCTCTGCGGACCTCATCATGCGTCGCCGCGCCGCCACCCGCCCGTCGCCCAGGGCGCGGGCCAGCCGCCTAACGTTCGTCCTGCCGTGCGTGCTCGCCGCGCACGCTTGCGCGTCCCCCGCTGCGATCCGTCGCTTCTCGGCATCGGCGACCGAAGTCACCGCGAGGCTGCCGGACGTCGCCGATGCGATGTCCCGCAGCTGCCACACCACCGCATCGTACCGCCTGCGACGAAGCGCTCAGTGGTTCGGTGACGACAGCGTGCGCGCGGCGTGTATCGGCCGCGACAGCGCGATGCGCAGCGTCGCGCGCGCCGGTCACGTGCTCGCGGACTATTTCGCCGCGCTGCAGTCGCTCGCCGGCGACAAGGTGCCCGATCTCGACGCTGCGCTCAGCTCCTTCGGCGCTGGAGTCGCCGAGGCCGGCGGATTCGACGAGCACCAGGTCGGCGCGATCAACGCGCTGGCGAAGTTCGCCGCGTCGCGGGCAGCCGACGGCTATCGGCGCAGGCGATTGCGCGACGCCATCGTGAGCCAGAACGAGAACGTGCAGATCGTGACCGCGGCGATCCACGACATCCTCGACGATGACTTCGGCCGCTTTCTCGCCAACGATGCGCTCGCGCAGACGAGCTTCTACCGCTCAGCGCTGACCGAGAGTGCCGCGCGCGATCCGCTCACCGCGATCCTCGTCCGCGATTCGTACGACGAGCGTGAGGCAGCGCTCGCCGAGCGGACGCGTGCCGTCCGCGCGCTCGCGCAGGCGATGCTGACCGTAGGACGCGGCCATCAGGCCCTCTACGACGCCCGCGATCACTTCGGCGGCAAGGGGCTGCTTGCCGCGATCTCCACGAACGCACGAGAGCTCGACACTGCAATGAAGCGCGTCGAAAAGGCCTTCTGACGGAGCCGATGATGCCAACGATGACCACCGAGCAGTCACGCACCATCGCGAAGCTCTACAGCGATCTCGCCAGCGCGCTGGCGGACTTCCGCTTCACCCACTGGACGCAGCTGACGCGAGCGCAGCGCGCCGAGATCGAATCGCACGAGTGGACGTTGCTCACCTACTCGTCGAACATGGCGGGGCAGGCGGTACGACTCGCTGTCGCCGACATCAACGATGCCGTGGCCGGGATCACCCGGGCGACGAAGCGCCTGACGGCGGCGGCGAGAAAGATCACGAGCATCAAGCGCGCGTTCGCCATCGCGACCTCCGGTGTCGCGCTCGGTGGCGCGATAGCGAGCGGGCATGGGCTCGCCATCGGCGAGGCGGTGAGGGACGCGCTGAGAGTCGGCGACCGTTAGGCACATCCGGTCAGGAGAGGAGCGCGCGCTCCTCGCGAAGCCGCGCCCGCACATCGCTGCCGCTCATCTCGGCAAGCGCGGACACGGCGCGGCGCGGCAGCGCGGCCCGGTCGGCGACGAAGACACGGAGCCAGCGCGCCGACGCATAGAGCTGCTGGCTCAGCGCCGGGAGATGGATTGCTCCCTCGAGACCGGCCGACGTCAGGCGGACGACGTCGCGATTGCGGCGGACGACCGGCAGGTCGAGGCTGAGCATCTGCGTCTTCGTCGGGTAGTCGAGCAGGATCGCGCCCGGCGTGAGCTTCCGCTCGGCGGCGAGGCGGTTCTCGACCGCGACCACGAGCCCGTGGTCATTCGCGATCCACTCGCCCGCGCCGGGTGGGAGCTCGGCGGCCGGACATTGCACCGCGCGCTTGTGCAGGCGGCGCGCCGTCAACGCGTCGAGCAATGGTGAGGGAGCGAGGCGCTTCAATTCCGACAGCAGCCCCTCGTCGCCGAAACGCGCCAGCTCCTCGGCGCGGAGCGCGCCCCGTTCGATCGCGTCGGCGACGACCCGCTTGTACATCGCGGTCGCGCTGCGGACGGTGTGATGCCAGTAGACGTTCCGGTACATCTGGTACTTCGCGAACAGCAGCGACTCGAGCGCGGACAACGCCTTCTCGGCGACACCGATCGTCAGCGCGTGCGTGTCGGGGTCGCGAACGACGGCGATCGCGCTGAGCAGCCGGTCGACGTCGATCTCGCCATACGGGACACCGCACATGAACGCATCGCGCCGGAGATAATCGAGCTTGTCGAGGTCGAGCGACCCCGAGATGAGTCCCTGCAGCGGCGACAGGCTCGCGCCGCGGACGAGGGCAACGATGCGTTCGGGCGCATCCACACCGAGGTCGCGGCGGAGGATGTCGGCGATCGGTCCGCCGGTGATCAGCGGGCGCGCGACCTCCTCATGGTGCGGCGCGCCGATCTCCTCGAGGGCGTGCGAGAACGGATAGTGGCCGATGTCGTGAAGGAGCGCCGTCGCGCGCACGATCCGGATCTCCGCCGGATCGACTTCGCGCAGCGAGCCACCCTCGGCGAGCAGCGTCGCCGTCAGGCTGGCGAGATGCCAAGCGCCTAACGCGTGCTCGAAGCGGGTGTGCGTCGCACCGGGATAGACGAGGTGGGCAAGCCCGAGCTGGCGCACGTAGCGCAGCCGCTGGAAGGGCGCGGAGTCGACGAGCTGCCGTGCCGTCTCGTCGAGGCGGACGTTCTTCCAGAGCGGATCACGTACGATCGTCGGAGCCATGCGAGGAAAGCTACCTCGCGCAGCAGCGACCGAAAGCGCAAATTCCCGCCACGACGCTCACCGTCGGGCCGACGCCAGCGCCGCTAAGTCAGCCCTTCGGGCCTGCCTTCCTGATCGTGTCCGACACGTTGGCGCCGAACTTCTCGAAATTCTTCGCGAACATCTGCGCGAGCTTCCGCGCCTGGGCGTCGTAGGCGGCGCCGTCCGGCCAGGTGTTGCGCGGGTTCATGATGTCAGCCGGGACGTTAGGCGCCGAGGCGGGGATCGACAGCCCGAATACCGGATCGGTGGTGTACTTCGCCGAATCGAGATCGCCGGCGAGCGCGGCGCGGACCATCGACCGCGTGTGCTTGAGCTTCATGCGGTGACCGGTTCCGTACGGGCCGCCAGTCCATCCGGTATTGACGAGCCATACGCGTGACTTGTGCTCGGCGATCAGCTTGCCGAGCATCTCGGCATATCTCGTCGGATGCCAGACGAGGAACACCGCGCCGAAGCAGGCGCTGAACGTCGCCTGCGGCTCGGTCACACCGCGCTCCGTACCGGCGACCTTCGCCGTGTAGCCGGACAGGAAATAGTACATCGCCTGCTCGGGGGTGAGTCGCGCGATCGGCGGCAGGACGCCGAATGCGTCAGCGGTGAGCAGGACGATGTTCTTCGGATGCCCGCCGCGCCCCCCCGGGACATAGTTCCGGATGTAGTGCAGCGGATACGACGCGCGCGTGTTCTCGGTGAGCGACTGATCCTCGAAGCGGACCTTTCGTGTCACCGGGTTGAGCACGACGTTCTCGAGCACCGTGCCGAACATCTGCGTCGTCGCGAAGATGTCGGGTTCACTCTCGGGGCTGAGGTTGATGACCTTCGCGTAACAGCCGCCCTCGAAGTTGAATACGCCGTCGCTCGACCATCCGTGCTCGTCGTCGCCGATCAGCCCGCGCTCGGGATCGGCCGAGAGCGTCGTCTTGCCCGTCCCCGAGAGTCCGAAGAAGAGCGCCGTGTCGCCGGCGCGGCCGATGTTGGCCGAGCAGTGCATCGACAGCACGCCCGACTTCGGCATGAAGTAGTTCATCACCGTGAAGATCGCCTTCTTCAGCTCACCGGCGTAACGCGTCCCGCCGATCAGGATCATCCGCTTCGCGAAGCTGAGCACGATGAAGGTGCCGGTCCGCGTGCCGTGCCTCGCCGGATCCGCCTGGAACTCGGGCGCGTGGAGGACGCTGAAGTTCGGCTCGAACGTCGGGAGCTCGCTGAACTCCGGCCGGATGAACATGTTGCGGACGAACAGCCCGTGCCACGCGTTAGGCGTGACGTAGCGGACCTTGAGCCGGTGGGCGGGGTCGGCGCCGGCGTAGAGGTCCTCGATGAACAGCTCATCCAGCCCGTTGAGGTATTGCTGGACGTCGGCGACGAGCAGCTCGAACTTGTCGGCGGGGAACGCGACGTTGACCTTGCCCCAGTCGATGTCCTTCTCCGAGCCGGGCTCGCGCACCGTGAACTTGTCGTTAGGGGACCGGCCGGTGTGCGGCGTCGTCACACCGACGAAGGGGCCCATGTCGGCGAGCGTGCCTTCCTTCCGTTCGATCGCCTTCTGCACGAGCTCCGGCGCGAGCAGGTTCCAGTGTACGTGGCCCTTCGGCTTCAGTCCCTGGGTCTCGAGCCCATTCCGGCTCCGGCGCTCGATCATCTCAACGTTAGGCTCGGTCTGCGTGGCCATTCGGCTGGTCAAAGTTTCGAGAAAATCGCTTGCGCAGTCGGAGCGCCCTCGTAGGGCCAGTTCGCTGCCGGCTGCGTGCGTTCCTGCGCATCGACCACGGCCACTGCCGCCATGTTGACGATGTCCTGCACGTCGGCGCCGCGCTCGAGCACGTGCACCGGACGACGCATCCCGACGAGGATCGGGCCGATCGCGGTCGCGCCGCCGAGGTGCATCAGCAGCTTGTAGGCGATGTTCCCCGCCGCGAGGTTCGGGAAGATCAGCACGTTCGCCTCATCGTGGAGCGCGCTGTGCGGATAGTCCTCGCGCATCATGATCGGGTCGAGCGCGGTGTCGGCCTGCATCTCGCCGTCGACCTCGAGCGACGGGTCGCGCTCGCGCAGCAGCTGCGCCGCGAGCGCCATCTTCTCCGTCTCCGGCCGTCGCACCGAGCCGAAATTGGAGAACGACAGCATCGCGATTCGCGGCACGATGCCGAACGTCTTCACGATCCGGGTCGCGGCGTAGGCGATCTGCGCGACCTGCTCGGCGGTGGGGTCGATGTTGACGGTGGTGTCGGCGCAGAACACGACCTTCTTGTCGAAGACGAGCATGTACATGCCGCTCACCGTCTTCGCGTTAGGATGCGCCCCGATCACCTCCAGCGCCGGCCGGATCGTCTCCGGGTAGTGCATCCCGACGCCGGAGACGAGCGCGTCCGCGTCGCCGCACGCGACCATGCAGCTTCCGAAATAGTTGTTGTTCAGTACCTGCTGGCTCGCGGCGCTGAGGCTGAGTCCCTTCCGCTGGCGCTTCTCCCAGAGGAAGCGCGCATATGTCTCGCGCCGCGAGGACGTCACCGGGTCCTCGATGGTGATCTCGTCGAGAGCGATCGCGTTCTGCCGCGCAACCATCTCGATCGCGTCGCGGTCCCCGAGGAGGATCGGACGGGCGAGCCCCTCGTCGACGCAGATCTGCGCCGCGCGGATGATCCGCGCGTCCTCACCCTCGGGAAAGACCACCGTGCGCGGATCGGCGACAGCGCGGTTGATCAGCCCGCGCATGATCCCCTTCGCCCTGCCTAACCGTGCCTCGAGCTGCTCACGGTACTGGTCGAGGTCGATGAAGTCGCGCGCGACGTTCGTCGCGACCGCGGCCCACGCGACGGCCGGCGCCACCCAGAGGAGGACACGCGGGTCGAACGGGAAGGGAATGAGATAGTCGCGGCCGAACTTGACCGACCGCATGCCGTACAGCGCCGAGACCGAGTCGGGGACGTCCTGCTTGGCGAGCAGCGCCAGCGCGCGCGTCGCCGCCATCTTCATCTCCTCGTTGACCGTCGTGGCGCGAACGTCGAGCGCGCCGCGGAAGATGACCGGGAATCCGAGGACGTTGTTGACCTGGTTCGGGTAGTCGCTGCGCCCGGTCGCGATGATCGCGTCGTCGCGGAAGGCGCGGACCTCGTCGGGGAGGATCTCGGGGACGGGATTGGCCAGCGCAAAGATGATCGGATCCTTCGCCATCGGCTGGATCATCTCTCCGGTGACCGCTCCCGCCACCGACAGCCCGACGAAGACGTCGGCGCCGACGAGCGCGTCGGCGATGGTGCGCGCATCGGTCCGGTTGGCGAAGCGCGCCTTGTATGGATCCATGTCGCCGGCGCGCCCGTGATAGATCACGCCGGCGCGGTCGCACATGATGATGTTCTCGCGCTCCACGCCTAACCGTACGTAGTGCTCACCGGTGGCGATGGCCGCCGCACCGGCGCCCGAGAAGACCACGCGGATCTTCGCGATGTCCTTGCCGGTGATCTCGAGGGCATTGAGCAGCGCCGCACCCGAGATGATCGCTGTTCCGTGCTGGTCATCGTGGAAGACGGGGATCTTCATCGTCTTCCGCAGCGTCTCCTCGATGTAGAAGCAATCGGGAGACTTGATGTCCTCGAGGTTGATCCCGCCGACGGTCGGCTCGAGCAGCTGGCAGAACCGGATGACGTCCTCCGGATTCTCCGATCCGACCTCAAGGTCGAACACGTCGAGGTCGGCGAACTGCTTGAAGAGGTTGCCCTTGCCCTCCATCACCGGCTTGCCGGCGGCTGCGCCGATGTTGCCGAGTCCGAGCACGGCGGTGCCATTGCTCACGACGGCGACGAGGTTTCCCTTGGCGGTGTACTTGTAGACGTCCTCAGGATTCGCTTTGATCTCGAGGCAGGGCTCGGCCACGCCCGGCGAGTAGGCGAGGGAGAGATCGCGCTGGTTCGAGAGCGGCTTGGTCGGGACGACGGCAATCTTGCCGGGCCGGCCGCGCGCGTGGTAGTCGAGGGCGTCTTCGCGTTTCATCTATCTCGGAAAATGCGACGCCGGCTCCGAAAGCTGCAGCCCCTCGGCGCGGTTATCGCGGCGGGGACGGTCGGCTCCGGCGCCGGCTCAACGCGGCGCGAGGCGTGCGAACGATCGCACGACGCGCCGAGCAACTGCCTGTCGCCACTAAGGCTAGCCGCGCCTGTCGAGGGCGTCAATCTTCTCGACGCGCTTGGCATGGCGTCCGCCGGCAAACGGCGTCGAGAGGAAAGTATCGACGATGGCGAGTGCGAGTCTCGTGCCGAGCAACCCACCGCCAAGGGTGAGCACGTTCGCACCGTTATGCTCGCGCGCGTTGCCCGCGGTCGTCACGTCGTGACACATCGCCGCGCGGATGCCGGCAACCTTGTTCGCGGCCATGCAGCTTCCGATGCCGGCGCCGTCGATCATGATGCCGAAAGTCGCCTTCTTCGACGCGACTTCTCGCGCGACCGCGACGGCGAAGTCGGGATAATCGACCGCGTCGGTGGAATTGGTACCGAGATCGGTGATGGGAAATCCGGCGGCGCGCAGGTGCTCGGCGACAGCCGCCTTCATCGCCACGCCACCGTGATCGGCGGCGATGGCGATCGCGGGCCTGGCGGCGGGCTGCGAGGACGTGGTGGTGGGAGCGGGTTTCGGGTTGGAGCCGGGTGAGGGCGCGGGCGCAGATTGTTGTTGGGGGGGGCCCCCCCGGCGCGCCGGACTTCCGCCGCGCGCGCTCCGCACATCGCCCATGAGCGTCAGGCCTAACGCGCCCGACAGGTCCCGCGCCGCCGGTGTCACCACCGCACCGGCGACGTCGAGCGACTTCTTCCCCTCGCGCGCGGCGCGACGCACCTCGCGCTCCGTGATCAACGCCCTCGCCATCAATCGCGTCCGGGGCGGGGATGATGCCCGATCACGACCGTCCCGCGGATCACGATCCGATCGCGCGCGTCGCGGTCGGCCAACGACAGCGCGGCGAGCGCGCTGCTCGAGGGAACCCTGCGCTGGTAGCTCACCGCGAGGCGCTCGTCGCGGTCGCGGCCGAAATCCACGAAGCCACCCAGCCACCCATCGTTCAATCCGTTTACGATGGGATTCTGCAGCCACTCCCCGCGCGCGCCAACTCCGAAGAGCGCGCTTACTCGCGCGCGTGCGCCGACATAACCGCCATCGTAGGTGCCGCTCACGCCGCGATAGAACGGCGCGAACGCGCCGTTGCTGAACACGGGCATGTCGGTCGCCCCGACGATCAGGTGCATCCATTCCGCGTTGACGACGAGCGCGTCGTTTCCCCACGCCGCCTCGCCATCGGCGCCGAACACCGTTAGGCGGGTGTTGGCGGCGTTGATCGCCTCGGGGCAGGGGACCGGGCCGACCGTGGCCTCGTACACACAGCCGATCGGCTGCTCGCGCTTCCCGGTGATCGACGAGGCGCCGACGTCGATGCGCGCGCCGAGCGCGCCGAGCCGGGCCCCGAGGCGGCCACCGGCGGCGACGCCGGCAAGCGATTGATCGGTCGGCTCGGCGGGATGCAGCGAGTCGATCCGAGTACCGAAGCGGTCGGCGATCGCGAGGTCGAGCGACAGGTGACTGCCGGCGAGGTCGTGCCCCAGTCGCAGCTGCGCCCCCGTGCCTCGCAGACCGGTCTCGCCCAGCAGCACGCGAACGGGAAGCGGCTGGTCGGGGAAGAGCAGCTCGTGACGGTGAAGCTGCGACACTCGGCCGAATGGCAGCGCGGTGTGTCCGATGAGCAACGTTGCATCGGCGAAGGGAGCACGCGTCATGATCACGGCGTCGGTCGCGCTCAGTCGCTGCGTGGACCCGTCGTCGGTCAGCGTCAGCGCGACGACCGCCGTCAGTCGATCGCCTCGGCGCACGGCCAGCGCGCCTTCGATGTCGCGCATCAGGATGCGGCTGCCGGCGCCCCGTGCTGCTGCCTTGGGAGAAAGATCCGCCACCATGTCGCCGGCGATGCTCGCGCCGACCACCGACAGCGGTTGGCGACGCCGCGCCGCAGTGTCGTCAGTCGTCGGCGAGACGCCGGCGTTTATGCGCGCTCGCGGCTCGGCCCTGATGCGCGCCAGCTCGCTCCGCAGTACCGAATCAGCCCGTGCCGAATCGGCGCGGGCGATGCTGTCCCTCACCGCTGCGCTGTCAGGCCGCTGGCCCTGGGCGATGAGCGGGAACACGATCAGCACCGCGACCAATGATGCGCGATGCGCGCGTGACGGCCGTGGGCGGTGGATCGCTCGTCGAACGTTAGGCATTTGTGGGGCGTGGGCTGGTGGTCACGCCGGCGGCGCGGCGCTGCGCCACGTTAGCGGGCCTCGGCACCGGCCGCCAGATACGAACGCAGCCGCTCGAGCATCCGCCGGTCGGTGGTCTCCGGATCGTCGAGCTTCGGCGTCTCGATCACCTTGGGGATCGCCGCCAACCGCGCGTCGGTCATGATGCGCTGGAACGGAATCGCGCCGAGCGAGCCTTCAGCGATGAGCTCGTGACGGTCGCGATGCGATCCGAACGGAGTCTTCGAGTCGTTGAGGTGCATCACCTTCAACGTGTCGCGCCCGATCGTCTCGTCAAATCGCGCCCACACGCCATCGTAGTCGCCGACGAGATCGTAGCCCGCCGAGTAGACGTGACACGTGTCGACGCATACGCCGACGCGATGGCGCACCGATGCGCCGACGCGATTGAGCAGCTCGGCGAGCTCCTCGAAGGTGCCGCCGATCGACGTCCCGGATCCGACCGTGGTCTCCATGCAGACGACGACGTTTCCTGGCACGCGCTCGAGCGCTTCCGTGATGCCGTCGGCGTTTCGCGTGATTCCCGCCTCACGCTCATCCATGAAGTTGCCCGGGTGCGACACGAGATACTGAAGTCCGAGCGCGTCGCAGCGCCGCAGCTCGGCGGCGAACGAGTCGATCGACCGCGACCGCAGCACTGGGTCGGGCGACGCGAGGTTGATCAGGTAGCTGTCGTGCGCGATCGTCGCCGCGACGGAGGTTGTTCCGAGCGCGGCGCGGAACTCGACACACTCGCCGTCGAGACATTCGCGCTCGGCCCAGCGGTTCGCCTGCTTGCTGAAGATCTGCATCGCCGACGCCGCGATGCTGCGCGCCCGAAGGGGTGCCTCGTGCGTGCCCCCCGCGCTCGATACGTGGGCGCCGAGCAGATCGTTAGGCGGGATCGGGAACGGGCCCTGCAGCGGGCCTTCCGGACCGTACTTGCTGCGAATCGCCGGCGCCTTCGCTGCCGCTGGGGCGTCGGCATGCGCCTTACGACTCGCAGGCGCCTTGGCTTTCGCCGGCGCCTTCAGCTTCGCCTTCTTCCTACCCCGTGAATTCGGCGCTGCGTCCGCGGAGCGCGCGGCCACACCGCGGGCAGAAGAGGTCGGCGTCTTCCGCTTCTTCGAGCGAGAAGTCGAAGGCGCGGCCGCACCCGCACTCGGCTTCGAGCGCGTCGCTGCCGCAGACGATGCAGAACGAGTCTTCCGCTTCGTACGACCGGAACCGGCCGCAGATCGAGCATCTTTTCGCGACATGATCCTGGCTCACGGGAGCGCCTTGAGGTAGTCGAGCGGATCAACCGCGCGCCCCTCGGGGCGGAATTCGAAGTGCAGGTGCGCGGGCAGCTCGGGATCGGCGCTGCCGACCGTGCCGATCACCTGGCCGCGACTGACGATGTCCCCCTTCTTCACCGCCACCGAAGCGAGCGAGCCGTAGACCGCGTAGTCGCCGCCCCCCTGCTGCACGATAACCGTGAGACCATACGTTCCGAAGGTCTCCGCCACCATGATCTGCCCGGCGCCAATCGTCCGCACCGGCGTCCCGGTCGGGGCGCCGATGCCGATCCCGTTCCAGCGCGTCGTCGTGTTGTTCGGGTTCACGACTCGCCCGAACTTGTAGAGCAGCGCTCCCTGAACCGGCCAGTCGAGGTTCGCGGCTGGCCGGACGGTCGGCACCGGCGCGCGGACGGTGCCGCGATTACGCGCTGCCTCCTCCGCCCGGCGACGCGCGACCTCGAGCGCGGCGATCAATCCGGTCACGCGCTGTTCGTCGCGATCGATCTGCTTGATGCGCGCTTCGGTCTGGCGCGCGCTGCGCTTCGCCTGCGTGAGGCTCAGCTGTCGCTGCTCCTCGAGCGTGCGAAGACGCTGCTCCTCGTCGGCGCGTTCACTGCGGCTCGTTTCGACGTCGCTGCGGAGCCGCACCAGCAGCCCACGCTGTCGCTCGATCTGGTTGCGCAGCTCCTCGACCCTCTTCACCAGTGCGCGGTCCCGCAGCGCGAGCAGGTGGAGATACTTGTAGCGCGCGACGAGCTCGGCGAAGGTCTGCGCCGACAGCAGCGCTTCGTACGAGTAGAGCGGCCCGCGCTTGTAGATGTCGGCAAGGCGGCGGTGAAGCACCGCGCGCTTGATCGCGAGTTCGTCCTCGGCCCGTACGAGGTCGCCGGTCGCCTGCGAGACTTCATCGCCGATCGCTGCGACCTGGACGTCGAGGGTGCGCACGGCGCGCGCGGTCGCTGCGGCCTGGCTGTCGAGGTTCGTCACTTCCTCGGCGAGGTCGTGCACCGTGCCCTGGAGCTCGGCCATCTTGTCCTCGAGCTGCGCCCGCTCGCGGCGGATCCGCTCCAGCTCGTCCTGCTGCGCACGGACCTTCGCCTCGGCGCTCGGCTGCTTCTGCTGGGCGGGGAGCGGCGCGGTGCCTAACGCGGCGGCGACGACGAGCAGGATCACCGGCGCGAACGGGCGCCAGCGACGGGGACCGCAAGCCGTCATATTCTCCGCAGGTGGCGCCCCACCGAGACGCCGCTCCCGAGGAGCCCGATCACCGCGCCGGCGAACACTCCGGCGACCGCCAGCTCGAACGAGAAGAAGTTTGCCTTGACGATGTACCGGTCGATCAGCACGCTGGCCAACCAGGTGAGGAGCAGCGCCGCACCGCCGCCGAGGATTCCCTTGACGAACCCTTCGATCAGGAACGGGCGACGGATGAAGCCGTCGGTCGCCCCGACCAGTCGCATGATCGAGATCTCACGACTGCGCGCGAGCACCGCCATGCGGATCGTCGTTCCGATGATGATCACGGCGACCGTCGCGAACGCCAGGCCTAACGCGATCCCGGCGATCCCGGCGATGTTGCGGATGCGCGCCAGCTTCTCGACCCACTCCTGCCCGTAGCGCACGTCGTCGATGAACTGGTAGCTCGCGATTCGGGCGGCGACCGCCTTCACCCGCTCGGGGGAGCGGAAGCCCGGCTTGAGCCGCACCTCGATCGACGCGGGAAGGAAGCCGGCGTCGAAGACGTCGCGGAACTCACCGAGCTCGCTGCGTGCCCGCTTGAGCGCGTCCTCCTGCGACACGTAGCCGACACGCGCGACTTCGGGAAAGCTCCCGATGTCGCTGATCGCGGCGCCCGTCGCCTCGGCCGGTGTCCCTTCGGCAATGAAGGCACGAATCTCGACGCGATCCTCGACGCTGGCGAGCGTGTCCTTGATGTTCACCGCGACGAGCCCGAACAGACCGACCGCGAAGAGCGAGAATGCGATCGTGACGATGCCGAGGACGCTGAGCAGCGGCGCGCGGCGGAAGGCGTGCATTGCTTCGCTGAACGAGCGCATCAGACCACTTCCTCGGAAACGGCGGGCTTGTTCTCACCGGAATCGAATACGATCGCGCCGCGATTGATCTCGATGGTCCGGTAGTCGGAGCGACGGATCAGCTCCAGGTTGTGTGTCGCCATCACCACGGCGGTGCCCGAGGCGTTGATCTCGCGCAGGAGCTGGAAGATGCCGCGTGTCGCCCGGTCGTCGAGATTGCCGGTGGGCTCGTCGGCGATGAGCACGTAGGGCTCATTCACGAGCGCGCGCGCGATGGCGACCCGCTGCTGCTCGCCGCCCGAGAGCTCGCGCGGATACGCGGTCGCCTTCGACGCCAGCCCGACCTGCGTGAGCAGTCGGCTGACGCGCGTCGGGATGTTGGCGCGCGGCGCGCCGGTGACTTCGAGCGCGAAGGCGACGTTGGCTTCGATCGTTCGATCTTCGAGCAGCCGGAAATCCTGGAAGACGATGCCGAGCTTGCGGCGCAGCTTCGCCACGTCGCCGCGCCGCAGCGCGGTGGTGCTAAGCCCACTCACGCGCACTTCGCCCGCGGTCGGGAGCTCCTCCATGTAGATCAGCTTGAGGATCGTGCTCTTGCCGCTGCCACTCGGGCCGGTGAGAAAGAGGAACTCGCCCTTGGCGACGTGAAGGTTCACGTCCGTCAGCGCGACGCCGGTGCGCGGATATTCCTTGGTGACGTCGGTGAAGCGGATCACGTCGTCGCTCCCGCGATCGACTCGTCGGCGTCGCTCTCGTCGAGCACCCGCCATCCCTCCGTCGCCGATACCGTGTCGATGATTGCCTTCAACATCCCGATGAGAATTGGCCCGATGAGGATGCCGGCGAGGCCGAAGGTGTAGACCCCCGTCACCAGCGCGACCAGCATCCAGTAGAAGTTCAGCACCCGCGAGCGGTCGGCCGCGAGCTTCGGTCGAAGGTACATCGAGATCAGCAGGGTGTTCCCCACGAACCCGACCACCAGCATGACGATTGCCGGAACCGTCGCGCCACGGAAGACCAGCAACCAGAGCGCGACGGGCACGTACACGCTCCACGAGCCGACGATCGGGAAGAAGCCGATGATGAACGAGATGATCGCCAGTGCCGCCGCGAGCGGAACGCCGAAAATCAGGTTCATCGCCAGGATCACCACCGACTTGAGCGTCTGCGTCACCAGCGTCGAATAGATCGCGCCATAGAGGACTCCGCGCACGCTCGTCTCGAGCGCGACCCGGAGCTCGGCGTAGCGTGACGGGACCTTCGCGCGAATCCAGCCGGCCAGCGCCGGCCCATCGACGAGCACGTAGAACGCGGTGAAGATGAATATCGTCGCCGCGATCGAGAAGCCGGTGACCGCCCGGCGAATCAGCCCCGGCAACCGCGCGCCGTAGTCCGACGTCGCAATCACCCAGTTTCTGATCGAGACGGTGACGTCGGTGTTCTCCATGAAGGGAATCCGGTGCACCGCCTCCGCGACCTGCGCGGCGATCGCGTCGCGGTGTGCGTCGACATAGCTGGCGAGCTCGCTGATCTCCGCGTAGCTGTACACGAGCGCGGCCAGCACGGGGACGATCACCGCCAGGATCGTGAGCAGCGCCGCGGCGATCGGGCTCCGCAAGGCGCGCAGGATTCGCGCGTAGAGGGGCCGCACATACACGGCGATGATCACGCCGAGCACACCGGCGACGATCACGCGCCGCACCATGTAGAGGAAGAGCACGACGACGATCGTCGAGAGCAGCGTCGTCACCAGCAGCCGCCGCATCTCGGGGATCGTCAGGTCCGCGACGCGCGCGTTGATTCGGCGCTCGCGGCGCCGGCGTTCCGGCTCGAGCGGCATCGGCGGCCCGCTCACCCGCGGCGCCGGTGCCGTTTCATGTCACGCGAGCCGGACGCCGCGCACCGCACCGCCGCGGTCGTCGAGGTCCGGCTTGACGACGCGGACGATCTCCGACGGCGCGACACCGACGATGTCGCGCAGGTTGACGTCGCCGCGCGTGAGGCGCTCGTCGAGGCGCACCTCGGCAAGCTCGTGACGGCGGGGTCCATACACCCATGCCAGCTCCCCATCCACCAGCAGCCGCGTGCGTGCGTCGTCGGGGTTCATCGTCACCATCGGCCCGCGCTCCGGATCGCTCGCCCGGGTCGAGGTGAAGCCGACGACGCGCAGCGGACGCTGGCGGTAGTCGTCGCCCGGCCCCTTCACCATGTGCGGATCATAACGGTGCGCCGACCGAGACCCACTGGTCGTCGAGCTTCATCATCAGCCGCCGCCGCGCCAGTGCGCCGAGCAGCGTCTCCGCTTCCTCGGTGGCAACGCCGACCTGGCGCGCCACTTCGTCGCACGTCGCGCTCCCGAGCTCCGTCACCGCGTCCCACGCCTTCCGTTCGACCGGCGACACCGCGCCGATGATCGTGGCCATCCCGTCCTCCTGCTGCAGCACGAGCGCGAGCCGGTGCCGCTCGAGCACGTGCTCGAGTGCATCGAGATGTGTCTCGCTCATTCCGCGGAAGACGAAGTACGCGTCGCGCGGCGGGCAGTCGTCGCAGTACGGGAGGAGCAGCTTGGCCACGACTTCGTCCGCGCAGGAGAAATCGAGCAGCCTGACGTTGCTGAAATCGATGACGGTCACGGTGCGGCCACCGAGCTCCGCGAGCTGAGTCTCGATGGCGGTGCGGACAGCCGCACCGGTTGGGCGGGTGACGAGGTTCGAGTACAGGTCGCACACCGTGCGGCGCAGCACCGTGCTCAGGTCGATGTGATTGATCATCGGCCGGCCGCCACTCGCTCCGGAATGGTGATTTGCATCTGTGCACCGGGGAACGGGGGGAGTCCTTCCTTCAGCGCGACGTCGTCGTCCCAGGTCGGAACGATTGCGATGCGAGCGGTCCCGCTGCGCACCGAGAGCTTGCCGTCCCAGCGGCCGACGTATCGTCGAACCCCTGCAAGCCCCTGTCCACGACCCGGGTCACGGAACCGACTGACGCCACGCACGACTGCTTCTTCGAGCGCCATCGCGTCGTCCCACCGATCGCTGCGGACGCGACCGGGTGCGCTCTCGAGCGACTGCCGGAATCCGACGCCGGCATCGCTCACCGCGATCACGACGACGCGACGACCGAGACGCTTCGTCCACTTGTATGTCTGCACCGCCACCCATCCGCCGCGTCCCGCGTGCTCGACGATGTTCTGGCACGCTTCGGAGAGTGTCATCGCGAAGCCCATCGTCGCCTTGGCGTCGAGATTGAGCTCGCGCGTGAGGATGTGCTGTGCCTTCTGCTGGATGCGACCGACGACCTCGTGGACATCGTCGCTCTTCGTGATCGGCGTGATCTCGAGCAGCACGTCGGACTCGCCGGAGCTCTTCTGCCGCGGCGCGGTCCCGACGATCTCGAAGAGATCGGCCGCGTACTTGAAGAACCCCGCGCGCGTCCAGTACGAGAGCGTGTCGTCGGATTCGGGCGGCGCGAACGCGGCGCGCTCGCTGCGTGACTGCGCGAGCGTGAGCAGCGCGGTCAGGCCGAACGGCGACGCCCAGCGCGCGTGTCGCGCGTCGACGAGCAGCTTCTCATCGGTGGGAACGCCTGCGATCTGCTCCAGCACCTGCTCGAACGTGACGTCGTCGAGTGACGGGGGGACGTTGATGACGGTGGTCACGTAGTGGAGAGCTCTCCTCGCAGGTAGCTCGCGAGCCCGGAGGCGCCGCGATGCTCGAAGTTCCGCGCGGCTGCTTTTTGCGCGGCGTCGATGGCGACGGGGAACATATCACCGGCGAGCAGCCGAGAGAAATAGGTCGCGCCCCAAACATCTCCACATCCAGTCGGATCGCCGCGCGGCTCGCGAGTTGCAGCCGCGGCGATCCGCTGCGTGCGTATCGCGCCCATCGAAACGCCAAGTTCATGGCGCGTCGCGAGATCGGAGAGCCGATCGAAACCAGATGCTGCGAAGTACGCCATCCCGCGCGCGCCGAGCGTGACGCATAGACACCGAACTCCGGCGGCAAGCGCGGTGGCCGCGAGTGCCATCCCGTCCGGCGCCATCATCGCCAGCTCATCCTCGTTCACCTGGATGATGTCGAAGCACCGGCACCACTCGGCGACGTCGGCGAGCGGTCGCAGCTCGCGCAGGCCGTCTGCGCGGAGCGCGAGTGTCACGGAGTGAAGGTCGCAGTAGATCGGCCCCGCGAAGGATTGGCGCAGCAGCTTCGCCACCTCGAGATCGATCTCCCATCCGCTGATGAGATTCACGTACAGCGCGTCGAGTCCGGCGAGCATCGGTCGCAGCGCGGCCCAGCTCCAGCTCGGGACACCGCCGCTCATCACCTCGGTGCGCCGCTCGTCGCTGAGATAGCGAAGCTCGACGCGGTTGTTCGGGACCGGCACTTCATAGAGCGCGGCGTCGGGCGCGATGCGCCTCAGCGTGGCGAGGAACTCGCGCGCTCGATTTGCGAGATCGCTGCCGACCTTCATCACCGGCACGATCTCCCAGTCATCGGGGAGCGCGGCGTCGAAACCGCTCAACGCGTAGGTGATTCCTCCCCACTCCTCGACCGGGTCGGTGCGGACGTCACGACCGTGGATGATGTCCCAGACAAACGAGCCGATGACGCCGACGCGCTTCCGGCGATTCACGCGACGTGCGGATGCTGATGGCGGAAGGTGGCCACCGCTCCGACGACGCCGGCTGCGCCCTCGAGCTCTCCAGGTACGATGCGGCACGCGTCATAGGCGGGCTTGAATGCACGGCGCCGCGCCTCGGCGCGGAGCGGCTCGAACAGCGCCTCGCCGGCCTGCGTCACGCCACCCGCGATGACGACGACATCCGGATTGAAGGTGTTGAGCAGGTTCGCCACTCCTGCGCCCAGGAACGCCGCCGTCTCCTTCACGACATCGAGCGCGATCCGGTCACCCGCATGTGCCGCCTCGTAGACGGTGTGTGCGGTGATCTGGTCGAGGTTGCCGTTGACCATGCGCCGGAGCACCGAGTCGCCGTCGCCGCTCACCTGCTCACGCGCGCGCTCGGCGATGTTGGGGCCGGAGGCGTAGGCTTCGAGGCAGCCATAGTTGCCGCACTTGCAGCGCCGGCCGTGCATGTCGATGGTGGTGTGACCGATCTCTCCGGCGACGTCGGATGCGCCGTGCCACAGTCGCCCGTCGACCACCAGCCCCCCGCCGATCCCGGTGCCGATCGTCATGCCGACGACGGCGCGGCCGCCGCGTGCCGCGCCGATCCACCACTCGCCTAACGTTGCACAGTTGGCGTCGTTGTCGAGCGTCGCCGGCAGACCGACGGCGTTCGCGACGCGGTCGCGGAGCGGGAAGTCCTTCCAGCCGAGATTCGGCGCGACGATGACTATTCCGCGCTCGCGGTCGAGCGGCCCCGGGGCGCCGATTCCCACCCCGGCGAACTGGTCCCGCTTCACCCCCGCCTCGGCCATCGTTACCGCGATGACGTCGTTCACCATCTGCACGATGCGGTTCACCACGACGTCGGCGCCCATGTCGGCCATCGTCGGTTGCGAGCGCAACGCGTAATGCCGGCTTCCGTCCTCCGGCATCGCGCCGACGACGATGTTCGTCCCGCCGAGATCTACACCGATGATGAATCGCTGGTCGCGATGGGCCATCTGGGGCTCACGAGATGAGGTGTCCGCTAACGATGCCGGCCACGCGCTCCGGCGACTGGTGCAACATGCATTTCCAATGACCGAGCGGACAACGCTGCGGGCCGTGCCGGTCGCACGGACGGCATGCGAGCAGGTCGTCCTCGACGATGGCCGACCGTGCCGCGAGCGGCCCGAAGCCGAACGCCGGCACGGTCGGGCCGAACAGCGCAACGGTCGGAGTACCCATCGCCGAGGCGAGGTGCAGCGGCGCCGAGTCATTGCTGACGATTACGCGCGCGCGCCCGATCACCTCGGCCGACGCAAGCAATGTAAGCCGTCCCGTCGCATCGATGGCAGTGTCGTCGCCCGCTGCGTTCATGATCTCGCGCGCGAGCGCCCCGTCTTCACGCCCGCCGATGATGACCAGCCGGGCGCGCCCGGCCAGCGCCCGTGCGAGGGCGGGATAGTACGGCCAGCGCTTCGTTGCCCAGACGCTCCCTGGCGCGAGCGCAACCAGCGGCAGCTCCTCACCCGCCCGGACGCCGAGCAGCTCATCGGCTGCGCGGCGCTCATCGGGGCCCGGATACAGTCGCGGCCTCAGGTCATCGCGCGACGATGGGCGCCCGCCACCGGCGCTGCCTAACGTGAACAGCTTCTCGGCGTGGTGCATCCCCAGGGGCGCCGGGACCCGGACGGTGTAGAACGCGCGTCCCGCCGACGTGGTGAAACCAACACGACGCGGAACCCGCGCCGCGAGCGCGAGCGCTCCGCTGCGCGCGGAGCCCTGGGCGAGATACGCCGCATCGTAGCGCCGCGCGCGCAGCGCTCGCGCCATCCGTGCGAACCCGGCGACGCCGCGATCGCGCCCGCGCTTGTCGTAGACGATCGTCTCCCGGATCGCCGGATGGTTCGCCAGCAGCCGCGCCGATGCCGGCGTCACCAGCACATCCACCGGCCCGCGCTCGGCCAGCCGCGCGATCAGCGGCGTGGTGAGCACGGTGTCGCCGAGGAAGGAGGTCTGGATGACGAGGCTGGACACAAGGCTATAAGCTATAAGCGTGAAGCTGTAAGCGAACGGCGTCGAAGGTGCGCACCTTCGACGCCGTTCCACTGCCTGCTTGCAGCTTATCGCTTACGGCCGAAAAGCGCACGGCGGCATCCCGCCATGGTCAGTCGACCTGCAGCACCGCGAGAAACGCTTCCTGCGGAATCTCGACCGAGCCGACCTGCTTCATCCGCTTCTTGCCTTCCTTCTGCTTCTCGAGAAGCTTGCGCTTGCGGCTGATGTCGCCGCCGTAGCACTTCGCGAGCACGTCCTTGCGCAGCGCCTTCACCGAAGTGCGCGCGATGACCTTCGTCCCGATCGCCGCCTGGATCGCGACCTCGAACAGCTGGCGCGGGATCAGGTCCTTCAGCTTGTCGGCGATCTTGCGCCCCCAGTCATACGCCTTGTCGCGGTGGATGATGACGCTGAACGCGTCCACCGGGTCGCCGTTGATCAGCATGTCGAGCCGGACGAGGTCACTTTC